>JAZOPO010000034.1:0-28399 GCA_045655585.1 Alistipes sp. | reverse complement strand
TGACTCTACGTAAACCTCTACCTTGTCACCTACAGTCAACTCAGGGTTGTAACGGAACTCAGTTGCCTGAATCATACCCTCGCTCTTGTAGCCGATGTTTACGGTTACCTCGCGCTTGTTGATCTCGCTAACTGTACCCTCTACTACCTCGCCAACAGCGATGTTAGAAAGAGTCTGGCCATAAGCCTCAGCTACCTGCTCCTTAGACTGACCGCCATAGAGATCCAAATCATTCTCAAACGCGTTCCAATCGAAACCCTCGTTTGCTACATTGTTCAATACTTCCATCGTGGAAAAATTTTGCGATACAATCGCTCGTTAAATTGTTAATATTAAATGTTTTATGCCTGCGTGCGCAATATACGCGCGCGAAAGCGACTGCAAAGATACGCTAAAAAAAGTAAAAATCAACATTTTAACTATGTTTTTTGCCTCTTTGCCCAATATCTTTTTTCTCCGCAACCTCTCGCTTAATATCACATCCATGTTTATGGGTTCGATTATGCGGTATAATTTCTCGCAAGGGTATAATAAAAAGCCGCCTAACACAACATTTGACGGCTTTTTTATTACTCACAAATCTACTCACCCTTGGCCTCCAAGATGGGTAGGCCTGCCTCGGTCGGGATGTAAATCACCTTATTGGCTGCAGAGTTCTGCTGACGCACCCAGAGATACTGGATATAGGTGGGTGTCAGAGAGCCATTCTCAATCCTGATAGCCTCGGCAGCACCCTGCGCTCGCACCACCTCGGCCTGAGCGTTGAGTTTCTCGGCCTCGAGGTTAGCCTTCGCCTCCTCAATCTTAATCTGGCGGTTCTGCTCGGCCTGTGCCAACTCGGCGCGACCCTTCATCTCCTGCTGCCACACCTTATATCGGGGCACACCAAACAAAAAGAATGCAACAATGGCACAACATACCAATGTGATGGTCAATACGGCTCCTGTCGTGATGACGGGACTTGAATTAGAATTACTCATAGCGTAATATTTTAGGGGGTTAAATTCGTTTTACTATTCGACTACGGATTACAATCTGTCCATACACATTCTTATTATCTCCGCGCTGTGGCGAATCTCCTCGTCGGTGATTACGAGAGGTGCCGAGATGCGAAATGCCGTGTCGCAGAAGAGGAACCAGTCGCTCAGAATACCATTCTCGATAAAGAGGTCCATTATGCGATATAACTTCTCGCTCTCGCCCAACTCTACGGCCAGAAGCAGACCGCTGCGGCGTATCTCCTTAACGGCAGGGTGGTCGCGCAGTAACTCCTCGTACAGAACGCCCTTTCGCTCGACATCCTCCACTATCTTGTTATCCTGCAAGTATTTCATTGCCGCCAGACCTGCCGCGCAACATACGGGGTGGCCACCAAATGTGGTGATATGACCCAGGACGGGGGTGTGTGTGAGGGTTGACATAATCTGCTGGCTCGACACGAAGGCTCCGAGGGGCATACCTCCACCCAGCGCCTTGGCTAAGCATACGATGTCGGGTGTTACGCCATACTTCTGCATCGCGAACATCTCACCCGTGCGGCCCATACCGACCTGTATCTCATCAAATATGAGCAGTGCACCTACCTCCGAGCAACGCTTGCGCAACGCTTCGAGGTAGCCCGCTTTTGGGGGGCGTACTCCCGCCTCGCCCTGCACGGGCTCGCACAATACGCAGGCTGTACGCTCGGTAATCTGCGACAAATCCTCCTCGCAGTTGAAGCGTATAGCCTTAGTGTCGGGCAGTAGGGGACGGAAGGCATTTTTCCACTCCTCACCCTCGGGTGCTCCCATCATACTCATCGCTCCGTGTGTAGAGCCGTGATATGCCTGACGCATAGAAATCATCTCGGTGCGGTGGGTGTAACGCTTTGCCAACTTCAAGGCACCCTCCACAGCCTCAGCTCCCGAATTGAGGAAGTAGACGCTATCCAGAGGCTCGGGCAGAGCCTCGGCCAGCATACGGGCAAACTCAACCTGCGGGCGCTCGACCATCTCGCCATAGACCATAATATGCATATAGTCCGCAGCCTGCTTCTGCACTGCCTCCACCACAGCCTTGTTGCCGTGGCCTACATTGCTTACCGACACTCCTGAGATAAGGTCGTAGTAGGCCTTACCCTCGGGAGTATAGAAAAATACGCCTTCGGCACGCTCAACCTCTATGAGTTGGGGTGCAGGCGAGGTCTGCGCTATGTGGCGCAGAAACTGCTTTCTCAATATCTCACTCATAATCAATGATTATAAAGGAAACTGACGCTCCAAAATTCTCTCTGAATCTTTCACCGCTACCATAATCCAGCGGAACAACATCTCGCGGGCATCATCCTTCTTCAATCGCCAGTCAATCTGCTGCGAGAGGCGCATACGCTGCGAGAGCATATATATCAAGATTGCCGCCGAGGCCGACACATTAAGGCTCTCAACCATACCGCACATAGGTATGCGCAAGTACTCATCCGCCGCATCGATAATCTCGTCCGATACGCCAGCGTGCTCCGTGCCGAATACCAAGCAGAAGGGGCCCTTCTCCACATCGAATGTCTCGGGTGTGCAGCTCTCGCGGTGGGGTGTGGTAGCCACCAGACGATAGCCCGCGCCTTTGAGCGTGGCGATAGCCTCGGCCGTAGATTCGTGACGGGTAATGTCTACCCACTTATCCGTGCCGCGAACAATATTCACATTGGGGTTGAACTTACACAGCGTCTCCACCGTGTGCAGGTCCTGCAATCCAAAGGCCTCGCAGTGACGCACCAGCGCCGATGCATTCTGCGGGTGGAAGGTGTTTTCTGTGAGGATAGTCATATAGCGTGTGCGCTCATTCAGCGTGCGACGCAAAACATCCACGCGCTCCTCGGTAAGGAACGATGTCATATATGCTGTGCGCTCGTCGTACCACTCGGGCGAGTGTCCAGCGCTTAACTCTTTTATTCTATTTACGATACTTGTCATCTTCGTCCATTATTTTCAGGTAACTCTCATAGCGAGGATATGCTATCTCGCCACGCTTTACAGCCTCCATCACGGCGCAGTGTGGCTCGTGCGTATGAGAACAATTATAGAAACGGCAGTCGGGCAAGAAGCGCATCATCTCGGGGAAGTAGTGCGCCAGCTCGGCATCCTCGATGTCGATCAAACCGAAGCCTTTAATTCCTGGTGTGTCAATAATATAGCCACTCTCCGAGAGCGGATACATCGTCGAGAATGTTGTTGTGTGCTTGCCCTTGTGGTGGCTCTGTGAAATTTCGCCCGTACGAATATCCAAGCCCGGCTCTACGGCCGCCACGAGTGTCGATTTGCCAACACCCGAATTTCCCGACAGCAGTGTAGTCTTTCCGCGGAGTAGTTCTCTAACCTCTTCTACACCCTCACCCTCGGTTGCAGACACCTCGATAATGCGGTAGCCTGCACTCTCATATATGGCGTGAAACTCCTCCACCGCCTCGGGCTGTGTGCGTGCCAAATCAATCTTCGCCAAAAGAATTGTTACGGGAACTTTGTACGCCTCGCAGGTGACAAGAAAGCGGTCGATGAACTCTGTTGCCGTCTCGGGTGAGAAGAGTGTAGCAACGAGCAATGCCTGATCGACATTGGCAGCGATGATGTGCGACTCCTTCGATAGGTTTGACGCGCGGCGAATGATATAGTTGCGGCGTGGCTCGATGGCCGAGATTACATAACTTCCCTGTTCATCAGGCTCTACCTGCACCACATCTCCCACAACCACGGGATTTGTTGAGCGCACCCCTTTTAGACGCAACTTTCCTCGTATGCGGCACTGCAATCGCTCTCCCTCGTGCAACACCTCATACCAACTACCCGTCGAACGAACGACGGTGGCATAAATCTGTTCGGCCATTATTTGTCTAATAGATTATTCTTCAACTGCTTGAAATTCAACTCCTCGAAGTAGGGCGTGAGTTTGTCTGTGATGCCCGCCACGGGTTTGAACCAATGAGACTCTTCGATGGTCTTCTTCTCAACCAAGTCAAACTTATTGTTAATAGACGCAAACCACGAGTAGAGTACGCTCACGATAAGCACCACCTTGGCCAGCGAGAATGTGATGCCAAATATGGTGTCAACTATACCCAAGCCCGCAAATCGGAACACGGCACGCAGGATATATCCCGCAATGGTGCATACAATAAGCGCACCTATGAATATGATTATAAATCCAGTGACGCCCGTAACCTTCATACCGAGTATTCGCTCCAACTCCGAGCCATACTGCACCGAAAAATATAGTGCTGCAATGATGGCGAGAAGCGATAGCATCTGCAAAAGGAATCCGCGTTTCCAGCCATTATATACGCCCCAAGCCAAGGCTATGTATATTATAATATCAAATACATTCATAATCCGATATAGGTCTATTTGTGTTGTATACTACTCTATCTATGGTTAAAATAATGCACGAAGTTAGTATATTTTTTTGATAATTGCTATATTTGCGGTAAGTAAATCGGGTTATGATGGCTGTTTCGACTCCGCAATGAGTTCTGTGCGAGGGCAGAATGTGCCATTACACTATAAAATAATAAAGTTATGAAGCGTTGTATAATCACACTCCTACTCACCGTCATAGGCTTCGTGGCCTCGGCGCGTGAGGTCTATTCGCTCAACGATAATTGGCAATTCTTCTATAAGTTGGAGACCAGCAGCGACTACGCTCGCCATATATCGTTGCCACACACTTGGAATCTCGATGCCCTCTCGGGCAAGGGCGAGTATTTGCAGACTACGGCTAACTATTCGCGCGATATTTATGTGCCTGCCGAGTGGAGTAACAAGCGTCTGTTCTTGAAGTTCTACGGCGTGCAGAATGTAGCCGATGTGTTTGTCAATGGTCAGCACGCGGGCGAGCATCGTGGCGGTTTTACAGCCTTCACATTCGAGATTACGCCCTATGTGGAGTTCGATAAGAACAACTCGCTGGTGGTGGTTGTTAGCAACGCCTACCAGAACGATATTCTCCCTACCTCGTCGGAGATTAACCTCTATGGTGGTATTTATCGCGATGTGGAGCTTATCGTTACAGAGCAGACTACCATCTCGCCCCTCTATTACGGCTCAGATGGAGTCCTGATTCATCAGAATGCTATCACCGAAAATACCGTAGAGGCAACAGCCTCGGTATGGGTTACAGCGCCCACAGTTACAAAGTTGTGTGACTTGGCTATCTCGGTGCGTGCCCCGACGGGTGATGTGGTCTATTCTCGTTATGTTAAGGGTCGCATAGAGCCTAATAAGCCTGTTGATATTCCCTTTATACTCGAAGAGCCTCTGCTGTGGAGTCCCGAGGAGCCTAACCTCTACACCATTACCGTGGGTATTGGTACCCATCAGGAGGACGAGGTTACGGTAACAACAGGTTTCCGTTCGATTGAGGTTACATCGAAGCAGGGCTTCAAGCTCAATGGTGAGCGTATTCAGATTCAGGGTGTTACACTCTATCACGACCGTGCGGCCATAGGTAGCGCACTGCGTACTCGTCACTACGACGAGGATTTGGAGCAAATCCGCGATATTGGCGCAAATGCTATCCGTTCGGCTACGGCTCCCCACTCGCAGTATCTCTACGATTGCTGTGACCAGAATGGTGTGATGGTGTGGATTGATACGCCCTTTACCCGTGCGCCTTATTTGAGCGATGTATTCTACTTCTCGACCGATAAGTTCAAGCGAAACGGTATGCAGCAGATGCGTGAGGTTATTGCGCAGAACTACAACCACCCCTCGGTTGTGATGTGGGGTATCTACTCTTTGGTGTGGATGCGTGGTGGCGGCGATGTGCTGAGTTTCATCCGCGATCTGAACAATACGGCCAAGAGTATGGACTCTACGCGTCCTACTGTTGCGTGCAGTAACCAGGATGGTGAGCTGAACTTCATCCCCGACCTTATCGTATGGCAGCAGAATGTAGGCTGGGAGCGTGGCGCAATCAACGACTTGACTGTATGGCAGGAGAAGCTACACAATGAGTGGGGACACCTGCGTTCGGCTGTGGCTTATGGCGAGGCAGGCTCTATCGACCAGCAGTCGAATAGCAGTTTCAAGCCTCTTGAATTGGACCCCCGTTGGCAGCCTGAGCGTTGGCACACAGAGTTCCACGAGGGATATGCTCGCCACTTGGCTGGTGACAATAACTTCTGGGGTGTATGGATTAACAATATGTTTGAGTTTGGCTCAGTACGCCACACCGATGGCATATCGCGCACAGGCCTTGTAACCTTCGACCGCAAAGACCAGAAGGATTCATACTTCCTCTACCGTGCGTTGTGGAACAAGAAGAGTCCTACGCTGCATATCTCTGAAAAGCGTCGCAATATTCGTCAGGATTCTATCCAGCAGGTTAAGTTCTACTCGTCGGCTAAGGAGGCTCCCGTGATGACGGTGAACAAGGATACTGTGGGTGTTAGAGAGTATGCTCCCTGTCAGTTTATATCAGACTCTATCGTTATGGGCAATCGCAACCACATTGTCGTAACTGCGGGCGATATAAGCGACCAGCAGACTATTATAATCGGCAACGCTTTAAAACAGCATCGATAGCGGCTGGGCCCTCGCACAATAGCAGGTCCAACACCGAGAGATTTGCTGCAAAGGGCATACGGTCTGAAAAGACTTGGAAATAGGGTTCGGCCACGAAGGTCGAGCCCTCTTTTCGTTTGGGGCGCAGGTCGTTATCTCCCTCCTGGGCCTCGACATAACTCTCCGATATGGGTAGCTCCACGCTTGCACCCAATAGGCGCAGCAGGGTCTGTGTGTACTCGATATTATAATCTACCAGATAACGCCACTCGCGCTTGTAGAATGGCTCTAACTCGTGTGCAAAGTAGTCGAAGTAGGGCGATGACTTGTATGCCGAGAGAATCGACACCCAGTGCTGGTGCTGCCAACGCTTCGAGTAGTCAATCTTCACATCGCGCATTCTCTGGCGGGGACGATTGGCATTCTCGACATTCACCGTGAGCTGCATCACTCCGTTAGCCGAAAGAATCGAGGCGTGATTGCGCTCCGAGCGTTTGATATAATTCTCACCCAAGTCTATTACGCACTCCTCGCGCAGAAGGCGCGCAACATACTCAACCGAAGGCATATATGCCGCAGGAAGTATTACCATAACTACATCTTTTTACATACAACAACCATCCATCCCTCGCGCTCGATGATATTTTCTACCATAAAGCCCTGCTCCGTGGCCGAGGCCTCTATGTGTACAACATCTTCGCGCAGGAAGCCACTCATAAGCAGCTCGCCACCCTCTGTCAATGCGTCGGCAAACGAGGGCATCATCGAAACCAATATATTGCGGTTGATATTAGCCAGCACGAAGTCGTATTTCTCGCCCGCTACAACCTGCTCAATAGAGCCACAACGGACATCAACCTTATCCTCGACGCCACTCAGCGCTATGCTGTCGCAACAACTGTCGCAAGCCCAGTCGTCAATATCTACGGCCGTCATCTGCTCGGCGCCACACTTCAACGCCACGATAGCCAGCACACCCGTTCCGCAACCCATATCAAGACCTCGCTTACCCTCGAAGCGCATCGAAGCAATGGTCTGCGACATAAGTGCAGTGGTGGCGTGGTGTCCCGTGCCGAATGACATTCGCGGAGCTATTACAACATCTATTACCCCCTGCTGGGCTGGGGCGTGGTGCGGCGCACGGATAAGAATAGGCCTTTCGCCCGCAACCTCCACAGGCTCGAAGCCGCTCTCCCACTCGGCGTTCCAATTCTGCTGGATGACGCTTTGGACGGTAAACTCCACGGCCTGCTCTTTGATTATCTGCTCCACCTCCTCGTGGCACTCCTCGTAGTCGGCCTCCTGGATATAAGCTTTCAAGGCGTTCTCCTCCTCAGCAAAGGCCTCAAAGGGGTAATCCGAGAGTAGGGCTGTTAGAATCTCGGCCTGTATTGAGTCCGAAACTGCTATATTGAGTTCTACATATTTCATATTATGTAAAATTTGCTTATTTTTGTAGTGTACAAAGTTACAGAGAAATGGCAGAATATACGAAAAAATGGCAGGAAATTTCGCGTGGCTACCGCACTTATATGCGTTTGGAGAAGCATCTTTCCGATAATACCATAGAGTCATATATGCGCGACCTGGCACAGTTTGCCCATTATGTGTTGCGAATGTATGATGTTCCACCCAAGAAGGTGGAGACAGAGATGATACGCAACTACCTCAACCGCCTATTCGAGCAGGGTCGCGAGAAGAGTTCGCAGGCGCGTGCGCTGAGCGGGATAAAGAGTTTTTTCAACTACCTGCTCTTGGAGGAGGTCATTGAGTCGTCACCTGCCGAGCTTATCGAGGCACCAAAGGCTACGCGCTCGTTGCCCGACACGCTTACGACCGAGGAGATTGACCGCCTGATTGGCTCGATTGATGCCTCTACGACCAAGGGACTGCGCGACCGTGCTATGTTGGAGGTGTTGTACTCTTGTGGCCTGCGTGTCAGCGAGTTGTGCGACCTGCACTTGGGTGATTTGTTCTTTGGCGAGGGTTACATCCGTGTGATAGGCAAGGGCGATAAGCAACGCCTTGTGCCTGTGAGCGGTATGGCGCGTGACCGCATACAACTCTACTTGGAGGCGCGAGATAAGAGCCGCCGCAAGGATGAGTTTGTCTTCCTGAACAACAGAGGTAAACCCCTCACGCGAGTGATGATTTTCACCATCATCAAGCAGGCTGCTCTGCGTGCGGGCATAGATAAGAAGATTAGCCCTCACACCTTCCGCCACTCCTTCGCCACGCATCTGTTGGAGGGTGGAGCCAATATCCGTCAGGTGCAGGAGTTGCTGGGACACGAGAATATCCTCACAACAGAGATTTATACTCACCTCGATGATAGCCACCTGCGACAAACCTTGGAGGAGCATTTAGGTTTGGAGTAGACAAAAAATCCAACTCATTTCTGAGTTGGATTTTTTATATATCCCTGAGCGGTAAGCGGGACTCGAAACTCGTGCAAGCACGAGTGGCGTGACTTATATTTACACCCCCGACCCCTGAAAGGGGAGTTGAGGGTCACGGGATTCTCGTGTAGTACAAAAATAAAGGCAGTGCAGAATATCTATTCCACACCGCCCTGAGCGGTAAGCGGGACTCGAACCCGTGACCCTCGGCTTGGGAAGCCGATGCTCTACCAACTGAGCTATTACCGCAGAATGCCTAGGCCGATAGATGCGTAGGCACTACAAATATACCTAAATTATAAATATTATGCCAAAAGTTACTTGGTGATATTTTTGATTGACTCCAAGTTCTTTGGGTTGTCAATCTTCTTGCCCTCGGGGGTGTAAACATACTCGATACGGTCGGCGAAGTACTCCTCAACCTTACCGCGCACAACCTTCATCGTGCTATTAACAAGACCATTCTGCTCGGTGAAGGCCTCGCCAACGATAGCCAACGCGCCGGGCAACCAGCGGTCGGGGAACTCATCAGCATACTGACCGCCCGTGCGGTACTTGTCAACCTCGGCACCGATAGCCTTAGCTGCCTTGCGGAGCGACTCCTCGTCGCTATTACCACCCAAAATCTGGCGCATAGCCTCGCGGTTGGGTACAACGATAGCCGATGTGAAGGGGCTCTGGTTGTTGTAGATGATAATCTGGTCAATCAAAGGTGACTTATCCACGATAGCCTCCTCCATACCCTCGGGGCTGTACTTCTCGCCATCGGCAGAGATAAGCAAACTCTTGAAGCGACCCAATACATATAGGAAACCATCCTCGCCCATATATCCCATATCGCCCGTGTAGAGCCAGCCATCCTTTACGGTGTCGGCCGTAGCTGTGGGGTTTTTCCAGTAGCCAGCCATAACATTCTCGCCCTTGATGACAATCTCGCCCTTGACTCCAATGGGCATCTCGCGACCCTCGTCGTCAAGAATCTTCAAATCCAGAGGCTCGATAACCATACCCGATGAGCCGAAGCGGTGACGGCCCTTGCCCAGTGAGTTAGCCGAGATGATAGGCGTAGCCTCTGAGAGACCATAACCCTGCAACATAGGCATACCCACAGCGTAGAAGAAACGCTGCAACTCCGAGTCCAAAAGCGCACCTCCACCTACGAAGAACTTGATGTTGCCACCAAATCCAGCGCGCACCTTCTCGAAGAGAATCTTATCGAACAGAGCAACCAGCGGCTTCAAGATAAAGCGCCAGCCCTTACCCTTATTCAGACCATCTTGATTATACTCGTAGGCAACCTTCAATGCGAACTTAAAGAGTTTCTCCACCTTGGGGCCCTGCTTCTTGATAGAGGTCTCGATAGACTTGCGGAAGTTCTTCGCAAGGGCGGGTACCGACAACAGCACATTGGGCTTCACCTCCTTGATGTTGATGGGTACATTCTTCAAGGTCTCCATCGGTGTGCGACCTACCTGCGTAGTGGCTACCGAAGCACCACACGCCACCATAATATAGAAGCCTGCAACATGAGCAAAGCAGTGGTCCAGTGGCAGTATGATAAACATAGTGTACTCCGACGGGATAGAGATACGCGTCAGCGCCTGCTCCACATTGGCCGTGTAGTTACGGTGTGTGAGGATAACACCCTTGGGGTCGGCCGTAGTGCCCGAGGTGTAGGTGATAGTGGCGTAGTCGTCGTTCTGTATAGCCTCTCCGATAGCGAGGAAAGACTCCTTATTATCTTTGAGGTACTCCTCGCCCTGAGCCATAAGCTCCGAGAGGAACATCTCGCCCTGCTGCAACTCTACATCGCAGTCGAAGACGATGATATGCTCGATTAGGGGCAGTTGCTCGCGTATCTTGCGGAACTTGGGCAACTGATTGCGCGATACGAAGATGGCTACAACATCGGCGTGACGCAAGCGGAACAAGAGGTCGTTAGCCTCCTCCAACTTAATCGACAGGGGCACGCTGATAGCACCTGCGTAGAGAAGACCCAGCTCCGATAGAATCCAGTTATTACAACCCTCGGCCAAGATAGATACCGTCTGCTTGGGCTTGATACCCAGCTGAGTAAGACCAGCACCAATATTCAACGCCTGCTCTTTGCACTCGGTGTAGGTGGTGGGCTGAAATGCGCCATCGTGCTTCTCCAAGAGGAAGTTACGACTGCCATATTTTGCTACCGACTGTTCGAATAGGTCGATAATAGTCTTTTTCATATTTTTTTACAGAGTTTACTTTTATAGTGTTAATGGGGGGTAGGAGTTTGTTATAGGAGTTATATGTGGTATAAGTGTTATAGGTATTATAGGTGATTTTTTATAATTTCTATAACTCCTATAATTCTTATAATTCCCATCTTTGCTCTCTCCTCTTTCCTCTTTTCTCTCGTTTAGTCCATCTTCAACACTGCGAGGAATGCCGACTGCGGAACCTGCACCTGGCCTACCTGACGCATACGCTTCTTACCCGCCTTCTGCTTCTCCAAGAGCTTACGCTTACGCGAGATATCACCTCCGTAACACTTTGCCGTAACATCCTTACGCACAGCCTTCACAGTCTCGCGAGCGATAATCTTCGCTCCGATAGCAGCCTGAATAGCAATGTCGAACTGCTGGCGAGGAATGAGCTCCTTTAACTTCTCACACATCTTGCGACCGAAGTCGTACGAGTGGTCGGCATAGATAAGTGATGACAAGGCATCCACAGGCTCGCCATTGAGCAAAATATCCAACTTAGCCAACTTACTCGGCTTATAACCTGTGCGGTGGTAGTCAAACGATGCGTAACCCTTAGAGATACTCTTCAACTTGTCGTAGAAGTCAAATACAATCTCCGAGAGGGGCATATCGAAGTTAATCTCCACGCGGTCCTGCGTGATGAAGTTCTGATTCTTCATAACACCGCGCTTGTCGATGCAGAGCTTGATAACGGCACCCAAGAAGTCTGCCTTGGTGATAATCTGTGCGTTGATGTATGGCTCCTCGATAGATGAAATCTTCGTTACTTCGGGCAATCCCGAGGGGTTGTGTACCTCCAACACATCTCCCGAGGTGGTTGTTATGCGGTACGATACATTCGGCACGGTAGTGATAACATCCATATCGAACTCGCGGTAGAGACGCTCCTGAATAATCTCCATATGCAACAGACCCAAGAAGCCGCAACGGAAACCAAAGCCCAGCGCCAGCGAAGACTCAGGCTCGAAGGTGAGCGAGGCGTCATTGAGCTGCAACTTCTCCAACGATGCACGCAAATCCTCATACTGGTCAGCCTCCACGGGGTAGACACCTGCGAAGACCATAGGCTTAACATCCTCAAAGCCTGCGATAGCATCGGTGCAGGGGTTTGTCATCGAGGTGATGGTGTCACCTACCTTTACATCCTTGGCATTTTTGATACCCGAGCAGATGTAACCTACATCGCCCGAGCGAATCTCGTCACGCGGACACATCTTCAAGCGAAGTACTCCCACCTCGTCGGCATCGTAGTCGTTGCCCGTGTTGAAGAACTTCACATGCTCGCCCTTGTGAATGGTGCCGTTGAAGACACGGAAGTAGGCGATAATACCACGGAAGGGGTTGAATACAGAGTCGAAAATCAACGCCTGCAACGGGCCGTCGTCGTCACCCTTAGGTGCGGGAATGCGCTCGACGATAGCCTCCAAGACATCCTCCACGCCCTGACCTGTCTTGCCCGAAGCCAAGAGTATATCCTCCTCCTTGCAACCGATAAGGTCTATAACTTGGTCCTTGACCTCGTCAATCATTGCCGACTCGACATCAATCTTGTTGAGCACGGGGATAATCTCCAAATCGTTGCCAATGGCAAGGTAGAGGTTCGAGATGGTCTGCGCCTGAATACCCTGCGTAGCGTCCACAACAAGGAGTGCTCCCTCGCAAGAAGCGATGGCGCGTGACACCTCGTATGAGAAGTCGACATGTCCCGGGGTGTCGATGAGGTTGAGTACATAGGTCTCGCCGTTGCGTGCCTTGTACTCCATCTGTATGGCGTGGCTCTTGATGGTGATGCCCTTCTCGCGTTCGAGGTCCATATCGTCAAGTACCTGCGACTGCATCTCGCGCTGATTGAGCGTGTTAGTCTTCTCCAACAAACGGTCGGCCAAGGTCGATTTGCCGTGGTCGATGTGGGCTATAATGCAAAAATTACGAATCTTCTTCATATATATAGTGTATATCCGTGCAAAGATACATAACACAATTTAAAATTCAAAATTCAGAATTCAAAATTAGGCTGACGCACGGGAATAAAAGGGTAGAGAGCAAAGATGAACCGACGCCAAACCGAGGGCAGAGGGTGCTTGCACACTTTGCCGAGGTGCGAAGGAGGAAAAGACCGCGAAGCGGGATTAAGGAGATTAGATAGGAATTATAGGAGTTATAAGTATTATAGGAATTATAAAAAGTTGCCTATCTTACTTATAACACCCATAACACTTATATCCTCTCTTTCCTCTTTGCACTTTGCTCTTTCATCTTAATTATTGTATCTTTGCGGGGTAAAAACTCTATAACGATGAATTCTATTACAAAATATGCTCGATTGGTGAAGTTCTCGCATACCATCTTCGCTATGCCCTTTGCCCTGATGTCGTTTGTTATTGCCGTGCAGTCGTCGCACGCAAGTCTCTCGGAGAGTAACCCCTATTGGTGGGGAGCGCTCTTGGTTCAGGTGGTGTTGTGTATGGTCTTTGCCCGTAATGTAGCTATGGGTTTCAATCGCTGGGCCGACCGCGAGATTGACGCCCGCAACCCCCGCACCGCATCGCGTGAGATTCCCGCAGGTGAGGTGTCGCCCAAGGCGGCTATTTGGTTTGTTGTGGTGAATGCTTTGCTCTTTATCATCACAGCTTCGACAATCAATTTGCTCACTGCTCTGCTCTCGCCTGTGGCGTTGGCTGTGGTGATGTTTTATAGTTACTGCAAGCGCTTTACCTCGCTGGCACATATGGTGTTAGGTCTTTCTCTCGGCATCGCCCCCGTGGGTGCTTATATAGCCGTTACGGGTGAGTTTGCGCTGGTGCCCTGCATCCTCTCGTTGTTGGTTATGACTTGGTGTGGTAGTTTCGATATAATCTACGCCTTGCAGGATAAGGAGTTCGACCGTGCCAATGGCCTGCACTCAATTCCTGCAAAGTTCTCGGTGCGTACATCGCTCAACATCAGCATCGCGCTGCACGCCGTAACTATCGCCTGCCTTGCATGGTTTGTTGCGTTGCTTCCGCAGAGCTGGTGGATATGGGTCGGTGCGGCTATTTTTACGGCTATTATCATCGCCGAGCATATCATCGTCACACCCACTCGTCAGCGCAATATCCCTATCGCGTTTGGTACGCTCAATGGCCTTGCAAGTCTGTCGCTCGCCGTCTTTGTAATTATCGGACTCTTAACAGCTTAGCGTACTATGTGGCTTATTCTTGCCTTCACCTCGGCCGCTCTGCTGGGACTCTACGATGTTGCCAAGAAGCAGGCCGTCAGGGATAATGCTGTGCCTACGGTGCTGATGCTCAACACGCTGTTTTCTTCGCTGCTGTTCCTGCCCGTAATCATATCGAGTCAGTTCGATTTGGGGTGGTTCGATGGCTCTATCTTCGATGTTGAGCCACAGCCCCTGCGCTCGCATCTGCTCATTATCTTGAAGTCGGCCATCGTCCTCGGCTCGTGGATTTTCGGATACTTCGGCATCAAACACCTCCCGCTCACCCTCGTGGGCCCCATCAACGCCACACGCCCCGTGCTGGTGCTCGTGGGTGCTATGCTTATCTTTGGCGAGAGGCTGAATGCTATGCAGTGGATAGGTGTGTTGCTGGCGCTGATTTCTATCTTCCTGCTGAGCCGTGCCGGTAAAAAAGAGGGTATAGATTTTACTCGTAACCGCTGGATATTATGCGTAGCTGCGGCTGCCGTTTTGGGTGCTGTGAGTGGATTGTATGACCGCCATATTATGCGCGAGTTGGAGCCTCTGTTTGTGCAGAGCTGGTATAATCTCTACCAATTTGCAATGATGGCTACGGCCGTGATAATCATCTACTTGTCGCAACCCGCGCGTACCCCATTCCATTGGTCGTGGGCTATCCCGCTCATCTCGCTGTTTCTCTCGGCTGCCGACCTTGCATACTTTGTGGCGCTGTCAGATGGCGATGCTATGATTTCTGTCGTGTCGATGGTTCGTCGTGGCTCTGTTGTGGTGTCGTTCGCCTGTGGCGCACTGCTTTTTGGCGAGAAGAACCTCCGCACGAAGGCTATCGACTTGGCCTTCATCTTGGTGGGAATGATATTTTTGTGGCTGGGTAGCCGATAATTAAGAATTAATTATTACCTTTGTGAGATAGTTCGAAAATAATAATAAAAACAATATACTATGGAAATCTCTTTTAATTGGTTAAAGAAGTATATCGACTTGGGCGACATCACTCCCAACGAGGTGGCTGCCATTCTTACCGACATAGGCCTCGAAGTAGAGGACTTTCGTAAGATTGAGACCATCCGTGGCGGTTTGCAGGGTGTCGTTGTAGGTAAGGTTGTAGAGTGCGTGGAGCACCCCGATTCGGATCACCTCCACATCACAAAGGTAGATGTTGGAGCCGAGGAGCTTCTCAATATCGTATGTGGTGCACCCAACTGCCGTCAGGGCTTGAAGGTGTTGTGCGCTACGGTAGGTTCTGTTCTCTACCCCAATGGTGGTGACGAGGAGTTCAAGATTAAGCGTAGTAAGATTCGTGGCGTAGAGTCACTCGGTATGTTGTGTGCTGAGGACGAGTTGGGTATCGGCGAGTCGCACGATGGCATTATGGAGCTTCCCGAGGAGGCTGTTGTTGGTACACCCGCCCGCGAGTATCTCAACATCAAGGACGACTACCTTATCGGCATTGGCCTTACTCCCAACCGCGTAGATGCAGCATCACACATCGGTGTTGCTCGCGACTTAGCGGCTTACCTCCGCTCACAGGGCAAGGATGTTAAGGTGCAGTTGCCCTCGGTAGAGGAGTTCGCCGTAGATAACCACGACTTGGAGATTGAGGTTGTAGTGGAGAATGCAGAGTCTGCTCCCCGCTATGCAGGTGTTACCGTTACAGGCTGTCAGATTGCACCCTCACCCGAGTGGATGCAGAATGAGTTGCGCGCAGCAGGTATCAACCCCAAGAATAACCTTGTAGATATCACAAACTATGTACTCTTCGAGTTGGGTCAGCCCCTGCACGCCTTCGATGCCGACAAGATCGCTGGCGGTAAGGTTGTAGTTAAGAACTGCGCTGAGGGTACTCCCTTCGTTACTCTGGATGGTGTTGAGCGTAAGCTCTCAGCGGAGGATTTGATGATTTGCGATGCTGAGAAGCCTATGTGTATTGGTGGCGTTTTCGGAGGTCAGGAGTCAGGTGTTAGCGACACTACGGTAAATGTATTCTTGGAGAGTGCATACTTCAACCCCGTATCTATTCGCCGTTCGGCTAAGCGCCACGGTCTTTCGACCGACGCTTCGTTCCGTTTCGAGCGTGGTATCGACCCCAATATTCAGGTTTATGCCTTGAAGCGTGCTGCATTGCTTATGAAGGAGCTTGCAGGTGGTAAGATTTCGAGCGAGATTATCGACATTAACCCCACACCCGCCGAGGACTTCGTATTCGAGCTCTCGTTGGACCGCGTGAACTCACTCATCGGCAAGGAGATTCCCGAGCAGACTGTTCGTACTATCCTCGATGCTTTGGAGGTGAAGATTACCGCCGAGCAGGGTCGCGTGCTTACCGTAGCCGTACCCCCTTACCGTGTAGATGTTCAGCGTGAGGCCGACTTGGTAGAGGATATCTTGCGTATCTATGGTTATAACAATGTGGAGATTCCCCAGGCTGTACACTCTACGCTGTCGTATGCTCCGCGTCCCGATAAGAATAAGCTCATCAACATCGCCGCCGACCACTTGGCCGCTACGGGTTATACAGAGATTATGTCTAACTCGCTGACCAAGGCCTCATACTACGAGGGTCTTTCGTCGTACAAGGCTGAGAACTGCGTGAAGATTATGAACCCGCTCAGCGCCGACCTCAATGTAATGCGTCAGACACTTTTGTTCAACGCTTTGGAGGCCGTAGAGCTCAATATCAACCACCGCAATGCCGACCTCAAACTCTTTGAGCTTGGTAACTGCTACTTCTTCCACCCCGAGGTTGAGGCTGGTGAGAATCCCTTGGCTCGTTACAGCGAGTCTTACCGCATAGCTATCGCTGTGACAGGACAGGATGCTACTCCCTCGTGGAATGTGAAGGCCGCTAAGGCGTCGTTCTATACACTGCGTGCTACGGTAGAGAAGTTGTTGCGCCGCTTCGGTATCGACATCTACACTTTGCGTTCGGAGTCTTCGAAGAGCGACCTCTACTCTGATGGCATCATCTACACTCAGGGTCCCAAGACCGTGGTTGAGATGGGTATCGTATCGCCCGAGGTATTGCGTAAGTTCGACATCAAGCAGGGCGTTTACTTCGCGGAGATTGACTTCGATCTGATTGTGCGTGCCGCTAAGAAGCAGAAGATTACCGTTGAGGAGCTCTCTAAGTTCCCCGAGGTTAAGCGCGACCTTGCGCTGTTGGTTGACAAGGGTGTATCGTTCTCAGAGTTGCGTAACATCGCATTCGCTACGGAGAAGAAGCTCTTGAAGCGTGTTACTCTGTTCGATGTATATGAGGGTGATAAGCTCCCCGAGGGCAAGAAGTCTTATGCTTTGGGCTTTACTCTCGAAGATAAGAACCAGACTCTCAACGAGAAGACCATCGAGAAGACAATGGCTAACCTCCAACGCCAGTTGGAAGCAAAGGCTGGTGCTCAGGTCCGCTCATAGCAGAACATAAATAGATTGTAATGAAAATGCCGCTCCGGTTGGGAGCGGCATTTTTCGTATAGGGAGTATTTGATTACATCTTGTAGAACTCCTCCCAGCCCTTGCGCGGGGGTGTGTTTGTAAGCATAGCGTCGGCGAAGCGGTTGTTCACGATGCGCTTTGTCTCGCGGTCGAAGATAAGCTTCTCGTTCAGGCGCTGTGCCATAACACCCAAGCAGAACACCTGACACAAAGGACCAAATACATCGAATGAAGAGTGTGCCTTCTCCTCGCCCATAACAGCCAAGAGGAAGTTCTCGTAGTGGTTCGATGTAGGCTCGGGAACCTCGGGAAGCAGGCTCGCCATCTCCTTAGCCTTAGACTCAGGGATGATGTGTGTGATAGCACCGTGTGAGCCACGCTTGAAGATAAGCTCGTCAGAGTACATAATCGTTCCGGGATTAATCTTCACAGCCGATGCTGCTGCGCTCTGTCCTCCGATTGAGGGTACATCGGCGCCCATCTTCGACTCGCCAAATCCCTCGGGAATAGGGGGATAGTTGCCAATACCGTCCCACCAAGTGATATCCATTGCGGGCATATCGCCACGACGCGGGAACTTGAAGTTGATAGTAGACGACATCGGGAAGAAGTATGTATTCCAACCCTCGAACTTCACGGGCGAAATCTCGTACGGCAAGCCCAAGTCGAGGAACTCGTGAATGGTGTCGATAAGGTGTGCACCCCAATCGCCCAATGCGCCCATACCGAAGTCGTACCAGCAGCGCCAGTTGCCGGGGTGATACTTCGAGTTGAACTCGTGGAACTGCTGTGTTGTGTGCCACAAATCCCAATCCATACCGTCGGGTATAGGCTCAGCCTGCGGGAAGCGGTCGATGTTCACATCGTAGCCGTGCCAGCGGCGTGAGTTGTTCATATGTGCATCTACATGGGTTACATTCTTGATGATGCCAGCCTCTTTCCACGCCTTGAACTGGTAGTAGTTGGCGTCAGAGTGACCCTGATTACCACCCTGTGTTACGAGGTGGGGGTTACGCTTGGCAGCCTGAATCATCAACTCGCACTCGTAGAATGTGCGGCCCATAGGCTTCTCTACATATACATGCTTGCCCTGATTGAGCGCCAACATCACGCAGGGGAAGTGCGAGAAGTCGGGAGTCTCAACCACTACGGCCTCGAACTTGTTGCCCATCTCGTCGAACATCTTGCGGAAGTCGGTGAAGACCTTTGCCTTGGGGTGTGCTGCGATAGACTCCTGGCTACCCTTTGATTTGAGGTCCACATCGCACATAGCCACGATGTTGGCCATACCTGTCTTCTCAAATGCCTTCATCACCTCGCGACCACGGTTAGCCATACCAACCCAAGCCACATTCACCTTGCCCAACTTAGCAAAGCGCTTCTTCTTATCCTCTGCCTTCTGTGCTGTGGGGGCTGCTGTTGCCAATCCGCCCATCATCACTCCTGCTGCGGCCAATCCCGATTTCTTCAAAAAATCGCCGCGTGAAATCTTGTCACTCATAAGTTTTAAGGTTTTATTGTTGTTTTAGTTTTTATCGTTTACGCATTTTGCACCTTAAAGTTAGTGATATTTTTTTGAAAAGTGCTGGCTTGTGAAGTTTTTTTGTTGCGGAGTGTAACTTTTCGCTCTTTGGCGCGACTTTCTTGTGCGGGTGAGAGGGCGGAGTGGGTAGTTTGAATATCATATATATTAAGGTGTGCGGAAAATTGTTGAAGAAATAAATATCTGCATAAAAAAAAAGTAATTAAAAAACGGTATTATGTTTTGCAAAGTAGCAAAAAGTGTATATATTTGCATCAGCAAACAGGGAAAAACGCAAAATCTCGGCTCGCGCGTTGATAATTTCCGCTTTATTGGCGCAAAATCGACAGCGTGGCAGGGGTGAGGCAATCGGAAAAATTTTCAGTCAAAAATTTGCAAAGTTGAAAAATACACCTACCTTTGTTATCGAAAAACGATAAATAAAAATTGAATAACATTATTAGTTTAGCGAAAAACATAATAAAAACGGCATAAAAATAAACGGCAAACTATTACAATTATTAAATATAAACACAAAAACGAACTACTATTACAATTACAAACTTTCAACTATTACTTACAACTCAATTATTACAACCCATCTCTCAACTATTACAATTAAAAAAACTCTCAACTAACTTTACTCAACTATGAAACAATTATCTACACTTCTTCTTGCGGCTATGCTCCTCGCAGCACCCGCAACAATGGCTACCGAGGCAGTGGCCGAAGTCAGTGCCTACGAAAAGGCAACAACCAAGCGTCAGCAGGAGGCACTCCGTGGTCGCGTGATAGACTCGAAGGGCAACCCCGTAGGCTACGCCACAATCGTGGCTATGGCGGGCGACAATCAGGCGGAAGGTACTACCTCCGATGAGCAGGGTAACTTCTCGCTCACGCTGCCCGAGGGCGACTACAAACTCATCATCGACTTCGTGGGCTACAAAACCGTAGAGCGCACAATCTCTTTCCCCACGCAGGCGGAGCTTGGCGACATCATCTTGGAGGAGTCTACAACGGCTATCGACGAGGTGGTTGTCAAGGCACAGATGATTCGCCGTGAGGCCGACCGCTTTGTTGTTGATGTTGCTAATTCGGAGACCGCCATCGGTAAGGATGGTACGGAGCTGTTGCGTCAGTCGCCTGGTGTATGGATTAAGGATGATGAAATCTCTATCAACGGTGCGTCGGGCACAAAGCTCTACATCAACAACCGCGAAATCAAGATGACGGGCGAGCAGCTGGTGCGCTATATCAAGAGTCTGCGTGCCGAGGATATCGCTAAGATTGAGATTGTCCCGCAGACGGGTGCTGACTACGATGCCGACTCGCGCGGAGGTATCATCCACATCACCCTGCGCCGCCGCTTGGAGAATGGCGTTATGGGCTCGGTGTCGATGCAGACCAACCACGGTAAGTATATGGAGGTATATAACCCCTCGGCATCTATCAACGCTCATATTGGCAAGTTCGACCTCTCGGCTTCGGCGTGGTATAACAATACATCTATGCGTGCAGTCTCTGAGGAGCGTACATCTTATGACAATCCTCCCACTCAATTAAATGCCGATTCAAATTTGGATTACGGTGGCGACTGGGGCGGATTCGATTTGTCTGCCGTAGCGGAGATTAACCCTCGCCACAGCGTAGGTATCTGGGGGCAGTACTTTGGCGATAATAGCGAAAGTTGTACCGACTCTCGCACATCGTTTATCTCGGATGCCATCAAGCGTAACAACGAGAGCGTCTACAATGGATTCGATAAGGATGAGCGCTTTGCCGCAGCTTTGAACTATGTAATCAAGACCGACACGCTCGGCTCTACGCTCAAATTTATCGTTGATTACAACCAGAAAACTCCCAACAAGGGCGAGGATAGCCACGCAAAGATTAACGAGAATGGCATCGTAAAAGATTCGCTCTACAACTACCGCAACACCTCACTCTTCCGTATTGCTACGGCGCAGGTGGCACGCGAGCGCAATTTGTCGAGCCACTGGAAGTTGAAGTATGGTGCGAAATATACCTACAACGAGATTAACTCTGCATCGCAGTACCGCTACGAGGATGCAGGCGTGTGGGTGCCTTCTATCGTTGACGATTTCGATATCTCGTATGCGGAGAATATCGGTGCGGCATATGCAACTGCCACAATGAATTATGGTCGTTTCAGCGCTGTTGTCGGTCTGCGTGGCGAATATACCTACACCGATGGTGGCCGTGAGTCGGGCGTGAGCCAGAGTTACTTCTCGCTCTTCCCCAATGCTAACTTCTCGTTTGCACTCGACAAGCAGGGTAAGCACTCGTTGGTGGCGCAGTATTCACGCTCAATCACTCGTCCCAACTTCTGGAACTTGACTCCCAACCGTATGCAGATTTCGGATTATACATTCCAGTCGGGTAACCCGCTACTCAAACCGCAGTATACCGATAATATCAACCTGACAGCCGTAGTGGCATATAAGTATAGCTTGACATTGGGTATGGGTATGAGTAACGATTATATTCAGCGAAAGATGGTGCCCGATGCGACAAATCCGCAGATGATGGCTATGACCTATGAGAACCTGCCGACGGTAAACTTCTACCTCGCATCGTTGAGCCTGCCTATCAATCTTACAAAGTGGTGGGATTGGAATACCAATGTTACGGGAATGATTATCGAGCAGCGAATTGATGCCAACTCTCCCGTTGAGGCGAACGAGATGGCGCAGTGGAATACTACGATGGCATTTAAGCTACCCAAGAAGTTCTTTATTGATGTTTACTATCAGGGTACTACAAGTATGAAGATTAGCAACATCGATATGAAGAGCAACCACTCGATGACCTTCAATTTCAAGAAACTTATCAAGGATTCGTGGACCTTGCAGTGTGGCTTGCAGAATGTTATCCGCTCGCGTCAGGCTCTCACATTCGAGGGTGAAGGCTTCAATCGATTTATGGAGACTTGGGGTCAGGGACAGGATTTCAATGTTCGTCTGGGTGTGACTTGGAACTTCAAGAGTGGCAAGCAGTTTAACTCTAAGCGAGTGGAGCAGGGTGCCGATACATCACGAATGTAAAAACTCAACTATTACCATAAGCAGATTTCGTTGAGAGAGCGGTGGCCCTTCGGGGCTGCCGCCTTTCGGCTTTGAGGGGGATATAAGTGATATAGGTATTATAGGTGTTATGAATATTATAGGAATGATATTATAACACTTATAATACCTATAACTCTTATAATACCTAATTTATAACACCCCTATTTCGCGTAGCATCTTCTCATACGCCTCGGCTTTGCGCTCCAATTTCAGCGGATAGGCGCGCGATGATGAGGGCATACGATAGATGCGCACGGAGCGACCATCAAATTCAACTTCCGTATATTCTCCCACGCTCGGCTTCTCGCAGCCAAACTGTTCGATGAGCGTGTCGGTAGCCTTCTCGCCCGTGGTGACGATGGTATGGCAGTGGGGTAGTGTGCGGAGCATTGAGTGCAGGTCGGTGGGTGTTACAACTTCGAGGAATTTATCTGATGCGTTACCCGCCAAGCGGCGCACCTCGGTGGCGGTGTCGTAGAGTGCTATGCCGTGCTCGGTGCAGAACTGCACAATGCGTTCACGGTCAAAGCGTTTCTCGCCCTCGATTTCAAAATAGTGCCTGTCGCCAAAGAAGATATATCCCCAGATACGCCACATATCGTTGCCCCAATTGGGGTAGAAGAACTCCATCGACCAGCGCTTGCGCTCGGGCGGAAAACTGCCGAGCATAAGCAGTCGCGCCCCCTCGGGTAGAAAGGGTTCAATGGGATGTTGTTCAATGGGGATTGGGGTTGTGGTCATAGCAAATGATTATTTTGCAGCGCTGGCCAGCGCCTCGAAGAAGAGTAGGGTAGTGGCGCGGTCCATATATTTCCCCTCGCTATCCTCCTTAGCCATAACGAGTTCGGGGTGGAACTGCACGCCCACGATAAACTTCTTGTTGGGGATTTCCAATGCCTCAATAATCTCCACACCCTGCGATGTAGTGACGGCTGTTGCCACGGCCGATGTGTTACTCAAATCGCCAATGGCCTGATGGTGCCACGATGGTGTGCCGTAGAGCGTGTCGGCTTTGATAATATCGTAAAATAGTGAGTTCCTACGGGTTATCACGCTCGGATGGCTAATGTACTCCTTCTTGGCATCGGGGTTGCTCTTGTTGTAGCGGTGAATGTAGTTGTAGTCGATGCCAAGCCCCGCGTAATATGTGGGAATATCCTGAATAAGAGGAGCACCCGCCACTACGCCCAACATCTGAGCACCGCGACAGATGCAGAGCGTCGGAATATCGTGGTCGATGCAGTATGAAAGCAGAAGATAATCGCTCACATCGCGCGTTGTGTTAAAATCCTTCTCGGCCTCTATGCCGTGCCACTCCTCGGGGGTGCGGAAAAGTGTGGGCGATATATCCTCACCGCCCGTAAAGACCACAGCATCAATATCCTGCATTATCTCAGTAGCGTTAGAGTGCTTGTGGGTGTAGAGTTTTATATTGGTTGCCTCGTCGAGCAGCAGAATTCCGTTTTCGTCAAGATGTACGGAGTCAATCTTACCATCCGTGTAGTTCAAATCGGTCGAACGCACTTGCCCCAAAAGTACAGGTTTCGCACCAATGGCCTCGATGGCCTTGTAGGTGCCTATATATGAACTGCCACTCAGCCCCTCGCGCCACGCAATGCCGATAACTATCTGGTCGTCAGCGCAACTGCAAAAGGTGAGGAGTGTGAATATTATTGTGAAGATTCGTAACATATTACTCAAATATCATCTTATAAACATTTGTCTGCTTGGACTCGAAACCGCTTGTGCGGTATAGCTCGTTGGCGGCCACGCGCTTGGGGTTTGAAGTTAGCATCAGCGTGCAGGGGGCAAAGTGCGCCTTGCAATACTCAATGGCGTACTCCACAAGCCTGCGGCCAAGTCTCTGGCCACGATACTGGTTGCTCACCACAACATCTTCCACCCACACCTTTGTGCCCGTAGGCGAGGTGTAACGACCGAGCGTGAGCATACCCGCCACGGCGTTGTCTACTCGCAGGATAAATAGTTGTGACGCAGGACTTTCAATGATACTTCGTAGCTCCTGCTCGCCAAACTGCGCCTCACGCTCCGTGAGCTGAACAAGCATATCGGAGATGGGCTGAACGAGGTTGGAGTCAAACTCCGTTATTGGCTCTATGTGGTACTGCATAGCTATACAAAAATTATTACACAGCGTGAAATTAATACAATTTTCGGGAAGTGGTGCTGTTGAGACTAACTTTTTATAATTTTAGGTTAGAGATTCATGCCGATGTCTGTCTATATTTGCGATGAGAATAATTATATTTGCTACTCGAAAAAGATGGACGCAGAGCAATGAAAAGATTGCCGTAGTGCGAAAAACCGATGCCTAAAAAGCGATTGGTCAATTTGTGGAATATGTTATGCGTAAAACGCAAAAACTTGAAAACTTTTTTTGTTTTATAGTTTTCTTGAAGTATATTTGCGTTGTTAAAATGGCATAAAATAATGACACAACGAGAAAAAGTAGTAACCTGCGTATCGCAAATGATTAAGACTCTTGGCATTAAGTCGGTCCGTATGGACGATGTAGCCACGAGTTTGGGTATGTCTAAGCGTACGCTTTACGAGATGTTCGGCGACAAGGAGGAGTTGCTCAGCGAGAGCATTATCTACCTTATGGAGCAGTATCGCAAGAGCATCTTCCAGCAGGTTACATCTTGTGACAATATGATGGAGGTGTTGCTCCGTAGCATTAAATTGTTGGGCAGCTACGGCTTTGCCGATGGTATGGAGCGCCGCTTGGCCCACAACTTAAAGAAGTTTTACCCCAATGTCTACGACAAGGTGCAGCGCAAGAATGCCGAGCAGGGTCTCGATAGCCTGCGATATGCCTTGGATAAGTGCCTTGCCGAGGGTTATATCGACCCCATTGTCGATGTGGAGCTTATGGCAAAACTCTTTTTCAGCACATCGGGCGTACTGCTTATGGGCGATAGCATCGTTATCCCCGAGGAGGTTAGCCGCGAGGAGGCATTTGGTGCAATGAGTGTAAACTTCCTGCGTGGTCTTGCATCGGAGAAGGGCCTGAAAGTTATTGACGAATTGATTGCGCGCGAGCCTCGCCCGATGAAGCTCAGCGAGCGACGAAAGATGAATAATTAGAATAAATTTAATAGAGTAATTGTATGAAACTGAAAAATCTCTTTTTTGCGTTGGTGGCGCTTGTGTGCGTTGCAACGGTGCCTGCTGTGGCACAAGAGACCGCACAGACTGCACCTGCTAAGCAGGATGGAGCACTCGTGCTTACGCTCGATGATGCTTTGCAGATTGCTCTGAGCGAGAACCCTACGGTAAAGCTTGCCGACAGAACTATCGAAGCTAAGAAGTACGCCAAGAAGGGTACTTACGCTGCATTGTGGCCCGAGATTTCGGCATCGGGTGCTTGGCAGAACAATATCCAGAAGCAGACATTCCACATTATGGGACAGACTATGAAGGTGGGTACTACAAACAATGTATCTGCTGGTGTATCTGCTGCTATGCCCTTGGTTAATGCACAGTTGTGGAGCTCGTTGAAGCTCTCGGCTATGGATGTTGAGTTGGCCGTTGAGCAGGCTCGCTCATCACGCATCGATATGATTGAGCAGGTGTCTAAGGCCTTCTATCAGGTGTTGCTTGCAAAGGATTCTTATAATGTATACAAGCGTGTTTACGATAACGCCGTTGAGAACCACAAGATTGTCGAGAAGCGTTACTCGGTAGGTCAGGTTTCGGAGTATGACTTTATCCGTTCGCAGGTGAGCGTATCAAACGCAGAGCCTAATGTGTTCGCTGCCGAGAACTCTATCGTTTTGGCATTGTGGCAGTTGAAGGCGTTGCTGGGCGTTGACCTCGAAATGCAGGTTGACTGCGCAGGCTCGTTGGCCGACTACGAGTCAGCTATGACTTCGCAGATTAATATGGACGGCACGCTGGCCGAGAACACCACAATGAAGCAGTTGGATATTCAGGAGCGTATGTTGGAGCAGAGCCTCAAATTGAAGCGTGCGGCAAACATCCCCTCGTTGGCTGCTTCAATCAACTACCAGTTCACAGCTATGGACGAGTCATTCAAGATTACAAATTACAATTGGAACCCCGCTTCGGCTGCTGTGTTGAGCCTCAATATCCCCATCTTTGCTGGTGGTAAGCGCCGTGCTGATATCAAGCAGGCTAAGATTAATCTGGACAATATCCAGTTGCAGCGCGAGAATGCAGAGCGTCAGTTGCGTACGGCTATTATGTCATATTACAGCAATATGCAGACCAACTTGAAGCAGTACCACGCATCGTCGCAGAACATCGCTACGGCTAAGCGCGGTTACGACATCGCCGTGAAGCGTTACGAGGTAGGTGGCGGTACGCTGCTCGATATCGATAACTCGCAGTTGGCATACACTCAGGCTGAGTTGTCACGCTCAACCTCAATTTACGACTACCTCATCAACAAGGTGTCGATGGATAAGATTACAGGCGCAGGCCTTAAATAGTAATTAGGATAACTAAAAACAGAAGATAGATATGAAAATGAATTCAATCATCAAGATGCTGCTCGTGGGTGGCGTTTTTGTAGCAAGCATCGCTTGCCAGTCGAAGAAGAGTGCCGAGGAGGCTGCCCCCGTTCAGGAGGTGAAGAAGCCTAAGGTTACTACCGAGGTTGTAAATATTCAGGCCGTAGACCAGCAGAGTGTCTTTACAGGTAATGTTGAGGGCTACACAGTAAACAATATCACTCCCCAGCAGCCGCGCCGTATCTCACGCCTGTTGGTTGATGTAGGTGACCATGTATACGCAGGTCAGAAGGTTGCAGAGCTCGATAACTCAGCTTTGGCACAGGCTAAGGTTCAGTACGAGAACAACAAGGCTAACTTGGAGCGTACTAAGCAGTTGTACAACTTCGGTGGCGAGTCAAAGGCTAACTACGATGCCGTGATGACCGCTTACGAGGTGTCGAAGTCTACTTACGAGAATATGTTGGAGAACACAACTCTGCTCTCGCCCATCTCGGGTGTTGTTACTGCTCGTAACTACGACAATGGCGATATGGTTGGCGCTCAGCCCATCTTTGTTGTGCAGCGTATCAACCCCGTTAAGATTTTCATCAATGTATCGGAGTCTCTCTACTCTCACATCAAGAAGGGTATGAGCGTAGATGTTGAGTTGGACGCTATCCCCGAGAAGAAATTCGACGGTAAGGTATCGCGCATCACTCCCTCTATCGACCCCCAGACTCGCACTTTCGAGGTTGAGGTTATCGTAGCTAATGGCAAGGAGCAGATTAAGCCCGGTATGTACGCTCGCGTTACGATGAACTATGGCACACGCAAGAGTGTTGTTGTTCCCGACCAGTCGGTTGTTAAGATGTTGGGTTCGGGCGACCGCTACATCTATGTTTACAAGGCTGATGGCACCGTATCATACCAGAAGGTTGAGTTGGGCCGTCGTATGAACGATAAGTACGAGGTGTTGAGCGGTGTTGCCGATGGCGACGAGGTAGTTGTAACGGGTCAGGTAGCGTTGAAGGACGGTATCGCTGTTGAGCGCGCAAATTAAGCGGAGCGCAAGAAGAAAAAAGTGTAACCCAATAGAAAATTAGCGATGAATATATATAAAACATCGGTCAATAACCCCATAACCTCGATTATTGTCTTTGTGGCAGTAGCCATTATGGGTATCTTCTCGTTGTCGAGACTGGGTATTGACCTATTCCCCGATATTGAGTCAAACATGTTGATGGTCATGACCTCATATCAGGGAGCAAGTGCTGAGGATATCGAGAACAACGTGACACGTCCTTTGGAGAACGTGCTCTACGGTGTGGACCATCTGAAAAATATTACTTCACAGTCGAAGGAGAATATGTCAATCGTAACGCTCGAATTTGAGTATGGCTACGATTTGGATGTTCTAACCAACGATGTGCGAGATAAATTGGATATGCTCACCACGATGCCCGATGGCGTGAGTCAGCCAATTATCTTCAAGTTCTCTTCTGATATGATT
>JAZOPO010000033.1:0-11191 GCA_045655585.1 Alistipes sp. | reverse complement strand
ATCGTAGGCATTATACACCACAACTGTACGGTCTAACCCTGCTTTCTGAAACACCTTTTTAAGATTGTCATTGTAGGTTTGCGAATGTTTGGGGAAATCAAACAACGGCATCTTTGGATGTGTATCAGCCACTCGATATTTTTCGACAATCTCCAATGCTCGTGATGATAGAGGAATACGACAAGCGATACCCGTTGCATCTTTTGTTTTTGACGGCATATACCTAATACACCACTTGCCATCATCGAAAATCAGATTCTCATTTTTCAACTTAAAGAAGTCGCTCACTCTCGCTCCAATACTACATTGAAAATAAAACATATCTCTGATATACTCTAAATGTGCATCTCCTCCCATATCCGATTCAAACATTTTTCGCTTCTCCTCCTGAGTGAGGGTAACGGGGTCGCCATATTTGGCCGTCGGCACTTGAAAATCCCCCACATTTCCTTCAATGGTAACGCCATAACGCTTCCTGCACCAAGTAAAGAAGAACTTTATATTCGATAATATCTTTGAAATAGTATTACGATTCTTCTTCCGTGCACAATGAGATTTACTACGAGCATTGTCATTCATTTGGCCCTCATCTTGTATCAGATAGCACATAAAGTCTGACAATAAGCGCATATTGCATTTCTCAAATGTAATCGGGCGTTTGCGTGAAACCTCAAAATTCTTGAAATGGTGCATTGCATTCATCCTTGTTTTATTCCTACCTGGAGACACAGTAGCATCCATATAGAATAGTTCGGCTAACACCCACAACGGATTCTCTCCACTCTTGCACTCGATGGGATTATCCTCCTCAACCTGCTCTTTGGTCTTTTTCCCAATCTCCACATCCAGAATATCAATTAACTCATCACGGGAAATATCATCTCTCTCCTCGGCCAGCATAGCTAATCGACTTGCTATTCTGTCTAACTTCTTATTCACTTCGGAGAACAACACAATAGATGTCTTCTTTTTGGCGTATGCATTTCGATGAATACCATACGAGCGATTGCCATCTGCTTTGTAAGCCTCAACCGCACTGCCGAACCACGCATTCTTTTGAGCTGAATAACCTGTATAGTAGTGGATGGTCGCACCCTTATTTATTTTGATTAAAGCACTGATTTGATAATAAGGCTCTGCGCTTACCGCCTTCTTCGATACATAGACATTCTTCTTGATGTCTAATCTAAACTTAATTGTGTACAGCATAATCTTTACTTATTTTGTTAAACATTACGCTTGCCACTTTATAAAGTCAAGAAAAAAATCTTGACTAAAGCGTAAATTTTGATTTTTACGCCCATTTTTTTGTTTTTGTAACGATGTTTAACGAACTCTAACGAAGTTGAAAACACCATTTTTGTAAAGGCCAAAATAGATTCCGATGTTTAATGAGCTCTAACAACCCCTAAACTTCCCCACGCTTCGGACCTCAAAAAACCCTTCTACAAGCACTTGTGGAGGGGTTTTACTTTTTTACGCCCTTTTTTACGCCCTTTTTGCACCCGATTGGGTGGTATGATGGGGCGGTTGCCAATCATTGTGGGCCTATTCCTATTATTATATGTATATTTCTTGCGATAAATTTGCTAAATCGGGGGCTTATCCGTAAATTTGTTATTAAAGTTTCGAAAAATACTTCGCATCAATAATTTTTAATAACAATTATAGCAATGAAAGCAAAATTTTCTCTTTTGACAAGCCTCGCGGCAATGTTTTTTGCCGTGCTTCTGACGGGTTGTGCAGCCGAGTCTGCCACCGTGGTTGGAAAGAAGGTTGATGCGCTGGACTCTTCGGCGTGGAGCGTATCGAAATGGATTTCGGCCGTAGATGCCCCCGTTCTTGAGAAGCGTGTGGGTGACCGCGCAGCCGATGGTGCAAGCTGGTTTGTATCTACCGTAAAGAACGACCAGAAGGTCGTTTCGGCAAAGTGGATGACATCGGGCTTGGGTGTTTACGAGCTCTATGTAAATGGTAAGGCTGTTGGCACAGAGTTTTTGAAGCCGGGCTTTACCGATGTTCGCAAGACTCGCCGTTCGTTCACCTACGACATCACCGACGCATTCAAGACAGGCGCTAATGCCGAGAATATGCTCGCAGCGCAGGTTACTCCCGGCTGGTGGGGCGATAAGATTGTTACCCAGAATTATATAAAGGGTATGTACGGTAAGAAGTGTGCCTTCCGTGGTGTGTTGGAGCTCACCTTTGCCGATGGCTCGACAAAGCTCTACGGTACAGACCTCGAAAATTGGAAGGCGGGCATCGCAGGTCCCGTGAAGCACGCAGCTATCTTCGATGGCGAGGAGTATGACGCACGCGAGAAGATGGGCTTCGAGGTTGCCGAGACACTCTCTGCTCCCGAGGAGAATACCGAGTTCAAGGGCGAGATTCTCCCCTCTGAGGGTGCTGAGATTTACCTCCGCCACGACCTTACACTCTCTCCCGTCGAGGCTTACACTTGGCGCGATGTAGAGGGTAAGAAGGAGAATGAGGCTGGTAAGGTTGTCATAGCACAGCGTTTCAACGCGGGTGAGACAATCATCGTAAAGGCTGGCGAGACTTTGGTTGTTGACTTCGGTCAGAACTGCGCAGCCGTTCCCGCATTTGTATTCAAGGCTAAGGGTGGCACTAAGCTCACTTGCCTGCCCGGAGAGTTGCTTAACGATGGTAATGGCGCACGCAGCCGTGGTATGGACGGTCCCGAGGGTAGTGTTCACCGCGAGAATCTGCGTATGGCCGAGACAGGTATGATTCTTACATACACCTTTGCCGACAGCAAGGGCTTTGTGGAGTATCAGCCCAGCAGAACATTCTTCGGCTACCGCTATGTATCTGTTACAGCTACCGACGATGTTGAGATTAAGTCTATAAAGTCTATCCCCGTGACCTCTATCGCCGAGTCGTTGGAGATTGGTAAAATCACAACGGGTGACGAGTCTGTAAACAAGCTCATCTCTAACACATATTGGGGTCAGCTCTCGAACTACCTCTCTGTTCCTACCGACTGCCCGCAGCGTAACGAGCGTCTTGGCTGGACTGCCGACACACAGGTGTTTACCGAGACAGGTACATTCTTCGCCAATACTCTTACCTTCTTCCATAAGTGGATGAAGGATATGCGCGACAGCCAGAATGAGTTGGGTGGCTTCCCCGGCGTTGCTCCCTATGCACAGTATGGTAACGAGAAGATGCGTCTGGGCTGGGCCGATGCTGGTATCATCGTCCCTTGGACCGTGTGGAAGCAGTTTGGTGATAAGCAGATTATCGATGAGAACTGGGAGTCTATGAATCTCTTCCTGAACCATATCTATGAGACTAAGTACAACCACGAGTCACTCATTGGCGAGAATGGTAACTACCAGTGGGCCGACTGGCTCAGCTACGAGCCGTTGGAGACTTGCGGTGGCTTGCACTACGCAAATGGCAGAATTATGCCCGAGGCTATCGCATACTGGAACTACCTGAGTGCTTCATATTGGGTTATCGACGCTTTGATGATGCGCGATATGGCTATTGCTACGGGTCGCGATGCTGCCAAGTACCAGCAGATTGCTGACGAGGGTAAGGCCTACATCAAGAAGAACTTTATGAAGGCCGACGGTACTTTCAAGACCGCTATCCTTAACACAATGCAGACACCCGCTCTCTTCGCCTTGAAGAACGAGTTGGTCGAGGGCAAGGCTAAGGAGGATATGATTGCTCGCCTGCGCCAGAACTTCGCCGACCACGACAACTGCTTGCAGACAGGTTTCTTGGGTACTTCAATCTTGATGGGTACACTCACCGACAACGGTATGGCCGACATCGCCTACAACCTCCTCTTCCAGCGTAAGAACCCCAGCTGGCTCTACTCTGTGGATAATGGCGCAACTACTATCTGGGAGCGCTGGAATAGCTATATGGTTGATAAGGGTATGGGCCCGCGCGGTATGAATAGCTTCAACCACTACGCCTACGGCTGTGTTTGCGAGTGGATTTGGGAGACTGCCGCAGGTATCGCCTCTGACCCCACAGTGCCGGGCTTCAAGCATATCATTATGAAGCCTATCTTCGACAAGCGCTTGGGCTATGTGAATGCTGAGTACAACTCTGCCGCAGGTGTTATCAAGAGTGCGTGGAAGTACGAGGGTGATAACTGGGTGTGGGAGTTCACCATCCCCGAGGGTGCCACTGCAAGTGTAACACTCCCCGGCCAGAGCGAGGCCAAGAAGTATGAGAGTGGTACTTATACACTGCGTCAGGCGGAATAAACATACAACATCTATAAAAGAATGAGGGTGCTAACAAATCAGTTAGCACCCTTTCCTTTTTTGTACTATTATATAAGTGTCATTCCGACCTCTTTGCACTTGCGGCGCATATCCTCGGGCCAGATGCTCGACTGCGTCTCGCCCACATGGGCTTTGTGCAACAGAATCATACAAAGACGGCTTTGACCGATACCTCCGCCGATAGATTGGGGCAGCGAGCCCTCGATAAGACGGCGGTGGAAGTACAACTCCTTGCGATTCTCCTTGCCGCTCTGCACGAGCTGACGCTCCAATGCCTCGCGGTTCACGCGGATACCCATCGACGATAGCTCTATCGAGCGTTCCAGGATAGGATACCATATCAGCAGGTCGCCATTCAGACCCGCCAACCCTGTCTCGGGCGCGATGGTCGAGTAGTCATCATAGTCGGGGGCGCGGTTGTCGTGCTTCTCGCCATTGCTCAGCTTCGAGCCGATGCCGATGATGAACACTGCACCATACTCCTTGCAGATGGCGTCCTCGCGCTGCTTGGGCGTAAGGGTGGGGTAGCGCTGCAACAGCTCCTCGGCGTGAATGAAGGTCACCTCCTCGGGCAGGAACGCCTTAATCTGCGGATAGGTCTCGCAGATGTGGTACTCGGTACGCAGGATTGCGCCGTATATACGCTTCACGATATTTTTCAGGTACTCCACCGTGCGGCATTCCTCGGGCATAACGCGCTCCCAGTCCCACTGGTCGACATATAGCGAGTGGAGGTTGTCGAGCTCCTCGTCGGCACGGATGGCGTTCATATCGGTGATGATGCCGTAGCCACTCTCCACCTCATACTCAGCCAGCGTCACACGCTTCCACTTGGCCAGCGAGTGCACAACCTCGGCCTGTGCCTCGGCCATATCCTTTATGGGGAATGTCACGGGGCGCTCGGTGCCACTCAAATCGTCGTTCATACCGAGTCCTTTCAGCACAAACAGGGGCGCTGTGACACGGCGCAGGCGCAACTCGGTAGATATATTACTTAAAAAGAAGTCCTTAATCTGCTTGATGGCAATCTCGGTCTGTTGCAGGCTGAGTGCCGCCTTGTAGTTGTTGGGTATGATTAATTGACTCATAATATTCAGCTATTTCGGTTTTATTATTGCAAATATAGTGTAAATTTTGCATATTTGCAGATGTATAATTAAAGTATATGCCATTTATGAAGAAGATTAGAGCTGCCGTAGTGGGTTACGGCAATATAGGTAAATATGTAATTGAGGCTCTCGAAGCGGCTGCCGATTTCGAAGTTGCGGGTGTTGTTCGCCGTGCATCATCGGTTGCGGCGGCAGGTGAGTCGAAGTATCCCGTTGTAAGTTCGTTGGAGCAGTTGGAGGGTGTTGATGTGGCAATTCTGTGTACTCCCTCGCGTTTGGTTGAGCAGAGCGCAGAGGCAGCATTGAAGCTGGGTATCTCTACTGTTGATAGCTTCGATATCCACACAGGCATCGCTGATATGCGTGCCCGCTTAGATGTCATCGCCCGCGAGAATAACGCTGCGGCACTCATCTCGGCAGGCTGGGACCCGGGTAGCGACTCTGTTGTTCGCGCCTTGTTGGAGGTGTGTGCACCGCAGGGTATCACATACACCAACTTCGGCCCGGGTATGAGTATGGGCCACACCGTTGCCGTTAAGGCTATCGAGGGCGTAAAGGCTGCCTTGTCGATGACTATTCCCGTGGGTACAGGTATCCACCGCCGTATGGTTTACATCGAGTTGGAGGAGGGCTACGACTTTGATATAGTGGCTAATGCTATCAAGAACGATGCTTACTTTGTTCACGATGAGACTCACGTGACTAAGGTCGAGAGCGTAGATGCGCTGCTCGATATGGGTCACGGTGTAAATATGACTCGCAAAGGCGTTTCGGGCAAGACTCAGAACCAGCGCTTCGAGTTTAATATGAGCATCAACAACCCCGCCCTCACAAGCCAGATTTTGGTTTCGGGAGCGCGTGCTGTGTTGCGCCAGAAGGCGGGAGCCTATACAATGATTGAGATTCCCATCATTGACTTCCTCGCAGGCGACAAGGAGCAGATTATCCGCCGACTTGTATAATTTGAATTAAAATAGCCTGTCCGCGATGGACAGGCTATTTTCTATAACACCTATTTCAATTCTCCTTTCAGTTTCAGCGTATCACCCAAATCCTCAATCTCGAAGATGTGGGCGCGCTCTGAGCCACCGGGCGAGTTGGGGGCGTGGAGAACAACGCAGAGGCGACCATCAAAGGTCTTGAAAATCATACCGTGACCGCCGTGCTTGTCGAACAGAAGATTCTCCTGCTGACGCCACGGACCGATAACCTTACCCGTTGTTGACTCGGCAATACCTACGGCATATTCGCCATTCTTGAAGCTCGACCAGATCATAAGCAGTTTACCCGTCTTGGTGCGATAGAGGAAGCAGCCATCTGTCACATAGGTGCGTGAGCCATCTTTGCGAGGCGAGCCCGTTGACCACTCGGCAGCCGAGGCGCAGAACAATCGAGTAGGCTGACCAACGGTTGCCGACAAATCCTTCTTTAACTCGATGAGCTCCATCGTGCCGTCCATCATCTCTACCCACTCGTGACAGTAAATCATATAGGGTGTGCCATTCTCCACCCACAGCGTGCCGTCCAGACACATCTCGCCCAGCGGCGTGTGGGGATGCTTATTCTCAAAGGGAAGGAATGGACCCTCGGGGCTCTTCGACCAGAAAATCTGCGTTGCACGGTGTGAGTATACGGGGTGGCCGGGCTGTGTTCCCTTCCAGAGTATGTCGCTGTTGAGCGTAGCAAAGAGATAATACTTACCCTTATACTTATGCACCTCGGGAGCCCACACCGTACCCGTAATCCAGTTGTCGCGTGGCACATCGAAGACACGCACAGGGCCCTCCCAGTTTTTGAGGTCCTTACTCTTCCACGCCACCATACCGCCATAGGTCTGGCCATTCTCGGTGGTGGGTGACGAGGCATACATATAATATACACCCTCCTTCTCTACGGGCATAATAAAGGGGTCGCGGATGTAGATGTCCGACAAACTCTTCTGCGCATTTGCCCCGACAAAGGCCGTAAGGACAAAGGTGATGGTTAGAAACAATCTCTTCATATTACTCATTTTTTGGATTAAAATACTCTATAATCTTCCTCGCGCGCGACTCGCCCACAACCTCCGTAAGTTCGGCAAGCGATGCTTCGCGCACCTTCGACACCGTCTTGAAGCGACGCAACAAGGCGTTCAGACTCTTTGTGCCGATGCCCGAAATCTGCTCCAACTCGCTGTTTATGAAGGCTTGGCTGCGCTTCTGGCGGTGGAATGTGATACCAAAGCGATGCGCCTCGTCGCGGATGTGGCATACAACCTTCAACGGCTCTCCCGTGCGGCTCAGATAGTATGGCATAGGGTCGTTGGGATAGAAGACCTCCTCGATGCGCTTGGCAAGGCCGACAATGGGTACGCGCTTCTCGATACCCAATGCGCACAGCACCTCATAGGCGCTCGACAGCTGGCCCTTACCGCCATCGACAATAATCAAATCGGGCAGTTCTGCCCCCTCCTCCAACAGACGCGAGTAGCGACGATAGACAATCTCGCGCATCGAGGCGAAATCGTCAGGGCCTACGACCGTTTTCACATTAAAGTGGCGATACTCCTTGCGCGAGGGCTTGCCGTCACGAAAGACAACACACGAGGCTACGGGGTTAGTACCCTGCAAGTTAGAGTTGTCGAAACACTCTATATGGCGCGGCTGATGGTCGAGACGAAGCTCGCGCTGCATAGCGTTCATCAGGCGGTCGGTGTGGCGTTCGGGATTCTTTATTTCGAGGTTTTTCAACTGCTCGGCACGGTATATTCTCGCGCTCTTCAACGAGAACTCCAACAAATCGGCCTTCTCGCCTCGCTTGGGCGTGGTGAAGGTAACACCATCGAACAACACAGCCGCCGAGGGGGTAAATGGCACGATAACCTCACGCGAGAGGTCGTGCGAGATATTTTCGACAATATACTGGATAGCCGTCGAGAGCAGCTCCTCGGGGGTAGAATCGACACCCGTAGTGAGACGCACCGTATGCAGAGCCACAACAGAGCCGTGGCGCAGGCGGATAAAGTTGCAGTAGGCCACATCGTCATCCTCCAAGAGCGAGAAAATATCGCAATCGACAATCTTGGCGCTGACGATAACCGAACGACTCTGATAGTTTTCCAACGCCGCCAAGCGCTGCTTGAAACGCTGTGCCGCCTCGAAGCGCAACTCGGTTGCAGCGCTCATCATACTCTGTTCGAGATATTGACGCACGGGGCGCAAATCACCCCTAAGAATATCCTTAACCATATCGGTCAGGAAACTATATTCGGCCTCGTTCTGCGCACCCACACAGGGGGCTTTACAGTTACCCAAATGGTATTGCAGACAGACACCATATTTACCTCGTTCGATAGCCTGAGGCGAGAGATTCAATTTACAAGTTCTCAGCGGAATAACCTCGCGTATAAACTCCAAGATAGAGCGCTGCATCGACACCGAGCCATAGGGGCCAAAATATTGCGAGCCGTCGTGGCGAAGCTGGCGTGTAGACTCCACACGGGGAAAATTCTCACGGCGCAGGACAATCCACGGATAGGTCTTGTCGTCTTTGAGCAAGATGTTGTATCGTGGCTGGTGCGCCTTGATGAGCGAATTCTCCAACAGCAAGGCATCGTGCTCGCTATTGACAACGATGTGTTGTATGGCGCAAATCTGCTTAACGAGCACCCGCACCTTGGGCGAATGATCCTTATTCTTAACGAAATACGACGACACACGCTTACGCAACGACTTTGCCTTACCCACATAGATTATCGCCCCGTTGCGGTCCAGAAACTGGTAGACGCCCGGGTCAAGCGGCAAAGCCGACACCTGTTCACGGAGTATATCTTCGCGGGTAGTCATAGTGCAAATTTATGCTTTTTTATCTTTCGATGCAATCACCTCGTCAACTCTTTTGTCGTGGGGCTCCGAGGGTATATCCTCGCGCAGCTGGCAGGCGTAGCATACACCCACGCAGTAGGCGCGAAATTCCTCACGCGCAAGGTAGCGGTCGTAGTATCCCTTGCCGCGCCCCAAGCGCACGCCATCCGAGGAAAAAGCCACGCCCGGCACGACCATCAAATCAATCTCCTTTGCACGGCACGGCTCGCAGCCCTGTGGTTCAATAATCCCGTATGCACCCGAGACCATCGCTTGCTGATTGTAGTCGAAAAACTCCATATCGGGCTCGCCGTTTGCGCCATCCCCCACGCGTGGCAGAACCACTCGACACCCTATAAGAGAGGCAAGCGGCGAGATGTCAATCTCATCGGGCAGTGGCGAAAAGAGTGCCACTACACGCGGCATTCGCTCGGCAATGAGCCTCAGCAGACGCTCACAAAGCGCCTGCGACTGGGCGGCCTTCTGCTCGGGCGAGAGAGCCAAAACCGCAGATTTGACCTGCTTGCGGATATTTTTCTTTGCTTTTATCATCAAATTATAGTCGTTAAAGTGCAAAATAGGCCCTTTGGGGTATTGTTATTCTACGAACAATTATTATCTTTGCACAAATAAACCATAGAAAAACAATTTCACAAACAAAAATAAACAAAATCTTTTTATTATGAGCTGTTTTTTATGCAATTCATCTCTTGGTAAGAAGTTGGTGATGAGTGTAACGGGATGTTGCCTCGTTCTCTTCCTTCTTTTCCACATGTCAATGAACCTCGTTGCGTTGGTTAGCGCTGAGGGTTACAACATGGTTTGCGCATTCTTGGGCGCTAACTGGTACGCTGTTGTTGCAACAGTAGGTTTGGGCGCGTTGGTAGTGCTTCACTTCGTTTACGCGTTGATTCTTACAATCAACAACTACCGCGCTCGTGGTACACAGCGCTATGCTGTTACTGTTAACGAGCCCGGCGTAGAGTGGGAGTCTAAGAATATGCTTGTTTTGGGCTTCATCGTTGTTGTAGGTTTGCTTTTGCACTTGGCTCACTTCTGGAGCAAGATGATGTTCGTTGAGTTGATGGGCGCTGAGGGCTCAATGGTAAACGGTGTATTCGTACACGCTACCGATGGTGCTGCTCTTATCGCATTCACATTCTCTAAGTGGTACAATGTAGTTCTCTACATCGTATGGTTGGCAGCTTTGTGGTTCCACCTCAACCACGGTGTTTGGTCTATGTTCCAGACAGTAGGTTGGGCTAACGACACTTGGTATCCCCGTTTGAAGTGCGCTTCTAAGGTAGTTTCTACTTTGGTTGTTTTGGGCTTCGCTGCTGTTGTTATCGCATTCTTTGTATGCAGCCTTTGCGGTGGTTGTGCCGAGGCTTGCACCGAAGCTTGCTGCGCAGGCCACTAATCGACTTTATTATTTGAACAATTAAAAACAAACAAATATGGCTTTGAAGTTAGATTCTAAAATTCCTGCTGGTGCGTTGGCCGATAAGTGGAGCAACCACAAAGCAGCAATCAAGGTTGTAAGCCCCGCAAACAAGCGCAAGCTTGACATCATCATCGTAGGTACCGGTTTGGGCGGTGCGTCAGCAGCTGCTTCACTCGGTGAGATGGGCTACAATGTAAAGGTATTCTGCATTCAGGACTCACCCCGTCGTGCTCACTCAATCGCTGCACAGGGTGGTATCAATGCAGCTAAGAACTACCAGAACGACAATGACTCTGTATATCGTCTTTTCTACGATACAATCAAGGGTGGTGACTACCGCGCACGCGAGGCTAATGTTTACCGTTTGGCCGAGGTTTCAAACCTCATCATCGACCAGTGCGTAGCTCAGGGTGTACCTTTCGCTCGTGAGTACGGCGGTTTGCTCGCGAACCGTTCATTCGGTGGTGCTCAGGTATCGCGTACATTCTATGCTCGTGGTCAGACCGGTCAGCAGCTTTTGCTCGG
>JAZOPO010000032.1:0-82812 GCA_045655585.1 Alistipes sp. | reverse complement strand
CCATTGACCAATATTCCTCACTGCTGCCTCCCGTAGGAGTTTGGTCCGTGTCTCAGTACCAATGTGGGGGGTTAACCTCTCAGTCCCCCTATGTATCGTCGCCTTGGTGAGCCGTTACCTCACCAACTAGCTAATACAACGCATGTCCATCTCAAACCGCCGGAACTTTTAACCTAAGGAGATGCCTCCCTAAGTGTTATGGGGAATTAGTACCAATTTCTCAGTGTTATGCCCCTGTTTGAGGTAGGTTACATACGCGTTACGCACCCGTGCGCCGGTCGCCATCAAACATTGCAAGCAATGTTTATGCTGCCCCTCGACTTGCATGTGTTAAGCCTGCCGCTAGCGTTCATCCTGAGCCAGGATCAAACTCTCCATTGTAAAAATTTATAATGTATCGTTAGAGTCCTGACTACTTCTTTTCCTTAAATTTTAAAAGGAATTGACAGATAAAATACTACACTTTTCTCTCAATTATAATAACCAGTAAATCAAAGAACCATTTGAAAATTCCACTTCGCTTTTGAAGCGGAAAGCGGTTGCAAAGGTAAAACCTTTTTTCTAAACCACCAAATTTTTCAAGAACTTTTTTGCAACTTTTTTTAAGTTTCTTTTTTTTTGAAGCGGTTTCGAAACTTTCGTTTCGGAACCATTTGCTTCGTTTTGTAAGAACTTATTTCCTGATTGCGGATGCAAAGGTAGGTATTATTTTCACACCTGCAAACTTTTTCAAGTATTTTTTTGATATTTTTTGCAAAATACCCCATTTGGGCCATTTATACCTATATATATTATATATAAGGGCAGCAAAAACGCCATTTTTCCGCATCAAAACACGATTTCGAATAGTTTTGAGCACAAAAGGATTTTGGATTTTGAGCAAAAGTTCCTATCTTTACATCTTAGCAGGCTAAACAAATCGACAAAAACTATGAACTATATCCGAAAAACATTTTGCGCAGCAGTGGCTCTTGCGCTCTGCATTGGCGTATGTTCTTGCGACAACTCGTTGCGTATGCCATCGACAATAAGATTTACCCACACCGAGCTGATGAATAAAATCAAAGGTGGCTGGGCTGGTCAGACCATTGGTGTGACATATGGTGGTCCGACAGAGTTTCGCTACCGTGAGAAGATGATACCCGACGATGTGCAGGTGCCCTGGGGTGACGAGAACTATGTACTCAACTCGATGACAAATAGCCAGTGGCTATACGACGACATCTATATGGACCTGACATTTGTCGAGGTATTCGAGCGTTTGGGTGTAGATGCTCCCGTGGATTCGTTGGCTACGGCCTTTGCCAATGCAAAATATTCGTTGTGGCACGCAAACCAGGCAGCACGATACAATATTCTGAATGGAATTATGCCCCCGCTGTCGGGTGACTGGCGCTACAATCCGCACGCCGATGATATAGACTACCAGATTGAGGCCGACTATGCGGGCTTGATGTCCCCTGCAATGCCGAACACCGCATCGGAGATTTCCGACAAGGTGGGACACATTATGAATTATGGTGACGGCTGGTACGGCGGAGTGTATATAGGTGCTATGTATTCGATAGCCTTCGCGTCGAGCGATGTGGAGTTCATTGTGACCGAGGCGTTGAAGACAATACCCAAGGAGAGTAAGTTCCACCGTTGTATGAGCGATGTGATAGAGTGCTGGCGCGAGAACCCCGACGATTGGCGCAAGGCGTGGGAGATGGTCGAGAAGAAGTGGAACAACGACATCGCCTGCCCCGAGGGTGTTCTGCTACCGCTTAACATCGACGCAACGATTAATAGTGCGTATGTCATCATCGGCTTGCTTTATGGCGGCGGCGACTTTGGTCGCACACTGGATATTGCTATGCGCTGCGGTCAGGACTCGGATTGCAACCCCGCATCGGCTGGCGGCATCTTGGGCACGGCCATTGGATATGACAACATCCCCGAGGAGTGGATAGCACCGCTTCGCAAGGCTGAGGACATAAAATTCGCATACACCAACTCGTCGCTCAACGACACCTATCGTATGAGCCATTCGCACGCCGTGCAGATGATTTACAAGAATAAGGGCGAGATAAACGGCAATGGCGTAGTGATAAAGTGCCAGCGCCCGAAACCCGTGCGTTTGGAGCAGTGCTTCCCCGACTTGAAGCCGCGCGAGAGAGTGACCATCGGCAAGACACTCACCGAGTGTCCCGAGGTGGCGGGAGATGGCGTAGGCGTGGCTATCAACGGCAGAGCCTTCTGCGACGATGAGGATTATGTGGCACAGATTGAGGTTATCGTTGACGGCAAGAGTGCCAAGGTGGTGAAGATGCCTGTAAGCTTCTCCAAGCGTAAGCTGGAGGTGTACCAGAGCTTCGCACTCGATGCGGGCCATCACACAGTGCAGATGCGCTGGCTCAACCCACAGGAGAATGCAGAGATTAAGCTCTACGATGTAGTGTGGTGGGATAAGGAGTAAAACGATGAGGGTGTCTAACAAAAGTTAGCACCCTCACATTTTCTAAAAATTGTATAACAAGAGTTATTTTGAGGCTGGTCGCAGGCCGAGAAAGCGCAGTTTGCTGAGGGCAAATGAGCATTTCGAGGATAAGCCAGACGCCAAAAGAGCCTTGTTAGACGATTTTGTATCTACATTCTTGGTTTCTGTAGCAGTCTTATCACCAAAGAGAGAGCAAAGATAAGCAGAGCATAACTCAGGGTGATAAACATTGTTCTCAACCCGCCGAAAAACACAACAGGAGCAACATCACCGCCTGTCTCTATTATCGGGCCGAAGGCCATCACAATGCCAATGAACTGCGTGATGATACCCGTCACCAATGCCAATATACCCAACTCCTTCACCCACGCGGGCGCCTTCCACGCTGCAAAAAGTAATGCGATAAGTTCCAACGACAGCAGACTCATACTCAACACTCCGCCGTCAATAAACATCTGAAACATAATTCAAAGATTTTAAGGTTAAACAAAATTATAATATTTCCAGAAATATCACTACGCAAAAGTACACCTCCCGCACCGAAAACGACATAAATTGGCTTGTCGAAACCCTCGCATTGGCCGTAGAAACCCACAAGTGAGTGATTCCGAGACTTGGGAGCGTTGCGGCAGCCGAAAAATTGAGTACATTTGTGATATGAAACGATTGAAACAAATTTTCCCTTTTGCCTGGCACCTCGTCGCCGTGGTAATAATCACCAGCACGCTTCTCTGCTTGGATTACGACTTTGGGGCAGCCTTTGCCATAGCGGTGATATTCCTCCCCGGAATACTCATTGCCCGCTATGCTACGCCACAAATCTCCTTCTCCGACCGCTGGCAGGGATGGCACAACACTATATTTCTATGGGCGGGGATATTGGCACTCGAATATTTCCTCATAATGCTTGCCAACTACTATATCGTAAATCCCGTAGCCTTCGCACGATACGAGTTACCTACATTGCTGACTAACCCTCTCTTTATTCTATTTGTGGTAGCAGCCTTTTCTATCTCGGGGCTTCTTATCGAGCGCGAAATAGAGCGCCGAGAGCCATACGATGACACAATACGATTCACCTCCGAGCGTCGTACCATTACGCTCAACCCTGCCGACATCATCTACATCGAGTCCAACGACACCGAGGTTTTTGTATGTACCACCGCAGGCGAAGCCTACCGAACACGAACACGCATCGGGCAGTGGGAGTCGCTATTGGATAGACGCTTTCTACGAGTTCACCGCTCCTATATTATAAACACCCACCACATAAAGCACTTCAACGGCAGCCGCATCAAGGTGTCCGACATCACAATCGAGGTGTCTCGCAAATACAAAGATGTGGTTCGCGAGATGCTGGTGATAGAATAAAAAAACTATAAATTGCGAGCAAAGGTGATGCTTTTGCGCATTTTCACTATATTTGCAAAAAAATATGCGTTATGAAATTAAAGAATGTAGCAATATTTGTAGGAGTGCTTCTCCTGCTCGACCAGATATTGAAGATATGGATTAAGACCAACCTCGCACTTGACGAGTCGATTGAAATCTTCCCGTGGTTCCATCTTCACTTTGTGGAGAACAATGGCGCAGCCTTCGGTATGCAGCTGCGTACGGGCGGAGGCTTTGATTGGGGCAAGTTACTACTGAGCCTCTTCCGTGTGGTGATGATTGGCCTGCTGGGTTACTACATCAGCTATCTTAACAAGCCCGAGCGCAAGACACCGCGTGGCGTGATAATAGGTCTGGCGTTGATTATCGCAGGAGCCATAGGCAATCTGATTGACTCGATGTTCTACGGTATGATATTTACCGCCTCGACACCTCTGACGGTGGCCACCTTGGGCGAGGGTTACAGTACATTCCTGATGGGTAAGGTTGTCGATATGTTCTACTTCCCGCTATTCCAGTGGAACAGCGTACCAGAGTGGCTGTCGTTCCTTGTGGATTACAACAACTACTTCTTCGGCGCGATATTCAACCTCGCCGACGCATATATCTCGGTGGCGGTGGTCTATCTGCTGGCGTTCCAGTGGAAGTTCTTCCAGGAGTAAACACTCCTCACTCGGCGACAAGCAAAAGCCACACTGCTAACGACCGACGAAGAGTGCGGAAAAATATTTTGGCCAAAAGTATTGCGAAACAAAAAAAAGTACTACCTTTGTGCCACGAAACGATGCCCAGGTGGTGAAATGGTAGACACGCTCGTTTCAGGTGCGAGTGCTTCACGGCATGTAGGTTCGAGTCCTATCCTGGGCACAAAGAGTTGACAATCAATTGATTATCAACTCTTTTTTATTTTCAAAACACTTCTTCATCAACCTACTTTGCTCGGCAATCAAGCCATATAATACAACAAAGAGCAGACCGAAATCTGCTCTTTTTTATTCTAGATATCGTTTTACTCCTCCCATCGTGCTGAGGCGATTGAGCGGGCGGGGAGTGTGAGGGTGAACTCACGCTTTGCACCTTTGACAACTACCTCCTGCCACTCCTCGGTATGGTTGGAGGCGATGACGGCCAGCGAAGAGTCTGTATTCACGAAGGCGGCCATCTCCACGCCCTCGGGCAGCGCAGACTCCGTATCCACACACCACGCATCGGGGCGGATAACCTTCGAGCAGTGTGCTATATTATAATAGTGGCTCTTGCGGTCGAGCGACTCATAATCGTATGTATCAGACGAAATCTCAATGGCGCCATAGCAGGTGCGGCAGCCCTTCGGGCGGTTGGGTGCGCCCTTGTCGTCGAGGATAAGATTCCACAGCGTCACGCCACGGCCATAGCGGCTGAGAGTGCCGAGGAAGATATTGCTAAAATCCCACAGCAGGCAACCATCGAAATTGTAGTTCCACGAGCCGATAGAGGCCTCCGAGAAGAAAATCTCCTTATCGGGGTATGCCGCGTGGATGCCGTCCAGCGTCGAGGGGTGACCGCCATAGTTATGCCACGCCGAGCCTGCGATATACTGCGCAGCCTCCTTGTCGGCAAGAATCTGCAACGGGTAATCCTGCTGGTCGGCAAGGCCGTCGTAGTTATAGTTGTGGTCGAAGAGCCAAATCTTCGCCTTGATATCATTCTTCTTGAACTCGGGGCCAAGGTGGTCGCGGATAAAGTCGCGCTGCTGCTCCCAACCCATATAGAGCGACATCGAGTTACCGTGGTTCAGCGGCTCGTTCTGCACTGTGATGGCATAGATGGGGATACCCTCGGCCTCCATCTCGCCTATCCAGCGCACGAAATACTCGGCATAGTCGGCGTAGTATTTGGGGTTAAGGATACCCGAAGTCCAGCTATCGTAGGGCTCTCCCGTCTTGGGGTGGAGCTTCATCCACTTGGGACACGACCACGGCGAGCCGACGATGCGAATCGAGGGGTTAATCTCCAAGATGCGCTTCAAGATGGGCAGCAGGTCACGGCGGTCGTACTCGTGCAACTCGAAGAACTCGATACCCTCCTTATCGCAGCAGGTGTACTCGTCCAAAGAGAAATCCGACGCACCGATGGAGATACGGATAAAGCTCATAGCCATCTCATCGGGCGAGAAGCACTCCTGCAAGATTTTCTCTCTATCCTCCTCGCTCATCTGCATAAGGTTGTAGCAGGTAGAGCCCGTGATGGCAGCGCCAAAGCCGTAGACAGGCTGGCGATGGCTCTCGCTCAGCACTTTTATATAATTACCCTCGGCGGGGGTTACATCGCGCAGCTCGGCATTATTGAGCTGTGAAAAGCGGAACTGCACCTCGCCCTTGCCCGAAGTAACATAGACCTCGGCACGCTTGGTGCAAGCCGAAAACATCATTACAAAAAGCACAACGCACGCAATGCGCACGGCAGAAAAAATCCTTTTCATATCTCTCTTTATTTATTCCTCTTGGGTTTCGGGTGCCTGCTCGGGGGCAGGCGCGGGAGCCTCTACATCGCACACCTTCGTTAGGCCACGCTCCGCAGCCAAACGCTCCATCAGGGCGTATGCCTCGGCGTAGTCGTTACGAATCTCACCATCGAGAATGGCATTCTTTATCACCTCCTTAATTTCGCCAATGGCGAAGCAGGGTTGCAGGTTGTAGCACTTCATAATAATATCGCCCGTGATTGGCGGCTGGAAGTTACGCACCCTGTCGCGCTCCTCCAAATCCTTCATCTTGTGGCGCACCAACTCAAAGTTAGCAAGGTAACGCTTCACCTTGGCATCGATGCCCGATGTGATGTCGGCCTCGCAGAGGGTCATCAAGGCCTCAACATCGTCACCCGCCTCAAAGAGCAGACGGCGCACAGCCGAGTCGGTAACCATATCCTCCGAGAGAATGATAGGACGCAGATGCAGGTAGACCAACTTCTGCACAAACTTCATATGCTCGTTCATCGGCAGTTTCAGGCGGCGGAAAATATCGCGTACCATCTTCGAGCCGACAACCTCGTGCTGGTGGAATGTCCAGCCAATTTTGCGGTCATAGGCCTTGGTCAGCGGCTTAGCAATATCGTGCAGAACAGCGGCCCAGCGCAGCCACAAATCGTCGCTCTTGCGTGCCACATTATCCAGCACTTTGAGCGTGTGTCGGAAGTTATCTTTATGGGCGTGATTACCCACCCTCTCCACACCGCACAGGCGCTGCATCTCGGGGAAAATCAGTTCCAACAAGCCTGTCATCTGCAACAAGTCGAAGCCGATAGAGGGCACGGGCGAGAGAACTATCTTGTTCAGCTCCACCATAATACGCTCCTTCGATACAATCTTTATACGCTCCTTGTTGCGCGCGATAGCATCGAAGGTCTCCTCCTCAATGTCGAAGCCCAGCTGCGTAGCAAAACGCACCGCACGCATCATACGCAGTGGATCGTCCGAGAAGGTTATATCGGGGTCGCACGGCGTGCGAATGATGCAATCCTCCAAGTCGAACATACCCTCAAACGGATCAACCAACTCACCAAAGCAGTCGCCATTGAGGCACCACGCCATAGCGTTGATGGTAAAGTCGCGACGACGCTGGTCATCCTCCAATGTTCCCGGCTCGACTTGCGGCTTGCGCGAGTCGTGGGTGTAGGACTCCTTACGCGCACCGACAAACTCCACCTCTGTGCCGTGGGCACGCACCATAGCCGTGCCGAAGGTCTTGAAGACCGACACCTTACCCTTCACCTCGCGGCCTAACGCCTCGGCAACCTCAATACCGCTGCCCACCACCACAACATCTATATCGGTCGAGGGGCGACGCAGGTAGTAGTCGCGCACATATCCGCCCACCACATAAGCCTCCACACCGAGGCGGTCGACGATGGCAGATATCTTGCGAAATACGGGGTTTTCGAGAGCCTTAATATTCTCTTCCATTGGGAGTTATATTACTTTGTTGAAGCCAAACAACGCTGATACAACTGCACCGTATTCTCCAAGCCGAAGTAGAGTGCATCGGCAATCAAGGCGTGGCCGATAGAGACCTCGTCGCACCACGGAATACGCTCGGCGAAATATGTCAGATTCTCCAAGCTGAGGTCGTGGCCAGCATTCAATCCCAAGCCTACACGGCGAGCAGACTCAGCCGCCTCGACATAGGGCGCGATGGCCGCATCGCGGTCTGCCTTGTAGCCTGCGGCAAAAGCCTCGGTGTAGAGCTCAACACGCTGTGCCTCACACTCCTTAGCAGCCTCTACCATCTCCACAACGGGGTCTACGAAGATTGATGTACGAATGCCCGCATCGTTGAAGCGCGAACATATATCTTTCAGATACTCGCGGTTGCGAATGGTATCCCAGCCAGCGTTCGAGGTGATGGCATCCTCAGCATCGGGCACAAGTGTCACCTGCGCGGGGCGCACCTCCATCACAAGGTCGATGAACGAGGGAATGGGGTTACCCTCGATGTTGAGTTCTGTTGAGATTACCGCCTTCAAATCTCTCACATCCTGATAGCGGATATGGCGAGCATCGGGACGCGGATGAACGGTGATACCCTCCGAACCAAAACGCTCAATATCCAGAGCCGTGCGCACAACATTGGGCACATCGCCGCCACGCGAATTACGCAATACGGCAATCTTATTTACATTAACACTCAGTTTTGTCATAAAATAGTTATATTTGCATAATAATACGCCACTTATAGGTCGATATAATTCGCGGCAAAATGTGCTCTGAGAGAGCCTCCTGCCCCGATTACATCGCCTTGGCGATGTAAAGTTACTCATTTTTTTCGATATGAGCACCAAAATATTACTTTTTTCCCGTGCGCAGGTAGCACTCGATAGGAGCGACATCACAAAATTGTGGTCTCTCTTCGAGCGTTACGGCTTCGATTATGCAATAAACAGAGAGTTTGCCGAGGTTATCGAGCAGAAGTTCGACATAGCCATCGAGCCCTCGAAGATATACGACACGACCATCGGCCAACAACCCGCCGACACGGTGATGGTGTGTTGTGGCGGTGACGGAACACTGCTCGAAGGCATACACCGTCTGAGCGACAAGTCTATCCCCGTGGCAGCCATCAACTTCGGCCATTTGGGATTTCTCACTTCGGCCACACGCGACGGCGTGGAGGCTCTCTTCGAGGATATCGCCAACCACAATCTCCACCTCCACCCCCGCACGATGCTCGAAATAGAAGGTTTTGACGAGGCCGAATCAATCACGGCTCTGAACGAGGTGGCGGCACACCGCTTGGAGGCAACGATGATAAAGGTCGAGGCGAGCGTAAACCAGCAGACCGTGGCTCAGTACAACGGCGACGGAGTAATCGTCTCAACACCCACAGGCTCAACAGCCTACTCGCTCAGCGCAGGAGGTCCAATCGTGGCGCCCGAATGTGGTTGTCTGTTGCTCACTCCACTTGCTCCGCACGGCTTTGGTATGCGCCCCGTGGTGGTGCCCGACACGGCCACCATCGAGCTTACAATACACTCACGCAACGGGCAGGCTATGCTCTCGGTTGACAACCGCACCTACCACATTTGCGACGGCACACACATCACCATTCGTCGCGCCAAAGAGCAGATTTTATTGGCTACGCCACACAATATATCATTTTACGAAGCGTTACATTGTAAGATGATGTGGGATGTGGATATACGCAACTAACCCTCGAAAATTGACAAAAACAGGGACAAAATAGCGTTACAGAGACCTATTTATAGATAAAAACTCGAAAATTCTTTAATTTCCGAGTAAATTTATCTACATTTGCAAGTTATATGAACCAACTTAGTGTTATACCACAACATATAGCCATCATTATGGACGGCAACGGACGATGGGCCAAGCAGCGCGGCAAAGAGCGCAGCGAGGGTCATTTTGCTGGTATGATGGCGTTGAAGCAGACCGTTATGGCCGCTGCACAGATGGGTGTTAAGTGGCTTACCGTCTACGCCTTCTCAACCGAGAACTGGGGTCGCCCCCAGGCCGAGGTGGATGCGTTGATGGATTTGGTTTGCAAAGGAGTAGAGATGAATGCCCTCGAGTTGCGCGACAACGGAATACGCACACAGGTTATCGGTGAGCGTAGCCGCTTTTCGGCATCGGTGCGCGAGGCTATCGACCGCATTGAGAACATCACCACCGAGGGTTGCAATATGACTCTTGTGTTGGCGCTCAACTACTCGTCACGCAACGAGCTGACAATTGCAATGCAGAATATTGCCCGTCGTGTGCAGGCAGGCGAGTTGGCAGCGGAGGCTATCACCGAGCAGACCATCAGCGAGTCGCTCTATACGGCCGCAATGCCCGACCCCGACCTTATCGTCCGCACCAGCGGAGAGTACCGCCTGAGCAACTTTTTGATGTGGCAGGCGTCATACGCCGAGTTCTACTTCACCGACACGCTGTGGCCCGACTTCGGCGAGGAGGAGCTGAGAAAAGCTATCGAGGCATACAACGCAAGAGATAGACGATACGGATTAGTAAAGTAAATGATATTTGTTGATATACAATGAGATACATAAGTAAGACAATATTCGTTATGGTGGCGGCGCTGCTTATGGGTGTATTGCCCGCAACAGCCCAGAAGACAAAGAAGGAGCGCAAAGCCAAGACCGAGCAGACCCAAAAATCCGACAAGAAGGCCGATGCAAACGAGCAGGCCGACGAGGAGGTTGCCGACAAAGAGGAGCAGAGTACCAAGAGCGAGGAGACAAAGAGTGCAGCCGAGCCTGAGAAGGAGGCTAAGCCCGAGGTTGTCTTCGACGATAGCGTTCCTATGATGAACGCCAATACTACGCCCAAGCTCTACTACATTCGCAATGTGAATGTACACGGCGCTAAGCATATGAACGAGACACTTATCCGCAACACATCGGGTCTTATTCCGGGTGATACTATCTACTTGCCAAGTACCTTTATCTCAAACGCTATCACTCGTCTGTGGGGTCAGCGTTACTTCTCGGATGTAAAGGTGGGTGCTACCATCGAGGGGGACAGCCTCGACATCGAGCTCTTCATCAAGGAGCGTCCGCGTGTCTACAACTGGGACTTCGTTGGCGAGGGCGTAGGCCGTGGTAAGCAGAAGGATTTGGCCGAGAAACTCAAATTGCGTCGTGGTACCGAGCTCTCGGATTATGTTATCGACCGTAACGAGCGTCTGTTGCGCGAGGAGTTTTCGGAGAAGGGTTTCCGCAATGTGGAGGTTAAGACCGAAGTGGAGAACGACCCCAAGATGGAGAACGCTGTGAATGTAACCTTCCACATCGACCGCAAGGAGCGTGTACGCGTAGGTGCCATCACATTCTCTGGTAATAAGGAGTTCCCCGAGAAGCGTCTGCGCCGTGCCTTCAAGAAGACACACCAGAAGTCGGCTAATATTTTCAGAAATACTAAGCTCAAAGAGGAGGACTACAAGGAGGATAAGAACCTGCTTATCGAGTTCTATAACTCACGCGGTTATCGTAACGCTACAATCCTTTCGGATTCAATCTACGACATAAACGAGAAGCGTATCGGTATCCATCTGAATCTTACCGAGGGTGATAAGTTCTATATCCGCAATGTGAAGTGGATTGGTAACTCGGTTTACGACACCGATTTGTTGAACAATATGTTCGGCGTGAAGAAGGGCGATGTATACGACAAGAAGTCTATGCACAAGCGCTTGGGTATTGGTCGCGAGGCCAACCCCGAGGAGATGTCGGTATCGAGCATCTATCAGAATAATGGTTATTTGATGTCACAGATTGAGCCTACGGAGGTTGTTGTGGCAAAGGATACCATCGATATGGAGATTAAGATTTTCGAGGGTAAGCCATTTACCGTAAACGAGGTAGGTATCTCGGGTAATAACCGTGTAAATGACGAGGTTATCCGTCGTGAGCTTACAGTATTCCCGGGTTCGCTCTACAACCGTCAGCTGTTGATGTACTCTATGCGTCAGCTTACTGGTATGGGACACTTCGACCCCGAGAATTTGCAGCCCGACATTCAGCCCATCAGCGACGAGTTGGTAGATGTAAACTTCCCCTTGGCAGAGCAGGCCAGCGACCAGTTTAATATTGCTGGTGGTTGGGGTTCAGGTTCGTTCGTAGGTTCGGTAGGTATCACGCTGAACAACCTCTCGACTCGCAACTTCTTCAAGAAGGGCGCGTGGACACCCTACCCGGGAGGTCAGAACCAGAAGTTCTCTGTATCGGGACAGACAAACGGTACATACTATAAGGCGTTGGCTGTAAGCTTCACCGACCCGTGGGTTGGTGGTCGCAAGCCCAACTCATTCACCTTCTCGGCACACTGGTCTGAGCAGAACGATGCATACTACATCTGGCAGGATGCAACAATGCACTTCCGTACGCTCGGTATCGCCGCAGGTTTGGGTAAGCGTCTCTCGTGGCCCGACCCCAACTTTACACTCTATGTGGAGGCACAGTATCGCCGTTATGCGTTGAAGGATTGGAGCTACTTTATTATGTCGAACGGTTCGGCAAACGATATCTCAATCAAGGCTTCGTTCGCTCGCTCGACAATCGACCAGCCCATCTACCCGCGTAGTGGTTCGGAGTTCTCGGCTACATTGGCTGTAACACCTCCCTACTCGCTCTGGGATAAGATTGATTACAGCGACGAGACTCTATCGGAGCAGACTCGTTACAAGTGGATTGAGTACCACCGCTGGTTGTTCAAGGGCCGTTGGTTCCAAGCTGTTACACGCGACGACAAGTTGGTGATTATGGCAGCTGCCGAGATGGGTTTCTTGGGTCACTATAATAAGAATAAGGTATCTCCCTTCGAGCGCTTCGAGGTCGGTGGTGACGGTATGAGCGGTTACACAATCTACGGTGTGGACATCATCGGTTTGCGCGGTTATGAGGATGGTGCGCTCGACCCCGTGAATGGAAATTATTCGGTGGCATACAATAAATACACTATGGAGTTGCGTTATCCTATTATCTTGAAGCCCTCATCACAGGTATTTGCTCTTGCATTCCTCGAAGGTGGTAGCGGTTTTAACTCGTGGAGAGAGTTCTCGCCCTTCAAGATTAAGCGTTCGGCCGGTGTCGGTGTACGACTCTACTTGCCTATCGTCGGTCTACTCGGTATCGACTGGGGTTGGGGATTCGACTCTCCGATGAACGATTCGAAGCGAAGCGGTAGCCACTTCCACTTTACGATGGGTAAGTCGTTCTAATCGAGCGCTCCCGCGTGGCAGAGTATTTGAGAGATATACTTATATATAATAAGTTATAACTAAAAACACGATGACTATGAAACGATTGATTTTAACACTCGCGCTTGTATTGGGTGCGGCCATCGCCTCGGCACAGAACTACGCTGTGGTGAATAGCGAAAAGATTTTTAAGTCAATCAACCAATACAACGAGGCCATCACTCAGCTCGACCAAATGGCTAACGAATACCAGAAGCAGGTAGATGCCAAGTTCGAGCAGGTAGAGAACATCTACAACGCCTATATGGCTCGTCGTGCGCAACTCTCGGCCGCATCGCAGCAGGCCAACGAGGAGAATATCCTCAAATTGGAGAAGGAGGCGCAGGAGTTTCAGGAGTCAATCTTTGGCACCGATGGCGAGTTGATGCGCAAGCGCTTGGAGCTAATACAGCCCGTGCAGAAGATGGTATTCGATGCTATCGAGAAGTACGCCAAGCAGAAGGGCTACGATATGATTATCGACATCTCGCAGAATGCTACGATGCTCTACTACTCGGAGCGTGCCGACCACACTGACGAGATTATAGCTATTTTGAAATAGAAAACACAATAAATTACACACATAAAAAATTATGAAAAAAGTATTGAAACTAACCCTTGCGGTTGTATGCGTGATGTTCTCTACATCACTCTTCGCACAGAAGATTGGCCGCATCAGTTCACAGGATGTTGTTATTAATATGGCTGAGTTCAAGCAGGCTCAGACACAGATTGAGACCTTGGCTAAGGACTTGCAGGCTCAGGCTGAGACTATTCAGGTTGAGATGAACAACAAGTTGCAGGAGTATCAGAAGGGCGCAGAGACAATGACTGACGCTGTTCGCCAGCTCAAAGAGAAGGAGCTCAACGACTTGAACACTCGTTTGCAGGAGTTCAACCAGATTGCACAGCAGGAGTTGCAGAAGAAGGAGCAGGAGTTGATGGAGCCCATCATCAAGAAGGCTAACGAGGCTATCAGCGAGGTTGCTAAGGCTGGCGGTTACGCTGTGATTATGGAGACAGGCTCAATGGTTTACTTCGACGAGTCACAGGTGAAGGACATCACTCCCGAGGTAAAGGCTAAGCTCGGTGCTCAGTAGAGATAAGTTCTATAAACGACAATGAGGGTATCTAACAACAGGTTAGTGCCCTCATTTTTGTTGAAGTAGAGTGGTTAATCTCGCCAAAAATTTGTATCTTCGCAGAAAGTAACTAAAACTAAAACACAATGAAACGCCTATACTCTCTCGCGGCTATGTTTGTAGCCCTTGTTTTCTCAACCACCATCTCGGCACAAAATCCAGCATCGCTACCCCGCACCATCGAGTCGGGCCCCTACAAGGCTGGCCACATTCAGGGCATAGCGGTAGACACCGAGCAGAAATATATCTACTACTCATACACCACGATGCTTATCAAGACCGATATGCAGGGTAATATCGTGGGCACCGTAACGGGATTGCTCGGCCACTTGGGTGACTTGGATTTCAACGATGCCGATGGTCGTCTGTATGGCTCTTTGGAGTATAAGAACGATGCCATAGGAAAGGGTATCTTGCGTATGGAGAGAAGCTCACGACAGCTGGATAACGCCTTCTACATCGCTATCTTCGATGTGGATAAGATTACCCGTGAGGGTATGGACGCCGAGAAGGATGGCATTATGACTACGGTGTACCTCCCCACTGTGTTGGAGGATTATCTCGCTGAGGTTGTAGTTGATGGCGAGACACACAAGCACCGCCTGGGATGTAGCGGTATTGATGGCGTGACCTTCGGCCCTAAGTTTGGCAAGAAGGGCGGCAAGCAGTATCTTACGGTAGGCTATGGCGTGTATGGCGACACCGAGCGCTCGGATAACGACTATCAGGTGTTGTTGCAGTACGATGTCAGCAAGTGGAGCAAGTACGAGCGTTCGCTCTCGCAGGATAATATGCACCAGCAGGGCCCTGCCAAGCCCGCAGGCGAGTACTTCGTAAAGACGGGTAACACCACCTATGGTGTGCAGAACCTCGACTATGATGCCGCTTCGCACTCGTGGATGATGGCAGTATATAAGGGCAGCAAGAAGAACTACCCCAACTACACATTCTTCGCAGCCGATGGCGCAGCACGCCCCGTGAAGCAGGCGTTGGAGGGTGTTCCCTACATCGGCAAGGCAAAGGTTGTGGCGTTGAAGGCCGCAGGCAAGCAGCAGGGCGAGATTCGCGGCTGGGACTGGGGCGTAGGCTCTACGGGTATGTGTTCACTAGGCGAGGGTTACTTCTACCTCTCGCACAACTATAAGATTGAGGCTGGTCAGGGCAGCACAATTCGTCTGTATCGTTTCACAGGCGAGGAGGATGCCGCTTTCGAGCAGGTTAGATAACTATGAACAGAGCGGGAGCAATAGCCGAAGTGGATTGGTATCGCAACCTCGTGGCGCGTAAGCTGCGCGACTGGGGGTGGGATTTGCGTGCCGACTTCAAGGAGCTGTTGCTCTCGAACTTGGACGAAGTAGCCGAGCGCAAGGAGTCGCTATCGTTCAAGGAGTATGACGAGGGATATTACATCGGTCAGGTGGACGAGGAGGGTCTGCGACACGGCTACGGCATATACACCCGCACGGGCGAGAACCGCGACCGATGGATGATGCAGGCTGGCGAGTGGTGCGAGGAGCGCGCGGTGGGCATACACACGCTCTACGATGCCGACTGCCCCGAAAAACACCACTACTTGGCGGCCATACACTTCAAGGGGAACCGTCGCCACGAGCGCGGACTTGTGGGCGTGAGAATCTCGGAACGAGGTGTAGACACCCAGCCCCGAAAATATCGCAAATGGGAGGGATTTTCGTGGTCGACACTCATCGTTGGTGCCATCTTTATCTATATCTTCACACTGGTATTTATCCGCAACGCCAAGATTTGCCTTGCTGTGGTAGGTGTGGTTGCGGTGTTGTATATCTTAGGATGTATAAGAGGTCGTGACTAATCTATAATCCCTTGCGGGCAATAATCCATGCCAAAGTATTGTATAACCACAGCACCCACCTGCGCGTAAAGCGTGGCAGGGAGTTCAGCACGCGCACCTTGCGCTCGATGCGGTGCGACATAGTGTTATACGAGAAGAATTCCAATGCACGGCGTGCCGCCTCGGTGCCACCGCGCGAACTATCAATAAGAGCCTTGCCCAACGCTACGCGGGCGATATATTCGTTGCTTAAATCCTTACGCTCAGGCTCATACAACTGCTCAAACGAAAACTCGGTCTGCTCGGGGCGATAGATGGCTGCCGAGCGATTTGTTGCCGCACGCGAGTATATAATCTTCGGTCGGGGCATAAAGGCCACATCGGCCACGCGGGCAATCTTAGTCCACAGAAATTGGTCCTCGCCCATACGCATACCCTCGGGAAAGCCTCCCAGCTGCAACGCCAGCTCACGGCGCAGGGTTGTAGCCGAGGGGATAAGCACATAACGCGTCATAGACTCCTTGAAGAAATCGACAATGCCCTCACTCTGGCAATAAGCAGCCTCGACCATTCGTTCACCATCGTCAATAAAAAAGCCTGTGCCGTAGGCTCCGCACCCGGGCCAGCGCTCTATCATCGTGGCCACGGTTGCGAGGTAGTCGGGACACCACATATCGTCACCATCGAGCAGCGCGACCCATTCTCCCGTAGCCTCTTGCATAGCCCTGTTGCGGGCGGCACTCACACCCATATTCTGCTGACGAATAAGGCGTACCAGAGGGCTTGCCAATCGTTCAACGACCTCGGCACTCCCGTCCGTTGAGCCATCGTCAACGATGATTATCTCGCGTGGCGAAAGGCTCTGCGAGAGCACAGAACGCAGCGTGAGTTCAATTTCTGCGACCTTGTTATAGAGGGGAATGATTACTGATATGTTGCTTGCCGTTGCCATATATTGCAAATGTAACGATATTTGATTAATTTTGCAATAGAGGAAAATAGTATGCTATGCGCCTAACTGAGAAAATAATTGCAGCACTGCAAAACACATTCGATACAATTCTGTTCTTTGCTACGATGGCAGCGAAGGAGGATTTTCGCAACCATATATCACGCGCTGGTGCCAACGAGATGTGCCCCTCGCGCCGCTTGGCCATTCTTGGCAATGGACCATCGCTTGGCGAGCAGCTGCCCCAACTCATCGAGCACAAGGAGTGGGAAGAGGTGGATATGATGGCGGTGAACTTCTTTGCGCTGAGCGAGGAGTTTGAGGTGGTGAAGCCCAAATACTACATCATCTCCGACCCGATGTTTTTCCGTGCGGCAGGTCGCTCGGAGCGCGTGGAGTCGTTATACAAGGCTCTTGCCGAGCGTGTTAGCTGGCCTATGACGCTCTATGTGCAGTATTACAACCCCGAGCATTTCGATTACAGCGCAGCCATCAATGTCAACCCTCATATCCGCATCGTGCCGTTCCACTCGACGGTTTTTCACGGCTTCCGCAGCGTGGAGTTCTGGTGCTATCGCCGAGGCTTAGGCTCGGGAAACTTTGGCACGGTGGTGCAGAATGGCGAGTTTATTGGAATACTCTTGGGTTACAAGTCGATAGAACTGTACGGCGTGGACCACACCCTACTCGATGGTCTGTGTGTAGATGACGAGAACCGCCTCTGCCGCACGCAGAGCCACTACTACGACACCACGCCACAAGCTCCCCGCCCGATATATTACAACGCAACAAATCCTCCGCGCCCCTACACGATGGCGGAGTATTTGGCCGAGACGGCCGAGCTATTCCGCGGGCACGAGGTGCTGCGCGATTGGGCCCGCAGCGAAGGGGTAAGGATTATAAATCGCACACGAGGCTCGATGATAGATGCCTACGAGCGCCAGCCGATGTAAAAAAAGAGGATGTCTAACAAAGTTTGTTAGCATCCTCATTTCTTTTGTAGGAGTTGGTTGATTTAATCGTCAATCTCAATCAACTTAAAACTCTTATTGAAGGTCAGCTCCAAGCGGTTTGAGAGCGACACCTCGTAGTCGTTGCGGTCGCGGTCTATCTTGCGAATCTGCGCATCGGGATAGTTCTGCTTAATATAATCGTTTATCTGCTGAGGAACAATATCCGAAGGCACGGCCTTACCCTTGCACTCAATGCTTGTCCACTCGCCATCGGCAGCAAAATCGACCTTTGAGCCATCGGCAAACATCACTTCGTAATCCTTCGATACGATATCCCTGTCCTCGGTGGCATAGGTGATGCCAACCTGCGGGAAATACTTCTTGATAAACTGCTGCGCCTTCTGGGGCAAGTTATCCACAGTGATGGGACGGTCATCAGCATTCGCACACGCCACACCGAGTGACATAAAAACTACTGCTGCAATTAAAAATAACTTTCTCATAAATTCTCTCTTCCTTTAATTCAACAATATTCTATCTGCAAATTTTATACAATTACATAACGCACGCAGGTGCACTTTTAGTATATCTTTCTGCACAAATTTGTATTTATGTGGTTTTCATATCCCTCGCAGTGATTATCGCTGGAAAATATCGGCATACTTATTTATAAAGTACACGGGGGTGCAGCTCCACGCGTGGCAGTAGCTATTGATGGGGTGGAAGCCATAGGGCGACTTCTTGTCATCGTTAGGGTCATACACCTCCCAGAATGTGTCGGCACCCTTGTCTATCATACCTCCCCAATAAGAGATTAGCAGATTGCGGGCACGCTCATTCATACCGCATTTTAGCATCGCCTCGATAAGGTAGTGGTAGGCGTAGGGCGAGCCGGGGTAGCAGGTCGAGCTGTTATTCAGGACATACTCCAAGGCGCGCACACCCTCCTTCTGCGTAAGTGTTTCCGAAAGAATCATCCACACCTGCGAGAGGTAAGATACCTGATTATCAGCGCCCGAGAGTATCACTCCACGCGACTTGTCATAGAACTTTGCGCGCGATGCCTTGCGCATAGACTTCACCACCGAGGGCCACTCCTTAACCTCTGCCTCGCGGCCAAGCAGTGAGGCCAGCTCATAGCTCTTGTCTATGGCAAAGGTCATAAGACCCTGAATGGGTGCAGCGCGGTTCAAATCATCTTTCCAATCGAAGACCAGCCACCACGAGGGCTGCTTATCGACATCGTAGACCCAATCTTTGAGATATGTGCGGGCAAACTCAATCTGATACTTCACCACGGGCCACAACTCCTCGGCCGTAGTACGGTCGCCCGTCTCCTTGAAATACTCCAACAACGCCACGCCATACAACAGGCTGTAATCCATCGTATGCTGGTTGGTCTGCGGCTCAGGCTTGGGCAACTCGTAGACCGTAGCGTGCAGGAAGCCCTCCTCGTCGGCAAGGCCCGCCAGCAGATAGAGGCAACGCTTGGTAAGGTCGTGATTTTTATACGAATAGGCATTGGCCAACGCCTCCAAGTAGAGGTCGCCAATCCACAGACGCTGGTCGCGCTTCGGGCCATCTTCATATACGGTCTGCATACACTCGGCAAGGGTCTTCAAGCCTATCTCATTTATCTTGCGAATCATCGGGTCGGTCGTGGGTGCAAGCTCCGCCACCTTGCCGTGTGCCGAGGTAAGTGCTCGGAACGAGACATCGTCAATCTTGAAGTCGTAGTACGATGTCGCCAGCACCTCAATCTTCACATAACGGCACGCCAAGCGGCGCTCGATGGTAACCACCTCGGGCAGACGCATCACTGTCACCACCTCGTCCTGCAACCACGCACGGCTCAGGCTTCCCGTGTATGGCTCAAAGGGGGTATTCAGTTCGGCAGGCACCTCGCCAAAGGTCAGTCGCAGACGAATAGGCGCATCGGCAGGCAGACCCGTATGGTTGAGCTTCATCGAGAAGTAACCCGTATAGTGGTCGCCCAAGTCGAGGATAACCTCCCCGCGCTCTTTGAGTGAAGAGGAGTAGAGAGCCTCTATCGGCTCGCTCTGCTCCATACGCCACCCCTGAAAGGCAGCCTCGTCGGCAACGCTACGCACAATAGCCTTAGGCTTGATTACAGACTCCTGCAACACGGGCATAGCCTCCGCCGCCTTCGTGAGCCACGCCTCGCGCTGCGCAGCAAAGGCAATCTGCTGAGCAGAAGCGTTCGAGGCAAAGAGTAGTGCTAATAGAAAAGTGATAACAATACGCATATTATTGATTATTGATTTTTAATTTTCACGCCATCGTGCTCCGCCTGCATCTTGCGGATTGTATTCTCCAAATAACGCTGTATATCTTCGCGCAACTTAGCATATAGCTCGCAGGTGGTGTAGTTCTCGTTGTCGAGCAACACATCGCGTATCGAACGCAAGGTGTTCATATAGTTGCTCATCTCGTTTTTGAGCGAGAGTCCCTGCTTCTTCGAGGAGTTAATCTTAGCCACCGACATCTGTCGTAACTTATCGCACACGGAGCTGAGCATCGGCATCACCACATTATCCATCAGCGTGTGGCCGTGCATATAGAGATAGGTATTTTCGGGCTCCACGCCCTTCGTGCGCAGGTACTCGCCAAAGGCGGCTATCTCATCACGCATATCGGGGTGCTCGTCCTCCAAGCGGTGCAGTTTGCGCTGCACCTGACGGCCGAGCCACGCCAGCGTGTCGGCTCCGTTGCACTCCACTTCCAGATAACCCAGACGCACCGTATTTTTAAACTCTTGAAGCGTGAAAACCGACTCGTAGGAGAGCTGTGCCGAATAGGCATACCACAGAAATATAGGATAAATCACGCGCGAGTACTCGGCCATAAAACTCACAAAGTCAAATATATGACAGTCGTTCTTGGTGGCCTTCACGCAGACATTGTGCAGTGAGGGGGCGTAGCAGAGATAATTCTCGGTGGCGTAGGTGTAGGTGTGGAACATAAACTCCGCCTCGTTAATCTCGCGTGACTGCTCGGTCGCATCGCCAAAGAGGTAGTCGAAGTCGGAATCCACACACAAGAGCAACTCCTCGTTAGAGTGCGGAATCATCGACATCAGCACCTTCTTGCCCTTGGGCAGGTCCTCGCGGTTGGGCACCGAAATCTCAAAACGGAGGTAGGGATTATCGAAATGGTCGAAAATAGCGCGCCAGAAGGCCACATCTTCGTAGCCCTCGACAAATACTCTGACCAGTCGGCGCCCATCGTCCACCGCCACAGGCATACAGGGCTGCGGCTCACGACTCTCGCGCAAAGAGGCCTCATATTTCAACTTTTCGATTGTTGCTCGTTTCATAATTTGTTGTAAATATAATAAAATCGTAACTTTGCACCAAACAATATATCGTATTTTATTATGTCTGACTGGAAAGAGCGTTTGGGTATGGTCTATTCGACCAATCCCAACTTTGAATACACCACCGAGCAGGTCGAGGAGCAGGCTACCCTGCCACCTCAGCAGCAGAACCTGCGCGTATGGCTCGACCGCAAGCATCGCGGCGGCAAGACTGTGACGCTGGTCAAGGGTTTTGTGGGTACGGAGTCCGACTTGCAGGAGTTGGGCCGTATGCTCAAAAGCAAGTGCGGCGTGGGCGGCTCGGCCAAAGATGGCGAGATAATCGTGCAGGGCGACCACCGCGACCGCGTAGTAGACCTGCTCACGCAGGCTGGATATAAGTGTAAGAAAGCGGGAAATTAGACCGATGAGAGCGACCTACACCACGATACGCAGAGTGTTACTCACCGTGGCAGCCATTGTGGCGTGCCAGATTGCCAGCGCCCAATATTATAGTTGGGGAGCCGACCCTGCGCATTTTCGTTGGATGCAGGCCAAGGGCGAGAATACAAATGTAATCTACCCCACCCACGCCTCGCGCATAGGTCTTACCACGCTCTACTTTACAGACCGTATGCGCCCCTACATCGACTACGGCTTCACGCTGCCGCCACTCGACCTTCCGTTTGTCGTTCACCCCGAGAATATGGCATCGAACGGTCTAGTGATGTGGCTACCCAAGCGCGTGGAGTTCCTCTCCTCACCCGCCATCGACGGCTACTCTATGCCGTGGATAAAGCAACTCGTGGCACACGAGTATCGCCACGCCACGCAGTACAACAACCTGAATGTGGGCGTGGTGAAGTTCCTGAGCTACCTATTAGGCCAGCAGAGCTCCACCATCGGATTGCTATTTATGCCGCTGTGGATGATGGAGGGAGATGCTACGATGAGCGAGACCGAGGCCTCATCTTATGGCCGAGGTAAGCAACCGCGCTTCACGCTCGAATACCGCGCGATGGGCGACATCGTGGGCAAATACAGAAACATCGACAAATTCTTTTGCGGCTCGTACAAAGATTTTATCCCTGACCACTATCAGTTGGGCTACCAGCTGGTGGCGCACGGTAACGAACTCACGGGACGCGTTATGGCCAACGATATGGCGGCATACGGCCCACGCAGACCGTGGACAGTAGTCTCGGCAGGGTGGCGTATGAAAAAACTCTTTGACCTTACGCCGAAGCGTCTATTCATCTCGACATTCAACTCGCTGACCGACTATTGGAGTCAGACACCCTCACCCGAAGATAGCGCCACACGCCTCGCAACGCCTCCGATGAGAAGCTACACGACCTATTCGAGTCCGCTGTTTGTCGATGGGCAGATGATTATGTTCAAGAGCGATTTGGACAAGCCCTCACGCATCGTGGCTCTCGACACCTCTACGGGCGAGGAGCGTACGCTCTGCTACACAGGCACGGTGGCCACGCGCCTATCCTACGACGAGATAAACAACCGTGTATGGTGGACCGAGTATCGCCGTAGTACGATGTTTGCGCAGAAGGTTACCTCGACACTATGTTATCTCGACCTCGACAAGAAGCGTCCTCGCACACGCCTGATGGGTGGAAGAAATATACTCTACCCCACACCCGACGATGAGGGTGGCCTCGCGTGGGCGGAGTACTCGGCAGATGGTATCTACACCCTGCATCACGAGTATTGCGATGGCAAGATATTCTCTTTCTCACTACCCTTCGGTCAGGAGGTACACTCGCTGGCGTGGGATAACAAGACGCGCTGCCACTACTGCATCCTTACGGGTGACGAGGGTATGTGGATTTCGCGCATCTCGCCCGAAAAGGAGCTTACGCAACTCACCAAGCCCGCCTACATCACGCTCAGCAAGCTGCGCGCTCTGGATGGCAAGCTATACTTCGGCTCAATAAAATCGGGTCGCGATGAGATACACTGCTACGACTTGGCCACAGGCCGCGAGTACCAAATAACAGAGTCTGCATACGGCTCATTCGATGCCGCACCCACGGGCGATGGCAACATAGTACTGACCACCTACGACTCGCTGGGTTACCACCCCACGGCACAGCGCGAGGATAAGATTTGGCGCGAGGTGGAGTACTCTGCACTGCCCAATGATGTGGTCAATCCGCCACGCAAAAGCTGGGGTATAATAAATCTCGACACGGTGAAGATATCAGAGCCCGACTCGACACTCACGCACTCGGCAACGAATATTCGCCGCTACCGCAAGGGGTTAAGACTCTTTAACATACACAGCTGGGCACCCCTCTCGTACAATCCATTTGATTTGAGCGAGAATGGCGCGATAGATATAAATCTCGGCGCTACGGTGATGACTCAGAACCTGCTCTCGTCGATGCAGGGATTTCTCACTTATGGCTACAACTTCTCGTCGGGGCATCTGTTCAAGACCTCGCTGCGCTACTACGGCTTGGGCCCCACGATAAGTTTCAACGCCTCGTATGGCGGACGACAGAACATCTACCCGATTTATGTCTACAACCCCGAGAAGCACGAGATAGAGCTCCCCGAGGCACCCTCACAGGGCAAATTCTACTCCGTAGGTGCAAATATTCAATTCCCGTTCCTGTTTCAGCGTGGCTACCACACGCGCTACCTTATCGCCTCGGCTGGCTGGGAGTACTCGAACGGCTTGGTGGCCAACATAGGAAAGCTCTCGTTTGACGATGGCGGCATAAGCAATGTGGCAACCATTGGCTACAAGAAGGGTATTCACCTCACCTCGTTCTCGCTCGGATTTCAGGATTTAGTGCGTCAGGCACACCGCGACTTCGCACCACCGTGGGGCGTGGTTGCATCGGCCACATACGCCATAAACCCTGCAAGCGGAGCATTCAGCGACCTGCTGGCACTCTACGCCAAGGTCTACACCCCGGGATTTGCTCGCCACAATAGCCTCACGCTGGCGTTGGCCTACCAGAATACGATAGGTGGCTTCGAGAGCAACGATGCGCTCTCGGCTCTCTCGTTCAAATCCACCCGTTTGGTGCCGCGCGGATTTAACTCTACACAGATTACCAACCACAACTACATTGCTGGCTCGGCGAACTACCAACTACCGATATGGTATCCCGATGGCGGAATACGAGGCTTGATATATTTCAAGCGCATACGCCTCAACGCGGGCTTCGACTACGCGCAGTTTGAGCGTCAGCTCTTCCTCGAAGATGGCTCTTTGAGTAGGGAGAGGCACAGCATAAATGCGTGGGGTGGAGATTTGATTTTCGATGTAAATCTATTCAGCCAACCCGCCTCGGCGACAACGGCGTTCAAGCTCTCGCTCTACTATCCCAGCGAGGGAGGACTATATTTCTCGGCAGGTATGGAGTTGCCGTTTTAGAATATCAAAATAAATTCGTATCTTTGTCCGTTTACTTTGTGTAAGATATAAAAGATGGATATTAAGCGTTTTTTCAGCGATAAGCAGAGAGTCATCAAGCTTATGTGGCTTGCGGTAATGACTCCCGTGGCGATGCTCTTCATGATGCTCGCCTTGGCTGCTTTTGGTGTGTTTGGTCGTATGCCCTCGTTCGAGGAGTTGGAGAACCCGAAGAGCAACCTTGCAACCGAGATTTATGGCGACGATGGCCACGTCATCGGCACATTCTTCGTGCAGAACCGTTCGTATGTGCAGTACGAGGACCTCTTCCCCGCCGACTCTACACGCCACATCATTCTCGATGGGCATCGCGTTCCGCCCGTAGTGGCAGCGCTTATCTCTACCGAGGATGTGCGTTTCCGTAGCCACTCGGGAGTAGATATTCCATCGCTTTTCCGTGTAGCAATCAAGACCATCGCCTTCCAGAATCAGTCGCAGGGTGGTGGCTCAACAATCACTCAGCAGCTCGCCAAAAACCTTTTCCCGCGCGACACCGTGCGTAACCGCGGCAAGGTGGCTCGCACGATGAAACTCGTGCAGTCGAAGTTCAAGGAGTGGATTACAGCACTCAAACTCGAACATAACTACACCAAGGAGGAGATTGCAGCTATGTATCTCAACACGGTTGAGTATGGCTCAAACGCCTACGGCATACGCTCGGCAGCCAGCACATTCTTTGGCAAGGCTCCCAGCGAGCTTAATATTCAGGAGGCAGCTATGCTGGTGGGTGTAGTAAACGCCCCCACGCGCTACTCTCCCGTGCGTAATCCCGACAACGCCTTGGCGCGCCGTAATCTGGTGATAAATCGTATGCGTGCCTCGGGCGCTATCTCGCGCGAGGTGTGCGACTCGCTCACGGCTCTGCCCATCACCTTGCAGTACAAGCCCATCTCGCACAACGAGGGTGAGGCTACATACTTCCGCGAGATGTTGCGTCAGGTGATGAATGCCCAGCGCCCCACACGCCGTCAGTTCCTCACCGACTGGGACTACGAGCAGGCTGTAAAGGAGTATGACGAGAATCCCATCTACGGCTGGTGTCACAAGAACACCAAGGCCGATGGCACACCCTATAACATCTACCGCGATGGTCTGCGTATCTACACCACAATCAACCCCACAATGCAGCGCTACGCCGAGCAGGCCGTGCAGAAGCAGATGGAGACGGTGATTCAGCCTCGTATGGATGCTCAGGTGCGCAACACGCGCGTGCTGTTCCAAGATTTGGAGAAGGAGGAGATTGAGGCAATCATCAAGCGTGCGATGAAGAACTCGGACCGCTACCGCGAGCACAAGAAGCTGGGTATGACCGAGAAGGAGATATTCGCCTCGTTCGACAAGAAGTGCCAGATGCGCATCTTCACCTTCAAGGGTGAGCGCGACACGCTGATGTCGCCACGCGACTCTATCCTCCACCACAAGCGCATTATGCGTGCTTCGCTGGTGGCTATGGACCCCCGCTCGGGGCAGGTGAAAGCCTATGTGGGAGGACCTAACTTCCGCTACTTCAAGTACGATATGGCCAAGCAGGGCAAGCGCCAGATTGGCTCTACGGTGAAGCCCTTTATCTATACTTTTGCCATCGACCAGCTCGGTCTTAACCCCTGCACGATGGCCCCCAACCTGCCTGTATCTATCGAGACCCCCGCAGGAATATGGTCGCCCAAGGAGGCAGGCAAGGTGGAGTACGACGGTGTTCTGCACCCGCTCTACTGGGGCTTGGCAAACTCACGCAACAACTACTCGGCGTGGATTATGAAGCAGGCCAAGCAGCCCGAGACTGTGGCCGACTTCCTGCATAATATGGGTATTCGCAGCTACATCTACCCCGCCTACGCGTTGTGCTTGGGAGCCTTCGAGTCGAATGTATTTGAGTTGGTGAGCGCCTACTCGACATTCGTGAACGAGGGTGTGCATATCGACCCCATCTTCGTTACTCGCATCGAGGACCGTCAGGGCAACCTTATTTCGAGCTTCATACCGCAGTCGCAAGATGCGGTGAACAAACATACCGCCTACACAATGCTCACGATGTTGCAGCGCGTAATCACCGCCGGAACGGGAGGTCGCCTTGTTTGGCAGTTCGGCTTCGACAATATGGAGATTGGCGGTAAGACAGGTACTTCGAATGAGAACCGCGATGCGTGGTTTATGTGCGTTACGCCTACACTCGTGGCCGGCTCGTGGGTCGGTGGCGAGGACCAGTCGGTACACTTCAAGGCGCAGGGCGAGGGTAGCGTTATGGCGTTGCCTATCGTGGGCGAGTTCCTCAAACAGGCATACGCAGACCCACGCTTGGGTCTTAGCCGCAACGCCAAGTTCTCGCGTCCCGAGGGCTGGGAGTCGTACGACTGCCCCAAGGAGATGGCACCGAGTGCCGACGAGATTAACCAATCGAACGAGCCCGACGAGTTCTTTGGTTTGTAGTTTTCGTCGATAGAGTATTTACGAAAAATTATACCCAAAAAGGTTAAAGAGATATGAGAATTGCTATTGTTGGCGCAAGTGGCGCCGTGGGTCAGGAGTTTCTGACCATCCTCAATGAGAGAGTAGATTTCCCCGTTGACGAGCTCCTTTTGTTTGGCTCGGCTCGCAGCGCGGGTACGAAGTATATGTTCCGTGGCAAGGAGGTAGAGGTTAAGTTGTTGCAGCACAACGACGACTTCAAGGGTGTGGATATCGCCCTCACCTCGGCAGGAGGCTCTACATCGGTGGAGTTTGCCGAGACTATCACCAAGCACGGCACGCTGATGATTGATAACTCGTCGGCTTTCCGTATGGACGAGGATGTACCCTTGGTAGTGCCCGAGGTAAATGCCGAGGATGCTCTGAACGCACCCCGCAACATTATCGCCAACCCCAACTGTACCACTATCCAGATGGTTGTGGCGTTGAATGCTATCGAGAAGCTGTCGCACATCAAGAAGGTACACATCGCAACCTACCAGTCGGCAAGTGGCGGTGGCGCACAGGCTATGGCCGAGTTGAAGCACCAGTACGAGGAGATAGTTGCAGGCGAGGAGCCTACCGTTAATAAGTTTGCTTACCAGCTTGCTTACAATGTAATCCCCCACATCGATGTATTCACCGACAACGACTACACCAAGGAGGAGATGAAGATGTTTAACGAGACACGCAAGATTATGCACTCGGACATCAAGGTGTCGGCTACCTGCGTGCGTGTTCCCGTTATGCGTGCTCACTCGGAGAGCGTGTGGGTGGAGACCGAGCGTAAGGTGTCGGCTGCCGAGGCACGCGAGGCTTTTGCTAAGGCCGAAGGCGTGGTGCTGATGGACGAGCCCGCCGAGAAGGTATATCCTATGCCGTTGTTCATCGCAGGCAAGGACCCCGTATATGTAGGTCGTGTGCGTGAGGACTTGACCGAGGAGAATGGTCTTACATTCTGGTGCGTTGCCGACCAGATTAAGAAGGGTGCAGCACTCAACGCAGTGCAGATTGCCGAGTGGATTATAAAGAATAAGAAGTAAAGAGTTTACATCAATAGTAGAAAAGGGTGTCCCGTTGGGCACCCTTTTCTATTTCTTCTCGTGCTCACGAACGAACCGCATCAACAACGGATAGGCGGGCTCGCACATATTATGCCCGTAGCCATCTAACTCATAGAGCGTAGCATCGGGGTGATTGACAAGCTGGAAGACACGCCACATATAGGCATTCTCCTCGTAGCGGCCCAGCATCTCCATCTCCCTGTCGCCCGAGAGAATCAAGATGGGCGCCGAATCACCTCGCACAAAATACAACGGAGATAGCTCATCTACAACGGGTTGCGTGTTGGCTATACCGCGCGAGCGACGCTCCTCAAAGTGAGTTATGGCCTGACCGCTAAACGGTATAATACCCTTCAAGGCGTTGGCATCAATGCCATAGCGCTCCAAGCGCGACTTATCCAAGCCCACCATCGTAACAAGATAACCGCCTGCCGAGTGGCCCGCAATGTAGATACTCTCGGGGTTACCGCCATATCTCTCGATATTATTAAAGACCCACGCCACGGCTGCCGCAGCATCGTCTACAATCTCCGTAACCTTGACATTGGGCGAGAAGCGATACCCCACGCCAACCACAACACATCCGTCACGCATTATAGCCTGCGGAATCTCTCTGTGTCCACCCGTAAGACCACCACCGTGAAACCACACTACAACGGGAGCCTTCTCCGCCCCCTCGGGCGTAGCAATATCCACACGGCACTGCTTCTTGGCATACTCATCATCCGAACGATAGACAATATCGCGGCTAAACTTATACTCCTGCGCATAGAGCGCCACGCTCGCCACAAGCGCCACGGCCAATAGTAATATTCTCTTCATATCTATGCTTTTTTAACGGCATCTAAGAAACTGCTATTTCGCTCCCACACAGCCGCCGTGGCAAACCACAACTCGCGCGCCTCGGTGCGTGCCGACGGGCGCTCACTACGGCTATCGGCGCGGTAGGCGTCGTCGATGGGGTGCTCCTCGGCCGTGAACTCCGCAAACCACTCCTTATGGCGTGTGCGCAGCGTGCGCAGGGCGTCGCGGTCGATACCTCCCGTGCGGCGGTACTCTACCCAGAGCGTGAGCAGATGGTACTCGGGCGACTTGGTCGAGATGTCGAACATAGACTCCTCCCAGCAGTCGTAATCCTCCAACTCCACATAGCACATCGCAAGCAGGATATTGACACTCATATGGTCCTCCTCGTCCATAGCGGCAAGGCTCTCCCACAACGCTGCGGCCATCTCAACCTCCCCTATTGCCAAGTGGTCCGAAGCCAAGGCGTAAATGAGCTCCATAGCCGCGCGTGTTGCGCTGTCGTTCCAGTCCAGCACCACATCCTCCTCGCCTATGGCATCGAGCAGGTGCTGAACGCCCTCGAAGCGCATATCGGCAGCCTTGGCCCACTCATCGCACTCGCGTGCACGGCGTAGCAAATCGCCAAAGTCGCCACCCTCAACTCTCCACAAACCCGAAGAGGTGGGTCTTACTATAATCTTCTTCATACTACTCAGTTTTTGTACTGCGCTGTACCTTTATCCACATCGCCACGGTTATAGCCAGCGTCACAACACCCGCCAAGGCGTAGGCCAATGCACGATTCTGCATACCTATGAACTGACCCGACACAAAGACAAACGAGGTGCAGATATAGGTCATAAATACAGCTGGCGGCAGAGCCACCCAGATGTTTCGTTTATACTTTTTCAAATAGACAACAATCACCCACAGTGTGATGACCGACAGAGCCTGATTGCACCACGCGAAGTAACGCCACACCACATCGAAGTTTACAAACAGCAACGCAACGCCAATGGAGAAGAGTGGCACGGCAATCATAAATCGCTTGGCAATAGAGCGCTGCTCGATGTTAAACACATCGGCAATGATAAGGCGTGCCGAGCGGAAAGCCGTATCGCCCGAGGTGATGGCAGCCGCAACAACTCCAAACAGAGCCACAAAGCCACCCACAGCACCCAGAGTGGTGTTCGAGATGGTGCTCACCGCCCACGCAGCATCGTTGCCGTGCTCGGCCAGAGCAGCAGCCAGCGAGTCGGGGCCGTAGAAGAAGGCCATACCCATAGCAGCCCATATAAGAGCAATGATAGACTCGGTAATCATCGAGCCGTAGAATATCATACGCGCCTCACGCTCGTTGTTCATACAACGCGCCATAAGGGGCGACTGCGTAGCATGGAAACCCGAGATTGCACCACACGCCACCGTGATGAAGAGCGTGGGAATGATGGGCAGAGCCTCGGCATTGGGCTGGTAGTTGCGCAGAGTCTCGATTGTGAGATTGGGAATAGTGTAGTCACCAACAAAAAGCACCACAGCCAAGCCTATGGCCATAAAGATAAGTGCGCCACCAAAGATGGGATAAATCTTGCCGATGAGTTTGTCGATGGGTAGCATCGTAGCGATGAAGTAGTAGACAAGAATGATTGCCACCCACGCCCAGTAGGGAACAGAGGTAATCATCGAGCCTAAGATACTCGCGGGCGAGCGCATAAAGACCACACCCACCAACACCAGCAGCACCAGCGACATCGCGCGCATAAACTGACGCATACCGCCACCCAGGTAACGACCTACGATTTCGGGCAGACTCAGGCCGTCGTTACGCAGCAGGATTACGCCCGAGATATAGTCGTGCATAGCACCTACGAAGATACTGCCGAAGGTAATCCACAGAAAGACCACAGGCCCGAAGCAGGCACCCATAATAGCACCGAAGATAGGGCCAATACCTGCGATGTTGAGCAGCTGGATAAGGAATGTACGCCAGCGTGGCATCGGTATGTAGTCCACACCATCGTAGAGCGTAGCCGATGGCACGGCAGCCTTTGCGTCAATCTTGCAGACGCGGTCGAGATATGCTCCGTAGCCAAAATAGGCTGCAACAAGTAATGAGAGACAGATAAGAAAAGTTATCATAGTTACACTTTTTTACATTTGTTTCACGAGCCAATCCATTGCTGTGCCCTCCGAGTAGTCGTTCAGGAGCGGCACCCACGAGAAGTGGCTAATCATCTTGGGGATGCCAAACTGCTGCATATAGGCATCGTCATAAATCTGCAATTTATCACTTTCGGCACCCAATCGCTTACGCGCACCGAAGTAGGCGTGCGAGCTTATGACCTTGCAGGTGAAATCCGAGTCGGCGTGGATGAAGAACATAGGCAGACGGCAGAAAGCCTCGGTGTCGATATCCGCGAGGGCCATATCCTCTCCATTCCACTTATAGACCTTATCCTGAAAGGCCTTCACCAAGTCGTCGGTAAACTGTCCATCGTAGCGCTCCTTAACCATATGGATAGGAACAATCGGGTCCATAGCACAGCAGGGCACAGCCGCCTTGAAGCGGTCGGGGAACTGCATCATAAATCGCATAGTGCAACCGCCACCACTCGATGCGCCCGCGCAGAAGAGTTTCGTGCCGTCGACCACGCCCTGCTCGATGAGACTATCGATGAATGCCATCTGCAAGACATTGTTGCGGTCCACAAGCTTGATGCGCTCGGGGTCGAGCGAGGCGCTATATGAGTAGTTGGGATTGGCAATGGCAAACATAAGCGTGGCGCACGCCACACCCTCATCGGGCAGCGACACCATACAACGGTTTGCCAGCGCCGCAGTCATCAGGTCGCGGTTGTACTCACCACCACCTATCTGCCACACGAGCAGGGGCACATTCTTAATAACATTTCCCTCGGCATCTTTGGGCAGGTGGAGGATATACTCGCGTGTAATGCCAGCGTAGGTGAACTCACCCTTGATACAGTCGTCAATAACGGCTATGCGCTGCTCGGTAACTTTGTCGAGCGAGATGCTCAGATTGGAGTCCGCCTTGCAGATTATCTGCCACGGCTCATCGGGCTTACCAAAGTTGCGACGACCCGACAAGTTGAATTCGTTGGCCTTGATGAGCAGCTTGTTCTTCTCGCGCGATAGGATAATGCCATCGTCGGCATACTCCTGCAATGCGCCTCCCGTTGCGGGGTCTACAAAGCCATCGGGGATGTTATTGACAATATCAAAATCCTCGGCCACAAGACCCCTCAGTGAGCGAGGGTTGCTCACCGTAATCTCCACGGCATCGACCATCATATTGTTTACATCGCCCACCGTGGTGTATGCCACAACACTCTCCACGATGGCCTCGGGTGTTGTGCACGCCACAGCACAAAGCACGGCACACGCATATATGAAAATTCGCCTCATAATCAGAACTATTTATACTGCTCGATGAAGTCTGTAATCAGGCGGAAAGTAGGCTCATAGCTCTCGAAGTAGGCATTCTTCCAGCTATCGAGCGGCGTGTGGTAGAAAGCAAAGGCATCGCCACCCTCGTTTTCGAGGAAGATGCAGGGCACACCGCGCTGAGCAAAGGGGTAATGGTCGCTATTGCCCGCCAGCTCGCCACGGTTAAGGCTTGTGAAGTAGCGATTCTTGCCGTTGAGCTGCTCCATCAGCTTGAAGCCCTCCATACCCGGGTCGCTCACCTCGCAATACTGCACGGGGCTGTTGTCACCAATCATATCGAGGTTAAAGAGATACTTAATCTGCGACAGAGGTGCCATAGGGTGCTCGGCATACCACTCTGAGCCACGAAGGTTGGCATCCTCGCCCGAGAAGGCAATAAAATACATATCATACTCGGGTTGATTCTTGGCATAGTGTGCCGCGAGGGTGACAATGGCCGCCGTTCCAGAGGCGTTGTCGTGCGCACCTGCGTAGTAGACCTTCTTACCCAGAACGCCCAGATGGTCGTAGTGTGCGGTGAAGACATAGCAAGCATCGTGGCGCTTGCCCTCAACCTTGGCTATGACATTGAAGCACTCGTAATCCTGCAAAAACTCATTCTCGACATCGATGGTGATACTCTTAGCATTCTTAGGAAATGCCGACGACACCCACACCATAGGCTTCTCGATAACTCGCTCGCCGTAGGCCTTGTAGAATTTCAACACCTCGTCATTCCAAGTGTAAATCAGACCAGCGTTCTGGCATCCGCTCTTGCTTTGCAGGCGCTTGAAGTCGGCCGAGTGCTTGTAGGTGAAGAAGAAGTCGCACACTACAAATGCGTCCTTATTCTCGGGGCGTGCAAGGTCAGCAAAAATCTTCTCGGGGTTGTAGTTGAGCGTGTCGATGTAGTAGAGGGGGTATGTACCCTTGCCGCCGGGCGAATACTCGCGCATAACGAACTCGGTGCCAGCCTCCATCTTCTTACCATCAACCGAGAAAGACATCTTACCGGGGAAGGTGTTGATACTCAGCTTGAAGGGTTGGCAGATAACCTCATCGACACCTGCGTTGCGGAACTCCTTTTCGAGATATTTACCCGCCTTGTTCGCTCCATCGTAGGCATAGCCACGACCACGATACTTTGCGCTGCTGAGCTCCTTTACGATTTTCTTGTAGTGCTCCAAATCCTGCGCCGTAGCCTGCACGGCTACACACATCAAAAAGATGAATAAAAGTCTTTTCATATTTTCTCGTTTTGTATTATCGACCTATTATATTCCAAAAGTAGTAATTATTTGCGAAAAATAGCCAATATTTCGGTGCGTTTTTGCTGCCACTCAGTGGAATAACACTCTTTTTTATTCCATAATTTATTGTATCTTTGTGAAATAAACTTTAACCCACGATTTATCAAAACAATAATCATATGAGAAAGAGAACTTTACTTTGTGTGGTGGCTATGATGTTGGCTGCAACTTGCGTGTTTGCACAGCAGGCGAAAAAGCCTGTCGATTATGTCAATCCGATGATTGGTACCGATGGTATGGGACACACCTTCCCGGGTGCTTGTGCTCCCTTCGGCATCGTGCAGCTCAGCCCCGACACCGACACCATTCCCCACAACATTGGCGGAACATACCAGAAGAAGGTCTACGAGTATTGTGCAGGTTACCAGTACCACGACACCACAATCGTAGGTTTCAGCCACACGCATTTCAGTGGCACGGGACACTCGGATTTGGGCGACATCCTCATTATGCCCACAACGGGCGAACTCAAACTCAACCCCGGCACGGAGGAGCAGCCCGAGAGTGGCTACCGCTCACGCTTCTCGCACGAGAAGGAGAAGTCAATGCCCGGATATTACGAGGTGATGCTCGACGACTACAATGTCAAGGCACAGCTTACGGCTACACAGCGCGTGGGTGTTCACAAGTACACCTTCCCCAAGGTAGATGATGGCCGTATTATCCTCGACCTCAACCACGGCATCTACAACTACGACGGCAAGACCCTGTGGGCATCTATTCGCGTGGAGAGCCCCACGCTGATTACGGGTTACCGCATCACAAATGGCTGGGCACGAACAAATTACACCTACTTTGCCATCCAATTCTCGCAGCCGATAAAAAACTACGGCTACAAGGATATACAGAAGATTCTCTACAATGGTTTCTGGCGCAAGTTCCCCGTGAACAAGAACTTCCCCGAGATGGCTGGCCGCAAGGTGGTATCATATTTTGAGTTTGACACCGAGGCAAATCCCGAAGTGGAGGTTAAGGTGGCCCTCTCGGCAACAAGCACCGAGGGCGCAGTAAAGAACCTTATGGCCGAGACCGAGGGTAAGAGCTTCGATGCCATCGCCGCCGAGGCGTCTAAGGCGTGGAACGACCAGCTCGCATCTATTGAGGTGGAGGGTACCGAGGACCAGAAGGCTATGTTCTACACCTCGTACTACCACACGATGATTAACCCCTCGGTTTATATGGATGTTGATGGCAAGTATCGCGGCTTGGACCAAAATATTCATCAGGCTGACGACTTCAAGAACTACACCGTATTCTCTCTGTGGGACACCTACCGCGCCGAGCACCCCTTCCTGATGTTGATGAAGCCTCAGCATGCACGCGATATGGCGATGTCGATGATTCGCCACCAGCAGCAGAGCGTACACGGCCTGTTGCCTATATGGAGCCATATGGCCAACGACAACTGGTGTATGAGTGGCTACCACGCAACATCTGTTCTGGCAGATGCCATTGCCAAGGGTGCCAACATCGACAAGGCGGAGGCGTTGAAGGCTATGGTCACAACATCGAATGTAAGCTATCTGGATGGCATAGGCGAGTATGTGCAGTTGGGTTATGTACCTTTCGACATCTCTACAACAGCCGCATCTACAACATTGGAATATTGCTACGACGACTGGACAATCTATAAGACAGCACTCGACGCTGGCAACACGGAGCTTGCCGAGCAGTACAAGAAGCGTGCGCTGAACTACCGCAACATCTACGACAAGGAGATTGGCTTTGCTCGCCCGAAGTATCGCGACGGCTCATTCAAGAAAGAGTTTGATGTGTTGCAGACTCACGGCGAGGGCTTTATCGAGGGTAACTCGTGGAACTTCTCATTCCATGTGCCACACGATGTATTTGGCGTGATAAACCAGATGGGTGGCCAGAAGGAGTTCTTGCGCAAGCTTGACGAGTTGTTCAACCAGCACCTGCCCGCGAAGTATTACGAGAAGAACGAGGATATCACGGCCGACTGTATTATCGGCGGCTATGTACACGGCAACGAGCCGAGCCACCATATCCCCTACCTCTATGCGTGGACCTCACAGCCTTGGAAGACACAGTATTGGGTGCGCGAGGTGATGAACAAGATGTATAGAAACCATATCCGTGGTTTGGGCGGCAACGACGACTGCGGACAGATGTCGGCGTGGTATATCTTCACCGCGATGGGCTTCTACCCCGTATGCCCGGGTACAGAGCAGTATGTTTTGGGTGCGCCCTATATGCCCTACCTGAAACTTACTTTGGACAACGGCAACACCTTTGAAATCAAGGCCGACGGCGTGAGCGACACAAACCGTTATGTGAAGTCGGTGAAGCTCAATGGCAAGCCCTACACCAAGACCTACATCACGCACGAGGATTTGATGGCAGGTGGTACATTGGAGTTTGTGATGAGCGACAAGCCCAACAAGAAGCGCGGCTTGACTGCAAGCGACAAGCCTTATTCATTGACAAATGGTGAGTAAAAAATTCGAACATATAAATCAATAATTAAGTCATCCTGCTCCCGACGGTAGAACTTGCGGCCGCTGGCCGCATATACAAGTCTGACCCACCCCCAACCCCCGCCTCAGGCAGGGGCTTTGGTCGCCGCAAGCGACTCCGAAGGTTGCAGAATACAAGCTAAATTATGAAACTTTTAAAGAATATACTCCTCTGCGCGGCCGTGGCAACCATTATGAGCGGCTGCGCGAAGAGCGACGACAACTATGTAGTTTTGGCATCAAAGGCCGTTGAGCAGGATGCAGAGTGGCTGGCCGTTGCCGAAGCGTTGGTGCAGAAGCACGATGCTGAGTTATTTGTCTACGAAGCAGCTCCCCGCGAGTGCTTGGAGCAGCTGCGCGCGTGCAATCCCCGCTATGTAGCCATCGTGGAGAAACCCGAAAACCTCAACCGCGACTATGTGATTGATATGCACCACACAAGCCGCAAGGTGGATGATGATATCTATGCCGACTTTATGTGGGGTATGATTACAGGCTACGACGCGGCGGCAGCAATGCGAATGGTGGAGAACTCAACAGAGCCTCTGCTCATAAAGGATGCCGTGGCGACGATTATGGAGCTCGACAGCGCCAAGTGGTTTGACAACTACGGCTGGGTAGACGACCACAAGAAGGGCGAGTGGGGCGAGAAGCACAGCCGCACAGCCGAGATAAAGATTGACTCGATAGCTCCCGAGCTAATACTCCCCAAATTCACTGAGTTGTACGAAGCTATCGACCCCGACCTGGTGGTTACGGCGGCACACGCCACTCAGCGCAACTTGGAGATGCCCTTCTCGCTCGGAAACTTGAAGCCGCGCGATGGCAAACTCTATGCCGACGACCACTTTGCAAAGCGTCAGTGGGACTTGAACGATAGCGGCAAGCGCAAGGTCTATTTTGCTGTAGGTAACTGCCTTATAGGCGATGTGAACAACACGCGCGAGTCGATGGCCATAGCGTGGATGAATGGCTCGAATGCCGCTACGATGATTGGTTATGTAGTTACCACCTGGCACGGCCGCAACGGCTGGGGAGGTTTGAAATATTGGGTTACAAACCCCAACCGCTACACCTTGGCCGAGGCTATATATATCAACCAGCAGGACTTCCTGCATCAGCAGAATGAGTGGTATCCCTCGCTTATTGACGAGAACTACCCCGACTTCGGCAAGGAGGAGTTCCGCCTGAGCCGCGAGCGCTTGGAGCAGGTGATGGGCCGCGAGGTGTCGTGGGACGAGATTGGCTTCTGGCACGACCGCGATGTGCTGGCCTACTACGGCGACCCGAAGTGGGATGTGCGTCTGCAAGAGGTTGAGGGCGAGAGCGACTTCACTGTCAAGACAAAGCAGCGCGCGGGCAAGTGCATAGTGACAATCACCACCCACCCCAACTTCTCGTTGGAGCGTATGCAGGGTGCTAAATTCAAGCAGGAGCATGTGCTCGACCTGCCGTTCAGCCACATCTTCGAGAAGCGTTTGAAGAATCCTCGCTTGGCCGAGGGTCAGCAGTGGAAGGCCGTGGTGGATGAGAACTTCCTCATCATCTACGAACCCAACTTCGAGCCCAACTCGACTTACGAGGTTGTGATTGATGTAGAGTAAAAGAAAAGGTTGCTGAGCGTTCAGCAACCTTTTTCTTTATATATACTTGCGCCACTGGTCGGGAACGGGGACAGACTTTTGTGTTTCGGCATCGTAGCATACCATCACCGTGCGCGAGCGACTGCACTCCCTCTCTCCACACATTATGCTCTGCGCGAGCGTGAGGCTCTTTGTGCCGATGGACTCGATGCGTGTTACCACCTCCACACTATCTCCCATACGAATCTGCTCCAAGAAGTCGGTCTGCACCGACACCATAACGGCAGGGATGCGTTTCAGCGCGCCCGTCAGTCGCCACAACTCCTGAAACAGCTCCGCCTTGCCCACATCGAAGTAGGAGTGCTGGGCGATGTTGTTGGCGTGAGAGAAGGAGTCGAAGTCGGCAAAGCGCGGCTGTATGGGTGTGCGAACTATCAGCGACATACTACTTGCGAATTATCTCCACCTCGCCACGCTCGCCAAAGGCGATAATCGAGCTGGGCTGGCCCGTAGGCTTACCCTGAAAACGGGGATTTACGACAAAGTCCACGCCATCGATAATCTCGCGTGCCACATCTTTCAAACCCTTCAAGGGTGTAGGCTCGCCCGAGATATTGGCCGAAGTAGATACGATAGGCTTACCGAACTTGCGAAGCAACTGCTGGCAGAACTCGTGGTTGGGAACACGCACGCCCAGAGTACCCTCCTCGGGGATAAGGTTTGCGGCAACACCCACAGCACCCTGCAAGATGAGCGTTAGAGGCTTCTCGGACATCTCCATAACCTCGAAAGCGATACCCGGCGCCTTGTTCACATAGCGCACAATCATATCGGCATCGCGGCAGAGGACAATCATCGAGGTCTTGTTCTGGCTCTGCTTCAATTTATATATCTTCTCTACGGCCTCGGCATTGGTAGCATCGCAACCTATGCCCCACACTGTGTCGGTGGGATAGAGGATTATACCCCCAGCGCGTAACACTTCGAGGGCAGCTTGTAACTCTTTTTCCATAATGAAATACAATTATTTGCGACAAAAGTAGTGAAAATTTGCCACAACACCCCACCCCGCACAACGAATTTTGCTGTATAAGGTTGCTCTTTGGCAATTATTTTACTAATTTTGCGACCAGCAAAAAAATAATAACAAAAAAATAACTCACTATGGGAAGAGCGTTTGAGTATCGCAAAGCAAGAAAAATGAAGCGTTGGGGTCATATGGCCCGCGTATTTACCAAGATTGGTAAGGAGATTGAGATGGCTGTTAAGGCTTCGGGTTCAGACCCTAACTCTAACACCCGTTTGCGTATCTTGATTCAGAATGCAAAGGCAGAGAATATGCCCAAGGAGAACATCGAGCGTGCAATCAAGCGTGCAACCGACAAGGATGCAGCCGATTACAAGGAGATGATTTACGAGGGATATGGTCCTCACGGTGTTGCATTCCTCGTTGAGACTGCAACCGACAACACAAACCGTACGGTAGCAAGCGTGCGTATGTACTTCAACAAGTGTGGTGGTACATTGGGTAACTCTGGTTCAGTGGCATTTATGTTTGAGCACAAGTGTGTCTTCAAGTTCAAGCCCGCTGGCGAGTTCGACCCCGAGGAGATGGAGTTGGAGATGATTGACTTGGGCGTTGACGAGTTCTTCGCAGAGGACGGCGAGGTAACTGTAAGTGCTCCCTACGAGTCATTCGGTGCTATCCAGAAGTGGATTGAGGACAACGGTCACGAGTTGGTATCGGGTGAGGGCGTGCGTATCCCCACCGACACAAAGACTCTCACTGCCGAGCAGCGTGCTGATGTTGAGAAGTTGCAGGAGAAGTTGGAGGAGGACGACGATATCGTGAATGTCTACCACACAATGGCTGAGGAGGACGAGGAGTAATTCCGATTTCCTTTAATGATAATAAAATAGGCTGCCCGATGGGTAGCCTATTTTATTATTAATACATTAACAAGTTTCACCTTCGACACTCGATTTATCTCGGCGGCAATGGCATCGCGGCGCATAAAGAGTTCATTTCGAATAGTAGCAGATGTTATGTGAGCATACAGAACTCTATTCTCCAAGCGCAACTCCGATGTAAGCATAGCGGCTCGCTCACCCACCACCTCGCGCCAAGTGTCGGGCAACTTACCCTCGGCAACCTTAGCGGCAATGTAGGGACGAGAGAAAAACTCCTCCAACACATCGCCTATGAGCATAGTCTTGGTTCGTCTCATCGCACGATGTCGCCTCCCTCGACCATAAAGAGCGCATACTCCTTGCCAGCACGCTCCAAGGTTGTCTCCAAGCGCACCTTATTACAATCGGTGATAAGTATCTGCCCGAAGTCATCACCACCAACCAGCGTCAACAACTTTTCCACACGGCTCATATCCAGTTTATCGAACAAATCGTCCAGAAGCAAAATAGGCTTCTCGCCCGTAGCCTCGGCCAGAAGACGATACTGCGCCAACTTCAAGGCTATGAGGAACGACTTCTGCTGGCCCTGCGAGCCATACTTGCGAAGCGGATAGCCACCTATGCGGAAGATAACATCGTCACGATGAACGCCCGCCGTGGTAAACTGATTAAAGATATCTCTCTCACGCGAACGCAACAGCGCATCGGCCATAGACATCTCCGAAAGCTCCGAGCGGTAGGTCATCTCCACCTGCTCGCGGTCATCGGCAAGTACACGATAATACTCGGCAACCATAGGCTGCATACGCTCGATAATCTCTCGGCGATGCTCGTAGACGCGCGTGCCGTGCTCAGCAAGCTGCATATCGTAAATCTGCAACATAGTCTCGTCCGACGAGCTCTTCAAGAACTTATTACGCTCGGCAAGCACCGTATTGTAGCGCATAATAGCGGAGAGATAACCTCTGTCTAACTGCGAGATAAAGCCATTAAGGTAACGACGACGCTCCTCGGCAGCATCGGTGATAAGCTCTGTGTCTTGTGGTGACGAGATAACCACAGGAAAGGCTCCCACATGGTCGGCTATGCGGTCGTACTCCTTGCCGTTGCGTTTAAGCACCTTGCCACCCTTGCGCGAGAAGGAGCAGTTTACCATCTCCATACCCCCCGCATCGGTCATATACGAGCCCTCGGTGACGAAAAACTCCTCGCCGTGGTGCACGCTCTGACCATCGGTCATCGTGAAGGCCGACTTCGACATCGAGAGGTAGTATACCGCATCGAGGATATTGGTTTTGCCCGCGCCATTATCACCCACAAAGCAGTTTATCCCATCGGAGAGGGTGACCTCGGCCTGCGGGAGATTCTTGAAGTTGATGAGCAATAGTTTTTTTAACAGCATAATGGATATTTTTCGTTGCTTGTGGCTCTGCAATGTGCAAACCTTGTTGCAATTACCACCTTTTACCCTCCAAAGATACTATTTTTCGCTGACTTTATTCAATTTTGCCCCTGCGGAAAAGCATTTTACGCATTATTTATGCGTTTTTTACTTTTTTTATTATAATTTTGCATTTTGATATAGACGAATATTAACTAAAAAACAATAAAATTTTATGGCAAAAGAGGTAGTAACACCACAGGACGAGATGCTCGCAGCTGCGCAGACACAGGGCGAGAATTTCTTCGAGAAGAACAGTAAGATGGTAGTTGTAGCAATCGTTGTAATCTTTGCGTTGGCAGCAGCGGTTTTCGGCTACAAGAAGGTTATCGTTGAGCCCCGTATGAACAAGGCTCAGGAGATGCTCTTCGAGGCACAGTATAAGTTCGAGTCACAGAATGCCGACTTCGCTTTGGCACTCAACGGTGATGACAATACTCCGGGCTTCGCTCAGGTAGTAGAGCAGTACGGCAACACACCCGCAGGCAACTTGGCTCGTATGTATGCAGCTGCTTGCTCATTGCGTTTGGGCGAGTTGGAGCAGGCTCAGAGCTACATCAACTCATTCAAGAATGTAAAGGGTGTTCCGGGTGAGATTATCAACGCTATGGCTGCTGGTATCAAGGGCGACATCGCTGTTGAGAAGGGTGACAACGCTGGCGCTGCTAAGCTCTTCGAGCAGGCTGCAAAGGTTAGCGAGAACGACTTCACAACACCTATGTACCTCCGCAAGGCTGCCTTGGCTTACAAGGCTATGGGCGAGACTGCTAAGGCTGAGGCTCTCTTGAAGACCATCAACGAGCAGTATCCCTCATCTTACGATGTACGCGACTCACAGAAGCTCGTTGACTAATTAGCTCGAAGGTGATGAAGTTCGGCATTGTCATCGTTGACGAGCAGTCGTCGTTTGCTCATCGCAACCTGCCCGCGGCCGTGGAGTCGCTCAAAGCGCTGGGTTGTGCCGAGCAGAATATTTTGGTGCGACACGCTCCGCGCGTATATAACGCCACGATGATGACGCAGTTCTTCGCCGAGTACACCGATGTTGACGCGGTGGTTATTCTCACCGATAGCAACAACTCTCCCGAATACAGCGCAATGCTCAACGGGGTGAATAAGTTGCAGATTGCGTGGAATATGCCCGTATGTGTGGGTGACTGCACAGCAGCATCGGAGGCGGTGGAGATGGTATCCGTCCAAAACCAGATGGAGGCCGCCGCGCCCGAAAACATTTCGCCAGACCGCAAGGCAATAAATTAAAATATGCCGTTCGGCATCGTGCAAACGAATAAGCCGCTTGACCAAAAGGTCGGGCGGCTATTTTTTTGTTGCTATAGAAATTATAAGTGTTATAGGTGTTATATGAATTATAGGAATTATATCATAACACTTATAGCACCTATAATACTTATTATGTTGTAAAAAATTAGAAATGTACTCCAACCTTAAGGCTAAGACCTCCAACATTAAAGCCTACATAACGCTGTACTACATAGCCTAAGCTGAAATCCATACAATTGACCTTACAACCTACCGAGGGCGTAACGTAGAGTCCATTTAAATTTCCAAATGCGTATCCAATCTTAAGGTCAACATAAGGAGTAATATTCGAGCGTAAAATATCACTGCGAACATCCACAAAGAAGGGAAGCGCAATTGCGCCATCGTTAAAATGGTAATAACTAATACCCGCACCAGCACCTACAAAAAGCTCGGGAAGAATCTGCACGCCGTGAGTAGTTGTAAGCTCTATTCTATCGGAATTACTTACAGCACCAACACCAACGGTGTAGCCGAGGTCAACAAAACCGCGATATTTAACCTTTACCTCCTCCTTAAGGTTTCTCTTTACGGGAGCCTCCTTTGTAATACGCTCAACATCACCCATTTGGCAAATAAAAATACTACCATCCTTGGTTGTAATCTTCAACGACTCGTTGGGTACCTGCTCCACGATAGTACCACGAATGACACTACCATTCTTCAAATAGACTACATCTTTCAATGCCTGTGCGCTAACGGTTGACAGGAGAGTCATCATTCCTGCAACAATCAAAAAGATAATTTTCTTCATAGTTGAAAATCGCCCGCTGAACTCCAAATAACGGTATTTATAAAAACAGAAAGTGTGGAGCCGATTTCGTCTATCTAACTGTAGGTTGTGGAAAGACCCGAACAAAAATAAACGATGCAATACCCCACACCTGAATAGATATGGGGACGGGGTACAATAACTGCACCCTCCGCATAAACTAAACAAGCAATGTGAGTGTTGTCGTCGTCCTTTTGTTCTGAAAACTTCCACATTTACAGTTAAAGACAGTGCGAAAACACTTTCATTAAAATATGTATGTCAAACACTTGACATTACAAATGTAGAAAATTGTTTCGCAAAAAGCAACACTCGGCGGGATATTGCACAAAAAAAAGCAGACTATCCTTGTGGGATAGCCTGCTTATCTACATACCCTACCGAAAGGGTATAATACTTTCGATTAGATTGCGCCAGTCTCTGTCAAGATATCGTTAACCTTACGAACAGCAGCAGCAGATGCCTCGAACTGAGCCTGCTCCTCCTTGTTGAGCTCGATCTTAACGATCTTCTCGATACCCTTGCGGCCGATAACAGCGGGAACACCGATCATGATGTCGCTCTGACCGTACTCACCATCGAGGTAGCAGCTACAAGGAATGATGCGCTTCTGGTCGCCCAAAACAGCCTCAACAACTGATGCTGCAGCAGCACCGGGAGCATACCAAGCAGATGTGCCGAGAAGGCCTGTCAAAGTAGCACCACCAACCATAGTGTCAGCAGCAACCTGAGCGAGCTTCTTCTTTGAGAGGAACTGAGATGCGGGAACACCCTTGATAGTAGCCTTAGCAATCAAAGGAATCATAGTTGTATCGCCGTGACCACCGATAACCATACCGTCAACATCGTGGATGTTAGCGTTAGCAGCCTTTGCCAAGTAGCAACGGAAGCGTGATGAATCCAAAGCACCACCCATACCGATTACACGGTTCTTGGGAAGACCTGTTGACTTCAAAGTAAGGTAAGCCATTGTATCCATAGGGTTAGATACGATAACGAAGATAGCACGGGGTGAGTGAGCCAACGCCTGTGATACTACGCTCTTAACGATGTTAGCGTTAGTGCCGATGAGCTCCTCGCGAGTCATACCGGGCTTACGGGGAATACCAGAAGTTACAACTACAACATCTGAGTTTGCAGTCTTCTTGTAGTCGTTGGTGCAACCTACCATCTTAACCTTTGAGTCAGTAGTAGCTGCTGCCTGATACATATCAAGCATCTTACCCTCAGAGAGACCCTCCTTGATGTCAATCAATACTACCTCGTCTGCTACATTGCGTGCAGCCAATACATTAGCGCAAGTTGCGCCAACCATACCTGCACCGATAACTGTTACTTTTGACATAATTTTCTTAAATTTTTATATGGTTTTCAAAATACTTTCTATTAGCCAATCAACTCTGCGTAAGCCTCGGGCGAAAGAAGAGCGTCGTAATCTGCGGGATTAGACATCTTAACCTTAATCATCCAGCCCTCGCCATAGGGATCAGAGTTTACCAATGCGGGGTCGGCATCAACAGCCTCGTTGAACTCAACAACCTCACCACCTACGGGGATGAAAGCGTCGCTCACGGTCTTAACAGCCTCGATAGAGCCGAACACCTCGCCAGCCTCCAAAGTCTCACCTACGGTGGGAACATCTACGAATACGATGTCACCCAACTGGCTCTGTGCAAAATCGGTAATACCTACATAGGCGAACTCGCCCTCGACACGACACCACTCGTGGTCGTTAGAATACTTCAAATTAGAAGGAATGTTCATAATCGTATAGTTTTAATTGTCTTGATTCTCTATTTGCCTGATTATCGCGTCATTTGCGCACAATGGCTGGGCCACCGACTCTATATCGACAGTCCGCCATCTTAACTTCTACAAAGGTAGCAGTAATTTCTTTATTGCAAAGCAATTTTGTTAGATTTTTAACAGTCAAAGACCAAAAAAACACCTTTTCGCGCCAACTCGCCCACATTCCTCTCGGGCTGCAATCTTCTGCACCCGCCGCGCGGTGGGTCTAACAACCAATCAGGAACTCAATCTCCTTGAAGAGATAGGTGCGCACCACCCTCTTCTCGTCCTCGACAATCAACGCTCCCGAGGGTTCAACGCCTCGTATCGTACCGCGGAAACGGCGACCATCGGGCAGCGCAAACCAATGCAGAGCTCCGAGTTGGTAGAGATGGTTGTGATAATCCTCCTGCAATATCTGTTCCTTGCCTGCGCGCAAGAGTTCGTAGCGTGCCTGAATAGCGGCCACCAATCGCTCCAACACCTCCTCGCGGTCGAACTCAAAGCGGCGTGCCTGACGCATAGAGATGGGATTAGGCAGATCGGCCGAGAACTCCATCTGATTAACATTCAGGCCAATACCTGCCACCGTGCGAGCAATACCCACGCCCTGCAACTTGTGCTCGATGAGGATTCCTGCCACCTTGCGGTTGCAGATGTAGATATCGTTGGTCCACTTAATTTGTGCCGTGATGCCGAAATACTCCAACATATCCACCACACCAAGGGCCACCACCTCCGAGAGCAGGAACTGCTTCTGGGGGGCAAGAAATCGAGGTTCGAAGATGAGCGAGAGCGTAAGGTTCTCACTCTCGGCACTCTCCCACTTGTGGCCACGCTGACCACGCCCCGCCGTCTGCTTCTCGGCAAGGATAACATCGCCCTCGCCATAGCGAGCATCGGCAGCCTCGTCGTTGGTCGAGGTAAGGGTATCAAAACGGTAAATCATCGCTCGGGATTCTCGGCAAAGTAACGCCACAGAGGTGCAGCGTTAAGACACTGAATAATATTATCGCCCTCCAACAGCTCGCGCACCTCGGCACGCGACATCAGGTGCACCTCGATATCCTCCGAGGCCTCGGTCTGCTGCTCGCTGATGCGCTCAACGCCCGTAGCAAGGAAGGTGGTTGTAAAGTTATTCTGATTCGAGGGGTTGGGTGCCACGCGCATAAACTCGCGCCACTCGCCACCGCCATAGCCAGCCTCCTCCAACAGCTCGCGGCGTGCGCTCTGCTCGGCCGACTCGCCCTGCTCGCAAGCGCCAGCTACCAACTCGTAGCGGGTCTGCTGCACACCGTGGCGATATTGGCTAATCATAACAAACTCGCCCTGCTTGGTGATGGCTATAACATTCACCCAGTCCGAGAACTCAAAGACATACCACTCGGGCACCACCACACCCGTAGGCAACTGCACGCTGTCGCGGCGCACGGTACACCACGGACGACGAATAAGGTACTCACTGGTGAGCACACTCCACGGACGATGTTCGGGATTTTTCATACGAAACTCTACTTTTTCCTCAATCCTACGGCATAAAATGCGCGTATGAGTGCTTAATAATTCGATAATTACGCGCCAAAGGTACGAAATTATGCTCAAAAGAGGTGCTCGAATACCAAAAATTAATACCTTTGCAACTAATTATTCAATTTTAAGCATAGTTAGGTTTATGAAGGTATATAAATTTGGAGGCGCCTCGGTGCGTAATGCCGAGGGTGTGAAGAATCTCGCACACATCGTAGAGGGAGAGGATAGTTTGTTTATTATCGTGTCGGCGATGGGTAAAACCACAAACGCCTTGGAGCGCGTTTTCGGCCATATGCAGAACGCTCGCAAGGAGGAGGCCAACGAGGAGATAAAGCAGATTCAGGCCTACCACGTCCAGATTATCGACGAGTTGTGGGGCGAGCATACCGACATAAACGAGGTGACACTGCTGTTTGGTCAGTTGCGTAACATCGTAAACGATATTGTATATCGCACAACAGATGCCGAGCTATGGTACGACACAATCGTAGCATTCGGCGAGCTTATCTCGACAACAATCATCTCTAAATATCTCAACCACATCGGCACACACAACCGCTGGATTGATATGCGTACAACGCTGCTTACAAACCAGCGCCACAAGGATGCCAATGTAGATATCAAGGCTTCGAAGCATCGTCTGCGCGCTGCAATCGAGAATACAGGCGTAGGTGTATTCGTGGGTCAGGGCTTCATTGGCGGTGCACCCGATGGCACAACCACAACACTCGGCCGTGAGGGTTCGGACTACTCGGCAGCCGTGGTTGCTAACATCTTGCAGGCAGAGTCGATGTCGGTATGGAAGGATGTAGATGGTGTGTTGAACGCCGACCCCAAGATTTTCAAGGATGCGGTGAAGATTGACTCGCTCAATTACCTCGACACCATCGAGTTGGCATACAGCGGTGCGCAGATTATCCACCCCAAGACAATCAAGCCGTTGCAGAACAAGAATATCCCCTTGTATGTTCGTCCCTTTGGTGACAAGACCAAGCCCGGCACTGTTATCAATGGCGATGCGGAGCGTGTGAATATCCCCATCCTGATTTACAAGCGCGACCAGGTGTTGCTCATCATCCGTTCGAAGGATTTCTCATTTGTGATGGAGGAGAAGTTCGGCGAGATTTTCCACCTCTTGGACCAGTATCGTATCAAGACACACCTCATCAACAACTCGGCTGTGGATTTGGGTCTTTGTGTTGATGCTTCGTGGCATATCGACGAGCTTATCAAGGCTCTGGAAGAGGAGGACTTTATGGTTGAGAAAACCGAGGATGTAGGCTTGCTGACAATCCGCAACTACAATGTAGAGCTCTACGAGCGTTATGTTGAGAGCCAGCAGCACATCGTGCGTCAGGTGAACCCCGAGTCGGTGCGCGTGGTGCTTAAAAATGCGAAGTTCGAATAGAGAACAAATACTTATTACTAAAAATGGTGCTAACAAACTCTGTTAGCACCATTTTCATTTTATTAAAGTTGTATAACAAGAGCTATTTTGAGGCTGGTCGCAGGCTGAGAAAGCGCAGTTTGCTTGGCGCAAATGAGCATTTCGAGGGCAAGCCAGACGCCAAAAGAGCCTTGTTAGACAGCTTTAAATAGCGGTGTATCCGCCGTCAACTGCAATATTCTGTCCGTTTACATAGGTACTGCAAGGCGATGCGAGGAAGAGGGCGCAAGTGTCCAACTCACCTGCCTTGCCATAACGCTGTGAGGGGATATTGTTCTTAGCAAGAGCTTGGAAATATGCGCTGTCGAGTGTCGCAGTTGTAAGGTCGGTGTAGAAGTAGCCCGGGCAGATGCTATTCACAGTGATGCCGTGCTTACCCCACTCTGCCGCCAAGGCGCGTGTAAGGTTCACAACACCACCCTTCGCTGCGTGGTAGGGCGAGCTGCCGACAATCATATTACCAACCAAACCGTACATCGAAGCGATGTTGATGATGCGGCCATACTTAACCTTAATCATCTCCTTACCGAACTCGCGCGCGCAGACGAAGGTACCGAAGAGGTCGATATCCATCTCGTGCTTGAACTGCTCGTCGGTGATATCCTCGGCGTTGGCCACGGCTCCCGTACCAGCGTTGTTTACCAAAATATCTACGCGGCCGAAGCGCTCCATAGTAGCCTGCACGGCAGCAATAACATTCTCAGTCTTTGTAATATCGCAAGCAAAGGGCAACACCTCAACACCATACTCGGCGGTGATGGCCCTAGCATTCTCTTCCAATAGATTCATTCGGCGAGCAAGCAGAACCAAATTTGCTCCCTGATTAGCAAAAGCCTTGGCCATTTGGAGGCCCAGACCAGTAGAGGCGCCTGTAACAACGGCAACCTGTCCTTTAAGGTCGAAATAATTTTTCATAGTTACTCTGTATTAAAAAACCTAACAAACCAAAGAGTGCTTCCAACTCCGAGCACCCCATTTTACTTTCAGTCTATAACAAAGTTATGAATAAATTTTCAGAAAACACCATATTTTAGGAATAAAAAACGCTCCAAAAGGTTAAAAATCCTCTTGGAGCGCATATTTATTATAAAAGTGTAAGTACTAAATCTTGCTCAGCGCCTCGAAACCCTGACCATAGACACCCATTACAGAGCCCATCGTACAGAATGCGTTCTCGTCGATGCGGTGCGCGATTTTCAGGATAGCCGACGCATCGCGCTTGCGGCACACAACCATTGCAATCTTGCAATCTCTCTTCGAGTACCAGCCCTTGCCGTCGATGATGGTCACACCGCGATGTGCCTCGTGGTTGATAGCATCGGCAATGGCCTCATACTTGGGCGAGATGATGAATATCTGGCTCGACTGCTGGTTACCCGACTGAATCAAATCGACCGTATAACCATACACGGCAATCATAATATAACCGTAGATGATGGTGGCAATGCCCGTAGCGATGTCCGACGCCACGAAGATTGACGAGCCGATAATAAAGAAGTCACTCGAAATAACAATCTTACCGTAAGATATTGTCTTATACTTATTTATAATCATCGCCACGATATCCGTACCGCCCGTAGAGCCACCCTGGCTGAAACTAATAGCCACGCCCGAGCCGGCAATAACAGCACCCATAATAATGAGCAGGATATTGTGAGAATCAATCGTCTGCGTATACTCCACAAGCAGGCCGTTGGCCAATATCTCGCCATTGGCAAGCAATCCATCGGGGAGCCACAAATCCCACAAATCCATCGCCATAGAGAGGACTACAATACAGTAGATTGTCTTTATACCGAAGTTCCAACCAACGATAAATCCACCCACCAAGAGCAGAATGGCGTTGATGATAAAGACAAACTGACCGAGTGAGATGGCGGGGAAGATAGCGTTGAGCAACATAGACATACCTGTTGCACCACCACCCATACCACCAGCAGGGATTACGCAGGCTGTCCAACCGAAGGCGTAGAGAAACATTCCCAATCCCAACACGATGTACTCTTTGAAGCCTACGGCAGCCTTTGTTAATGATAGTTTCATAACTGTGAGCTTATAAATCGCAACCTAAATTGCGAAAAAAGTTATTTTTTAATGCTATTATTCTCTTTTGGGCACAAATATATTAAAAATTTCGCCTTGATATACTCCTCGCTCCTCTAATCTTTTGTCGAGCATCGCCAAAAGTTGTTCGTTGCGTACCAAACCCCACCCCTCGGTGTGGTGGTAGCGTGGCGGTGCCTCGCCAGCAAAACGCTCCACAACAACATCGGGCCTGAGCCTGCGCAGAATCTCCACGAAGAGGTCCAGATACTCCTCGATGCTCCAAAAGCGGAAGCGCTCGGGGTGCTCGTCCCACTCTCGCGCCAGCGGCGTGCCACGGAATAGTTGCAGCTGATGGAACTTGATGGTCGTAAGCGGCAGGGCGTTTATACGCTCCACCTGCTCGATGAGCATCTCATCGCTCTCGCCGGGCAGGCCAAGGATAAAGTGCGCACCGCAGTGTATCCCACGCTGGGCAGTCATCTCGATGGCTCGCTGTGCCGCAGCAAAGTCGTGACCACGGTTTATGCGGCGCAGGGTGGCATCGTAGCACGACTCCACGCCATACTCTATGGCTACATATTTTCGTTTGGCCAACTCGGCAAAGTAGTCCAACTTCTGCTCATCCACACAGTCGGGGCGTGTGCCTACCACTATGCCCGCAATGTCGGGGTGCACCAAAGCCTCGTCGTAACACTCCCTGAGTCGCTCCAACGGGGCGTAGGTGTTCGAGAATGATTGAAAGTAGGCCAGATACTGCTGTGCCGTGCGGTAGCGCTTGCGGTGAAACTCTATGCCCTCGTCAATCTGCTGCGTGATGCTCTTCTGCGCATCGCAGTAGGAGGGTGTGAATGCCGCATTGTCACAGAACGAACAACCACCAGTCGAAATCTTACCGTCACGGTTAGGGCAGGTGAAGCCCGCATTGATGGTCACCTTCTGCATTCGGTGGCCAAAAACGCGCTTAAAATATGCCGCATAGGAGTTAAAACGGCGCTCATCGCCCCACGGGTAGTTCATTTCGAGTAGTTTCTGCTATCGTATATCATTACAAAAGTAGCGAAACATCGGCGAAAAATCGCATAATGCACCCATTTTCTCGCAAATAAATCGTTATATTTGCACCATACCGCACAACCGAGCAGGGCAATTGATGCCAAAAATGGCTCTGGCGGAGCGGAAACAACAAAAAAAGAAGGATTATGAGATTTTTTTATAGCGTAGTCATCACAGCTTTGGTGGCTCTGATGATTGGTGGCTGCTGCCCCTGCCGCAAGGGTAAGAATAACCTACCGTTCAAGGGCACGGAGTGGCACTTGATGCGAATGATGGGTAAGGATTTGACGCTTGGTGACGACAAGTTTGTCTTTACATTCAGCGAAGATGGCCAATTTGCGGGTGTGGGCGCTTGCAACCAGATTTCGGGCGAGTACAAGAGTAGCGACACACGCGCGTTGCAGGTTGAGAATATCGCCTCTACACGCCGTATGTGCCCCGAGGTGAATCTCGAAACACAGTTCGCGCAGATTCTCGACCGCGCCACACACTACGAGGTAGATGGTAATATACTGATGATTCTCTCGAACGGCGAGGTGCAGGCTATTTTGATAGCGAAGTAATAAAAATAGGGTGTCCTGATGGACACCCTATTTTTATTTTAATTATTACTAATACTCAAAGAGTCAATCGTTGCGTTACCCCTTAGTTCAGGCGAGAGCATCTTCATTATATCATCTACGCCCATATATCCTACAATATCGCAAATCATACCTTTGTTATCATCTCTGATAAGAATCATATACTCATTAAGCGACTGTCCACGCTTTTTTATAGCTTTATATACACGAACCTCTTTTTTATTAGAGGTTTGACACATACACTGTTCGTATAGTTTCGGCTTTCTCTTCGAGTAGGTCAAATTGCTAAATTTTCTATACACCGAATTAGCATAACCTTTGTCATTGGGCTGGAATGATATTTTGATTTGATATATCATCTTCAAACGACCAAGTATATTCCGACTATTAGGTAACTCTTTAACGCCCATAGCTCGCAGCATATCGGCAGGATATTGCGCTACCTCAACACCGCTATACGAAGATGAATTATAGAGTATACTCCTTTCAACATTCGTTTTTACAAGATTAAATTGCTCCAAAAACTCCTTTGTCTGCGCCTCGGCAGCCGTTGCGCCCACGATGATGAGGGCAAGTAGAATTAAAATTCGTTTCATAGTAGTATATTTTTAAGTTGAGAGATTATTCCAATGAAAACAGCTCCTCCAAAGAGTTTATCTGCTTTATGTCGGCCATAGCCAAGTCGTCGAACATAGCCTGCGCATAATTGCGAGCCTCGTCAATGGAGTAGATAGCGCGACCATTGACATAGCAGTATGGCTTGGGGCGCATAAACCACGCACCCACAGCTATGGCCACCACGCAGAGCGCTGTCATCGCCACCTGCCACACCCTCGCGCGGCTGAGGCTTTGATGCAGGTGCAACCTGACGATAGGCATGTCCAGTTGTTCGGCATAGGAGAGCATAGCCTTTGCCACGCGCTCCTCGGCCGTGAGGTTTTCACGCTCGGCAAGCATCTTAGCGAGCGCACGCTCCTCGGCGGGCGAGGTCTGCGCCTCGAAATATCGTTGCAAAATATCATTATACTCCATAGTTCATTATCTTTATAAGTTGTTGCTTAACCTTTTGTCGGGCGCGCGAGCAGGCCATTCTCACCGCCTCGACCGACGAGCCGACCACCTCGGCAATATCCTCGAAATCCATTCCCTCCACATCGTGCAGATGTATCACCTCCCTCTCACGCTCGGGCAGGGCGGCTATGAGCCTGCTAATTATTGGGGTTAGGTCGTCGCCATCTCGCATCTCAAAGGCTATGCGTTCGCACTGCTCTATATCCTCAAATCGCTCTTGGCGTCGCCCGCGCAGGCGGTCAAGGCACATATTACGCACCGAGGTCATCGCCAACGCCCGAAAGCCCGCACGCCTGATGAGCAGTCGCCGTCGCCACAGACGCTCGTACAAATCCTGCGTCACATCCTCCGCCTCCTCAGGTGCGTGGAGCAGGCTCACGGCATAGCGATACACCGACTCTTTGACACTGAGAAATTCTATGTTGAGTTCTTCACTATTCATCTTTGGGCGGGCGTTTCAAGTGCTCCTGCATATATAATACGATTGAGGAGCGAAAACATAACATCAAAAAACGAAAAAACTTCCTTTTTGTAGGAAGTTTTCATTGATTTGGGGTTTCATTGGACGAGGTTGGATGCCCTCCCATATCTCAAAAAGTTGTATAACAAGAGCTATTTTGAAGCTGGTCGCAGGCCGAGGAAGCGGAGTTTACATATAGTAAATGAGCATTGCGAGGCCAAGCCAGATGCCAAAAGAGCCTTGTTAGGCAACTTTTACTCTATTTCGCGACGGTTCATAAGTGCGTGGGTGATGGTAAGTTCGTCGACATACTCCAACTCATCGCCAAAGCCAATTCCGCGCGCGATAGTTGTAACCTTAACCTGCGGGTAGGCTTTCAGTCGATTCATTATATAGAATAGCGTGGTCTCGCCCTCCACCGATGTTGAGATGGCCAGGATAACCTCCTTGACCGTGCCCGAAGCCACCTTTTCGAGCAGCAGGTCAATCTTCAAATCCGAGGGACCCACGCCCTGCATAGGCGAGATAACACCGCCCAGGATATGATACAGACCCTTATACTGGCGTGTATTCTCGATAGACATCAGGTCGCCCACCTGCTCCACGACGCATATTGTAGAGCGGTCGCGCTCGGGATTCTCACAAATGGGGCAACGAGGCGTATCGGAAAGGTTGTTGCACAGTTCGCAGTGGCGTATCTCACGACGAAAGCGGGCTATGCTGCCCGTCATCTGCTCCACAGCTGCCGCATCCATTTTCAGCAGATGCATCGCAAGACGCAGTGCCGTGCGACGACCTATACCGGGGAGCTTCGAGAACTCCGCCACAGCCTCTTGTAGAAGTTTTGACATAATGCTATATACGCTCTATTCGTGACTCCTCAATCCAGCCCTTACGGCCATCGGCAATGCGAATCTCTACCCAGCCTTCAATCTTCTCGCCCACGCTCACCGTAGTACCCTCGTGCAGAACGAAGAGCTCGGTTGCAGCACGGTCGGGAGAGCTCTTAATCGAGACTGATGAGCTCATAATAACCGCCTTGTTCTTGGCTACCATCTCACGGCGCGAGCTGGCAGCAAAGGCCGAGGTTGCAACGAAGAGAACGCCGCAAACAACCATCATATAAAATCCCGCCTTGCGAGCACGCAGAGGCTGCGCCAGGAGGAACATCAGAGCCGCCATAACGGCAAGCACCAGCACAACGAGCGAGAGGATGGTCCACGCATTACCGCTCATCATATTACGCACTCCGCGCAACCACGACGAGAGGAAGAATTCGGGAATCTCCTCGATGATGTCGCGTGTCGACTGCTCGGCATACTCCAAGTTGTGGCGTATATCCTCGTCGGCAGGGGCAAGGCGCAAGGCACGGTTGTAGTAGAGAATGGCGTGCGCCACATCACCCTTCTTGAAGTAGGTGTTGGCCATATTGTAGTAGAGCGGAGCCGAAGCCAAATCTCGCTCCTCGATAATCATATAATTGGTCAAAGCCTTATCCCACTCGCCAGCATTGTAGGCCGCATTGGCAGCATCCCACAGAGCCTCGGGCTCATTTGACGCGGGCTGCATCGCAATAGGCGCGGGGGCGGCGGCTGCCGAGAGAGAGTCACTCTGAGCAAAGGCCACCGTAGTGGAGATAATCATCAGGGCTATTATTGCAAAAAACTTATTCATAGCTTATCGTTTAATAATCGACTCGATTTGTGAAATGATATTTACACCCTCGGCATATACATCGCTCATCTGCACCGACTCGGCAGGCGAGTACTGCGCCTCGTCGCAACGCGAGATGATGTCGGTGAAGCGCTGTGCATCCTCCGCAGGGCAACCACGACGCTGCAACTGCTCGCGGATATTCTCCTTCGTGAGTGTAGAGACGGGGATGTTGAGTTTATCGCTCATATAGCCCCACAACGCACGCAACATCTCCTCGAAGAAGGCGTGGCGGTTCTGCTCACGCATAAAGCGCTCGGCAGCACGGAAGCGTTGCACGGCAACCTTGTTTGCACGGCGGTTACGCACCAGAACGGTGTTCTTGCTATCGCGTATAGCACGGCGAAGCAGCACATACGCCACAACGGCCAGCACGACGATGAGTAACACGATGATGAAGTATGTTGTGCTGAACATCAGCGGTGCGGCAACCGTCGCAAGGGCGGCATCGCCCAACTTAATGAAGCGGATATCGCTACCCAACTGACGCACGCCCTCCTTCGATGTGCCTGTGATAATCTGCGCCGTGGTGGCACCAGCCGAGCCATCGGGCGAGATATTGAGAGTCAGGGCGGCAGACGAGAGGGTTACATAAGCACCCTTCTCGGGATTGAAGTACGAGAACTCGATGGCGGGCACATCGTACTCACCCTCGGCACGGGCGATGAAGGGATACTCGAACTGGCGATAGCCCGAAGTACCAGCCGTAGATGACTGGATAGCCTCCGTTGAGCGCACATCGTAAAGCTCGAACGACGAGGGGAGCGAGAGCTTCGGAGCTTGCAGGAATGTAAGATTACCTGTACCCGAAATCTTGACCGTATAGTTTGCGGCCGAGTTGGCCTTCAACTCCTGCGAGGGTAGCTGGGTATCCATCGAGAACTGACCCACAGCGCCCGTGAACGATGCGGGAGCACCTGCGGGCAACTCCTTAACCGTTACATTCACACGGCCCGTGGTGAGTTTGCGGGGCACATTATAAACCTCCGAGCCTCCACCAAAGAAGGGGTCGAAGGCACGGTTTGTACGCATAACCACCTGCGCCACAGCCGTGATGTCGGCAGGCTCGATAGAAAGCATACCCGTCTGCTGGGGGTAGAGCAGATACTCCTTGATAATCTGCGAGTCGTAGACCTTGCCATCTACTGTCTGGCGTGTTGTGCGGTAGTTATCCACCGACAACTCCTGCGACCAGAAGCCGTTGAACGAAGGGAGTTTAACATCCTCGAAGCCTGCGATGCTGGCGCGTGTGTAGAGCGTCAGCGAAGCGCGGATAGGCTCACCCTGATACACCGTCGAGCGCGAGAGATTCAATCGCAAGAGTATGTCGTCCTGCGCAATCTGATTCTGCACGGCCGTGCCCTGCTCGGCTGCGGCCTGCTCATCGCGTTTAGCGCTCTGCGCCACAACCTCGATGGGTGTAGACTTGGTGGTGTACTTCTTACCCTTTACGGCTACCTCGGCCGAAGAGATAGTGATGTTACCTGCCTTCTGTCCCATCACTACATAGGTGATGGTGAAGGTAGACTTGCTGCTGCTCACTCCGTTGATTGACTGAAACGAGTGACCTGTGGCCGTTGTAGGGCCTGCCAACACCTCCAAGCCCTCGAACGAAGGCACCTTGAATGACCCCTCGTCGGGTTTGGCGTTGGTCAGGACAAACTCCACGCGGAACATCTCGCCCGCGGTGACCATAAGCGGCGTATTAATCTCAAAAGTAACATCACCATCTGCGCGTGCGGCAAGCGTAGCGAAGAGGGCAACAAGCGAAAGAAGAGTATGTTTGAAAAATTCTTTCATCTATTTAGGCATTTATACCTTAACTAAACGATTTTGGCGTTATTTTATTTTCTGCCAATAGGTAAAAACGAAGTTTTGCACCCCGCAAGAGGTGCAAAACTTCTATCTTAGTTATTTTTAGTGTGCGAAATCTGCGAAGAAGTCGTTACCCTTGTCATCAACGATGATGAATGCGGGGAAGTTCTCAACATAAATCTTACGCACAGCCTCCATACCGAGCTCGGGGAAGTCAACAACCTCAACGCTCTTGATTGAACGCTTAGCCAACACAGCAGCAGGGCCACCGATTGAGCCGAGGTAGAAACCACCGTTAGCCTGACAAGCATCTGTAACGGCCTTCGAACGGTTACCCTTAGCAACCATAATCATCGAACCACCAGCCTTCTGGAACAGGTCAACATATGAGTCCATACGACCAGCTGTTGTGGGGCCGAACGAACCTGACGCCATACCCTCGGGAGTCTTGGCAGGACCTGCGTAGTATACGGGGTGCTTCTTGAAGTACTCGGGCATAGGCTGACCCTCGTCGAGCATCTGCTTGATGCGAGCGTGAGCGATGTCGCGAGCAACGATAAGAGTACCCTTCAAATTCAAACGAGTCTTGATGGGATACTGAGTCAAAATCTCGCGTACCTTGTCCATACCCTCGTCGAGGTCGATATCAACTGCGGGGCTCATTGCGGGAGCCTCAGCGGGAAGGAAGCGTGCGGGGTTCTTCTCCAACTTCTCAACGAAGATACCCTCGGGAGTAATCTTAGCCTTGATGTTACGGTCTGCCGAGCAGCTTACGCCGATAGCCACGGGGCAGCTTGCAGCGTGACGAGGTGCGCGGATAACGCGAACATCGTGTACATAGTACTTACCGCCAAACTGGGCACCCATACCCATCTCCTGACACATCTTGGTAACCTTCTCCTCCCACTCCAAATCGCGGAAGCAGCGGCCACCCTCGTTGCCCGATGTGGGGAGGTGATCCAAGTAACCAGCCGAAGCCTTCTTAACTGTTGACAAACACATCTCAGCCGATGTACCGCCGATACATACTGCCAAGTGGTAGGGAGGGCAAGCCGAAGTACCCAAATCTGCAAGGTGCTCCTTGAAGAAAGCCTCCAACGACTTCTCGTTCAACAGAGCCTTAGTCTGCTGGTAGAGGAAAGTCTTATTAGCCGAGCCACCACCCTTGGTGATGAACAAGAACTCGTACTCCATAGAGCCGGGGTGACCTGCGTAGATGTCAATCTGTGCGGGCAGGTTAGTGCCTGAGTTCTTCTCGTCGGTCATTGTGAAGGGAACAACCTGCGAGTAGCGGAGGTTGCGCTCCTTGTATGTCTCGTAAACACCCTTTGCGATGCACTCAGCATCGTCAGCACCAGTGTAAACATCCTCACCCTTGTGGCCGATACAGATAGCTGTACCTGTATCCTGACAAGTAGGAAGCTCGCCCTCGGCAGCAACTACCTGATTGCAGAGCATAGTGTAAGCAACGAACTTGTCGTTGTCCGAAGCCTCGGGGTCCTCCAAGATGTTAGCCAACTTTTGCAAGTGTGAGGGGCGGAGGTAGAACGAAACATCGCTATAAGCGCGCTTTGAGAGCAACTCCAAACCCTTGGGGTCAACCTTCAAAATCTTGCGTCCGTCGCACTCTACGACCTTCACATAATCGGTGGTGAGAAGCTCATACTCGGTGGTATCCTTCTCGATAGGATAGGGCTCCTGATAGATGAAATCAGCCATAATTTTCTGTTTTTTATCTGTATTTGTAGAATTTTCTGTTTTGTTACTGTGCGCCGCCCGCCACAAAGGCTTAGCCTCGGGCTGCGCTTACGCGCAAAATCTTTGCAAATTTATAAAAATAAAGTGTAAATCGCAAAGCCGTGGCCAAGAAGAGCGAAATCGGCAACTTTTCGCTACTCAAATACCTGCGACATTGACTTTCCGCGCCACATCTGCGGTGTCTGCAAGCCAAAAATCTCAGCGATGGTAGCAGCCGTGTCGTACTGCATCATACACTCTGAGAACTCACCGCCATGCTTAACATTCTTACCAGCGATGATGAAGGGTGTATCCATCTCCATAAGGCTGCGACCGCCGTGGCTTGTGTTGATACCACCGTGGTCCGATGTTAAGATGATGATACTGTCGTCGTAAATGCCAGCCTCCTTGATAGCCTCCACGATACGGCCCAGGCAAGCGTCCAACTCCTCCATCTTAGCGTAATACTCCGCTGTGGCGTGGCCTGCTGCGTGACCTACATGGTCGGGGTCATCGTAGATGATAGCCATAAAGTCGGGCTTCTTGCTCTTGATATACTCGATTGACACATCGGCAATATTCTCCTGCTTCTCCTTGACACAGAAGTCGATAGACTGGTGGTCAATCAAAGGCTTGATGCCGCCCCACTCATAAACACAAGCAGTCTCCGCCTCGGGCTTCTGCTCGCGAATAAGAGAGAATATTGTGGGGAAAGAGCCATTCTCGTTTAGATACACGGGCTTGACATCGGGACCGCTACCGTTGTTCGACCAGCCGTGGAACTCGCAGGGAGCACCAGCGAACATCGACGCCCAGTTGGGTGCGCTGTCTGACGGAAGCACGGTGCGCTTCTGCAAGGTATAGCAACCCTCGGCCATAAATGCGCGGGTGTTGGGCATCTGCACAGACTCCATAGAGTAAGAGCCCCAGCCATCAAAGGCGATAACGAATGTATGCTTAGCCTTCTGCTCACCCTGCTTGGGAGCGCAGGCAACGGCGGCAATCATAGCGATTGCGATGATAAATAGTCTTTTCATAGTCTGTTTCATTTCGGTTAATTTGCACAAAAATACGCTTTTTTATGATAATCGCCAATCTGTTTTGCCATCAAATAACAATTCTCTGGATAAAATTTGTATCTTTGTGGTCGGCCAAGGCTGGTCGCAAAGTGGAATTTTAATCTAAAAAACAAAAATAGTATGAAGAAGATTATCGCATCACCCCTCGCTCCCAAGGCAGTGGGTCCCTATTCGCAGGCCGTGGAGAGCAACGGCACACTCTATGTTTCAGGTCAGCTTCCCATCAATGCCGAGACAGGCGTAATGGCCGAGGGCATCGAGGAGCAGACTCGTCAGTCACTCACCAACTTGCGTTACATCATCGAGGAGGCAGGCTACACTCTCGCCGATGTTGTGAAGGTAACAGTTTTGTTGGACGACATTGCTGATTTTGCCGCTATGAATGGCGTATACGCTACATTCTTTACAGAGCAGATGCCCGCTCGCGTATGCTACGAGGTGGCTAAGTTGCCGATGGGTGCAATGGTGGAGATTGATGCCACTGTGACTCGATAGGTAAAGAAAAATATTTTTTCATAAAACACGCGCCGTAGCTATCTCTGGCGCGTGTTTTTATTTTTCAACAATCTATTGTTGATAAAGTGTGCGAAAATAATCCTCGAAAAATTGGTTTTGCGTGAGTTTTTTTAAGACCTTTGTATTGGTGCTTTATGCGCTTTTGTTTTGAACTCACACACTTCGAAATATAAAATTATAAAATACAAACACTTATGTCAAAAAACCAACAAAACCTCACCGAGGTGAGCTACAAAGACGCCGTGGCTGCGTCGAAAGAGTATTTCGCCGGTGATGACCTTGCTGCTACCGTATGGGTGAGCAAATATGCGCTGAAAGACTCCTACGGCCATATTTACGAGAGCACACCCGAGGATATGCACCACCGTATCGCCGCCGAGATTGAGCGCATAGAGTCGAAGTACCCCAATCCTATGAAGAAGGAGGAGGTATTCTCGCTGCTCGACCATTTCCGTTACATCATTCCTCAGGGTGGCCCGATGACAGGTATCGGTAACAACTTGCAGGTGGCTTCGTTGTCAAACTGCTTTGTTATCGGCAACCGTCAGCACGCCGACTCTTACGGTGGTATCTTCCGTATGGACGAGGAGCAGGTGCAGTTGATGAAGCGCCGTGGTGGCGTGGGTCACGACCTCTCGGAGTTGCGTCCCACAGGTACTCCCGTGTTGAACTCGGCACTCACATCTACGGGTATTGTTCCCTTTATGGAGCGTTACTCAAACTCTACACGCGAGGTTGCACAGGATGGTCGTCGTGGAGCATTGATGCTCTCGCTCTCTATCAAGCACCCCGATGCAGAACACTTCATCGATGCCAAGACTCAGACAGGCAAGGTTACAGGTGCTAATGTATCTATCAAGATTGACGATGAGTTTATGCGTGCTGCTCACGAGGGTAAGTCATACCGCCAGCAGTTCCCCATCGATAGCGACAGCCCCAAGATGACCACCGAGATTGACGCCAAGAAGTTGTGGGATAAGATTATCCACAATGCATGGCAGTCAGCCGAGCCGGGTGTGTTGTTCTGGGATACTATCATTCGTGAGAGTGTGCCCGACTGCTACGCCGACCTCGGTTTCAACACCGTATCGACTAACCCCTGCGGTGAGATTCCCTTGTGTCCCTACGACAGTTGCCGTCTGTTGGCATTGAACTTGCTCGGCTATGTGGAGAAGCCCTTCACCGCTGAGGCTAAGTTCAACTTCGACCTCTTCCGCGAGCATGTGGGTAAGGCTATGCGTATGATGGACGACATCATCGACTTGGAGTTGGAGAAGGTTGAGCTCATCATCAACAAGGTTGCCAGCGACCCCGAGGAGGCAGATATCCGCAAGGTTGAGCACGAGTTGTGGAAGAAGATTAAGGATATGGCTCTGCGTGGTCGTCGTACAGGTCTTGGCATCACTGCCGAGGGCGATATGTTGGCTGCTTTGGGCTTGCGCTACGGCTCGGACGAGGCTATCGACTTCGCTGTAAGCGTACACCGTACATTGGCTGTGGAGGCTTACCGTGCATCTGTTAAGATGGCCGAGGAGCGTGGTGCGTTCCCCATCTACGATGCTGCACGCGAGGCATCGAATCCTATGATTCAGCGTATCAAGGAGGTAGACCCCGCACTCTATGAGCAGATGGTTAAGCACGGCCGTCGTAACATCGCTATGCTTACAATCGCTCCTACGGGTACAACATCGCTTATGTCGCAGACAACATCGGGTATCGAGCCTGTGTTCCGTCCCGTGTACAAGCGTCGTAGAAAGATTAACCCCTCGGATGTGGGCAAGAAGGCCGACTTTATCGACGAGATGGGCGAAAAGTTCGAGGAGTATTATGTATACCACCACCAGTTTGTTAAGTGGTTGGAGAGCAATGGCTACGACACATCGAAGTTGCAGTCAATCTCTGACGAGGAGCTTACCAAGTGGTTGGAGGCATCGCCCTACCACGGTGCTACGGCAAACGACATCGACTGGGTTGCCAAGGTGCGTATGCAGGGTGCTATCCAGAAGTGGGTTGACCACTCAATCTCTGTTACTGTAAACCTCCCGAACGATGTTAGCGAGCAGTTGGTTGCTGATGTATACTACACAGCGTGGGAGTGCGGCTGTAAGGGTGTTACGGTATATCGTGACGGCTGTCGTGCAGGCGTGTTGGTTGACACCAAGAGCAAGAAGGAGACTAAGAAGTGTGTCGAGGTTTCGCAGGCTAATCGTCGTCCTAAGTCTATCCCTGCCGATGTGGTTCGTTTCAAGAACGGCAGCGAGTCGTGGATTGCATTCGTGGGTATTCAGGACGAGCGTCCCTACGAGATTTTCACCGGTAAGATTGAGGAGGACGCGATGTATATTCCTCCCAAGATTACCAAGGGTTGGATTATCAAGGTGCGCGAGGAGGATGGCTCGAAGCGTTACGACTTCCAGTATAAGGACCGCTACGGATATGTAAACACTATTGGTGGTATCTCGCGTTTGTTCGACGAGGAGTTCTGGAACTATGCGAAGTTGATTTCGGGTGTATTGCGCCACGGAATGCCTATCGACAAGGTTGTACACCTCATCGACGGCTTGCACCTCAACAGCGAGAGCATCAACACTTGGAAGAATGGTGTTCAGCGCGCGTTGAAGCAGTAGATCGCCGACGGTACTAAGTCAAAGGGCAAGTGCCCGCAGTGCGGACAGGAGGAGATGGCTTACCAGAATGGTTGCCTCACTTGTATGTCTTGTGGCTACTCAAAGTGCGGTTAGTAGATAGCGCAATAGCGTTTTAATATAATCGAAAAAGACGAAAAATAGGTTCGACGACAAGGTCGGCTTGTTTTTCGCCTTTTTTATTTTCACTTTTGCCAGACATTTGCATATAGCAACAACGACTACCCCGAACAAGAAGTAAAGGAAGAGAGCCTCATACATAATATTAATTGGTGCGCATAAATTTTCTGCACATAAAAATATTTAGTTATGAAAAAACTTTTACTCTCTTTCGCTGCCGTTACGCTGTGTGTCGGTAGCCTTTTTGCCCAGGATTCGGCCTACATGTATCGCTGGAACGGGATTACCAACAACAGCTTCGGCTCAAATTGGGAGATAGCCGTAGCGGGCGGTGCCAACGCCACAGCGTGGCATAAGATAGGTGGCGGTCAAAAATCCACGGGCGATGTCGGGTGGCAGGTTGAGCTGGGCGTGAGCAAGTGGTTCAACCCCATCGTGGGTGCGCGAGTGCAATACACGGCGGGGCAGTTGAATGTCTCGGATGACAACGGTCTTAAAAGCAACTGGATGCTACCACACGCCGATGCGCTATTGAACCTCTCGAACTGGATTGGTGGCTACCGCGAGGACCGTGTTTACTATGCGAAGTTGTTTGCAGGTATGGGTGTGAGCATTGTGAATGTGAACAACAATGCAGCCAGTGGCTTTGCCGCTGTGGGTGGTTTGATTAACACCTTCCGCGTGAGCAAGGCGTTAGATATAAACCTCGAACTCAAAGGCGTGCTCACCGCAGGACGCGATATGCCGCGCGGCTTGGCCAATATTGCGGGCAAGTATGGGCAGATATACTCGGCTACGGTGGGCGTGACCTACCGCTTCAACAAGCGCGACTGGGGCCACTCATACTCGCAGGAGGATATAGACGCCTACCTTGCAACGATAGCGGCGTTGGAGGTGGCGCTGGCCGATACTCAACGCAATGAGGTTGTCCTGGCCGAGCAGTTGGTTGAACAGCAGAAGGCCACCGAGCAGGCTGTGACGGCCAATGAGGATTTGCGCACGGAGCTAAAACAGGAGCAGGATATACACACACTCATAGGCTCATCGGCGATATTCTTTAATCTCAACAGCGCACGCCTGAGCGACCGCGCCAAGGCGGCATTGGAGCTTGTGGTGAAGACCATAAACGAGGCTCCGCAGGATAAACGCTTTACAATCGTGGGCCACGCTGATGCCAAGACGGGCGCACCCGCCTACAATATGGCTCTCTCGGAGCGCCGTGCAAAGGCCGTCTACGACTACCTCATCAAGCAGGGCATCTCGGCCGACCGCTTGGAGTGGCGAGGCGTAGGATCGACGGATAGCATCTTCCCTGTATACTTCACAAACCGAGTGGTGATTATAAAGTAGATAGATTATTAACAACACAAAAGGGTGCTAACAAAAAATGTTAGCACCCTCTTTTTCTATAAGTTGTATAACAAGAGCTATTTTTTATTCCACTTAGGTGTAATACCCACAAATATCTCAAAGTTAATACCCGGCATCGGGCGCGAGAGAACGGAGAGATACTCCTCGTCGAAGAGGTTGTTTATCGTACCCTTTAACGAGAGGTCGGCCCACTTAAACTCAAAGCCCTTTTCGAGCGATATGTTCGACATAAAGTATGGTGGCAACTTACCCGTAAGCGAGATATCGTTTGAGGACATTGTATAACGCTCGGAGTAGTAGCACCACTTATAGAGGAACGACCAGCTACGCCACGACAGGCGACCCGTAACGGTAGAGGACAACTCGGGAACATACGGCAGCTGCTTACCCACCGACTGGTCGGCAGGGGTGCGAGGCTCTCCCTCGTTGATTGATGGAGTCCACGAGAATGTGCCATCAAGGTTCAAGTTCCAATATTTTGCAAGTGCCACATCAAGCTCCGCCTTCAACTCCACACCATAGGCGTGTACATCCTTAATATTCTCGGGCGAGAAGAAGCCCTTGGTTGTGGGCAGCCATATAATCCAATCGTTAATAAATGACTCAAACCAGTTTGCCGAGCCACTCAAAGAGTATCGCCCCTGCTTACCAACAGCAAACGAGAGTCCAGCATCGTAGGTCCAACCGCTCTCCTTTCTAAGATCGGGATTACCGCCCGGCAAGAAATAGAGGTCGTTGAGCGTAGGGAAACGGTAGTTGCGCGACACCGAGGCCTTTGCTACGATATTTCCCTTTTCGGACAGAACGCCATCAACGAAAAATGCAGGGATGATGGGTGTCCACTCCGTACCGAACATCTCCTCACGGATGACCATCGAGAGACCCAAGCGGTCGATGGGTCGCCACTTTGCCGACACCGAACCCGACAGCTCGGGGCGGCCCTTGCGATAACCTACGATTGCCTTGTTACCATCTTGACGCAGAATGTTTTTATCCTCGCTCTCGACAAGATGCTGATGAATAGATGCATTTGCCGTGAAGAGCCACTTGTCACCTATATAGTATTCGCCCTCGACCTGACCGTAAAAGGTGTTTATGCGGCTACGCGAACGAGTCATATGGGCCATAACGCCATTACCCAAGTCACGCTTGTAGTCGTATGCCATCCAAGTGTAGATATAACCAGCCTTCGCTCCTAACTTCCAGTTGCTACGCAGATGGTCCCACGACAAGACACCTCGGAATGTATTCTCGCGCTGACGGTTATCGAAGTCGGTTTCGCTGCCGTGGTCAACGGTAAGCATCGGCAGCTCACGGTTAGAGTCTATATACCACGCATTCAGTCCGAAGCGGTCGCCTTTGCCGGTGTTGTAATAGACCTCCTGCAAGAGGTGCAAATCCTTGTATGCGCCACTGCGGTTACGCTCTATTGGGTAGTATTGGTTGATGATATTCATATCATCGTCGTAGATATTGACCTTCTTGTCGTGATTGCGATATTTGTAGTCGTTGGGCGAAGATGAATAGACGGCACGCGTAGAGACCTGCCAATGTTTATTACCGTAGGTCAAGCGCAGAAACTCGTCAAAGGTCTTGAACGAGCCGACACCCTGAATATATTGCAGGCCGAAGCCATCGGCTTGCGCCGGCTTGGTGGATAGCTTCACAGCACCGCCCAATCCGCCTCCTGTCTCATTTACCGATGATGTGCCGTGCAGAAGCGACGCATCGTCGATAAAATATGATGGAATCATCGAAAAGTCGGTCATACCCAGCATCGGGTTATTTATCTTCATACCATTCCACGACACCTGCGTGTGCGATGGCGATGTTCCGCGAAAGGCCACCGTAGCGAGTGTTGCACGACCATAATTCTTGACAAATATGGAAGAATTAAAGGTCAGCACATCGGCCATCGACAGCGATACATTCTCTTTGAGTACCAATGTGTCGAATTTGGTCTGCTGCGTACCAATCTCCTTCATCGGGCGATGTCCGTACACCACCACATCTTTGATACGAATACCACGGCTGGCCCAATCTTTTGTATCGTTCTCCTGTGCCATCACCCCAAGTGAAGCAAGCACCATATAGATTGCTAAAATAACTCTTTTCATAGCACAGAAACTCTATTTCCAACAAAATGCACCCGGGATGATTCCCACATAGAAACTATCGAGAAGCTCTCTATCCTTCGAGTAGCGGTAGACCATACCCTGCTGCTGGTAGTCGATGGCATCGGCCACATATACATCGCCAGAAGTGGGGTCAACCGTCAAGCCGTAGTATATTGTCTCGCGGTACTCCAAAAATGGCTTCACGGGCAGGCGCTCGGCCGTGACATCCATCTCCCACACATCGTCGTTGAGCCAATAAATCTTGTCGCCCGAGCCATTGAGCTGCACCTCCGAGGGCCAATCGCCAAATTTAAACTTAAACTGCTTCTCGATGGTGAAGGTCTCGGCATCGATACGATAGAGCGAGGGCGCCTCGTAGCCGTAGGGCGAGCCCTCGTAGCCGCCGTCGGTGATGGTCCACATCTTACCGTTGCAGTCCAGCACCAGCGATGTGGGCTGTATGCCCACCGTTATTTCGTCGACAATCTGGTCGGTCTCGGTGTCGATTTTCAGGATACGGTTCTGGTACGACCAGCAGTTTACATATACATACTTACCCCACTGCACCATCTGCTCCGTAGAGCCTGTCTCCATAGTCATATCGGGGCAGTCGATATAGCCCGTAATCTTATAGGTCTTGGGATTTACGATGAAGATACGGTTATCCCAAATCTGCGTCACATAGGCCTTCTCATCCGAGAGAAAGTGGATATAACGCGGCGAAGTGAGGTTCGTAATGCGCCCCACCTCCTTGAAAGTATTTATATCAATAGCAAAAATCACATGCGAGTTGTTCACCACCACCCAGCCTATGCCGTCGCGGATAACCATCGACTGAGCCACATCGCCCAGCTTCATAGCATTAGCGCGGTAGAAGACCTCGTTCTCCACCTTCTTGGTTGCAGGGTCGTAGTAGGATAGTGTGGCGTTACCATACTGGAAGTTACCCTCGTTGGTAATAAAGAGTCCCCCGCCCGAAGCCGAGGTGTCAAACTCCTCCTCCATACCATAATCCCACTTCATACACCCGCTCAGGGCGAAGAGCACGAAGAACGCAAGCACTTTGATTTTTACTCTTTTATTCATTTTGTTTTTGCATTAATCCATAATCATAAAAGCCGAATACCTCGGTAGAGACCTCGCCCAGCCAGCCACTCTTTGCATTTACGGCGCACTGCACCTTGACAAAGTCGATATATTTCAACTCTTTGGCAGCGCCATCAGCATCTATCGCATTCGAAATGTCGAAATGGTTGGCGTTGGTACCCGCAGAGGCGTTGTCGTCATCGGTCAAGCGGTCGATGGGGCTGAAATTATCTACATAACCCCAATCGTACTCGGGCAGAACCCAATATGTTCCCTTCCCCGAAGCATCGAAGTTGCGAGCCTCCAAACAGGTGCCTGCGAGGGTGTAACTATCCTCCTTAATCCACGCAGGATAGTAGTAATCCTGCTTGTGATACATTTTCAAATAATCAATCTGGCCCTCAACACCACGACTATCGCGCCACTTAACAGGTTTTGCCTTACTTTCGGGGCGATAATAGGTCACCGAGTAGTCCTGAATGGTCTCAGGCTTGCCTGTCTCCGAACCAGCCAACTCATACCAAGTATCGTTGGGCAGGCCATCGCCATCCTCGTCCTGCATAACCCATACAATGCCCGGTTCTGATGAGCCACTGAACGAATTACCCTCGATAGCAAGGTCGTAGCCCACACCATTGTCCACGCTGTGGTCAAAGCCTACAACCACATAACCGCCAAAACCTCCCAGTGACACAAATTGCTTATTGGTAAAACGGGTCTCGGCATACTTGATTGCAGCCTCGGGCGTAGTCTCCTCGCCAGTGAAGCCACCTGTCTTTGTCTCGTTAATAAACTGCCCAGGAGCGGGAGTATACTCATACACTTTATCCCACTGCGCAACCGACGACGGTGTGGCCGCGCGGTAGAATCTATCTTCAAGAGTGATTGTGACCACATCGTCTATATTACAAGACGATGCAATCACAAGCACCACAAACATACACACTTCTCTAAATATCCTCATTCGAATATTTCCTTTAATTTTCAAATCTTACAGCTACATCGTCGTAAGCGAAGTAAGCGGGAATGGTAAAACCGTAGTCTCCGCCCATATCGGCCGAGAACTCGAAGTTGAACTTCACCTTAGCCACAGCGCCAAGTCCTGACAAATCCCACTTCTGCCAAGAGGTTACCGCCTCTCCATCTTTCACCAAATCGAACTTAGCCTCAGTAGTAGGCTCTTCATCTGAGGTGTTCGCAAAGCCATAAGCCACAACTTTGAGATAGGTATCTGGGTTAATACCATCGTAATCACCACCGAACTGGTCGCCTGCATTGTCCTCACGACTAACGCCATAAACAGCCTGATTCAAGGCGTAGTTTGTATTAGTAACATACATATGGTCAATTACGCGAGGCTCTCCATCTTCAAACTCGATAGCAGGAAGGTCTGCACACATCGAAAAACCAGATTGGTCTATATATCCAAAGTGAACCGCAAAGTTATCTCCCGAGTGCGCCCCGCAGGGTGTCATCAATTGGAGGAATTGCCAACCCTCATAACCATAAAGCTCGCTCGCGTCATAATACTTCTCTAAATATACCTGCAAATAGTCGGGAGCATAATATGGTTCTGTATAATTTGAGATAGTGTGGCCACCACAAGCATAAGTCCACGCTCCACTCTCATATGCAATATGACAAAGTCCTGTATTATCTGTGTCATACCAAGACCAATCACCTCCATATAGTATGTCTCCATTCATTTGTTTAGTATCAATAAGTGCATCCCACTTATCTCCCTCAAAGGTCAATACGCGCAAAGGCTCAGTCAAATCGCTCTTATTAATCGTCTTTGTGAAGCGTGTTGTGACACCCTCGCCGAAGTTGGTTGATGCGCCCAAGGTCTTCTCCTCGACATACACCTTACCACCCTCAAAGGCGTAGGTAATCTTCACTGTCTGGCCAGCCACCAGAGCGGGCAAGCATACCATAGCGGCCATAACACCATCGTTAGATGCCTGCAAAGCCTTGCCACCCTCGAATTTAAGCTGGATAGAGTTGTTACCATTCTCAACTGCACCCCACGCTCCATCGTATGTGCTCTCACCTGCGATATTTACACCCGCGGGAGCCTCAAATGTAATAGAGCTAAGCTTGGGCATATCGCTGTCTGTTGTGGTTGTGTTAAACCAAATATACGCAGTCTTATGTTCGAGGCTAAACGAGTTGTTCGTAAGCGTAGCGCAACCAAAATCACCATCGTTACCCAAGTTACTATCGGCCGACTGCACCGAAAGAACCTTAGCCTTATTAGCGGTACCAGTCATATTGTAGTAGACGGCGTTGCCGCTCGGCGCGGTCGCAAACTCAAAAGTAGCCTTCTGACCACCCTGGCCAAGGGCAGCACTCTTGGCTGTGCCCAAGTAGATGTAATCACCCTTAGACCACAGGAAGGGAATCTCCGATGTACCAGGCGTACCAAACGAGGTACGGGTATGAATGTTAGAATAACCCTCAACGACGAACTTGTCGGCCTGTGCCACTTCGTCAATCTTGCTACAACCTACAACCATTGCAGCAACTGCCAAAATTGTAAATAATCTTCTCATTGCAACGGTTGTTAAAATTCTACACTACCAAAACCTGAGCCATCAAAGCCAGCCTCCTGCCAAGGCGATTTACCCGGCGTACCACTCTGAGCAAAGCCCTCCTCGATTTTCACTTCCAGCACCTCAATTTCGGGCTGAACATACTTCGTTTTCTCCATAGCAAAAATATTTTAAGTTAATAATTGTTTGCTTGTGGAGCAGAACCGATTAATTAACTCAAAACACATTTTGCCGTAGAGCATAGCCTACAAAGGCTACTGCGTGCGGTTATCCACCTGAGGCGGAACAAAACCAAATATTTTACGGATAAAATTAGTTTTGACTTGTCCCGTAGTCCTGCAGGTCACAAATCTATAAAACGCAAAGGTAGGTCTTCTGACTTATTCCATCCGTAACGCCTTCCCAACGGCCCAGCCGTCAGTGGCAAAGAGTGTTACGAACTAACTTCGTTATCGGGCGACAGCATCAGGCATTTGAGCCCAACCGCCCCGAAGTGGAACTTACAGCAACAGGCATTGTTCCGGATTCACACCGGATTCCCTATTAATCCAAGTTGACCGCAGGCCAACAGGAACCGTTTGCTTACCACAAAGATATGCACTTTTTTTGTTTTGCAACACTTCGCAGGGATTTTTTTTGCCCCAAGCACAAAAAAAGGCCTGCTCCGCAGAACAGACCTTTATATATAGGGGGGTATTATCCTTACAGCTCACTTAGACCCGTCAGGGCCTGCATAGCTGCGCGTCCCTGCTCGCCAAGCGAAAGGGAGAAGTCGTTGACAAAAAGAGCGATATGTTTATCTATAACATCGTCCTCCAACTCCTGCGCGTGCTGCTTGACAAACTCGCGCGAGGTCATAGGGTTTGCAAAGGCGTACTCGATACTGCGCTTCAAGACGCGCTCCACCTTCTGCTGCACCTCGGCAGGCATATCGCGTCTTACGACGATGCCACCCAAAGGCAGAGGCAGCTGCGTGCGTGCCTCCCACTCCAAGCCGAGGTCGGCAACCAACTCCAAGTTGCGGCGCTCGTAGACAAAGCGTCCCTCGTGGATAAGCACACCGCCATCGAAGTCGCCACGCTCCACGGATGCGGCAATCTCCGAGAAGAGCATCGGTACACGCTCCTCGATTTCAGGGAAGAGTCTACAAACCAGCGCATTGGCCGTAGTGTGCTCACCCGGCACGGCAATGCGTCCAAGAGGATTCACCTCGCCCTTGCGACGAACCAGCAGAGGGCCATTTCCGCGACCGAGTGCCGTGCCACTATCCAGCAGGCGGTAGTTTTCGGCTATGGCGGGCAGTACGGCACAACTAATCTTGCTCACATCGGGCTGAGCCTGCAACACGCCAGCGTTGAGCTCCTCGATGTCGTGAAACTCCACATCGAAGCTGAGCCCCTCACAGTCGATGCGGCCATTAACCATAGCATCGAACATAAAGGTATCGTTGGGACAGGGCGATATGGAGAGTTTTATTCTATTCATTACAATGCAGTTTCAAATTCGTAGTGGCCCGAGCGCACCTTATACAAGGCGTAACCCTCGCGCACACCCTTGCTGATTATATTCTCGTTCTGCTTGAACACGGGCACAGCACCCTCGAAGGGCAGCCACAGCGTAGCTGTAGCACCCACGGGAACATCGCAGATGAGTTTGAAGCGGCCATCAGTGCGCTCCCAGCGGATAGCAATCTCGCCATAGGTCGTATCGTGCGTGTACTCCACCCACTCCAAGCCTGCGGGCAACACGGGGCGTACATCGAACGAGCGGAAGCCAGCATCCTTCACGCGCAAGCCCGCCAAGTCGCGGTAGAACCAGCCTATGCCGCCGCCGAACATCGGGTGGTTGTGCGAGTTACCACCGTCCCACTGCTCCCAGGTAACGGTTGTACCCTGCTCAATCCACCAGCCAAACGACGGGAAGTCACGCTGGTTTATAATCTTGTAAGCCAAATCTTTAAGTCCATTATCGCACAACACCTCAAACAGGAAGCGAGTGCCTACGATACCTGTGTCGAGATGGTCGTTTACCTCGGCTATATTTGCTCTGAGGGCCTCCACAACCTTAGCCTTGCGCTCCTCGGGAACGCCTATTTTCAGTGCCAAGACATTGCTACCATACTTGCCATATGAGCCTGTTGCGGGGTCGTAGAGGTTGTCGTGGAACGCCTTAGCCGCGGCATCACGAATCTTCTCAAACTCCGTAGCATCCTTGCCCAGCGAGTGAGCCGTACGAACGGTAATATCGGCACACTGCCAAAGGAAGTAGGTGTGTACCAGCTCGGCACGCGGCAACTCGCGCGGAGGCAACCAATCGCCCAGGTTCTTCCACTCCGTAACATCGTGCGAGAGCATAAGGCCCGTGTCGCTATCCACCCACGAGGTCATCCAGCGCACATGACGGCGCATAGCGTCAAAATTCTGCTCCAGGACTCGTCTGTCGCCATAGTGCTGGTAGAACTCCCACGGCATAATCTCCATAGCGGCACCCCAGCCTACGCCACCGCCACAGCCCGGCTGCCACGGAGCACCGTTGGGTACATATCCGCCCGGGGTCTGTGAGCCACGAATGTCGCGCAACCACTTGTTATAGAAGGTCTGCGCGTCGAAGTTGTGCATAACCGTCACGCACGCCACCTGACCATCGCCCGTGTAGGGTGAACGCTCACGGTGGGGACAGTCGCTGGCGATAGCGCCGTGCATATTATCGAGCTGGCTGCGACGCCAAATCTTGTTGATGGTATTAATCAAGTCGTTCGAGGTCTTGAACTCGCCCGCATAATCTACATCCGAGTTCACGGCGTGCGCCTCGACCTGCTCGGCAATGAGGTTGTCGATGCCACGCACCTCAACCTCCGAGAATACAAACCAAGTGAAACGCGCGTGGTAAGACTCGTCGCCCGAGCCGTTGGCGATATAGCTGTTTGTGCCGTTGCCTGGCGACTCGGTAACATACTTGATATCAATCTTCTGACCCTTCTCGGCCTTGATGTTTTTCAGTGCCAGCCAACCCGACACCTCCTCGGGGAACTTGATGCGGATATGGTCCTCCTTCTTCTCAAACTCCACGGGAGCATAGCGCTTTGTAATGCGGTCGGCAGGTCCATTCTGCGGAATGAGTTTGCCGATAGGAGCCTTCTTCACCGCTACCGCCTGCCACGCCGAGTCGTCATACGCAGCCGTAGCCCAGCCCTTGTGTTCGAGGCGCGCATCGTAGTGCTCGCCAAAGAAAATTTGGTCGCTGACAATAGCCGAGCGCTCTGCCTTCCACGAGGTATCAGATGCAATAATCTCGCGCGTGCCATCTTCGTACAAAATCTCTATCTGGCCCATAAAGCGTGGCGTGCCATAACCCATTGCAGGCCAATGGCGTACCATATCGTAGAAACCATTACCGAGGATTACGCCCACAGCATTCTCGCCCTCAACCAAGAGCGACTCCACCTCGTGGGTGAGGTACATCACGAGATACTCCTCAAAGGGGTCCGTAACGACAATGCCGCGCGTGTTGAGTTCGGGGCGCGTGGTGTAGTTGGTCTGGTTGGGAGAGAGGTAATCCTCGCCCACACGCTGACCGTTGATATAGAGTTCGAAGTAACCCAGGCCCGTACCATAGAAGCGGGCATCCTTAACCTTCTTGCTCACAGAAAACTCCTTGCGGAGCATTGGCGCGGGGAGAACATCTTTGGACTTCATCATATCGTACGAATCCTCGCCCTGCCACGGAGCGCCAATCCACTCGCCCTGCCACTCATCTTTCGATAGCAGGCCCATATGCCAACGCGCAGGCGCACTCCACTCTGAGGCGCGGCCCTGCTCGTCCCACACCATCACCTGCCACCAGTATGATGTGCGTGACTGAAGCTCTTTGCCCTTATATGTGATGAATGCCGATTCGGCCGAGCGCACCTTGCCTGTATCCCACACGGGAGCAGAGAAGTCGTCGGGCGAGGTGGCCACTCGAATACGGTAGGCGCTCTGCGCCGCACCCTGCTTCTGTGCAGAGTTCTCGTTTATCCACGACAGGCGCGGATTCTGAATGTCGATGACGGGGTCAGCATCGTACTCGCAGGTGAGCTTCGCAGGCGTAATAGATACTGCATCAGCCGCGGCCGTGAGCACAAAGGCAAACAAGGCCACCATCAAAAGGAAAATTCGCTTCATATTTAGGTTAGATTTATTCGGTAAACAATTGCGCTGCCACAGCACCCAAAGCTGCAACCGCCTCGCCTATATGCCACTGCTCGAAGGGCTCGCCCACCATATTTGATACGGCACGCAGGTGACAGTAGTCCTCAACACCAAGTGCGATGACCACAGCAGCCACAGCCGCACCCTCCATCTGCTCTACATAGGGAACATCGCCCGCAAGAAGATACTCTTCGCGCAGAGCGTCGCCCGAACGGCTGACGGTGAGCGTATAGGCAGAGTCAAGGCCTGTTATGCGGTCGCACTCATACTCCTCGACATAGGCTTCGGGCAACCCCTCCACCCTGTCGCATAGCAACTCGACAACCTGTCCCGCGCAAAGGCGTTCGTCGCACGCGCCAGCAATACCGCACAGCACCACCCTATCGGGTTTATGCTCGACGATGGCTGCTGCCGCACCTGCCGCCGCCTCGGCCATACCTACGCCAATGATGGCCACAGCCGCCTCGGGACGCAGTGTACGGAACGAAGCCGACTCGGCCTCGGTGGGGAACAAAAAGAGTGTCTTTGTGGCCATACTACTCGCGGCCAACGATAGCCTCTACATCCTCTACGGTGATAGGGATCTGCTTTGAGCCAATCTGCTTCGAGCCTGTCTCGGTTACAACCAAGTCATCCTCCAAACGGATGCCACCAAAGTCGCGGTACTCCTCCAACTTATCGTAGTTGACAATACCCTTGCACTTACCCTCGGCCTTGTACTTGTCAATCAGGGCGGGGATGAAGTAGATACCCGGCTCGTTAGAGAGAACTGTGCCCGGCATAAGGCGCCACCACTGGCGTGTGATGCAGCAAGCCGAAGCCTTAGCACGCTCCTCCAACTCAGCAAATGAGAATGAGCGCTCGCCGATATTCTCGCAGTCGTGAACATCCAAGCCGATGCCGTGACCCAAGCCGTGAGGCATAAAGAGATATGCAGCACCTGCGGCGATAGCGTCGTCAACAGAGCCACGCACCAAATCCAAAACCTTCAAGCCCTCAACCAAGGTACGGAAAGCGACATCCGAGTACTCCGAGTACATCATACCCGGACGCAGAGCCGCAGCGGCATCGTCGTGAGCCTTCAACACGATATTGTAAACATCCTTCTGCTTCTGTGTGAACTTACCGCCCACGGGGAAGGTACGCGTATGGTCTGAAACATAGCCGTTTGTATGCTCGCCACCAGCATCGCACAACAGGAGGCGACCCTCCTGCATAGTGCCCGAGTGGTCGTGGTTGTGCAACACCTCGCCGTGCTGCGAGAGGATAGTGGTGAACGACACGCCTGTGCCATAGCGCAGAGCCATACCGTCGACCATACCTGCCACCTCGTGCTCGGTGCGACCCGGGCGTGTGGCACGCATAGCGGTGGTGTGCATCTGGTAGCCAATCTCGAAGGCTTCCTCCAAAGCAGCCAGCTCCTCGGCACCCTTCTTCTCGCGCATCTCGGCTACGGCAAACAACAAATCGATAGACTTGCGGGCGTGCAACATCTCGGGCTTGATGCCGAGCAGATCCGACATCATCAGCTTAGTCTCGCCACGATAAGGGGGCAAGTAGTGTACATCGCGACCAAGAGCGATGGCGCGCTGAACATCAACCACGAGCTGAGCCATAGGCTTAGCCTCGGCAACGCCTACCTGATCGGCGAAGTCGCGGATTGTGGGCTGGGGACCCATCCAGATGATGTCGTCCACGGTGAAGTCGTCGCCATAGAGCGCATCAACGCCACTCTCGGTGTCGATAACGCCCACCAACGAGGGTACGCTATGACCGAAGTAGTAGAGGAATGTTGAATCCTGACGGAAGTGGTATGTATTGTTTGGGTAGTTGAAGGGTGACTCCACATTGCCCGGGAGCAGGATGATACCCTTACCTACGCGGCGGCGCAACTCGGCGCGGCGTGCTGAATAAATATCTGCTGTAAACATATTTCTAGCGTTACTTTATTTATGAATGAAAGGGGTTACTTTATTGATGAATAAAATAGGTGTTATAAGTATTATAGGTGGTATAACATTTATACATTATCGAACTGCTGGTCGACCTCCTCCGAGGGAACCATCTTGTAGAGCTTATCGCCACGGTGCAACACCTGTGGCATCTTGATTGAGAAGTATGTTCCCTGCGGGATATGGTCCACGACCTGCTCCTTCAAAACCAAGCCCTCGGCCTCCATCTCCAACACGCCAGTAGTCTCGCCCATCCACAAGAGCTGGTCGCCACGATTGACAGGCGCAGCCTCAACCAGCACCTCGGCAACGGAAATCTTCTTGAAGAAGTTGGTCACCTTGCCGATATAGACCTTGCGCTGTGTGGCCGACGAGCCGTAGCGTGCCGTATGCTCGGCAACATCACGACCTGCATAGTAGCCCTCCCAGAAGCCTCGGTTGAAGACGGTAGAGAGTTTTTCTTTTAATTCGGCTGCCAACTCGGGAGTGTACTCGCCAGCCTCCATAGCCTTCAATGCGGCATCGTAGCTCTCGACAACCCTCTTTACATACTCCGCACCGCGGGCACGGCCCTCAATCTTCAAGACGCGCACGCCAGCCTTGATGAATTTATCCAAGAAGTCGATGGTACACAAATCCTTAGGCGAGAGGATATAGCGGCCATCAATAGCCAGCTCGCGTCCTGTTTGCAACTCCTTGATAAGGTATTTGCGACGGCAAATCTGACGGCAGGCACCACGATTAGCCGAGCAGTGCTCCTCGTGCTCGCTCAGGTAGCACTTACCCGAGATAGACATACACAACGCACCGTGGGCGAACATCTCAATCTGCACCCTCTCGCCGCGCGGGCCACGCAGGTCGCGCTCCTCAATCTGCTGCGAGATGTAGGTTATCTGTTCGAGGCTCAACTCACGCGCCAGCACCACAACATCGGCCCACTGCGAGTAGAACTCAACGGCCTCGATGTTCGAGATGTTGCACTGCGTGGAGATATGCACCTCCATACCCACCTTGCGGGCATACATAATAGCCGCAACATCGGCAGCGATGATGGCATCGACACCCTCCTTCAAGGCGCGGTCGACAACCTTACGCATATCCTCCATCTCGTTGTCGTAGAGGATAGTATTAACGGTAAGGTAGGTCTTAACACCCGCCTCGTGAGCAATCTTTACGATGTTTGCCAAGTCGTCCAGTGTGAAGTTCACCGACGAGCGGGCACGCATATTCAAAACACCCACGCCGAAGTAGATGGCGTCAGCACCCGCATTGATAGCGGCGTGCAAAGACTCCATACACCCCACGGGGGCCATAATTTCTATATCTTTTCTTTTAATCATTTTCATCTCTTTTTAGATCTCCTTTGCCTTGCTCCGTAAGTCGTAAAGTGGCTAGGAAAGTTCTATTTCTTTCTTCCCATAAGGTTTTGTGCAAAGATGCGCAGATGCTCGGTGCGCTCGACGGGTATATCGAGCGTGCCAAGGATAGACAACGCGCGCTCGAAGCGGGTTGTAATCTGCTGATTGATGGTGCGTGGAATGTCGTAGCGGTCGTAAACCTCCTTCACGCGAGCAATCTTCTCCTCTGCCGAGAGAGTTTCGTCGAGATGCGTCGTGCGCAACACTTCGCGGTCAGCCTCTGTTGCACGGCTCATAGCGTTGAGCATAAGGCAGGTCTTCTTACCCTCCAAGATATCGCCACCTATGCGCTTACCCAGCTCCTCCACCGTGCCATAGCTATCCAGCAAGTCGTCCTGCTGCTGGAAGGCAAGGCCAAGCTCCAAGGCGTAGCGGTAAATCTTCTTGCAGTCGCTCTCCGAAGCGTCGCCCAGCACCGCGCCAATCATCGCCGAGCCAGCCAACAGAACCGATGTTTTGAGCTCAATCATATTCATATACTCCACCACCGATACCTTCTGTCGCTCCTCGAAGTCCATATCGTACTGCTGACCCTCGCACACCTGCAACGCCATAGTGGTGAAGATATCCATAATGCGCGGGAACTTATCCACGGGCACACCACTCAGCAGGCGGTAGGCATAAATCATCATAGCGTCGCCCGAGAGAATGGCCACATTTTTGCCCCAGCGAGCATATACCGACGGCTTACCACGGCGCACCTCGGCATTGTCCATAATATCGTCGTGCAGCAACGTGAAGTTGTGGAACATCTCCACAGCCGCAGCAGCGGGCAGAGCATCTTGCACCTTGCCACCAAAGGCCTCGCAGGCGAGCAGCAGCAGCGTGGGTCGAATGCGTTTACCACCACCCGACATTGAGTAGATGATGGGGGCGTAGAGATACTCAGGCTCCTCGGGGAGTTGTATCTGTGCTATGTGATTTTCAATCAAATCCAGAATCTCTTCATTGGTTCTCATAGGGCAAAACGCTATTTTTTTACGGTTCGTGCCCCAAATTTAAGAAAAAGTTTGAAGAAAACGAATTTTATACTTAACTTTGACGATGTTAAACGATTTTTGACTTATATCTAAACTATTTAACGATAAATAACCAAAGTAATTATGAAAAAATTAGCAATGGGTATCGACATCGGTGGTACGAACACTGCGTTCGGTTTGGTCGATGAGGAGGGTACCGTATTCTGTGAGTCAGTAATCTCAACCGAGAAGTACAAGAAGTTTGACGATTATGAGGCATACATCCAGGCTCTTTGCGAGGCTATGCACGCTTTGATTGGCAGCGTATCATTTGAGTTTGAGTTGATTGGTATCGGTATCGGTGCACCCAACGCAAACTACCACACAGGTATGATTGAGGCTCCCGCTAACTTGTGGAAGTTCCGCGACGACGAGCCTAACCCCGACGAGGCACGCCGTATGTTCCACTTCGTTGACGATATCAAGGCTTCATTCCCCGGTGTTGATGTAGCTATCACCAACGACGCTAACGCTGCTGCTATTGGCGAGGGCGTATTCGGTAGCGCTAAGGGTATGAAGGATTATGTTGTTATCACCTTGGGTACAGGTCTTGGCTCAGGTATCGTTAGCAACGGCGAGATGATTTACGGTCACGACGGTTTCGCTGGTGAGTATGGTCATGTGATGGTTGACAGCCGTTCAACAGGTCGTGAGTGCGGTTGCGGTCGCAAGGGTTGCTTGGAGGCTTACGCATCTGCAACAGGCATCAAGCGTACTGCATTCGAGTTGATGGCTAAGATGAATAACGACAGCGACTTGCGCGAGATTCCTTTCTCTAAGTTCGAGGCTGTAATGCTCTCTACTGCTGCTGACAAGGGTGACGCTATCGCTATCGAGGCATTCCGCTACACAGGTGAGGTTTTGGGTAAGTCACTCGCTGACTTGGTTGCAACAACATCTCCCGAGGCTATCATCTTGTTCGGTGGTTTGGCAAAGGCTGGCAAGCACATCTTCGAGCCCACTAAGTGGTATATGGAGGAGAATATGATGCCTACATTCAAGAACAAGGTTAAGTTGTTGCCTTCTGGTATCGAGGGTAAGAACGCTGCTATCCTTGGCTCATCTGCACTTATCTGGCAGAAGGTTAAGTAATAAAGAAACCGTCTAAAATAAACAGGAGGGTGTCCACATACTCACGGACACCCTTCTTTGTTTCGAGAGACTTATCTCGACGGAGAAAAATTAGGTTAGTTAGAAAAACAGAAACAGATGAAGAGACTATTGATTTTGGCTATGCTCATTCTGCCCGTTGGTGTTTGGGCTCAGAGCGCAGCCGTGAAGAAGATTATGGAGATGTCGCGCGAGGATAACCGCGTGATGGAGCATCTCGATGTATTGTGCAACCGCTTTGGTGGTCGTCCCGTAGGCTCGGCAGCTTATGACAACGCCGTAGAGTGGACCGTGAAGCAGTTTGAGTCGTGGGGCTTGGAGGTGCACACCGAGAAGGTGGGTGAGACTCCCGTAGGTTTCAACCGTGGTGGCTGGTGGGGTCGCGCTATGGGCGAGTACACCGAGACACTCTACTTCACCACACCCTCATATACCTCAGGCACGAAGGGTCCGCAGCGTGGTCACGTGGTAATTGAGCCTCGCACTTGGGACGAGTTCAACCGTATGAAGGGCACTTTGAAGGGTGCGTGGGTGTTGCTCAAGAGCAAGAGCACAGGCTGGCCTTTGGACCACGATGCCGAGGCTAAGGAGCGTCGTCACGCAGCCATCAAGGAGAACGAGGAGATTGCAAAGCAGAACCGCGAGGCTGGCGTAGATGGCAAGAAGCGCCCCTTGAACGAGATGCCCGCCCTGTTCTACGACGAGATGGTGGAGGCTGGCGTGTTGGGATTCATTCAGCCCACAGCGGTGCCCATTCGTACACTCTACGACCGCAAGATGGTAAACGACGGCACCGTGACATTTGAGACTCTGCCCACCGTGCCCGATATCAAGTTGGACGAGGCGCAGTTTGACCGCATCTACAAGTTGGCACAGCAGCGCCGCTATGTAGAGTTGGAGTTCGACATCCGCAACTACTTCAAGATGGGTCCCGTGCCCTACCACAATGTTGTGGCAACAATCAAGGGTTCGAAGTATCCCGACGAGTATGTTATTATGGGTGCTCACCTCGACGCCTACGATGTGGCTACGGGTGGCGTGGATTGCGGCTCGGGCGTGTCGGCTATGATGGAGGCTGCCCGTATGTTGGCAATGTCGGGTGCGAAGCCCGAGCGCTCGATTGTCTTTATCCTCTTCGCTGGCGAGGAGTTTGGCTTGCTCGGCTCAATCAAGTGGATTAAGGACCACCCCGAGAAGCTGGACAAGATTTCAAATGTATTCAACCGTGATGGTGGCCCTATGCCCTACACATCATTCTCGGCGCCCGCATCGTATGTAAAGGAGTATGAGAAGATTGTAAAGCCTATTCAGGAGCTCTACCCCTCATACAACTTCACCGTAAGCACGCTCAATCCTGGCAAGAAGCCTACGCAGTTGGGTGGTAACGACTCTACATCGTTTATGGTGGAGGGTATTCCCGCTATCCAGATGGCAGAGTGGAGCGACCCCTCGGGTTACAACTTCGATTATCACGAGATTTGGCACACAGAGCGCGATACTTACAACAAGAGTATCCCCGAGTATCAGAAGCAGGCTGCAACAGCGTTGGCTATTATGGCGCTGGGTACAGCAAACCTGCCTACGCTCCTGCCCCGCGAGGAGGTATATAAATAGTCTATCTCTCGAAAATAGTTTTACAGAGGAGAGTTCCCGACGTTCGGGAGCTCTCTTCTTTTTTTATATATAGTATATTTATGCGCAGGCCGTGCGTATCGATACAACCTTTTTGCAAGCAAAGAGCCCTGCAAATACGAGAAAAAGAGCAGAATAGGCCGCGCTATACTATATATTTTATTAAATTGTAAAAATTTTTAATGAGGATTGTTGTAAATTAGAAAAATCTTCGTAACTTTATATTTCGAACGCGCTTCGCAAAACCAACACGGGGCACGGTCAACCTTAAGCAAACTAACTAAAATAAAACCTATAAAACTTCACGAATATGAAAAACTATTCAGCTAAAGAGATTAAGAACATCGTTCTTATTGGTGCGCCTGGCACTGGAAAAACTACCCTTGCTGAAGCGATGGCTTATGAGGGTAAGGTTATCGACCGCAGGGGTAGCATTGAAACTAATAACACAATTTCTGACAACACAGATATCGAGCACGAGTACAAGCGCTCGATCTACTCTACAACCCTCTTCACAGAGTTTATGGGCCGCAAGCTCAACATCATAGACTGCCCGGGTTCGGACGACTTCTGTGGTAACCTCTTCTCTGCGTTCAAGGTAGGTGACGTAGGTATTATGGTGATGAACGCCCAGAACGGTTGGGAGGTAGGTGATGAGATTCAGTCACGCTACGCTCGCATCTTGAACAAGCCTTTGATTGGTGTTATCAACCAGCACGACGGCGACAAGGCTAACTTCGAGGCTACAGTTGAGGGTATTCGCGCAGCATCGACAGTGAAGCCCGTAATCGTACAGTATCCCGTAGAGGTAGGTCCCGGCTTCAACGCATTCATCGACGTACTTATGATGAAGATGTACCGCTTCACCGACGAGAATGGTACTCGCGAGGAGTTGGAGATTCCCGAGGATCAGTTGGAGTATGCACAGGCATTGAACCAGGAGCTCTCGGAGGCTGCTGCCGTATATGATGACGCATTGATGGAGCTCTACTTCGAGAAGGGTGCCCTCACACAGGACGATATCCGTTCAGGTTTGAAGCTCGGCGTTGCTAACCGCGAGGTTATGCCTATCTTCTGCTCAAGCGGTAAGCGCGACATCGGTACAAAGCGTTTGATGGAGTTCATCATCAACGTTGCTCCCGGCCCGACTACTCCTACAACAGCGCCCAAGTTCGTATCTACAGAGGGTGAGGAGTTGGTAGCAGACGAGACTCTGCCCACAGCAGTATTCGTATTCAAGAGCCAGATTGAGCAGCACATCGGTGAGATTACTTACTTCCGCGTAGTACGTGGTAAGATTTCCGAGGGTATGGAGCTCGTGAACAGCCGCACAGGTAATAAGGAGAAGCTCTCACAGCTCTTCGCTGTGGCTGGTAGGAACCGTATCAAGGTAACTGAGCACTCAGCAGGTGACATCGGTTGCACCGTTAAGTTGAAGGGCATTCGCACCAACGATACATTGGCAGCTGCCGGTGCACACGTTAAGGTT
>JAZOPO010000031.1:0-108658 GCA_045655585.1 Alistipes sp. | reverse complement strand
GTGGTTATAGCAGTGAGGTTCCACCTCTTCCCATTCCGAACAGAGAAGTTAAGCTCACTAACGCCGATGGTACTGCCTATTTAGGTGGGAGAGTAGGTAGCCGCCTCTTCAAGCCGAGTCCTATTAGGGCTCGGTTTTTTTGTGTATATACTGATGATTTGCTGGTATACCTTTTTATAGGTGTTATAAGTGTTATAGGAGTTATAACGAATTAGATATTCTGCGAATTATACCGGTAATATTGCACAATATTCCTTTGAATTGAGTTAGATTTTCTTCGAATAAACTACTTTGCTTTCGTTGCAATCAGTCTCTAAAAGTATTTTTACCATTTTTTTGCAAAAAAGTTCTCAAACTCATTGTAATTATGCCAAAATTTGGTAAATTTGGGTATAATTGAATTCCTAATATTGCTAATTTTTAATACTAAATGACTATGGAAAAACAACCTTACATCGTTCCGGAAATTGGGTTTTTAGATGTTCAAATTGAGGCTGGATTTGCGCAGAGCGATGTTCCTCAGGCGCAAAATACATCTGCATTTAATATTAACGATTGGGGTAGTGGCGAATTTTAACAATTAAGAATTATGAAAAACCTAATTTGCCCGCTGTTAATATCTTTTGCCCTTTTTACAAGTTGTGATAACCTCGACGATGGTATTAACCAAAGTGTTACGATTAAAGCCTATCACGACTTTGCTACACGAGTTACATTCGATGGCCAACAATCAAGCTGGGAGAGTGATGATGTATTAAATGTAGTGGTTGATGGCCTTAATGATGTATACACTTTTAGAAACACCTCTTCTGATACTTTTGTTTGCGATAATATTCCTCTTACCTCATCTTCTAATAATATATACGCTTTCTGTGGCGCTAATCCCAACAACATTGATATATCTGGCAAAACAGCCCTTGTTCAGTTAGGTGCAACAACACAAATCCAGAATAGTCAAAATCCAACATCTCATATTTCGGAGTACGATATATTATATGGTGCAGCGATGGGCGTGGGTAAGGATAATATCTCCATCTCGATGAAGCACTCCGTATGTGTTCTTAAAGTCAATATCACAAATAGTTTTCAGCAGTCACAAACTATCAAGAGCGTAACTGTTACAACTCCCGATAATGTTGCGATAACGGGAGATTATAATATCTCTTTGGACGCAAATAATAGTCTTTCAGCCGTGGAAAATAGCGGCTCTAACAGCGTCACCGTAACATTTGATGAAATAGAGCTGTTGGGCGTTAAGAGTTCGTCATTTACGGCGTGGTTGGCTGTTGCTCCGTTTACGCTTGGTAGTGGCGATAAGCTAACAATAGATGTTACTACCAGCGATAATACGGTGTATAGATGCACAAAGACTATCACCGAGCAAGCTGGTAAAACATTCAAGGCTGGTAATGTGATGTCTACCTCGGTCGTGCTTGGCGAGAATGCGGTGTCTAATTCTCCGTCGGAGGTTGAGTATACAATGGATATGTCGATTTTGGCAAGTTGTTGTAGATTTCCTGTTGGCGAGGATAATGGAATAAAGGAGGGGGAATACACCATTAATGGATATACATTTAAGTTCCAGTCGCCTACAACATTCTATTTAGATAGTAACAACAGAATTAATTTTGCAGGTGGAGGTATTAAGAATAGCAATCCCGCGATGATTGAGTTGCCACAAAAGGCAGGGTATAGGCTTAGCTTGGTAACATTGGCGTCAGATGATGTTTGTAATGACCGCTATTATATCTATACTATTGCATACTATAAAAATAGTACTCTTGTTAGTGACGGCAAGAAATATATGACGAGTAGTCCGCAGGAATTCGATTTGTCGGGAGTAGATATGCCTGCGAATACGACTTATTATATTTGGATTGGAAATAGAAATGATGGAAATAGTAATTCTGCCATATTAAGCCATATTTCATTGAAATATACAAAGCTGTAAATCAATAAATAGCTTATCGGGCCGATGGCCTAAGGTGAAACAAGAAACCCCGTCTAACATCAAGTTAAACGGGGTTTTCTGTGTTATAATCGGTGTTCCTAATATGAACTACTCAATCTCCCAAGTCTCGCCTGAGCGGAGCAGGTCATCCACGCAGTTAATATTCGATGAGGCCTTAACCTCGGCGAGCTGCTGCTCGACACGCTGGTCGTATACATTGGGGTCCTCCACCTCGCGAATGATACCCACAGCTACGGGGTACTCGGGCCACTTCATAGCAGCCAACATATTGTGGAGTGTAGTATCCTCGCAGTGAGCATCGTGAGTAAGCACATCGTCCATAGTGTAGCCATCCTCGCCAACGGTCACCACCTTCAAGCGCATATTCTCGAATACCAAGCCCTTGTTGTTCTCCTTGCCGAAGAGCATCTTCTCGCCGTGACGCAGGGTGATGGTATTCTCGGTGCGTGTAGCCTTGTCTGCGGCAAAGTTTGCGTGTGTCTTATCGTTGAAGATAACGCAGTTTACCAGCGCCTCCACAACAGACATACCCTTGTGCTTTGCGGCTGCTACCAAGCAATCCTTAGTGAGCATAACCTCAGCATCGATGGTACGAGCGAAGAATGTACCCTTAGCGCCAATAACCAACTCGCCCGGTGTAAAGGGCTTCTCCACGGTGCCGTAGGGCGAAGTCTTGGTAATCTTACCCAGCTTGGTTGTGGGCGAGTACTGACCCTTCGTAAGACCATAAATCTCATTGTTGAAGAGAATCATATTGAGGTCTATATTACGACGAATGGCGTGGATGAAGTGGTTACCACCAATAGCGAGTGAGTCGCCGTCGCCCGAGCATACCCATACCGAGAGGTCGGGGTTAGCAACCTTGATACCCGTAGCAATGGCGTTTGCACGGCCGTGAATGGTGTGGAAACCAAAGGTCTTCATATAGTAGATAAATCGTGACGAGCAGCCGATGCCCGATACGAATGTGAATTTGTTGTGCGGTATATCCAACGCATCTGCCACCTCAGGCATAGCGCGCTGTACAGCATTCAGAATGGCGTGGTCGCCACATCCCGGGCACCACTTTACTTGCTGGTCACTCTTGAAGTCTGCGGGTGTATATTTGTATTCTGCCATAGCCTTAAAGTGTTAAAGGAGTGAATTGAATTTCTCTGTAAGCTCAACAACGGTAAAGGGCTGACCCTCGGTCTTGTTGTACTGCTCGAAGGTGTAGTTCTGGAAGTTCTGACGCAGGTATGCTGCAAACTGACCTTCGTTAAGCTCGCACACTACCAAGTGCTTGTGGCCCTTGAACAACTCCTCCACGCCATTGGGCAGAGGGTTGATGTAGTTGAAGTGGAGGTGAGCGATGCTCTTACCCTCCTGCTGCAAATCACGCACAGCAGCCTCCAAGTGACCCTTTGTGCCACCCCAACCGATAACAAGTACATCGGCATCTGCGGCGCCCATAACCTCGGGTGCGGGCAAGATGTCGGCAACCTTCGCAACCTTTGCGGCGCGTGTGCGTGTCATAAGCTGGTGGTTTGCGGGATCGTGTGATATTGTACCGCGCAAGCTATCCTTCTCCAAGCCACCGATGCGGTGCTCCAAGCCCTCCTTGCCGGGGAATGCCCAGCCGCGAGCCAACTTCTCGTTGCGTGCATATGGCTTGAACTCCTCGCCCTCGGCTACGCTCTCAACGATGGGAGGTGTGATGGTGGGGTAGTCGGCCATAGAGGGTATGCGCCAAGGCTCTGAGCCGTTAGCAATGAAGCCGTCTGTCAAGAGAACTACGGGGGTCATATGCTCCATAGCAATCTTCGAGGCCATAAATGCATAGTGGAAGCAGTCGCTGGGAGATGATGCTGCAACAACAACCGCAGGACACTCACCATTGCGGCCATAGAGAGCCTGCATCAAGTCGCTCTGCTCAGTCTTTGTGGGAAGACCCGTAGAGGGACCACCACGCTGTACATCGACAACAACCAACGGCAACTCAGCCATCACAGCCAATCCCATAGCCTCGCTTTTAAGCGACAGGCCCGGTCCAGATGTTGTTGTAACAGCAAAATTACCTGCGTAGGCTGCACCGATAGAGGTACAGATACCTGCAATCTCATCCTCGGCCTGCACGGTCTTAACGCCCAGATTCTTGTGCTTTGCCAACTCCTCCAAGATAACAGTTGCGGGAGTGATGGGGTATGAGCCGCAGAACAGCGGCAGACCCGACTTCTCGCTCGCTGCGATAAATCCCCACGCTGTGGCTACATTACCGTTTATTGAACGATATGTGCCCTTCTGCTTGGGAGCATCGGCAATACGATATGTATTTGCAAACTGATGTGTGTTGGCTGCGTAGTTGTAACCTGCGTCGATGGCGCGCTTGTTAGCCTCAGCCACGGCAGGATTCTTTTTTGCAAACTTTGAATCTATGTAACGCTTAGCATACTCCTCGCTCTGGTTGTAGATGTAGAAGCAGATACCCAGCGCAAACATATTCTTACACTTCACAACCGACTTGTTGTCCAGACCCATATCGGCCAAGGCCGCTCTGGTCATAGATGTGATGTCGGGGATAACCACATTGTAACCCTCCAAGCCCAACTCGGCAATGGGGTCGAGTGTAGCGAAGCCAGCCTTTTTGAGATTGTCCTCGGTGATGGTGTCGCCATCGATGATTACCGTAGCATCTGTCTTCAACCACTTGCGGTTAGCCTTCAATGCGGCGGGGTTCATAGCCACCAACGCATCGCAGAAGTCACCAGGGTTTGTCACCTCGCCTGAGCCAATATGTACTTGAAATCCCGATACGCCTGCTACCGTACCCTGTGGTGCACGAATCTCGGCGGGGTAGTCGGGGAAGGTAGAGATACCCTTACCTTCGAGTGCCGATGTGTTCGAGAAGAGCGTTCCCGTGAGCTGCATACCGTCGCCCGAGTCACCCGAGAAGCGGATTACAACATCTTTAAGCTCTTTCGCATTTAGATTTTCCATAGTATTCGATTCCGAATTATTTAAGTTATGGTTTTAGTTTAATTTTAGTCTTATATTATACAAAGATAATCCTAAAAGAGTACCGTTATTCTCTTTATTGCGACTTTTTTTTCTTCTCGGCAAGATATACGCCCAAAAGAATTAGCACCGTGCCCACTATCGCCAGCGGCGTTATGCGCTCGTCGAGAACAATGAATGCCGTAATCATAGCCACAATGGGGTTGATATATAGATAGTTTGTGGCGCGAATTGCACCCAACTTTTCGATAGCCACATTCCACGACCAGTAGCATATAAGCGATGCTACAATACCCAAGAAAAGTAGATTGCCCGCCACGGTAGGTTGCACTATGGTCTGCCACTCGACACCCCACGGCTCGTAGAGAAAGTAGGGCGCAAGGGTTAGGATGCCATAGAAAAATATCTTACGCGTAATCATTAGCGGGTGGTACTTGCCCTCTAAGCGTAGTATTACGATGCTGTATATCACCCACATCACCGCAGCACCCAGCGTCAGCAGGTCGCCCAAGGGGTTGAGTTTCAGAATAAACTCTCCGTTGAATACCACCAGTGCCACACCCGATAGCGAGAGTAGCGAGCAGGCGTATAGTCGCCGGTTGGCTTGCTCCTGTTGGCTGATAAGATGCACGGCAAGCGTGGTGAGCAGAGGCGTAGAGGCTATGATGATGGCCACATTCGATGCCTGAGTATATACCAATGCCGTATTTTCCAACAGGAAGTACATCGAGCCACCCGTTATACCCAATGCCACCATTTGCAACTCGTCTTTCCAATTATCGGCAAAGAGCCGTCCTCGCCAGAAGGGTAGCATACAAGCATACGCTATCACAAAGCGCAGAATCATAATCTCGGCAGGCGTTAGCCCATATTCGAGTAACACCTTCGAGGATATAAATGTCGTTCCCCATATCGCAGCCGTGGCGATGGCCACAATATGGTAGAGTGTCGCGGGAGCCATTATCGTATAGAGTTCATACGGATACTCGCCTTAACCAACGCTATGGCGCGTATGCGGCTCATCTCAATCTCCTTGTCGGCGTGGTGAGGGTTCTGGCTAACGAGCTTTACATAACCCGCGCGCTCCGACTTCTGAATATACTTCACCACGATATACTCCTCGCCCTCGATGTCGATAGAGAGCAGATACATATCGCCCCAGAATATATCTTCGAGGTTGTGCAGCTGCTTGTAGAGGACAATATCGCCACTCTTCAACAACGGATACATAGAGTCGCCCGATACATATATAGCACCGTCGCACTTGGGCAGGTTGGGTATATGGATAAAGTTTATAGGTTTGTTAGACTCTTGGTCGTTGAACAGAGGTACAAGACCCGCCGTGCCCTCAATCGAGTAGAGGGGTACACTCTGCATAGGCAACGAGTTGTCGGTCTTCAATCGAAAAGCCGTGAGGTCGGGTTCAGCATTGAACATATTGCCCTTGCCCGTTTCGAGCCAATCGGGATTGATGTTAAAATCCTGAACTAATATATTTTTGTTGCGTGTAGATAGTCCGCACTTGCCTGTTTCAATCATCGAAAGCGCTGCTTTGCCAATGCCAAAGTGTTGAGCCATTTGCTCTTGTGTAAGTTTTAGCTCCTTGCGTATTAGTTTCACTCGACTCTCCATAGTTAAATTATTGGAAAAATTTATAGTAATTTTTGTCTATTTTTAGTGCAAAAGTTCAAATATTGAATTATATTTGCATTACAAAGTTAAGCAATTTATTTTAATTAACCAACGAAAAACAATCAAAAATTAAACATTTTCAGTTATGTACGACATTTTACCTGAACTTTATCAGAAGGTTTTAACCGAGATTTTGGACTCCGTGGGCGATAGAGAATACTACTCTGGCCACTTGGAGTTCGACTACGAAGAGACTGCCTGCGTTATGAGCCTGTCGGCTGTGGTCCATCAGTGTGATGTACGCTACCCCGAGGGTCTATTCTCCTGCGTGACCGATATGGTGCCCGTGTGGTGGGAGTTTCACACCTATATCAATGGCGAGGAGGTGCTAAACAACTTTTCGTTTAACGAGCTTAGAGAGTATTTGCATAGTATGAATTAAAACAAAGACAGATGAATAATAGTGTAAATTTTTCCGATTTTTCTAAAACGGTATATCCATTTTTGGAGCAAAAATCGTTCCACCAAGCCTACTATCGGGTGCTCGAAATGTTCGCCCGAGGGCAGATAAAGCGACTCATCGTCACGATGCCGCCACAACACGGTAAGAGCGTTGCTGCCAGCACTTTACTGTCTGCCTATATATTGGGATTAAATCCCGATTTGCGCCTCGCCATAGCCTCCTATTCGGCTCTGTTGGCAAGCAAGTTCAACCGCCGCGTGCAGCGCATAATTGATAGTTCCGAATATGGCGAAATATTTTCTAAAACACGCATCAAGCCCCTTGGCCGTCAGTCGCAGTATATACGCACGGCAGATGAGTTCGAGGTCATAGACTGCGAGGGTGGCTTGCTCTCAGTCGGTCGTGAGGGTTCACTCACGGGAAATCGTGTCGACTGCTTTATCCTTGACGACCTCTACAAAGATGCTATGGAGGCCAACTCACCCCTTATTCGTGAGAACTGCTGGGAGTGGTACTCCTCGGTGGTGCGTACGCGTATGCACAACGCCTCGCAGGAGCTCATTGTCTTTACCCGTTGGCACGAGGAGGATTTGATAGGCACGCTGAGAGGTTTAGAGCCGTGCATCAAGCTGCGCGAGTGGGCAGATGTGGAGCGTGTGCCGCCAGGCGGGTGGCTACACCTTAATTTCGAGGCTATCAAGACGGGTGAGCCCACGGAGATTGACCCGCGCAAGGCTGGTGAGGCGCTATGGCCTGAGCGTCAGAGTGTGGAGTTGTTGGAGAGCAAGCGCCGATTAGACCCCGTGCGTTTTGAGGCTATGTATCAGGGGCGTCCCTCCTCGCGAGGAGGCCTGCTCTATGGCGATGGCTTTGCCGAATGGGACTCTCTGCCCGACCATATTGTGCGCCGCGCAAACTACACCGACACGGCCGATATGGGCGATGATTATCTCTGCTCGGTGTCGTATGCTGTCGATTCTGATGGTGTGGTCTATATCCTCGATGTGGTCTACTCGCGCGAGCCGATGGAGATTACCGAGCGCTTGGTTGCCGATATGTTGCAACGCTCCGAGGTGCGTTCGGCCCTTATCGAGAGTAACAATGGTGGCCGCGGCTTTGCCCGTGCTGTGCAGCGCCTTGTGCCGCGTGTAAAGATTGATTGGTTTCACCAGAGTGCCAACAAGCAGGCGCGCATCATCTCGCATTCGGCTACGGTGGTTCACAACATACGCTTCCCGCGTGGCTGGGCACAACGCTGGCCCGAGATGTATGCTCACCTGATGGGTTATAAGCGCGATTTTAACTCCAACCGCTGGCACGATGCTGCCGATGTGCTGACTGGTATTGTTGAGCAGGAGGCACCCATCGAACGCTCGGCAAAGATATGTAAGTTTGGATTTGTGTAAACAAAGTGAGGGTGCTAACCGCATTGGTTAGACACCCTCTTTGTCTTGGAGCGTGAGTGCTCTTACTTGCAAGCAATCTTTGCTACGCGAGCCTCGTGACGACCACCCTCGAAATCAGTAGAGAGGAATGTGTTTACGATTGTCATAGCCTCGTCGTTAGAGATAAAGCGTGCGGGCAAAACCACTACATTGGCGTTGTTGTGCTGGCGGATGAGCGCCGCAACATCGTTGTTCCAGCAGAGACCTGCACGAATACCCTGATGCTTGTTAAGAGTCATAGCCATACCCTCACCCGAGCCGCAAAGACCGATACCCTGCTCCATCTCGCCAGCCTCGATAGCCGATGCCAAGGCGTGACCGAAGTCGGGATAGTCGATGCTTGCCTCTGAGTCTGTGCCGAAATCTACAACATCATAACCCTTAGTAGAGAGGTAGCCTACCAAAAACTCCTTCATCTGATAACCTGCGTGGTCGCAGGCGATACCTATTTTTTTCATAATGCGAATATTGATTGTTCTTTTCTGTGACAAAAGTACTATTTTTCGCCGTATAAACCACCATCTTGCGGCTAATTATTGCGAAATAGTTATTTTTGCAGCCGTGAAACTCTTTTTAACCATACTCGGGGCGCTCTCGCTGGCGTTGGCTGTGGCAGGAATATTTCTTCCGCTGCTGCCCACAACGCCATTGTTGCTGCTGGCGGCGTGGTGCTTCGTGCGTAGCTCGCCCAGGTTGTATGAGTGGCTTATGCAGCACCCCAAGCTGGGTCCATATATCCGCAACTTCCGCGAGAATAAGTCCATTCCCCTGCGTGTTAAGGTGGTCTCTGTCACGCTTATATGGCTCACGATAGGCTCGTGCATACTCTTCGTTGTCGAAGAGCATCTATGGGTGCAGATAGTGCTGTTCGCCCTCGCCGCAGCCATCACCTACCATATATTATCCTACGCCACCCTAAAAAAGTAGGCTGAAAATCAAATCACTACTCATATAATAAAATCACAGCTGCAAAAGCATCGCCTTTGCAGCTGTAACATAAATCCCTACTTCAAATACTTATCCAACCAGCCGAAGAACTCGCGGTTCCATACCATTGAGTTCTGGGGTTTGAATACCTGATGAGCCTCGTTCTCGAACTCCACCAAGCGCGCATCAACACCTTTCAAGCGTGCGGCGGTGAAGGCCTGCAACGACTGAGTGTAGGGGATACGGAAGTCGTACTCGCCCGTAATAATAAGTATAGGTGTATTCCACTTATCGACAAACTTGTGAGGTGAGTTGGCGAACGAGCGCTGTGCGATGGCGTTCGACTTATCCCAATAGCTGCCGCCGTAGTCGTGGTTGACGAAGAAGAGCTCCTCGGTCTCGCCATACATTGACTCGAAGTTGAAGATACCGCAGTGCGAGATAAAGGCTTTGAATCGGTTGTCGTGATTGCCGGCGAGGTAGTAAACCGAGTAACCGCCATACGATGCACCCACGCAACCCAAATGCTCGGTGTCGCACCAAGGCTCCTTCGATACGGTGTCGATAGCGGCCAAGTAATCCTGAATATTCTGACCAGCATAGTCGCCCGAAATCTGCTCACGCCACTCGCTGCCGAATGAGGGGCAACCGCGGCGGTTGGGTGCTACGACAACATAGCCCTGTGATGCCATAAGCTGGAAGTTCCAGCGGTAGCTCCAGCTCTGTGATACTACGCTCTGCGGACCGCCCTCGCAGTAGAGCAGTGTGGGGTACTTCTTCGTGGGGTCGAAGTTGGGAGGAAGTATAACCCAGGTGAGCATCTCCTTGCCGTCGGGAGTCTTAATCCAGCGCTTCTGCACCTCGCCCATCTTCACATTGTCGTAGATGTGGGCGTTGATATTTGAAATCTGAGTCAGCGAGCCATCTGCCAAATTAACATCGTACATCTCCTTGTCGCGGCTGATGGTCATAAGCGTTGTGAGGCACTTGCCCTCGGCGATACTCATCGTTGCGATGTCGTGGTCGCCAGAGGTTACAACCTGTACCTTGCCCTCGGTAGTCTTAACCTTGCATACCTGCTGTGTGCCGTGGATAGCCGAGAGGAAGTAGATGGTCTCATTGTCGGTCCAGATAACATTCTGTGCGCTGTGGTCGAAGTCGAGCGACAGGTCGGTCATATTGTCGTTGGCAAGCTCGTAGATGTACAAACGGTCCTTGTCCGACTCGTAGCCCGGTGTTGCCATTGAGCAGAATGCCAACTGCTTGTCGTCGGGTGACCATACGGGGTAGCGGTCGTAGCCCACGAACTCCATAATGCGCAGACCCTTGTTTGTCTTAATCTTGTTGATATTCTTTGTTGAGCCATCCTCGGTGTTGTAGATGAAGATATCCGAGTCGGTAGATACAGCATAAGCAGCACCTGTCAAAGGCTTGCAGGTGTATGCCAACATCTTACCGTTGTTGCTCCACGCAATCTCGGCAGTGTCGAAGAAGGGTGCAAGCGGAGCGTCCCAAGCCGACTTCTCGCCGATAATATCTGTGCCGCCCTTAACGCCGTTGGCTGTGATGTCTGCAACGAAGATGTGGCTGTACTCGCCCTCATCCCAGTAGTCCCAGTGGCGCGCCATCAAATCGTCGTAGATGCGAGCCTTCGACTTATCCATATCCTTGTGAACATCCGAAGACTTGATGTCGGCAGCGTGTACCTTCTTTACATAGAAGAGCTTGTCGTCGGTAGGTGCTACGCCATAGCCCTCTACGCCGCCCTCAATATCAGTAACCTGCTTTACAGCCGAGCCATCGGGATTCATCTGCCAGACCTGCGATGAGCCACTGCGGTTTGATGAGAAGTAAATCTTCGAGCCATCGGCACTCCACTGTGCATCAGAGTTGTTCGATGTGTTGTCTGTTAAGGTCTTCTCCTGGCCTGATGTCATATCGCGCACATAGATTTGAGTAAGACCGCGGTTCTCGCCCATATTGTAACGAGTGATGGTGTAGAGAGCCTTTGTGCCATCGGGTGAAAGTGTTGCGCCACCCAAGCGACCCATCTTCCACATAACGGCAGGGGTAAATTGCGCTGCCGCAATCTCCTCGGCGGTCATCTCGTTGTTAATTTCGAGCGCTTTTGGTTGCTCTTTGGGGGTGCAGGCACCCAATGCAAAAGCTGCAATAGCCATAATAAAGGATAATTTTTTCATAAATTCTATTCGAGGTTTAACATCAATTTCTTATTTTTGCGTTGGAAACAGACGATTTATGGAAAACAACATACTACATACGGCCCAAATATCACTTTTGCCTATCGAGCAGAATGGCAATATCCATATATGGTTTGCAATGCGTGAGTTGCTCTTCTCATCGCAGGCCACCGAGGGGTATTATGTGGTAGAACCTAAATCGTTAGACGATATTTCCAGAGCGAAGATAATCACTTTTATCGAGAATTACAACAGGGTGGTTGTTTTGTGGCGTGAGCCATACCGAGCATTCGAGGCTTTTGCTGCACAGATGGAGTGGGTTGAGGCCGCGGGTGGCGTTGTGGAGAATGAGATGGGCGAGGTGGTTATGATTAGCCGTAACGAGCGTTGGGATTTGCCTAAGGGTCACCGCGAAGATGGTGAGAGTTATGCCGAGTGTGCTGCGCGCGAAGCGTGCGAGGAGACGGGCGTAGAGGTTACCGAGGTAGGTCGCTTGCTGACAACGACACTGCACGCATATAATCTCTATGGTCGTTGGGAGTTGAAGCTCACCGCGTGGTATGCTATGCGGGCATCGAGAGCGGAGCTTACGCCACAGCGCGAGGAGGGCATAATTTGTGCTGAGTGGATTGCTCGTGAGCAGATTGTGGAGAAGGTAAAAAACTCTTTCCCCACAATTAAAAAGGTATTTTCGGCGTTTCTTAGATAAAAAGGATTTTTATGGTAAAGATATTATGGGTTGATGACGAGGTTGAGTTGTTGAAGCCTCACGTAATGTTCCTCAAAGGCAAGGGCTACGATGTGGATACTTGTAACAACGGTTACGATGCTATCGATATGGTACGCTCTATGGCCTATGACTTGATTATCTTGGACGAGATGATGCCCGGTATGACAGGTCTTGAAACACTTCCTTTGATTAAGGATGTGCGACCCACTACGCCCGTCATTATGGTTACCAAGAGCGAGGAGGAGAACATTATGGATAAGGCCATAGGCTCGAAGATTGCCGACTATATCATCAAGCCAGTAAATCCTAATCAGGTGCTGCTCTCGATTAAGAAGAATGTCCACTCGCAGCAGCTCGTGACGGAGCAGACCACAGCCGACTATCGTGCCGAGTTTGGTCGTATCTCGGCTATGTGTCAGGGCGCAGACTCTTTTGAGGCGTGGTGTACGCTCTATCGTAAGATTACAGGCTGGGAGATTGAGCTCTCGTCGTCGACCGACCAGAGCATCAAGGAGATATTGGCCTACCAGAAGAGTGAGGCAAATCAGGAGTTCTGCAAATTTGTGCGCCGAAACTACTACGATTGGATTAATAAGCGTGTTGATGAGTCGCAAATACCTGTGATGTCGCACACGCTTATGCGCAAGAAGATATTTCCCATAGTGGATAACCACTCGAAAACCACGCTGCTGTTGATTGATAACTTCCGCTACGACCAGTGGCGTGCCATTAATCCGTTGCTGAGGGGTTATTACGATGTAGATGTGGACGAGTTCTATTGCTCTATTCTGCCTACGGCTACGCAGTATGCCCGCAATGCAATATTCGCAGGATTGATGCCATTGGCTATCGACCGTATGATGCCCGATAAGTGGCTCAACGACAACGAGGAAGGTGGTAAGAATCAGTACGAAGATGAGTTCCTGAGTCGCCAGATGAAGATGGCCGGTAAGGAGTATAAGTGGACCTTCGATAAGTTGGTACGCCCCGAGGCGGGCCGAAAGCTTATTGACAATATCCGCCGTGTGTATGATGCCGACTTTTCGGTTATTGTCTATAACTTCTTGGATATTCTCTCTCACGCGCGTACCGAGACAGATATCATCCGCGAGCTCACCGAGGACGAGGCCTCTTTCCGTTCGCTCACACGCTCGTGGTTTGAGCATTCGGATTTGTTTGAGTTGTTGAAGATGCTCTCGGAGCAGGGGCATACGGTAATCATTACATCGGATCACGGAACGATACGAGTAGATAACCCCATCAAGGTTATGGGTGATAGGGAGACCTCGCCCAACCTGCGATATAAGACCGGTCGAAACCTGCAATATAACTCGCGCGAGGTGTACGAGGTGACACGCCCCGAGGATATTCAGCTGCCGCGAATAAATCTTTCGTCAAGTTATATCTTCGCGTATAATTCCGACTTCTTGGTCTATAACAACGACGCCAATAAATTTATTAGATATTACAGAAACACATTCCAGCACGGCGGTATATCGATGGAGGAGATGATTGTACCCTATATCGTGTTGAAACCTAAAAATAGTTAATTATGAAGAGAATAGAGATAGATTCGTTATCCGACCTGCCACGCGTAGCCGATGAAGTTATTGAGGCACTCGATGGTCGCACGGTGGTGTTGCTCAGAGGTGGTATGGGCGCTGGCAAGACCACGCTCGTTAGCCGTATAGCAGCGCGTTTGGGTGCTGAGGATACTGTTACAAGCCCTACATTTGCCTTGGTCAATCAGTATGAGGGCACGGAGTGCCGTATATTCCATTTTGACTTCTATCGCATCGACCGCATTGAGGAGGTCTTCGATTTGGGCTATGAGGAGTATTTCTACTCGGGCGATTTATGTTTGGTGGAGTGGCCCGAAAAGATTGAGCCACTCATCCCCGACGATGCTATGGTTGTTCGCATCACTGTTGGTGACGATGAACAACGAATATTCGAAATTGAGTAACGAAATAGACTATAAAACAGATTCTTATTTGCGGGAATCTGTTTTTTTTTATATTTTTGCACCTTGCGCATATCGCAGAATGATAAATAGATTGTAAAATTGAAAATAAAATAGGAAAGCAATGAATTTTGTAAAGAGCATTTTTTTAATAATGGTTGTTGCGCTGACATCATTGTCGGCAGCGGCACAGCCCCAGTTGTTTGACCCCGTGGCTTGGAGCACATCTGTTGAGCAGGTGGCTGAGGGTGAGTATCGTATCGATTTTAAGGCTTCTATTGCCGAGGGTTGGCATATGTACGACCTTGGTCCTTATGAGGGTGGCCCTATGGCTACAACCTTCACATTCGACCCTATCGAGGGTTATGAGTTGGTGGGCGCTATTACACCCAGTAAGGAGTCTGTACGCGAGATGAACGATATCTTTGAGATGGAAATTGGTCAGTATGATGGCAATGTTACATTCTCTCAGATAGTTAAGGCTCCCGCAGGTGCTACCGTAAATGTCTTGGCCGAGTGGATGGCTTGCAGCGACCAGTGCACAACAGGCGAGAAGGAGTTTTCGATTAAGGTCGGTAACCCCGCTGCTGAGGCTGCTGCGGTAGCTGCTGCCGATACAGCAAGCAAGGGTGGCTCTATCTGGGGCTTTATCCTTAGCGCAATGGGTTGGGCGCTTATCGCATTGCTTACCCCTTGTGTATTCCCTATGATTCCTATGACTGTGTTATTCTTCTTGAAGGGCTCGGGTAGCGCAGCAAAGGGCCGTTTCCGTGCTTTGATGTATGGTCTCTTTATCGTAGTGTTGTACACTCTGCCTATCGGAGTAATCATCTTCCTTACTTGGCTTATTGGTGGTGACGCGGTAACAGCCGATATCTTCAACTGGTTGTCTACACATTGGTTGCCCAATATCTTGTTCTTTGTGGTATTTATGGTCTTCGCTGCATCGTTCTTTGGTGCATTTGAGATTGTTTTGCCCGAGAAGTTGGTAAATAACAGCGACGCTAAGGCTGACAAGGGTGGTCTTGTAGGTATCTTCTTTATGGCTTTGACTTTGGTGTTGGTGTCATTCTCTTGTACAGGTCCCATCATCGGCTCAGCTTTGATTCAGTCTACATCGGGTGAGGTATGGACTCCCATTATCACAATGTTGGCATTCTCGGTTGTCTTCGCCTTGCCGTTTACACTCTTCGCTCTCTTCCCGTCGTGGTTGAAGCAGTTGCCTAAGAGTGGTGGCTGGTTGAACTCTGTGAAGGTTGTCTTGGGTTTTGTTGAGTTGGCACTCGGTTTGAAGTTCCTCAGCGTAGCAGACCAGACTTACCACTGGGGTATCCTTGACCGCGAGGTATACTTGGCTTTGTGGATTGCAATCTTCTTCTTGTTGGGATTGTATCTTTTGGGTAAGCTCAAATTCAAGCACGACAGCGATATGCCTTACCTCTCGGTTACTCGTTTGGTGATGTCGATTGTGGTATTCGCTTTCGTAGTATATATGATTCCGGGTATGTGGGGTGCGCCCTTGAAGGCTCTCTCAGGCTACTTGCCTCCCGTGCAGACTCAGGACTTTGTTATGACAGCAGGCTCAGCTCCCGCAGCAGCAAGCGAGTCAACACCCCAGAGCGGCGTGAAGTATGGCGATGTTTTGGAGTTGCCCCACGGCTTGGAGGGTTTTTTCGACTTGGATGAGGCCGAGGCGTATGCCAAGAAGGTTGGAAAGCCCCTCTTTATCGACTTTACAGGCCACGGCTGCGTGAACTGCCGCGAGATGGAGGCACGCGTGTGGTCAGATGCGCGCGTATTGGATATTCTTCGCAATGAGTATGTTATCGTAGCTCTCTATGCTGACGATAAGCTCAAAGTAGACGAGGCCGACTGGGTTACAACCGACGCAGGCAAGGTGTTGAAGACTTTGGGTAAGATTAACTCACACTATGCGCTCACAACCTATGGCGTGAATGCGCAGCCCTATTATGTATTGCAGGGCAACGAGGGTACACCTATGGTTGAGCCCCGTGGCTACAACCTCGATGTACAGGGTTTCATCGACTTCTTGCAGAGCGGTGTTGATGCTTACAAGGCAGGAAAGTAAAATTTAAGAAGTTTGCCATTATGGGAATGGAGAAATATGAATCAAAACAGCAGCAGATTCTAAAACCTGCAAGCCGTATCTTCCCTTTTATCAGTCGTTTTGATATGCTCTCACCCGCCTTGCAGGATAAGGTCGAGGAGTGGAACGCTACGGAGGATACCTGCTCGTTCAAGGTTAAGGGTTTTAAGGTTGCGTTGCGCATCGTAGAGCGTGTTGAGAATAAACATATAAAGATTACGGCCGATGATGAGAATGGCGTACCTGTCGACTTCTCGTTCTGGTTGCAGTTGCACGAAGTGTCGGAGACCGATACCCGCATTCGTATGGTTTTGCACGCCGAGCTCAATATGATGATGCGTATGATGATTGGCAGCAAAATTCAGGGCGGTTTGGACAAAGCCGTTGAGGGTTTGGCTCAGGCATTCAATCAGATGCCCTATTAAAAAAGTGGCGAAATGGGTGCAAATGGGCGTTTTTGCAAGGTTTTTGTCCTATGTGAACTAATGTAGTGAAATTGAGAAAAAAAACTCACTTTTAGTTTGTTAATCATCAAAAATGTAGTACATTTGCAAACCCAAAGAAATAAAGATGTTAAATTATAAATAAATTTTTACTATGACTAAGGCTGATATCGTAAATGAAATTGCCAAAAGCACTGGTGTAGAGAAAGTTATGGTGCAGACAATTGTTGAGGCATTTATGGATAATGTTCGTAACTCTTTGATCGAGAACGAGAATGTTTATCTCCGTGGTTTCGGTAGCTTCATCATTAAGAAGCGCGCTACTAAGGTTGCTCGTAACATTTCTAAGAATACTACTATCACTATCCCCGAGCACAATATCCCCGCTTTCAAGCCCGCTAAGAGCTTCGTAGCAAAGGTAAAATAATTAAGCAAACAAGGTTAACCATTAAATATTAAAGACTATGCCAAACGGAAAGAAGCACAAGCGTCATAAGATGGCTACGCACAAGCGTAAGAAGCGTCTTCGTAAGAATCGTCATAAGAAGAAGTAATCTTCGGGCGTTAGCATTGCATTAGCAAGCAGGTATAAAGCTAAAGGGTTTTTGCATTAACGCCCTTTAGCTTTACCTATTTTTAATAAACATTGTAAAATGAATCGAGAGTTAGTAATTAATGTTACCCCGAGTGAGATAACCATCGCCTTGTGTGAGGATAAGGTTCTGGTCGAGCTCAATAAGGAGAAGTGCCAGACGGGTTTTGCCGTTGGTGACATCTATCTGGGTAAGGTGCGTAAAATTATGCCGGGATTAAATGCTGCTTTTGTGAATATTGGTCACGAGAAAGATGCATTTATCCACTATCTCGATTTGGGAACACAGTTTCAGTCGTTACAGAAGATTGTCGATAGCCGTCAGCCCGGACGCCGTGGCGTGAAGGTCGAGACGATGAAGTTGGAGCCCGCCATAGAGAAGGATGGCAAGCTGGCTTCGTATCTGCAAGTGGGGCAGACCGTGATGGTGCAGATAGCCAAGGAGGCTATCTCGACCAAGGGCCCGCGTCTTACAACCGATATATCTCTGCCTGGACGAAATGTGGTATTGGTGCCATTTAGCAGCAAGATTTCAATATCACAGAAGATTCGTTCTAACGAAACAAAGAAGCGTCTGCGCCGAATTGCGGCAGGCGTACTTCCCAAAAATTTTGGCGTTATCATACGCACTGCGGCCGCCGAAGCACAAGATGCCGATATCGAGCAGGATATCCTCTCTCTTATCGAGCGCTGGGAACAGGCTGTGGGTAACATACGCAAAAGTCAGGCACCCGCTCTGCTGATGAGCGAGATGGGTAGAGCCAATACCATAATCCGCGACTCTCTGAACTCGACCTTCTCACAGGTTACGGTCGACGACGAGACGATGTATCGCGAGATTAAAAACTATATTAAAATCATCGACCCCCAGTTGGAGAAGATTGTAAAGCTGTACAAGGGTACAGTGCCTATCTTCGACAACTTCGATATATCTAAACAGATTAAGTCGCTCTTTGCTAAGTATGTATCGCTCAAACGAGGCGCATACCTTATCATCGAGCACACCGAGGCTATGAATGTCATAGATGTCAACTCGGGTAACCGCACCAAGGCGGAGGTTAATCAAGAGGAGACGGCTCTGACCGTGAACCTCGCTGCCGCCAAGGAGATTGCACGCCAGTTGCGTCTGCGCGACTTGGGAGGTATTGTCATCATCGACTTTATCGACCTGCATAAGGTGCAGAATCGTCAGTTACTCTACGAGGAGATGACGAAGTTGATGGCAACCGACAAGGCTAAGCACACCATCTTGCCGCTCACGAAGTTCGGCTTGATGCAGATTACGCGTCAGCGTGTGCGCCCTGTGGCCGTTGACGATGTTACCGATGTATGCCCGACCTGTAACGGTTCGGGACGCATCGAGCCTACTGTTTTGTTGGATAGAAAGATTGAGAACCAAATTCAGTTCCTCACCGAGGACCGTGGTGCCAAGCATATAACGCTGCGCGTGAGTCCCTATGTGGCATCGTATCTGTGTAAGGGCTTGTTCTCGTTGCGTCGCCGTTGGGCTTGGCGCTATAAGGTGGGAATAAAGGTTGTTGCCGACCAGAGTTTGGGTATGGTCGATGTGAAGTACCTCGACCGTAAAGGTCTGCCTCTTATTGAGTAGGAGAGTCCCCGCAAGTGAAAAGTCGCTATCGTGGAGAAGATTGAAAACATATTGCAGCGCGTTGAGGGTGCAAAATCCTTCGGCGTGTTGCTCAAAGAGCATAGAAAAAAGAGCGTCACCGTCCATCTTGATAATTTGGTCGGTGGGGCTCTTTCGCTTTATTCCTCGGCGTTGATACGCCACGCAGGGGGTGTGCATATCTTTGTTGCGGAGGATAGAGATTCGGCAGCATATATGCTTAACGACTTCTATGCACTCCTTGATGAGGCGAGTGTGCACTTCTTTCCCACATCGTATAAGCGTTCGATACTCTATGGCAAGGAGGACGCGCAGGGCGTTGTGCAGCGCACCAATGCGCTGAATGCCATTCGCCACCATAAGGGTGGTTATTTGGTGGTCTGCACCTATCCCGAGGCCTTGGCCGAGCGCGTGGCCGACGAGCGAGCGATAAATGAGCGAAGCATACGCTTGAAGGTGGGTGACGAGTTGCGCATCTCGGATTTGGACGATTTGCTTTCGGAGAGTGGCTTCGAGCAGGTTGATTTCGTTTATGAGCCGGGGCAGTACTCTCTGCGCGGAGGTATCGTCGATGTCTTCTCATACTCGGAGAACCGTCCGTTCCGTATAGATTTCTTTGGCAACGAGATAGACTCTATTCGCCGTTTCAATATTTCGAGCCAGCTCTCGCACGATAAGGTGGAGCAGGTGGAGATTATCCCCAATATGAACTCTACTGAGGTGGAGAAGGTGTCGCTTGTGCGCTTTGCGGGTGATGCTACATATTGGTTCTACGACGCTGAGTATGTGCTCAAACGCGTTAATGACCTGCGCCGTAAGGTGCTGGGCGAGATGGAGGAGCCGTCGACAATAGACACCCTGCTCACCAGCCGAAATGGTTTGCTGGCTGATATGGCCGAGTGCCGTATGTGCCTGCTGCGCGACAACTTAAAAGAGCGTGTGGCGGATATTACAATTCCGTTTAGCACCACGCCACAGCCCAAATTCAACAAGAAGTTTGATATTCTGGCCGATGATATGGCCGACTCAGCCTTGAAGGGGTATAAGACCTACATCCTCTCGGAGAGCAAGGCGCAGATTGAGCGTTTGGATAACATTTTCCATCAGATGGGGCGTCGCAACATTGAGTTTGAGGCTATCCCCGTGACCCTGCACGAGGGTTTTGTAGATAACAGCTTGAAGATGTGCCTCTATACCGACCATCAGATTTTTGACCGTTATCGCCGCTATCGTATCAATGGCGAGATTAAGCGCGATGAGCAGATGACCGTGGCGGAGCTTAATGCCTTGAAGATGGGTGACTATGTTGTGCATATCGACCACGGTGTAGGCCGCTTTGGTGGTTTGGTGAAGATAAACGAGAATGGCAAGCTACACGAGGCTATAAAGTTGGTTTACAAGGATAACGATGTGTTGTTTGTGAATGTTCACTCGCTGCATCGTATCTCGCGCTATAAGAGTGGCGAGGGTGAGCCTCCCAAGATTTATAAATTGGGCAATGGTGCTTGGCAGAAGCTTAAAACAGCCACCAAGAAGGCTGTTAAGGATATCTCGCGCGAACTTATCGCCCTGTATGCCAAGCGTAAGGCGAGCCGTGGCTTTGCATTCTCGGCCGATAGCTATCTGCAAAATGAGATGGAGGCCTCATTCCAGTGGGAGGAGACTGCCGACCAGCAGACAGCCATTGCAGCCGTTAAGAAGGATATGGAGTCCGACCAGCCGATGGACCGCTTGGTTTGTGGCGATGTGGGATTTGGTAAGACCGAGGTGGCTATCCGCGCGGCATTTAAAGCGGCGGTGGATGGTAAGCAAGTGGCTGTGTTGGTGCCAACAACTATCTTGGCCCTGCAACACTACCGTTCGTTTATGGAGCGACTGCGCGATTTCCCCGTAAGAATAGAGTACCTTAACCGTTCGAAGACCGCCAAGCAGACTCGCGAGATAGCCGAGGATTTGGAGGCAGGTAAGATTGATATTCTTATCGGAACGCACAAGATATTGGGTAAGCAGGTAAAATTCAAGGACTTGGGTCTGCTCATCATCGACGAGGAGCAGAAGTTTGGCGTGGCGGCAAAGGAGAAACTCACCCAGATGAGCGTCAATGTCGATACGCTCACCCTTACGGCGACACCCATACCGCGAACATTGCAGTTCTCGCTTATGGGCTCGCGCGATTTGTCGGTTATCTCTACTCCGCCCGCAAATCGTCAGCCTATCATCACCGAGTCGCACATCTTCTCGGAGGATATCATCCGTGATGCCATCGAGGAGGAGCTCTCGCGTGGCGGTCAGGTCTATTTCGTGAATAACCGCGTGGAGGATTTGATGACCCTGCAGGGTATGATTACTCGCATCTGCCCCAAGGCGCGCGTGGCGGTAGGTCACGGAAAGATGCCCTCGGAGCAGTTGGAGAAGCTCATTATGGACTTTATCTACGGTGAGTTCGATGTGTTGGTGGCAACCACCATCGTAGAGAGCGGAATAGATATCCCCAACGCCAATACTATTATTATAAATAATGCTCACTACTACGGCCTGAGCGACCTGCATCAACTGCGTGGCCGTGTGGGAAGAAGCAACCGCAAGGCTTATTGTTACCTCATTACGCCCCCTGAGGAGTTGCTCACCAGCGATGCTCGCCGTCGTCTGCGTGCCATTGAGGAGTTCTCGGACTTGGGCTCGGGATTCAATATCGCTATGCAGGATTTGGATATTCGTGGTGCGGGTAACCTGCTGGGTGCCGAGCAGAGTGGATTTATTGCCGATATTGGCTTTGAGACCTATCAAAAGATTATGCGTCAGGCTATTGCCGAGTTGCGCACCGAAGGTTTGGATGTGGCAGGCTTGACCGACGAGGAGGCTGAAACAGTTAAGAATGAGTCGTATATCGACGATTCGATTATCGAGATTGATATGCTGGCTGAGCTCCCCGATAGTTATGTTCGTCAGCCGGCGGAGAAGTTGCGCCTGTACCGCGAGTTGGACTCTATACGCAAGGAGGAGGGACTCGTCGAGTTCGAGAGCCGTCTTGTAGACCGCTTTGGCGCTCTGCCCGAGGCTGCGCAGGAGTTGCTTAATGTCGTTCGCCTGCGTTGGGAGGCCGTCAGGTTGGGTATGGAGCGTGTGAAGGTGAAGAATGGTCTTATGATTATCCACTTCGTGGGCGAGCAGAACTCGCCATATTATAAGAGCGACATATTTATGGAGATGTTGCGTAAGATTATGGCCGAGCCCGATAGATTTGTGCTCAAACAACACAATAATCGTCTGGCGATGACCGTTAGAAGAGTAAGCAATGTGGCCGAGGCGGTCACCGTATTGCGTAATTTATAACCCAAACGAAGATGAATCTGGTGGTAGATATAGGCAACTCGTTTATGAAGATTGCCGTCGTGCAGGGTGATGAAGTTGTTGCTACGCAGCGTATTGCTGTTGATGATAAGATTGATATAGAGAGCCTTAAAACCTCCTATCCTACCTTGCAACGCGCAATTGTGGCATCAAGCGGAGTATCTACTGCGCAGGTGGCATCGGTGTTGCGAGAAGCAGGTTTGAAGGTGTTGGAGATGGGTCCTACGACACCCGTGCCCATCGGTAACAACTACCTCACTCCCGAAACCCTTGGTGTGGACCGTCTTGCGGCTGCTGTCGGAGCTGTAAGCAGGGGATATAACGACTGCCTTATAGTCGATTTTGGCACTGCCATAACTATCGATTTGGTTGAGAATGGAGCCTTTTTCGGAGGAAATATCTCTCCTGGTATGAGGACTCGATTTAGAGCATTGCACGACTACACCCAGCGTTTGCCAGAGTGTAGCCCGACAGATGAAATTTTGCCTCTTGGCAGAACCACCCAGCAGGCCATCGAGCAGGGCGTTATACAGGGTATTGTGAACGAAATTGAGGGCTATATTTCGTCATTTAAGGCCCAAAATGCTAAAATAATGTTAATTTTTACGGGTGGAGACGCAATTTTTTTTGTTAATAGAATTAAAAACGCGATATTTGCAAAATGGGATCCGGTTGTTTGCGGATTGAACACAATTTTAGAATACAATGCAAGCATTGAAGACGAAGATTTTTAGACTTATTATAGCCATCGTGCTGCTTCTACCTATGGGTGCGAAGGCGCAAACATTGCACAGTAGTGTAAGTACATACTCTCCATACTCAATGTACGGAATGGGAGAACTTGTTACCCCAGGTAACTCTATCCAGCGTTCGATGGGTGGTATTGGTGTAGCGATGTTCTCAACAACGATGACAAATATGATGAACCCTGCATCGTTTGGATATACTCCACAGCAGAGTTTCTTGTTTGACTTTGGTATCGAGGGCGGTCACTACCGCAACAACCAGACAAAGTATGGTACAACCAATGCAACAGTTAAAACGGCATACAACTCGATAAACATTCACAATATCAGTTTCCAGATGCCATTGGCTAAGGGCTTGGGTATCGGCTTTGGCGTATCGCCTTACAGCAATGTTGGTTATAGTATGTACAACGACGACCTTACACCCGGCATCGCAGGTAATGTTGGTCGCGTGCGCTACCAGTACTATGGCGATGGCGATGTTACCGATGTGAAGGCTGGTATTGGCTGGTCTCCGTTCCGTAAGCTGTCGATTGGTGTTGCGATGATTTACTACTGGGGTAACATCAACCGTAGCTACAACGCAATGGTTAGCGATGTTATAACAGGTAGCGGTGAGTACTCGTCAACTGTGGGTGTTGATACCTACGGTGTGTCGAAGATTAAGGCTCAGTTCGGTATTATGTGGAGTCCGTTGCTCGACTTGAAGAAGGAGCGCATTCTTACCTTGGGTGCAACTTACGACTTGGGTGGTGCTATCGAGCCCGATATGAAGAAGTATGTATATGTAGACAACCTGCTCACCTCGGTAGTGCGTGAGGAGAATGAGAAGTCGCTTCCTTTGCGTCTGCCCAGCCAGATTGCAGCGGGTATCTTCTACCAGACTCCGAATGTGCGTTTTGGTGTAGACTATGTATATCAGGATTGGGGTAGCCAGAACTCTGATTATATGGAGAGCGGTGGTCGCGGTGTAAATGTAGCATATACCGATACTCACACCATCAAGGCTGGCTTCGAGATTATTCCTCGCCGTACGGATGTTGGAAATTATTTCAACCGTATGTCGTATCGTATCGGAGCACGCTATGGCGATTATTACCAGACATTTGGTGGTTGCAATATTCACCAGTATGTTGTTACTGCTGGTATTGGATTGCCCGTTAAGCTATTTGGCCGTTCGTCGGTAGATATAGGTTTTGAGTATGGTCGTCGTGATCCAGCAAACAGTTCTATTATGATTAACGATGTTCAGGTCGGTATGATTAAGCAGAACTACTATAAGTTCACGCTCGGTTTGACACTCTTCGGAGAGAGATGGTTCTACCGCTACAAGTATGAGTAAAATTAGAAATAAATAAAAAATAATATTAACTAACAAATCTTAGATTACAATGAAAAGTCTGAAACTGATTTTGATGGTTGCTTTTGCAATGGTGGGATTCTCGGCAATGGCGCAGAACATCAACTATGATGATCCCAAGTATGCAAAGTGGGGAGCTAACGCTGAGCAGCGTAAGCAGAATATGCTTAACAACCAGTTCTTGAAGGAGGCTGTTGATAACAAGAACTACAAGGCTGCTGCTGGCTATCTTAAAATCCTTTTGGAGCAGAGTCCTGCTGCTGCACAGGGTATCTATACTAACGGTATCAAGCTTTACAAGAATCAGATCAACCGTGCTGAGAACGATGAGCAGCGCGCAATGTACATCGACTCATTGTTGTATGTATACGATGTTCGTTTGCAGGCATTTGCTTCTCACTCAAAGTATGGTAAGGCATATATCCTCGACCGTAAGGCTCGTGAGTATTTGACTTACAAGTCAGACGACCGTGAGGGTGTTCGCAAGATTTTCAACGAGGCTATCGCTGCTTCTGAGGAGAAGACAGGCAAGGCTGATTTGGAGTTGGTAGCAATCTACTTCTCTAACCTCTGCGAGGATTACAAGAACGACTTGGTAGCTGCTGATGCAGTTATTGCTGACTACGACCGTTTCTCACCCGCATTTGACGGTGCTGACGGCGAGGCTGCTGAGCTTAAAAATCAGTTCGATTCAGCATTCGGTGCCAGCGGTGCTGCAAGCTGCGAGAACTTGGAGACTCTCTTCACAAAGAAGTTGGGTGCTGATCCCGAGAACGAGGCTTTGTTGAGCCAGGCTGTATCGCTTATGTCACGCGCTAACTGCGATAGCGATTTCTTCTTCCAGACTGCTGAGAAGTTCTACTCTATCAAGCCCTCTTCAGAGACTGCTTTGTTCTTGGCTCAGGGTTTCCAGAACCGTGGTGAGTTTGAGAAGGCTATGAAGTATTTGAACGAGGCTTTGGCTGCTGAGACTGTTGCTGCCGAGAAGGAGAAGTTGTATGTTCGTATCGCTTTGATTTCTATGCAGATGGGTAACCACACTGAGGCTATGAACGCTGCTAAGGAGATTAAGGCTATCAACGCTGAGAACGGTTACGCATATTATATTATGGGTCAGTGCTATGCTGCTTCTGCAAATAGCGAGTTTGAGGGTCAGGCTTGCTTCTGGGCTGCATACGACACAATGAGCAAGGCTGTTGAGTTGCTCGGCTCTGAGCCCCAGATTTTGGAGGCTGCTAAGAAGATGATGTCTGCTTACCGTGGTTCATTCCCCACAAAGGAGGAGTGCTTCTTCAACGAGGTACAGCAGGGCGCAGCTTACACTTGCAAGCGTGGCTTCGCAAGCGGTGTTAGCACAACTGTTCGTTACAGATAATAATTGACGATGGTTATAAATTCGCTTAGACGATATTTAGCGGTAGCACTCTCTTTCGTAGGGAGTGCTATCTTGCTATTCTCGTGTGAAGCACCACAGCCTGTCGAGGAGTCTGCGAGTTACGAAAATTTGATGACCGAGTATAGCGAGAATCTCTCGATCACGCAGTCTGAGAATGGTCGTAAGAAGTATCATTTTCAAACCCCGCTTATGGAGGGATACGCTATGGCGCGTGACCCCTACCGTGAGTTCCGCAAAGGAATAAAAATCACGATGTTTGAAGATGATGAGGCGTCGACCGAGTCGGCAACCTTGACGGCTAATTATGCCATATTTTACGAAGATAGAAAATTGTGGGAGGTAAAGGGTGATGTCGTTGCCGTGAACAAGGATGGTCGCCGGTTGTACACCTCTCAACTCTTCTGGAATCAAACTACGCATCGTATCTACTCTAATGTCGATTCAAAGATTGTATCGGCCGACGAGGTGTACCATTGCGAGGGTTTTGAGAGCGACGAGAAGATGAAGGATTGGACCTATCGTAAACTCAAAGGTGTGACCTATATCAACGATACCGAGTTCAGCGAGACTTCATCATCTGACGAGCCTAAGGTTGAAAAGCCCGAGGAGCCTAAAAAGATTCAGTCTGTGCAGCGCTTGCCGCGTCCTTCGCAGCCCAAATTATCAAGACCTAACAGAATCGCTGAGCCTATTTCACTCGATGAGAATAAAGACTCAAAGAAAATGTCGCTTGATTTACCCCCGAAGAGATAATTTTAACCCAAAGAATGATGGAATCTGCTGATTTTATAAACTCCATAATAATTATATGTGTAATGCTCCTTTTGTCGGCATTTTTCTCAGGAATGGAGATAGCCTTCCTGAGCAAAAATCGTCTGCGCGAGGAGATTGACCGTAAGCAGAGCCCATTCTTTGATTTCATCGCTCAACTCTTTGAGCGTAACTCGGGACAGTATATAACCACCATATTGGTCGGAAACAATATCTGCCTTGTTATCTACTCTCTATATATGTCGCTTCTGTTGCGACTCATAGCCTCGTTGTTGGGCTGGGAGGGTATGGCCAACGAAGGTTCAGTATTGTTGGAGACCATCATCTCGACAGTAATCATTCTCTTCTGTGGAGAGTTCTTGCCCAAGTCAATCTTCAAGAATAATCCCAATTTCTACTATAAAATCCTGTCGCCCGTAATATTCGTATTTTATCTGTTGCTCTACCCGATAGCAATCTTCACGACGCTTATCTCTTATGGTATCTTGCGTCTGTTTGGCCGTAAGCGCGAGGGTAATGTGATGGATTATACATTTAGTCGTGAGGATTTGGTTGAGTTGGTCGATGACGAGAGCGTAGAGCCGCAGGAGGAGAATGAGGAGGAGATAAAGTTGTTCCAAAATGCGCTGGATTTTGCCGACCTGCGCGTGCGTGACTGTATGATTTCGCGCGTCGATGTGGAGGCGGTAGATATAAATACCTCAATCGAGGAGCTTACCAAACGCTTCGTGGACTCGAAGTATTCGCGCATATTTGTGTGGCGTGACTCAATTGACTCTATCGAGGGATATGTCAACTCGAAGAGCCTGTTTAATAAGCCGACATCTATCGAGCAGGTTATTATGCCCGTAGATTTTGTTGCTGAGACCCTTCCGCTGCAAACCTTGTTGCAGAACTTTATCAAGCGCAAGACAAGTATTGCTGTGGTTATCGACGAGTTTGGCGGTACGGCAGGTATCATTTCGATGGAAGATGTGTTGGAGCAGATTTTTGGAGAGATTGAGGACGAACACGATGTGCAAGATGTTGTCGAGAAGCAGGTTGCAGATGATGAGTATGTCTTCTCGTGCCGCTTGGATGTAGAGTATCTCAATGAGCGTTATAACCTTGATATTGAGGAGAGTGACGAGTATGACACGCTGGCTGGATATATCATTTATGTGTACGATGGTATCCCCGCTTCGGGTACAATTATCGAAGCCGGAGATTTGGAAATCAAGGTGCTCCGCACCACGCGTACACGCGTGGAATTGGCCCGTGTGAAAAAGCGCTAACAAAAATATTGTCAATAATATGGCTAATCGGAATAATTTTATTATCTTTGGTGGCTCAAAAAAGAATTAAATAAGTATAACAATAAAATTTATGGCAAGTCTAAACACTTTAAGAACGAAGTACGGTGTCATTTTGTCAGTTGTAATTATTCTGGCATTGTTGGCATTTATTATTTCACTCGGCCCCGAGATGGGCTTTTTCGGAAGCAATGACCCCACAGTGGGCGTAATCAACGGCGAGAAGGTTGGTTATATGGAGTACACAAACGAGTACGAGACAATTAAGACCTACAACGGTGGCGATGAGTCTACCGAGGAGGGTACTAATGCCTTGGCAAACGCTACTTGGCAGGCACTCGTAGCAAAGCATTTGCTCGTTCCTGGTTTTGATAAGATGGGTATCGCTGTATCAGACGCTGAGCGTATGGCGATGATTAGCGGTGAGCACCCCTCACAGGTATTCTACAACGCATTTGCTGATACTCAGACTGGCGCTTACAGCGTTGAGAGCATCACAGCATTCCTTTCACAGGTTAGCGCTAATCCCGAGTACCAGAACTTGTGGGCTTACTTGAACTCACAGGCTTCACTCGACCGTATGTTGAGCAAGTATATGGGCGTAGTTAAGGCTGGTGTATACGCTAACAAGTTGGAGGTTGAGATGGGCGCTGCTGCTGCAAACGAGAGCCGCAGTGGTCGTATGGTAGCTTTGGAGTACAATACTATCGCTGATTCGTTGGTAACTATCACCGATGCTGATGTTCAGAAGTACTACGATGCTCACAAGAAGGATTACAAGAAGTTGCCCCACCGCGCTATCTCTTATGTAGTGTTCGATGTTGAGCCTACTGAGGGCGATATGGTAGAAATCGAGAAGAAGGCAGCTAAGATTGGCGAGGAGTTCGCCGCAGCTGAGGATGTTCGCGCATTCGTTCGCAAGAATATGGGTAATGTAGGTTTGAACTACCAGTCAAAGGCTATGCTCTCTGAGGTGGAGGCTGTTTTGCTCGATGGCAAGCAGTATGGTCCCGTTTTGAAGGCTAACGAGTGGGTTATCTCTCGTCCTATCGACATCAAGATGGCTCCCGATTCAATCGGTTTGAACCATATCGTTTTGGATGCTACACAGACAGCTTTGGCTGATAGCCTTGTAACTGTTTTGAAGGGTGGTGCAAACTTCGCTGATGTAGCTGCGGCTCACTCAGCTTACGCTGCAACAGCTCAGAATGGTGGTGATTTGGGCGTTATTCCTTTCTCAGCGTTGAATCCTGAGTTGGCTGCAACTTTGGCTACTGCTAAGAAGGGCGATATCGTTAAGGCTACTATCTCTGGTGTAACACAGATTTTGAAGGTTACTCGCACCGACGCTGCTAAGAAGCATGTATTGGTTGGTACTGTTACAATCCCCGTTGAGGCTTCTTCGGCAACTCGTCGTGATGTACACAACATTGCAAGCATCTTCTCTGTTGATGGTAAGGGTTCTTTGGATAAGTTCAACGCTGCTGCTAACGCTGCTGCTGTAACTCCCCGTATTGCCCGCATCTCTCAGGGTGAGCGTTCAATCGCTGGCTTGGAGAACTCACGCGAGGTTTCTCGTTGGGCATACGGCGCTAAGGAGCAGGAGATTTCTGAGATTTTCAACTTGGGTGACGCTTATGTTGTTGCAATGTTGACAGATATCGATGAGTCTGAGTACACTCCCGTAAGCGAGGCATACTACAACATCTCTTTGACTCTTATGCGTGATAAGAAGTATGAGTTGATTAAGGAGAAGTTGGCTGGTGCTACTATCGAGGAGGTTGCTAAGAACGCAGGTGTTGAGGTAGTTGCTTTCGAGGGCGTTCAGTACAATGACTTCGGTGTAGGCAACATCACTCTCGAGCCCCGTTTGGTAGGTGCAATCGCTACAACAAACGAGAAGGGTAAGCTCTCAGCTCCTGTTAAGGGCTACACTAACGCAGTAGTATTCGTTGTTGACGACATCGCGAAGAGCGAGAACCGTACTGCCGATGCAGAGAAGGTTCGTCTCCAGGCAGTAAACGAGAATATTGCAGCTCAGGCCTCTATGATGGCTTTGCAGAATATGGCAGAGATGGAGGACCTCCGTGGTCAGTATTTCTAGTAGCTGATTTTTAATCGATAAATTAATCCTCGTTCTTTCAAGAACGGGGATTTTTTTGTAGCTTCGTAGTGTGATTATCTAAAAACATTTTATATGAAGAAGGCGAGAATTCCATTTTATCTGCAAATCTTGATAGGTATGGTCGTTGGCGTTGCCATCGGCTTTATCGCTATCGGTTTGGGTGGAGAGGCGTTTATCAATGATTGGATTAGACCATTTGGTAAACTTTTTATTAAGGCGTTGGTGTTGATTGCCGTTCCGCTGGTCTTTATCACCTTGATGAAGGGTATCATCGACCTTAAAGATACCTCCTCACTCTCGCGTCTTGGTGGTCGCACGGTTGCTATATATCTCGCTACAACGGTTTTTGCCGTGCTGGTAGGTATGGGCTTGGCTCTGCTGATACGCCCTGGCGAGATGGTTGATGATAGCGTTGTTGCCCAAATGAGCAGCAAATATGCCGCTACGGCTCAGTCTATACAAGAGAAGCAGGCCGATACATCGGACGCGGGCCCGCTGAGATTCTTAGACGATATTGTCCCATCGAATATATTTCAGTCGTTGGCCGATAATGGCAAGATGCTTCAAATCATCTTCTTTGCCATTTTGTTCGGCATAGCCGTATTGTCTATTCCCTACGAGAAGAAACGCCCGTTAGTGACGCTTATAGACTCGCTCAATGAGGCTATTATGCGCATCGTGGAGTATGTCATTGCCTGCGCTCCCGTGGGCGTGGCGGCGTTGATGGCGGGATTGGTTGTGGACTTTAATGGTGATGGGTCGGTCTTCGCTGCATTGGGCGTATATACAGGTAATGTAGTTATAGGCTTGTTGTTCCTGCTCTTTGTATTCTATCCAACAATTGCCCGCATCTTTGGAGGCGTCAAATACGGATATTTCGTCAGAAGCCTCTATCCGTTGCAGTTGTTTGCCTTTACAACAAGTAGTAGTGCCGCATCTCTGCCCTTTACCTTTGCTACAACGCAGGGTAAGATGGGCGTGTCGCGTGAGGTGTCGTCGTTTGTTCTGCCCATAGGCACCACGATAAATATGGACGGCACATCGTGCTACCAAACCATTGCAACGCTCTTTATTGCACAGGCGCTCGGTATAGAGCTCTCTATAATGCAACTGCTCACCATTGTCGCTATGACAACGCTTTCCAGCATTGGTACACCAGCAATCCCAGGTGGCAGCTATGTGATTTTGGCTATGGTGCTTACATCTGTTGGTATACCTGCCGAGAGTTTGGCTCTTATTATCGGTATCGACCGCCCGCTGGATATGCTTCGTACATCGGTAAATGTTACGGGTGATGTTACTGTGTCAGTGATTATGGATAAGCAGAGTAAGAAATAAATTGCCTAACAAGGCTCTTTCGGCATCTGGTTTGTGGCGTAAATGCTCACATACTTTGGGTATGCTCCGCTTTTCGCCACTGCGACCAGCTTCAAAATAGCTCTTGTTATACAATTTATATAATTAAGTTCTTTCGGCATCTGGCTTGCGTCGTAAATGCTCACATACCTTGTTAATATACTGAAAAAGGGAATCCTTGCGGACTCCCTTTTCTATTTTGCCTTAAATACCACCTCTAATCCATCGTATGCAGCGCGTAGCGGCTTGGGTAGAGTTGCATCTAATTCAGCCTGCGTGCCGTGCAGCGTGCGCGCCATATGGGTCAGGTAGACGGGTTGATTGCTTGGCGGAGTATATCGTTTAGTCTTCTCCAATACTCTTACAATGCGCTCAACACCGCCGACGCTTGTGTGGGTAAAACTTCTGAAATCATCGTCGTGTTCCATACCCATCGTAGCCTCAAATATTATGGCTGTTATCGGTTTGCCATCTTTGTCGTGTGCGTCAATACCTGCTATGCGTGCCGCAGTGGCGGGTATGCCTCCCGTGTCGGTGGCGTATAGTAGTCGTACGCCATCTCGTTCTATAAGGTATATTAGCGTCTGCTCAAATGTGTGTCCCGTAGCGTGGCTGGCAGGCAGAGGGGTTACGGTGAGAGAGTTTATCTCTACCGCCTGACCTACATACAACGGGGTTATTTTGGGCATCGGGAGATTAAGCTTTTTAGCAGCCTTCTTAAAATCCGACACCGCTATGTCGTACCAGCTCTGACTCAGATATACTCGTTTTACACCCACGCTAAGTGCCGCTTCGGGGTTGTAGTGGTCGCCGTGAGAGTGTGTGTAGATAATCGTGTCGGGCTGTACGCCTGCGGGAATCATATCTATGCACGAGGGTGTGAAGTCTACGAGGGTGCGTCTATCAAGCAGGATGCTTGATAGACGGCGATGTTCTCCTCGTGAGTCAATACCATTCCAATCGGCAGCGCCCGTGCCCAAGAATAGTACGGATATTCCATCATTCTCTTTGGGTGCAGAGTCAAACATAGCGGCTCGCACTCCATCAGCCTGCATTGCAACGAGCGAGGCTGCCGACAACTTCAAAAATGATTTTCTATCCATCGTAAGTGTTTTTATTTCTCGTCTTTTGAGAATGAGTAAGGACGGTCGCACTCCTTCGTGCCGCGCGAAGTGTTAGGCTCGGCGCTCATATCAACACTCAGCTTACCGCCCGACATAATCTCCTGGTGGGTGATATAGTTGCGAGTGAAGCTCTTACCGTTGAGCTTAGCCGAGTTGATGTAGAAGTTCTTTGCGCTATTCTTGGGAGCCTCGATGACGAACTCCTCACCATTTTCGAGGTGAATAGTAGCCTTCTTAAACAGCGGCGCACCCATAATATACTGGTCTGTACCCGGGCATACGGGGTAGAATCCTAATGCCGAGAATATATACCAAGCAGATGTCTGTCCGTTATCCTCGTCACCGCAGTAGCCATCAGCCTGTGCCGAGTAGAAGCGGTCGATAACCTGGCGCACCCAGTACTGAGCCTTCCACGGCTGACCTGCGTAGTCGTAGAGGTAAATCATATGCTGTACGGGCTGGTTGCCGTGTGCATAGTTACCAGCATTCATCACTGTCATCTCGGTAATCTCGTGAATGGGGAAGCCGTAGTAGCTATCGTCGTAGATAGGCGGCACGGTAAATACCGAGTCGAGCATCTCCACGAACTCATCATCGCCACCCATCAAGTCGATGAGTCCCTGCGGGTCGTGGAATACCGACCAAGTGTAGTGCCAGCTGTTACCCTCGGTAAAGGCATCACCCCATTTGAGCGGTGAGAAGGGGCTCTGGAATGTACCATCGGCATTGCGACCGCGCATAAGGTTGGTCTCCTTGTCGAAGAGGTTGCGATAGTTCATAGCACGCTTTGCGTAGCGGTCTATCACCTCCTGAGGCTGGTTTAACTCCTTAGCCATTTTGTAGATACACCAGTCGTCGTATGCATATTCGAGTGTGCGTGCTGCGCTCTCGTTAATCTTCACATCGTAGGGCACATAACCCAGCGTGTTGTAATACTCGTGACCACGACGACCCGTAGACGATACCGTGGGGTGCATATTCTCAGAGCCGTGTACAAGACCCTCGAACATAGCCTTAGTATCCTCCACCTTAACGCCTTTCAGGTAGGCGTCAGCCAATACCGATGCTGAGTTGTTACCCACCATACAGCCGCGATGGCCGGGGCTCGACCACTCGGGGAAGAAGCCGCTCTCCTTGTATACATTGATGAATCCCTCCTGCATCTTCTTATTCTCCGAGGGGTAGAGCATATTCAACATCGGGAACAAGCAGCGGAATGTATCCCAGAAACCTGTGCCTGTGTAGAAGTAACCCTTCTCAACATTGCCATTGTGGGGACTGTAATGCACAACCTCGCCGTTGGCATCAATCTCATAATGCTTCTGCGGGAAGAGTGTTGCGCGGTAGAGGCAAGAGTAGAATGTGCGGTACTGGTCCAAGTTGCCACCCTCTACCTCGATGCGGCTCAGCACATCGTTCCAAGCCTTGCGGCCCTTCTCGGTAAGCTCTTCGAGTGTATCGTCACCCAACTCTTTGAGGTTGAGAGCTGCCTGCTCGTGGCTGATGAATGACGATGCTACGCGAGCGTGTACAGCCTCACCCTTCTTGGTCTTAAAGCCGATAACGGCACCCACGTGGTTATCCTGCTGCTCTGTGGCGTCAGTGAGCTCACCATTTACGAATGTGTGAACATATTCAAAAGGCTTGTCAAACTCCACTACAAAGTAGTTCTTGAAATCCTCTGGCACGCCACCGCTGTTGCGTGTGGTGTAACCTGTGATGCGGTTGTTCTCCTTGTCGATATTGATGTATGAGCCACGGTCGAAGGCATCAACCACTACATACGACTGCTCCGACTGGGGGAATGTAAAGCGGAACAACACAGCACGGTCGGTGGGAGAGAACTCCGTAACAACATCGTGCTCAGCTAAATATACCTTGTAATAGAACGCCTTAGCCACCTCGCCCTTGTGCGAGTACCAGCTGGCGCGCTTATTCTGGTCAAATTCGGGTGCGCCAACAACGGGCATCAGCGAGAACTGACCGTAGTCGTTAATCCATGGGCTGGGCTGGTGTGTCTGCTTGAAACCGCGAATCTTGTGGTCGGTGTAGACATACATCCATCCGTTTCCCATCTTTCCGGTCTGTGGCGACCAGAAGTTCATACCCCACGGACGAGCAATAGCGGGGTAGGTGTTACCTGTCGAGAGGGCATACTCCGAGAGTGTTCCCACCAGCGGATTAACATAGTCGGCGGGAGAGAACTCGCTCTGCTCGGCTGTGCAACTCTGGCACGAAGTGTTGAGCGTTGTTGCTGCAATGGCAAAGAGAGCCATTAGAGTTAGTAAACTTCTTTTAATCATAATAAGTCAGGTTAATATCGTTTTATATTGATTTTCTGCTATAAAGATACAAATAAAATTGGAATTTTATCGTATAATCGTACCTTTCCATTCAGCACTATTTCCGCAAGCATCTTTTACTACAATCTCCACATCGTGACTCTTGCCACCCTTGATGCCCTCTGCTTGCAGGTTTACCCACGCTCGACCGCGAGCATAGTCCACGGCAACCCACTCGCCATCGATGTAGATATTATACGATGCTACTCCCGAAAAGTTATCCGATACGCGAAATGCTATGCGCTCGCGACCTCGGCAGTCGGCTCCATCTTCAAACTGTGGGCGTATTGTTGGGGCTGTGGTGTCGGCGACAAGGCAGAATATACCAAAGTTGCTACTGCGGGCTGTGAGTCGGTTGTGGCGATACCTGCCTGAGGCGGGAGATAGGCGACCAGAGTTGTTTACCGTAGCCATTATGGTGTATGGGCGTAGACTCTTCTCCACGGGGTGTGTAAACACCAGCCCGAAAGACTTCTGCAACGGGGTATTGTCGTTGTGTATGCGATATGCGGGCGAGAGAACCTTGATGGTCGAGTCAGCCTTTATCTCTATATCCGAGCGACCATAGTCTAGCACGATAGATTCGTAGAGCGAGCCTTTGGGAATAACAATGCTTAGCGTCTCGTCAATCTTGTGAGCAAAATCTTTGTTGTACTCCACGATGGTGGCATCCTCGGCAATCTCAGCGCGGAAGCACTCCTCATCGCCCTTGCCTACGATGTCAAATTCGAGTGTCGAGGTGTTGCCGCAGTCGTCCGTGATGACAAACTCCATATGGCGCATCTCGCCAGCCGAAGTTGTTATTACTCCGTTGTTTACAAGCGTGGGGTAGAAGTGATTTGTGCCACCTTGCAACATCGCAGCACGCATCGCCTCGTTGCGCGAGCGGCGCTGAATGGGGTAGTGCGAAATAGCATTGCAGTAGCGCGATAGTGTAAAGGGAAAACCATCGTTGCGGTACTCGAATATGGGTGTGCCGTCTAACTTAACTACCATATTATATACTCCGTAGGTGTTGGCCACATCGTCCTTGCGGTCAGAGGTCTCAACAATAAAATACCCCTTGCGACCAACCTTGATAGGACTCTTTTGTGCTGTACGATAGGTGTTGGCATCGGCCTTATGTACTGCGTAGGTATTGAGCTTGCCGTGAAAGGGAACACCTCGCAGGCTGTCTACTTCGACATAATGCACCTTCATAATATAGGGCGAGATGTTGTCCTTGGGTGTGTATATCCTCTGCGCAATGGTGTTAAGCGTCTTTTGAGTGCTTGTCTCGCGTATCTCAAAGTGCAGGTGGGGGCCCTGCGAAGAGCCTGTATTACCCGACTTGGCAATCTCCTCGCCGCGCTTTACGACAAATTGGTCGGGCTTGCAGGTTAAATCCACGCTACTCTGCTTTAATCTATGGCGCTCAGCAAAGACAAAGTCGGCTATATCCTTTCTAAAACGCGAGAGATGACCATACACCGAAGTTGTGCCGTTGGGGTGGGTGACATAGAGTGCCAAACCATAGCCCGATGGAGACTGCGACACGCGCGAAACATATCCGTCGGCAACGGCTACCACCGATTTACCCTCCACACCATCTGTCTTAAAGTCTATGCCCGAGTGAAAATGGTTGGGGCGCATCTCGCCAAAGTTTGCCGAGTAGTAGCCAGCCACATCGCGTAGCGGGTAGTCGTAGTATGCGGGGTCTAACTTCTGCGCCCAGAGGTTTGTGGCACAGCACAATGATATGATTAGAAGAAAAATTCGTCGCATTCCGAGTCGTTGTCTATATTTTGCATCACCTCCTCTACGCATCGCAGGCTCTCGTCCATAGAGAATCCGAGCGACAGGGCGTGACGGATAAGTTTGGTTTTTAGTTGGTATGTACTTTCGTACTTTATGGTGCGAAGCTTACGCCTCAGGCGCTCCGTCAGGCGCTCCAAGCCTTGCTCGGAGGGTATTTGCCTTAGTGCCTCGCTTATTATGTTGTCGGCTATTCCCTTGCGGCGCAGCGTAGCACGAATCTTATATTCGCCCCACGCGCTGAGGTTTGCTTTCTCGCGAACGAAGGCCTCGGCATAGCGACTGTCGTCAATAAAACGCTCTTTTATAAGTCGTTGTACGACACCCTCTCTATCAGCCTCGGGCACCATCCAATTGGCCATCAGTCGTCGAGCATCTCCCGATGAGCGTTCAGCACGGGCGCACAGACGCATAAGCGAAGCGAGAGCCTGCTCGGCACTCTTCGGGCGTTTTACTTTTGGCTTGGTCGGCAACATATTATTCTCGGTTTTTGTCTGAAATCGTGGCGAATCTCAATATCCTGGAAACCCTCACCGCTCAGCATCTCGGCCGTCTGCTGGGCCAATATCTCGTGAATCTCAAAGAGCAGAAAACCTTGCTCGGTGAGAATGTTTTTTGCTGTTCGTGCTATCTCCCGGTAGAAAATAAGTGGGTCATTGTCATCAACAAAAAGAGCCATATGCGGCTCGTGACGAGTGACATTTATGTGCATAGCCGATATCTCGGATTGGGGAATGTAGGGCGGGTTGGATACTATAATATCGAATTTGCGACCCTGCACCGTGTTAAGTCCTTTCAGCGCATCATCTTCGATAAACTCCACCTCGGCACTCAGCCTTGTGGCATTCTCGCGGGCAATGCTTAAAGCCTCCTTAGATAGGTCTATTGCCGTAACAGATGCGTTACGCACTCTCTTTTTAAGAGCTATGGCGATACATCCGCTTCCTGTGCATACATCCAAGATATTTACACTACCTTTACCCTCGGCACATTCCATAGCCCACATCACCAACTCCTCGGTCTCGGGGCGGGGGATAAGCACGCCCTCGCGCACGATAAACTCCTCGCCGCAGAATTCTGCACGGCCTATAACATACTGCACGGGGCGACCATTAGATAGCTCCTCGGTGCACTGCTCAATACCCTCTATATCAATGATTTCGTTCGGCTCGATAAGATACTTCGATTCGGCCTCGTTGCTCAGCGCTGCTGCCACCATACGCGCTATGTGACGGCACTCACTCTCAGGGTAGAGCGATGCAATCCTCTCGGTGATGTAACCGACTATCTCGGCGCGTGTGGCTCTCATCTTATGCGCGTAGTTTAAGGTCGGCCAGGGCGATAGCCACGGCTGATTCCACGACTACGGCGGCACGAAGCGTTATGCATACATCGTGGCGACCTTTGATTACCAAAGGCTCTACCGTGCCACTCTCGAAGTTGAAGGTCTGCTGCTGGCAAGATATTGAAGGCGTAGGCTTTATAGCCGCACGAACCACGATTTCGTTGCCGTTCGTAATGCCGCCTACAATGCCTCCTGCGTGGTTTGTTGCGGTGTGGCCCTCGGCATCTATTATGTTGTCGTTATTCTGCGAGCCGCGTTTGCGTGCAACCTCAAAGCCGTCACCAAACTCAACACCCTTAACCGCAGGAACAGAGAATAGCAGATGTGCCATAAGGCTCTCTGCCGAGTCGAAAAACGGCTCACCGAGACCTCTGTCGATGCCGCTTACACGACACTCCACAACGCCTCCAACAGAGTCCTGCGCCATACGCGCCTGCTCAATAACCTCGGCAAAGCGCTCCTTGTTGCGCTCGCCACCAATCTCCGTAATGTCGGTTGTGAATGTGACACCTTCGCCCAAAATCTTCTTTGCAACGACACCTGCTGCCACCAATCCGAGTGTTATGCGACCCGAGAAGTGACCTCCACCACGCGGGTCGTTGTAGCCGTTCCACTTCTGCTGCGCAACAAGGTCGGCGTGCGACGGACGCGGGTGTGTAACAAGATTTTTATAATCGCCCGAACGGGTATTCTCATTCAAAAACTCAATGGTGAGTGGCGAACCCGTTGTGTAGCCGTTGTATAGGCCCGATACGATGTGAGGCACATCACCCTCCTTGCGTGTGGTTGTACCTGCTGCGCCTGCACGACGACGCTCCAAGTCGGCTGTAAAATCATCCTCACAGAGCATAATACCCGCAGGAACACCGTCGATGCTAACACCTACCTGCGCTCCGTGCGATTCGCCCCATATTGTTACTCTAAATATATCTCCCCAAGAGTTCATTATCGTACGATTATTGATTCCAAATCCTCAAAGAATGTGGGATAGCTCTTCTCCACACACTCTGCATTTTCTATCTTCACCTCGCCCTTGCAGCGTAGTGCCGATACCGCCAGCGACATAGCTATGCGATGGTCGTCGTGGCTGAATGTTGTGGCGGGACGAATCTCGCCACCGCGAATCTTCATTATATTATCCTCGCTGATATCCACCTCGATACCCAGCTTTTCGTACTCGCAACGAATTGTCTCGGCGCGGTCGCTCTCCTTGTGACGCAGACGGTCTGTGCCGATTATCACGCTCTCGCCCTCGGCAGCTGCGGCCAATGCGGCCAATGCGGGGAAGAGGTCGGGAGAGTTTGTGGCATCGAACTCGAATGCTCTCAGAGGGCGTTTCGATACGGTGATGCTGTTTTGCTCAATGATAAGACCTGCGCCAGCACGCTCCAATGCGCGACAGATAGCCGTGTCGGCCTGCTTTGAGAGGGTAGATATGTTATTTACCGTCACCTCGCCAGCGATAGCACCAGCAACCAACATTGTCGAAGCTCCACTCCAATCGCCCTCGATGGCAATATCTGCGGCGGTGTACTTCTGCGAGCCCTCAATAAAGAACTGCGTGTAGTCACCCTCGTTCTGCATAATCTTTATGCCAAAGAGCGAGGCTGTGTCGATTGTCATATCGATATACGGTGTAGACACGGGCTTATTAACGCGAAGCGTGGTATCCTCCTCGGCCAGAGGCAGAGCCAACAACAAGCCTGTGATGAACTGCGACGATACGCTACCATCGACATCCACCTCACCACCGTGTATGGGGCCCTGCACCTCGATGGGCAGGAAGCCGCCACCATCACGCACCGTAACGCCCAGCTGACGCAACGGCTCAATCATCATCGACATAGGACGGTAGAGGAGTGTTCCCTCGCCCTTGATGGTGATGGGTGTGTGGTTGAGTGATGCTATGGGGGTGAATAGTCGTGTGGCAAGGCCCGACTCGCCTACATAAAGAGTGTCGGATTGAGGTTTCAGGCCGCCCTCGATGGCTAATGTGCTATCGTCAAGGAACTCGACCTTTGCACCCAATGCCTCGACGCATTTAAGCGCAGAGCGTGTATCCTTGCAAAATTCAATGTTGCGCAACACCGTACGACCCTCAGCCAGCAGGGCGAGGGCAATGGCGCGTTGTGCATAACTTTTTGAGCTTGGAGGAGTTATTGTGCCTTTGACGCTCCCCAAACTGACATATTTATCCATATAAGGTTATTGTTGGTTTTCTATTTTCTCTCTCTCGGCCAATTGAGCCAAGGCCTGCTCGGCTGCTTCTCGCTGTTCTGCTGCAGCCTTCTGCTCAGCCTCGATGCTCTCCATTGTAGCACTCTTGCGACCACGCAACTGGAAGTTCTTACCCAAGTAGACCTTGCGCACCATCTCATCGTTAGCCAAATCCTCGGCCGTACCTGTTTTGAGAATCTTACCCTCGTAGAGCAGATATGTGCGGTCGGTGATTTCCAGTGTCTCGTCTACATTGTGGTCGGTGATGATTACGCCGATGTTCTTCTGTTTAAGTGTGGCTACGATGCTCTGGATATCCTCCACAGCGATGGGGTCTACACCAGCAAACGGCTCGTCGAGAAGAATAAATGCGGGATTGATAGCCACCGCGCGCGCAATCTCCGTGCGGCGACGCTCACCACCCGAGAGTTGGATACCCAAACTCTTGCGCACCTTTTGCAGGCGGAACTCCTCGATGAGTGTCTCCACGCGCTCACGCTGGTACTCCTTACTATAATTGGTCATCTCTAACACGGCACGGATATTATCCTCTACGCTCAGACGACGGAATACTGATGCCTCCTGTGCCAAGTAGCCTACACCCATCTGTGCACGGCGATATACGGGCATATTGGTAAGCTCGCTCACCACTCCCTCGTCGTTTTCGAGGAAAATTTGACCCTCGTTGGGCTTGATGAGTCCTACTATCATATAAAAGGTAGTGGTCTTACCGGCGCCGTTGGGACCAAGTAGTCCTACAATTTCGCCCTGCTTAACATCGATGGTTACATGGTTAACCACCGTGCGTGATTTATATTTTTTGACCAGCTCGCTAGTGAATAGACGCATATTCGTTGAAATTTTTCACAAAGTTATCATTTTTTCCAAAAAAAGTTTTATCTTTGAATAGGAATTTATCTTTTATACCATTTTGTAATAACATCGAGACTTAACTTTTACGATGGAACAGGAACAAAGCATATTGCACGACAAGTTGAAAGAGTACTTCGGATTTACATCATTCAAGGGTAATCAGGAGGCTGTTATTCGTAATCTACTTTCGGGACGCGATACATTTGTATTGATGCCCACAGGAGGTGGAAAGTCATTGTGCTACCAGTTGCCTGCGCTTATTATGGATGGTGTGGCTATCATCATATCGCCACTTATCGCCCTGATGAAAAATCAGGTCGATGCGATGCGTACATTCTCTACCGAGTCGGGTATTGCTCACTTCCTGAACTCGTCGCTCAACAAGACTGCCATCAATCAGGTGCGTAGCGATGTTCTCGCGGGTAAGACTAAACTTTTGTACTTTGCCCCCGAGTCGCTCACCAAGGAGGATAATGTGGCATTCCTGCGTAAGATTAAGATTTCGTTCTACGCCATTGACGAGGCGCACTGTATCTCGGAGTGGGGTCACGACTTCCGCCCTGAGTACCGTCGTATTCGTCCTATCATCAACGATATTGGTCAGGCACCGCTTATCGCTCTGACCGCTACGGCAACGCCCAAGGTGCAGATGGATATTCAGAAGAACCTGGGTATGTCGGATGCTGCCGTCTTTAAGTCATCGTTCAACCGTTCGAATCTTTTCTACGAGATTCGTCCCAAGCATAACGCCGAACGCGATATTATCCGTTTCATCAAGCAGAAGCCTGGTAAGAGTGGTATTATCTACTGTCTTAGCCGTAAAAAGGTGGAGGAGTTAGCCGAGTTGCTTATGGCAAACGGTATCAAGGCTTTGGCCTACCACGCGGGTATGGATGCACAGACGCGTGCCAATAATCAGGATGACTTCCTGATGGAGAGGGTCGATGTCATAGTTGCAACCATCGCCTTCGGTATGGGTATCGACAAGCCCGATGTGCGCTATGTGATACATTACGACATTCCAAAGTCGTTGGAGGGTTACTATCAGGAGACAGGCCGTGCAGGCCGAGATGGCGGCGAGGGTCACTGTCTTACCTTTTATAGTTATAAGGATATTCAGAAACTCGAAAAGTTTATGCAGGGCAAGCCTCTGGCCGAGCAGGAGATTGGTAAACTGCTTCTGTTGGAGACTGTGTCGTATGCCGAGAGCTCTATGTGCCGTCGCAAGACTCTGCTGCACTACTTTGGCGAGGAGTACACCGAGGCTAACTGCGGCTGCTGCGACAACTGCGTGAGTCCTAAGCCGAAGGTTGATGCTAAGGCCGAGATGAAGCTGGCGTTGCAGACCTTGGAGGCTATTGGTGATAAGTTTAAGATTGACCACCTGTGTGCCGTGCTTACGGGTAAGGTTACGGCTCAGGTTAAGAGCTATGCACATAATAAACTCAAATTCTTTGGCGAGGGCGAGGAGCACGATGCTAAGTTCTGGGGCGCGGTGGTGCGTCAGGGTTTGATTATGGGCTTGATAGATAAGAGTATCGAGAACTACGGTCTTATCTCTATAAACGATAAGGGTCGTGAATATATCAAGTCGCCCAAGGCGGTGACAATCACTCTCGACCACAACTACGACGAAGAGGAGAAGGAGGACGAGACAATGTCAGCACAGATGGGTAAGGGTGGCGCAGCCGATGAGGAGCTGTTCTCTATGTTGAAGGATTTGCGCAAGAAGGTTGCCAAGAAGCACGACCTACCGCCGTTTGTAATCTTCCAAGACCCCTCGTTGGAGGATATGGCTATTCAGTATCCCATCACCATCGAGGAGATGCAGAACATCTCGGGCGTGGGTGCTGGTAAGGCGAAGAAGTTTGGTGAGGATTTCGTGAAGCTTATCAAGGCCTATGTCGAGGAGAAGGATATCATCCGTCCGCAGGATATGGTCGTGAAGGGTGTGGCCAACAAGTCGGGCAATAAGATTTTCATCATTCAGTCTATCGACCGCAAGATGGATTTCGAGGATATTGCGCGTGCGAAGAATCTCGAATTTGAGGATTTGTTGTCGGATATTGAGGGTATTGTAAACTCAGGTACAAAGCTCGATATTTCGTACTACCTCGATAAGCATATGGACGAGGATAAAGTGGAGGATATCTATCTCTATTTCAAGGAGGACGCCGAGAGTGACTCACTCGATGCTGCTATCGAGGAGCTTGGCTCGGATTATAGCGAGGAGGAGATTCGTTTGGTGCGTATTAAGTTCCTCTGCGAGGTCGGCAACTAAAATCGTCTAACAAGGCTCTTTTGGCATCTGGCTCGTACGAAAATTCCTCATTTACCATTGTAAACTGCGGATTTTCTTACTTTGACCAGCTTCAAAATAGCTCTTGTTATACAATTTTAGACGGAGATATTTAGGTTTCGCAAGCCTTGAAACCCCTCTTTTTATAAAACTTTCATATGAAATATGACTGCTAACTCTGCGCGGGTTGGCAGTCTTTTTTTGTGTTGGGTGTGGCGAGATTAAATAATTTTTGATTACCTTTGCCCCGACAATTCTAAGGGGTGCCTTACTATCAGGCTGAGATTATACCCATTGAACCGGATACGGGTAATGCCGAGACCGGGAAAAGCGTAATCGACACATATACCCCTTTTCGTATTTTTAACTTTAATGATTAAAAAAGATGAAAAGGATTTTTTTGACACTTGCCGTGGCGGCATTTTCGCTCGGCACACGAGCGCAGGAGATTGCCTCGGACTCCATTTCGTTGTATGGAGAGATTCAAAAAGTCGAAGTGGCTGTAAACAGAGCCACAAAATCAACACCCATTGCACATACCAATCTGCGCGAGGATGAGATTGAGCGTCACAACTACGGTCTTGACCTGCCGTCGCTATTGGCTCTCACGCCCTCGATGGTGGCAACCAACGAGACAGGTATTGGCATAGGTGGAACATCAATCCGCCTACGCGGAACAGATGCTACACGCTTAAATGTAACAATCAATGGAATGTCGCTCAACAATCCCGATTCGCACTCGACCTATTGGTACGATACGCCCGACCTGATTTCATCTATCGGTGATGTGCAGGTGCAGCGTGGCGCGGGAACATCGACCAATGGCACGGGAGCATTCGGTGGTGCGGTGAGTATGACAACGGCTGCCTTGCAGCAGGAGTTTGGTGGCGATGTGTCGCTATCCTACGGCTCCTACAACACCAACAAGCAGAGTGCTCACATCTCATCGGGCTTGATGCGTGACCACTGGATTGTTGATGCGCGCCTTTCGCACATCGGATCCGATGGATATATTGACCGCGGTGCTACGGACCTTAAATCGTATATGTTGCAGGGTGCTTATTACGGCAAGCGTACCTCGCTTAAACTAATATCGTTTGGTGGTAGCGCTAAGACCTATCTGACCTACACGGGCGTGACGAAGCAGGAGATGGAACTCTATGGCTGTCGTTATCACACCGAGGGACAGTACGAAACTTCGCACGGACCATTTGTCTTGGCCGATGGCACGCATGTGGATTATTACGACGATCAGACGGATAACTATCTACAAATAAACAACCAGCTTGTCTTCAATCACCGTTTCAATAGCCATTGGGCACTCTCGGCTACGGGATTCTACACCTACGGATATGGCTATTACAAGCAGTATAAGGACGCACGCACGCTGATGGAGTACACCAACCTCGGAGTTGAGGATTACTCGGTTGAGGCCGATATGATTCGCCGTAAGATTATGCGTAACCACACGGGTGGCGTGAATGGCTCGGTGAGTTATGTGAGCAACAGTCTGTCGCTGCTGATGGGTGGTTCATATAGCCTCTACACCTGCCCACACTGGGGTGACTTGGAGTGGGTCGATGGCTGGGATAAGAGCGATATTGGCGGCCTATGGTACGACAACGATGTGAATAAGCAGGATGCCAACCTCTTTGTCAAGGGCAATTGGCAACCCGCCAAGGGCGTTAATATCTTTGCCGATTTGCAGTATCGTTATGTGCACTACAAGGCGTGGGGCGTGAACGACAACTACGATTGGAATAGCGGGGCGATGCAGCCTATCAATGTAGATAAGGTCTACCACTTCTTCAATCCTCGCGTGGGTGTGAATTACAACTTTGCCGAGCGTCACAACCTCTTCGCTTCGTTTGCCGTGGCGCAGAAGGAGCCTACGCGTGCCGACTTTACCGATAGATATATGTTTGCCAAGGACCAGACAGAGCCGTTGGCGGAGTGCTTGTACGACTACGAGTTGGGATATAGCTACACCTCGCCAGCACTCTCGCTTGGTGCGAATATCTACTATATGAAATACCGCAATCAGCTGGTGCCTACGGGTATGGTGAACGATAGCTCGGATGCCCTGAATGTAAATGTCCCTGACTCATATCGTTGTGGCGTAGAGCTTACAGCTGCGTGGAAGATTGCACGCTGGCTCACGGCGGGTGGTAGCGCAACATTTAGCCGTAACAAGATTCTCGACTATGTGGATTTGTTGGCCGACAGTCCGACCTATGGCGAGAATCTCGGCACGATGACAATTGCCTACTCGCCCGATGTTATAGCCTCGGCATATCTCGACTTCCACGCGCGAGGTTTCGAGGCGGTGTGGCGCACGCAGTATGTAAGCAAGCAATACTTTACCAACAACGAGATTGAGGCGCTGTCGCTGGATGCCTACACGGTAACAAATCTCGACCTTGCATATACTCTTCCCTCGCGAACTGTAAAGCGTGTGCGCTTGGGTGTTACGATATATAATTTGCTGAATGCTACATATTGCAGTAACGGCTATGGCTACTCGTATATGTGGGATGGCGAGCGTTATGACGAGGCCTACTACTTCCCGCAGGCTCCGTTGCACGCATTGGCAAATATTAAGGTGAAATTTTAAATCGCAGGGTGATGGCTCGGTGTATGGGTGCCGAGCCTGTTGCCCTATAAAAGTATAAAAGATGGATTTCAAACTTCTGCTTCAAATCGTCGGAGTGGCTCTTGGCCTGCTCTACCTCTATTTTGAATACAAAGCCAATATCTGGCTTTGGGTTGTGGGACTTATTATGCCCGTAGTTCACGGCCTTCTATATTATCGTTCAGGACTATATGCCGATTGTGCTATGGAGGTCTATTACATCTTAGCGGGCGTATATGGCCTTTCGGTGTGGCTACGCCGAGGTGGAGCAAAGAAGCAGTCTAAGTTCAGAATAAGTTATGCTACGGCTCGCGTGTGGGGTGTGGCGGCGGTGATGTATGGTGTGTCGCACGCTGTGATATATTATCTCCTGGTTACCTTTACCGATAGCACTGTGCCTGCTTGGGATTCGTTTACCACGGCGTGCAGCGTTGTGGCCTATTGGATGCTCTCGCGCAAATATGTCGAGCAGTGGCTGGTGTGGCTGGTGGTAGATGTTGTTACGGTTGGTCTCTACATCTATAAGGATATTCCGCTCACAGCAGGACTCTACGCCATCTATTGCGCGCTCGCCATTGTGGGTTATATGCGCTGGCGAAAGATGGCCAGAGAGTGAGAGTTAATATAAATATCTTCGGAAATGTGCTTGTTTACAAAAAAATCACTATTTTTGCAGCCGAATTGATGTGGAAGGATTTGGACTGCTTGCAACCACGAAAAAAATGCTAAACCAGCACATTCAGCATAGAACAGTCAATCTTCCATACATTTAATTGTTTGAAACATAAAAACTATTAAAGTATGGCTTTTTTATTTACATCGGAGTCTGTTTCTGAGGGTCATCCCGATAAGGTGTCGGACCAGATTTCAGATGCTATTTTGGACGAGTTTCTTCGTCACGATTCACACTCTAAGGTCGCTTGCGAGACACTCTGCACAACAGGTTTGGTGGTAGTGTCAGGCGAGGTTAAGTCGTCGGCCTATGTCGATATTCAGGGCGTAGCACGCCGTGTTATTGACCGCATTGGCTACAACAAGAGCGAGTACCAGTTCGATGCCGCATCGTGTGGTATCCTCTCGGCTATCCACGAGCAGTCATCGGATATCAATCAGGGCGTTGAGCGCGATGCCGAGGAGGAGCAGGGTGCAGGTGACCAGGGTATTATGTTTGGTTACGCCTGCAACGAGACTCGCGAGTATATGCCCGCAACACTTATTCTCTCGCATGTAATCTTGAAGGAGTTGGCCGTTATCCGCCGCGAGGGCGAGACAATGACCTACTTGCGTCCCGATGCCAAGAGTCAGGTTACGATGGAGTACGACGAGGCTACCGGTAAGCCCGTGCGTGTACACACAATCGTAGTATCTACACAGCACGATGAGTTCGTACGCCCCACCGAGGAGCGTTCGGAGAAGGAGGCAGAGATTATGATGCAGCGCCTTATCCGCGAGGATGTTAAGAATATCCTTATCCCCCGCGTGAAGGCTCGCTTGGAGCGCGCTGGTGACTGCTTGGCAGAGCTTATTGGCGACGACTATATCTTGCATGTAAACCCCACAGGTAAGTTTGTTATCGGTGGTCCTCACGGAGATACAGGCTTGACAGGCCGTAAGATTATCGTTGATACCTACGGTGGTCGCGGTGCTCACGGTGGTGGCGCATTCTCTGGTAAGGATTCATCTAAGGTGGACCGCTCGGCTGCTTATGCTGCGCGTCACATCGCCAAGAATATGGTTGCAGCAGGTGTTGCCGACCAAGTGTTGGTGCAGCTCAGCTACGCTATCGGTATCGCCGAGCCTTTGTCAATCTATGTTGATACCTACGGCTCGAAGCGCCCCGCAGCGTTGGAGGGTATGACCGATGGTCAGATTGCCGAGCATATCGGTAAGCTCTTTGACTTGCGTCCCGCATCTATCGTTCGCCGCTATGGCTTGACAAACCCCATCTTCGAGGCTACGGCATCGTATGGTCACTTCGGTAACCGCCCCTACAAGAAGAGTGTCAAGGTATGGGAGAATGGTGTCGAGGTTGAGCGCGAGGTTGAGTTCTTCGGCTGGGAGAAACTTGATGCCGTTGAGCAGATTAAAGCAGAGTTCGGCCTGTAAGAAATCGCTTGTTATACAATTTCTCATAAAGGATAAGGAGGTTGTCGCGTGGCAACCTCTTTTTTATTTTGTCCGATTTTTGTATATTTGTAACGAAGGGAGAGTGAACAAAAATAAAGAAAAACTCCTCGATATGTATAATAATTCATAATGGTGGGCCGTTATAGATGCAGAATGAGTAAAACAAGATTGCCTATGCAGAAATTTGCCTAATTTGAATTATAAACATTTTTTATTCGTTTTATTATGAAAAAGACGGCATTAGTGATTTTTGGAGCAGCCGTGGTTTCGGCTGTGGCTGGCGGTGTGACCGCATTGAGTGTAAATAATTATTTGTCAAATAAGGGTGGCGTATTTGCGCCCAGCAGCGTAGCAACATCTTGGGATGATGAAGCTCCCAAGGCGGGTAGCCACTTTGCGGCATATCAGGCCGAGCAGTATCCCGACCTGACCTACGCGGCCGAGAATGCGGTGAAGGCTGTGGTGAACATCGAGTCTATACGCGAGGTGCAGTATGGTGGCCGTTCGCGCGGATATGACCCCTTCTATGAGTTTTTCGGTATCCCCTACGGCGGTGGCTACGGTGAGCCTCAGACCCGTGAACAGCGTTCCGGCGGCTCGGGTGTGATTATCTCGGACGATGGTTATATCGTAACCAACAACCACGTAATCGAAGATGCTACGAAGCTTAAAGTAAAGCTCAACGATGGTCGTACATTCGAGGCAAAGCTGGTCGGCACAGACCCCACAACGGATGTTGCTCTTATCAAGATTGATGAGAAGAACCTGCCCACAATTCCCTTTGGTAATTCGGATAACCTGCGCTTGGGCGAGTGGGTGTTGGCCATCGGCTCTCCTTTTGACTTGCAGTCGACAATCACAGCAGGTATCGTGAGTGCTAAGGCTCGTCAGTTGGGAGTTATCCCCAACGAGTTGCGCGTGGAGTCGTTTATCCAGACCGATGCTGCCGTAAACCCCGGTAATTCGGGCGGTGCGCTGGTGAATACTCGTGGTGAGTTGGTAGGTATCAATACCGTGATTAAGTCATCTACGGGTAGTTATATCGGTTACTCGTTCGCCGTGCCCGAGACAATCGTGCGTAAGGTTGTTGTGGACTTGAAGGAGTATGGCGTTGTGCAGCGTGCTCTGCTCGGTATTCGTTACCGCGCTATCGACGATAAGTTCGTGGAGCAGTTAGGCGAGGAGCTCGGCATCTCGAAGACTGGTGGTCTGTATGTAGACGAGGTTGTTGAGGGTAGTGCTGCCGAGGAGGCTGGCCTGCGTAAGGGTGATATCATTACAGCTATCGACGGCACAAAGACCAACGATGCTTCGACGCTGACCGAGAAGATTGCGCAGCGTCGTCCTAACGATAAGGTTACTATCTCATATAACCGCAACGGTAACGACAAGAAGGTTGAGGTTCGACTCAAAAACAAGGTCGGCAAGGCAGAGCCTGTGACTGTGGATACAAAGGATGTTGCCGAGGCTTTGGGAGGTAAATTCTCGGAGGTGAGCCAGAGTCTGCGTGAGAAGTTGGAGATTCGTGGCGGTGTGCAGGTAACAAGCGTGGAGCGCGATGGCTTGCTGGGTCGTTCGGGTGTGAAGGAGGGATTTGTTATCACCTACATCAACGACCGCCCCGTGACAACAATAAAGGACTTGCAGCGTATGAGCGACGGCATTGAGAGTATCGATGGCGTATATCCCAACGGTCGTGCATTGCGCTATGTGATTGTAAAGTAGAGACAATAGAAAATGATGCAGGGAGCGCCGCTTCTTGCATCATTACCATTAAAAAGCCTATCTAACAAGCTCGTTAGATAGGCTTTTTCGTTATAGAATATCTCTCCCTACTCTAAATCAGCCTTTGGCGTATCGAGTAGTTCGGTAGGGGTTTCGTCGGGCTGAATCAACTCCTCGTCGGTGTAGCCGAATGTGCGTAGATAGTCGTTCATCGCGCTTATTATCTCGCTACGCTGGGCGTATGCCGCAAGGTAGTACAACTCCATCAGACTATCCATCTTATCCTGAATAATATTGCCAACAAGAGAAGCCTGTATTCCGTCAAATTGGAGGTAATACTCTATGTACTCAATCAGCGTTTGGAGATAGTTCTGCAACAAATCATCGCCCTTCTCCCACTCGCCAAGAGAGTAGTAGCCTTCGATAAAGGGATATGTATTAGCATCAGAGTATCGAATCTTAGGTGAGGGCAATACCTCCAAACCTCTATCCAGCATCTCTAATGCCTTATCCTCCTTACCCTCACGGATAAGCTGCTTTGCAACACGCGCAAACGACTCGCGAGCACGCGATGCACCGATGTTGTACTGCGTGAAGTGGTCGGCAAGAACACCCTCCTCGGCCAGATGACCATAGCGGAATGTCTCTTTGAGCAGAGGATATGCTACATCGGTGTCTATGCGGCCAATATCCCACGACGAACGATAGGGCGTGAGAATGGGCACCAGACGGTACGAGTAGCCGTCAAATTGCAGGTAGTCGAGCAGGCCGAAGTCCTGCAAGATGTACACCTGCGTGAAGCAGATAGGACGACTCCAATCGAAGTTGGCCAACAGGTCGAGCATCATCATCTCGCTCTTCTCGATACGCTGCTTGCGCTCCGAGATGTTTATATATACGGTGTCGACCATCAGGTCGCGGTCTTGCTCCTTTACAATACCCGAAGCTATGGCGTTATCCTTATTAACGGGTATCGCAATGCGGCGTGCGGGGATATAATCCATAAGAGTGCCATCCACCAAAGGCAGCTTTGTCGACTCGTCCTCGCTGCGGATAAAGTCAATCAACTCCTTAGCCTCTACCACGCGGTTTACTCTCTCGCGTACGGGTATAGCGTCGTTTACGAACGAATACTTGCTACTCGGCAAAGAGAACGGAATGGGGGCTGCCTCGTTGGCCGCAGTCTTCATCTCGTCGATATACCACTCGCCACCCAGATAGCTAGAATTCATAATCCTGACATCGGTGCGCACTCCATCAACCTCCTGATTGAACCACAAGGGGAAGGTGTCGTTGTCGCCGTAGTTGATTATGATGGCATTCTGGGGCAGAGATTGCAGATAATTCCAACCAATATCGCGTGCCATAGTTCGGCCCGAGCGGTCGTGGTCGTCCCAGTTCTCAGCAGCTAGGATTGTCGGCACGCTAAGGCTGATGACAATAGCCGCGATGGCTGCCACGCGCATTCGGCGCTCGCCAAGAGCCACGGTGAAGAGGTCGTAGAGAGCCAGCACTCCCAAGCCTATCCATATACAGAAGGCGTAGAACGAACCTGCGTATACATAGTCACGCTCGCGTGGCTCGCCCGGGCTTGTGTTGAAGTATACAACAAGCGCAATACCCATCATTATGAACAGCCACATCACAACCGTGAAGTTGCGCTGGTCGCGGTTGAGCTGATAGATAAGACCCAGCAGACCCAACAGGAAGGGCAGGAAGAAGTATGTGTTGCGTGCGGGGTTGTTGGCCATCTCGCTCGGTAGGCCGCTCTGCGGTCCGAGGTACAGCTCGTCCAGCGGAGTGATGCCCGAGAGCCAGTTGCCGTGTGCAATGGTATCCTCGTCGGCCTGAATATCGTCCTGGCGACCTACGAAGTTCCAGAGGAAGTAGCGCCAGTACATATAGTTGAGCTGGTAGGTGAAGAAGAAGTAGAGGTTCTCGCCAAATGTAGGCTCTGTGAAGCTCTCACCCGTAACGCTGTCGTATACCGTGCGTCCGAAGTCCAGCACCTCGCCTGTGATGGCGCGCCCCTTCTCGTCGCGCATAACCTCTCCATTCTCATCTCGCAGGACATCTGTCTTGGTGCGATACGCTGCCCACGGCTTGTATGAGGCTTCGCCCTTCATCGAGTTCCAAAGGCGCGGGAAGAAGTGCTTGAACTCCGAGGGGTATACATAGTCGGTTAGTTGTGTAACCTGCTCGTAGCGTCCCGACTCGCTGTTGTAGTGATAGTTTGTACTCTCCACTACATCGTCAACGGGCGATGAGTAGTAGGGACCATACAACAACGGGCGGTTGCCATACTGGTCGCGGTTGAGCACCGCCAGCAGCGCGTGAGGGTTGTTGGGGTTGTTGCTGTTCATCGGCGGATTTGCCACGGCACGGATTGTCACCGTTGCGTATGAAGAGAAGCCAATGAGAATCATCGTTGTTGCCAGCAACAGCAGGTTGGCCATCTTCTTGCCTGCGCGGTGTGTGCGGAATATTCCGTAGAAGAGCGCCACAAACACAGCCAAGGCAAATACCACGATACCCGTATTTACGGGCAATCCCAACGAGTTGACAAAGAACACATCGACCATTGCACCGAAATATACGGTGTAGGGGATGATTATACCGTTGATAAATCCCAAGATTGCCAGTGCAAGGAGTGTCGCGCAGACGATACCTTTCAGGGTTATTTTCTCGTATCGGCGGAAGTAGTAGATAAACACCAACGCAGGAATTGTCAACAGGTTAAGGATGTGGATACCTATCGACAGTCCCATCAGGTAGGCAATCAGCACAATCCAGCGTGTTGAGTGCGGCTCGTCGGCCTGCTCCTCCCATTTGAGCATAAGCCACACCACGAGCGAGGTGAAGAGCGACGACTGCGCATATACCTCACCCTCCACGGCCGAGAACCAGAATGTGTCGGTGAATGTATAGGCCAGCGCACCAATAGCACCAGCGCCGATGGCAGCAATTTTATTGGCATCGGTAAACTCGCGACCACCAGCCGTGAGCATACGGCGTGCGATGTGTGTGATGGTCCAGAAGAGGAACAAGATACAGAAAGCACTCGACAGGCAGTTCATCGCATTCACCATATGAGGCACATAGTGTGTCGATGGTGCAAACATAGTAGCGATGCGTGCTAAGAGCATAAACAGAGGTGCCCCGGGAGGGTGTCCCACCTCCAACTTATACGATGTAGCGATAAACTCGGCGCAGTCCCACAGACTCGACGAGGGCTCCATCGTCAGCAGGTATGTTGTAGCGGCAATGGCAAAAACTGCCCAGCCGATAATTCTATCCCAGCGTTTGAAATTCATAATTCGATGTTAAGTATTAAAATTTGTGGGAGCAAATGTAGCGATTATACCCCTTGCTCCAAAATATTATTCTGCGTCGGCGGGGTAGTTGACCTCGTTGATTATCTTTCCGCCCTTGATGCGTATCCAGGTCTTGATTGTGCGCTCGCCCTCGGTAATCTCAATCACGCGTGCGCCGTTGCCCTGCGGAATATCGTGATATACGGTAGCACCTCCCGTGAAGCGGCCATAGCCAAAGAGAATACCGCGCCAATCCACTACATAGTCGTTTACGTGGTCGTGGCCAACAAATACACCCATTACATCGCCAGCCTCCAACATAGCCGTAGCAAGACCGCTATTCAAAGCAGGTGCGCACGCCTTCTCCTTGCGTGTACCTACAAGGTATGAACCCTCGTTCTGCACAGCGTCGTGGAACTCGGGCAGGGGAATGTGGAAGAATGCGAGTGCAGGCATAGGCTTGCCACCATTTGCTGCCGTGTACTCCTTACTTGTGCGGATATACCACTCCACCTGGTCGTGCTTAATCCAGTCGTAACCCTTAACCTCCTTTATGGGTGAGTATGAGTTACTGTCGAAGATGTAGATAACGGCAGCGTCCTTCTTGCCGTTTGCAGACTTGATGGTCAGCGTGTAGTTTGTAACGCCTGTGATGCCCTCGGTAGTTGAGGTGAGGTTGCCAGCCTTGGTTGCGATGTATGCCGACAACTCCTCGCGCTTCAAGTCCTGCTCGTCGTCGTGGTTACCCCAGGTTACAGCAAAAGGAATACCACGCGTTACGGCAGCCTCCAACGCCTTGTCCAAACCCTCGCGTGCGGGCTTTGCGAAGATAAGGTCGCCTGTGTATACCACCAAGTCGGGTTTCTCGGCATCCAAAACCTCGGCCATACGCTCGCCAGCCTCGTTAGATGCGGGGTTGCCATACTTCCAGTGTATGTCGGTGAACTGTACAATCTTGAATTTGTTGTTCGCGTTGAATTTGAGCTCAGGCTGCTGAGCCATTGCGGGCATTGCGCACATAAGAGCGATTGCTACCGCGCAGAAAAATTGTCTAAAAGTCTTCATATCGTTTGTGTTTTATTATTTCCAATTTTGCAAAGATAGTAAATTAACGCCAAATATCTATAAGATATTTTGGTTAGAGGCTCTTTTGTGAGAGTAATAGTGGCACCACAGGGCGTGGAATGGTTTTATTTAGGTAATTTTCGGTGTTGTGTTTCGCAATTCGCCGAAAATTACCTAAATTTGTAAAAAATATTATAACTATGGATTCTAAACTCAGTTTATACAATACGCTCTCACGCCGCAAAGAGGTGTTTGAGCCATTGAACGAAGGTCGTGTTGGTATGTATGTATGCGGTCCTACTGTATATGGCGACCCGCATTTGGGCCACGCACGCCCCTCTATCACATTCGATTTGATGTTCCGCTACTTGAAGGCTTTGGGCTACAAGGTACGCTATGTTCGCAACATTACCGATGTAGGTCACTTGGAGCACGATGCCGACGAGGGCGAGGATAAGATTGCAAAGAAGGCTCGCTTGGAGCAGTTGGAGCCTATGGAGGTTGCTCACTACTACACCGAGCGCTACCACAAGGCTATGGAGCAGCTCAATGTCCTCACTCCCTCGATTGAGCCCCACGCATCGGGTCACATCATCGAGCAGATTGACTTCGTAAAGCGTATCTTCGATGCTGGCTATGCCTACGAGTCTAACGGCTCGGTATATTTCGATGTTGAGAAGTATAACAAGGACTACCACTATGGCAAACTATCGGGTCGTAACCTCGAAGATATTGTAGCCAACACACGCGACTTGGACGGCCAGAGCGACAAGCAGAACTCGTTTGACTTCGCGCTGTGGAAGAAGGCATCGCCCGAGCATATTATGCGTTGGCCCTCGCCGTGGAGTGACGGCTTCCCCGGCTGGCATATGGAGTGCTCGGCAATGTCGTGCAAGTATCTGGGTGAGCAGTTCGACATCCACGGTGGCGGTATGGACTTGATGTTCCCCCACCACGAGTGCGAGATTGCACAGGCTACGGCTGCGTTGGGTAAGGACTCGGCTCGCTACAGGGTGCACAACAATATGATTACTATCGATGGTCAGAAGATGGGTAAGTCGTACGGCAACTTCATCACTATGGAGGAGCTCTTCAACGGCCAGCACGCCAAGTTGGAGCAGGCATACTCGCCGATGACTATCCGTTTCTTCATCTTGCAGGCACACTATCGCTCGACACTCGACTTCTCTAACGCTGCATTGCAGGCTGCCGAGAAGGGCTTCGACCGTTTGATGAAGGGTGTGGAGACTTTGAATAAGATTAAGCCCGCAGCTGCAACATCGGAGGCCGTGAAGGTTGCCGAGCTCGAAAAGCGTTGCCGCGAGGCTATGGACGATGACTTGAACTCACCGATGGTTATCTCTGCGATGTTCGACTACGTGCGTATCATCAACCAGATTGCCGAGGGCCAGCAGACAATTTCTGAGGCCGACTTGGCTGAGTTGAAGCGCATTGTAAACCTTTATGTGTTCGATATTCTCGGCCTTTGCAACGAGAAGCAGGAGGGTGCCGCAGGTGGTGGCGATATGCTTGCTAAGGTTGTGGATATGATTCTTGCCGTGCGTCAGGATGCCAAGGCTAACAAGGATTGGGCTACATCTGATAAGATTCGTAACGAGCTGACTGCCATCGGTATCCGAGTTAAGGATCGTAAGGACGGCGTTGATTGGGAAATCGAGTAAAAACTCCTTCTGATTGGCTCTTTTGGCGTCTGGCTTGATTTCGGGTTGCTCACATACTTCTTGTATGCTCCGCACCCTCAATCTGCGACCAGTCTCAAAATAGCCTAATCATAAGAAGTTTTTAGGTGTAGAAATTTTAGTAGAGGGAGATTATGGCAAATGATAAGAAACCACTTCATCCTGGTCAATGTATTGCTATCGGTTTAGTGATAGGTATGGGTTTTGGTGTTGCTATGGATAACATCCCAATCGGAATTTGTGTCGGGGTTGCCCTCGGTGTGGCATATTCTGCCAATACCAAGAAAGAGGAGAACAAAAAGGATAAGGAAGATAAATAACGAAAGAATTAGTTTCGCTTGCTGGATAGACTCTTGGAGCTTTGCTCGCAAAGCGACCAAAGTCCCCTGCCTGAGGCGGGGGATTTAGGAGGTGGGTCAGATTTGCAAATGCGGCCAGAGGCCGCAAGGTATGCTTTCGGAAGATAGATAACATAACAAATAAAGAGAATGGTATCGGAAGAACAACTTAAAGAAGCTATAAGACGACAGGATTCGTTGGGGAGGTGTCTTTGACATCGCTCAGCGACGAATAGACCTGCAAAACGAGGAGGAGAAGACACAGGACCCCACCTTTTGGGAGGATGCCGAGGCGGCGCAGAAGCAACTGCGCAAGGTGGCAGCCATCAAATCGTGGGTTGTGGACTATGACGCTGTGGCTAAGGCTGTTGAGGAGTTACAGCTTATGCCCGAATTTGTGGCAGCCGAACTCGCCACTGAGGCCGAGATGGAGGAGCAGTACGCCAAGACCATCTCTTTAATCGAGGCGTTGGAGCTTCGTAATATGCTCAGCGGCGAGGAGGACAAGATGGGTGCCATTATGGACATCAACGCTGGTGCAGGCGGTACGGAGGCGCTGGATTGGGCCTCTATGTTGCTGCGTATGTACACGCGCTGGTGCGATGCCCACGGCTACAAATACCGTATGATGGATTATCAGGCGGGTGACGAGGTGGGTGTAAAGTCCTGCACCTTGGAGATTGAGGGCGACTACGCCTATGGCTATCTCAAAAGCGAGAACGGCGTGCATCGTATGGTGCGCCTTTCGCCATTCAATGCCAACAACAAGCGTCAGACAACATTTGCATCGGTTTTCGTATCGCCAGCCGTTGACGACTCTATCGATATTGTCATCAACCCTTCGGATTGCGAGTGGGATACATTCCGTGCGAGTGGTGCGGGAGGCCAGAATGTGAATAAGGTTGAGACAGCCGTTCGTCTGCGCTATCACGGTAAGGATGCCGACACGGGCGAGCCTATTGAGTTCCTTATCGAAAATATGGAGACACGCTCGCAGCTCAACAACCGCGAGAATGCTATGCGTATCCTCCGCTCGAAGCTCTATCAGCGCGAGATGGAGAAGCGTATGGCTACGCAGCAGGCTTTGGAGGCTACGAAGAAGCGCATTGAGTGGGGTTCGCAGATTCGCTCATATGTCTTTGATGACCGTCGTGTGAAGGACCACCGCACAGGATTCCAAACCTCTAATGTTGAGGCCGTAATGGATGGTGATTTGGACGGTTTTATCAAGGAGTATCTTATGCAGACCGGCGGTGCTGAAAGTGTATAGTAACTCTCTTTTGGCGTCTGGCTTGCTTTCGAGTTGCTCACATACTTTTAAATAATGAAACAAATCTTTATAATCATACTATCTCTCGTTTGCTTTGTGTGTCAGAGTGTTGCGCAGCCGAGCGAGAAAATCAAAGTCGGTGCCGAGCGCACGGAGGAGTATCTTCCCCTGCTGAGTTGTCAGCGCGTAGCCGTATTGGCTAACCATACCGCTATGGTGGGTGAGCGCCACTTGGTCGATATGCTTGTTGCCGAGAGGGTTAATCTGGTGGGTATCTTTTCGCCCGAGCACGGCTTTCGTGGCAAGGCCGATGCTGGTGAGCATGTCAACAGCTCAGTGGATGCGAAGACGGGTGTGCCCATCTGGTCGCTCTACGATGGCAATGCCAAGCGCCCCTCAGACGAGAAGATGAAGGCGTTTGATGTTCTGCTTGTCGATATGCAGGATGTGGGGCTAAGATTCTACACCTATTATATAAGTATGATTCGTATGATTGACGCTTGCGCTGACTTTGGTCGCAAGGTCATCGTGCTCGACCGTCCCAACCCCAACGGAATGTATGTCGATGGCCCGATACTCGATATGGCGAAATATAAGTCGGGCGTGGGAGCGCTGCCTATACCCGTTGTTCACGGCCTCACGATGGGAGAAATTGCCGAGATGTCGCAGGGCGAGGGTTGGTCTAAAAAGTGTGATGTTCGCGTGATTACCTGCGAGAATTATACTCACCAGAGTCGCTACGAATTGCCCATTGCTCCGTCACCCAATCTGCCTACGCAGCACTCGATATATCTCTATCCCTCGACTTGTCTGTTTGAGGGCACAGTCTGCTCGCTCGGTCGTGGTACGGATGCGCCGTTTGAGGTTTATGGTCATCCCAGTTACAAGGGCGGGGCGTTTGAATTCACACCGCGCAGTGTTGATGGCGCTAAGAATCCCCCTTTGAAAGACCAGAAGTGTTATGGCGTAGATTTGCGAGGCGTTGACAACGAGACTGTTATCGCCGCAGGGTTTAACTTGGAGTATGTGATTGATGCCTACAGCAACCTCAATATGGGCGAGAAGTTCTTCACCCGTATGTTCCTGCTCCTGACGGGTGTGGATTATGTCAAGGAGATGATTATGGCGGGCCACTCGGCCGAGGAGATTCGTGCGCGCTGGCAGGGTGATGTGGCTAAGTTCAAGGAGCAGCGCAGAAAATATCTGCTATACGAAGAGTAATTATGGCAAAGATTTATATCCCTACATTTGGAGAGGAGGTGGGTAATGCCGTCTCGCACGGCGTGATGAGTATCCTGATGCTCTTGGCAATGCCCTTTGCGGCGGCGTGGTGCTATGCGCATAGCGATGGAGATGTGTTGCTGACCTTTGGTGTTAGCATCTTCTGCGTGAGCATCTTTATGATGTTCCTAATCTCTACGCTCTACCACTCGATGCTGTACGACACGCGCCACAAAGATGTCTTTCATATCCTCGACCATATCTTCATCTACTTTGCCATTGCGGGCAGTTATACCCCCGTGGCGTTGTCGGTAATCGGTGGTTGGCAGGGTTGGCTGATATTTATCCTTCAATGGGTGATGGTAATCTTTGGAATATTCTATAAGTCGCTTAGTCGTCGCTCGATACCGGCTGTGAGTCTTACTATCTATCTGGTGATGGGGTGGACCGTGGTATTCTTCTTCCCGCTCTTTTTGCGTAATGCGTCGTGGCAGTTTATCACGCTCATCGCATTGGGTGGAGTATTCTACACGATAGGGGCAATCTTTTACGCTAAGAAGGCCTTTCGTTACCACCATCTGGTGTGGCATATATTCATAAACCTTGCTGCGGCGTCGCACTTTGTAGCGATAGTGTTTTATATGTAGCACTTGTTTAAAAAGGTGCGTATTGCGTTACGATAGCCATTTAAGGCTGAGCAGATATAATGCAAAAAAACAGACAACCCCACGGGAGTTGTCTGTTTTTTCTTAACTATTTTCAAATTACTCAGCTGAGATTGCCTCGCTGGGGCAAACGCCAGCGCAAGTACCGCAATCGATACACTTGTCAGCGTCAATTACATAGATATCACCTGCTGAAATAGCCTCTACGGGGCACTCGTCGATGCAAGTACCGCACGCAACACACGCATCAGAAATTTTGTAAGCCATAATTTTGTTGTTTTAAGAATTAATGTTTGTACAAATATAAATCTTTATTTTATAATATCAAAACCTGTGTAGGGAATCAACACCTCGGGGATGCGAATACCCTCCTCCGATTGGTTGTTCTCCAACAACGCTGCCACAATGCGGGGCAATGCCAACGAAGAGCCATTCAAAGTGTGAGCCAACTGAGTCTTCTTGTTCTCGTCGCGGTAGCGCAACTTCAAACGATTAGCCTGGAAAGACTCGAAGTTAGATACTGACGACACCTCCAACCAGCGCTGCTGTGCTGCCGAGTAAACCTCGAAATCGTAGGTCAAAGCCGATGTGAACGACATATCGCCACCACACAGACGCAAGATACGATAGGGCAAGCCGAGTGAAGCCACGATAGACTCCACATGAGCCACCATACCATCCAACGCCTCGTATGAGTTCTCGGGCAGAGCCAACTGTACAATCTCCACCTTGTCGAACTGGTGCAGACGGTTCAAACCACGAACATCCTTACCGTAAGAGCCTGCCTCACGACGGAAACAGGGAGTATATGCCGTAACCTTCACGGGGAACTCGCTCTTGTCGAGGATAACATCGCGGTAGATATTTGTAACGGGAACCTCGGCAGTGGGAACAAGGTAGAAGTTGTCAGCCGTAGCGTGGTACATCTGACCCTCCTTATCGGGCAACTGACCTGTGCCGAAGCCCGAAGCCTCGTTTACCATAATGGGAGGCTCCACCTCCTGATAGCCTGCCTTGGTGTTGCAGTCGAGGAAGTAGTTAATCAAGGCGCGCTGCAAACGAGCACCCTTGCCCTTGTATACGGGGAAGCCAGCACCTGTGAGCTTCACACCCAAGTCGAAGTCGATAATGTCGTACTTGCGAGCCAGCTCCCAGTGGGGCTGTGCCTGCTCGGGCAGAGCAACTGCGCTCTCAACCAACTTCACAACCTCGTTGTCCTCGGCTGTGCGGCCCTCGGGAACGATGTCTGCGGGGAAGTTAGGCAACAAAACAACCTGCGACTGCAACTCGTCGCTAACGCTCTGATGCTCCACAGAAAGCTCTGCCGAGCGAGCCTTCAAAGCAGCCACCTGCTGCTTCATCTGCTCTGCCTCGTCACGCTTACCCTGACCCATCAAGGCGCCAATCTGCTTTGCTGATTTGTTCTGCTCGGCAAGACAGTTGTCCAACTCGACCTGAATAGCCTTGCGCTTGTCGTCTAACTCTATGATTTTATCGATAATGGGAGCTGCATCCACGCCCTTCTTTGCAAGGCGAGCGATTGCCAACTGCTTATCATCTCTAAGTTGCTTTAATGTCAACATAATATTTCTGATTTTGTTTACAAAAGGCAAAGTTATAAAAAATCTCCACTCATTATCCTTTCCGCAGCTACTTTTTTCACCAATTATGACGATTAGAGCAGAAAAACTCCTCTCGGAAGCGATATTTTGAGCATTCTTTACTAATTTTGTCGCAAACTCTTACCCTATGCGATACATTGAGTTACTCTCACCAGCAAAAGATTTTGACGCTGCACGCGCTGCCGTAGACCACGGAGCCGATGCTGTATATATGGGTGGTGCGCGTTTTGGTGCGCGCTATGCCGCAGGTAACTCCATCGAGGAGATTGCCCGCGCTGTGGAGTATGCTCATCAGTATGGCGTGAGGATTCACACCACAATCAACACAACACTCTACGACAGCGAACTCACCGATGCCGAGCAGATGGCGCGCGAGTTGATTGACGCCGGAGTAGATGCTCTCATCGTGCAGGATATGGCTCTGCGCCGTATGAATCTGCCCGTAGAGCTTCACGCCTCAACGCAGGTGAGCAACACCACACCTGAGGGCGTTCGTTTCTTGGAGGAGTGCGGATTCTCGCGTGTGATATTGGAGCGCTCGCTATCGTTGGAGGATATACGCCGTATTCGCGAGGCTACGACGGTTGATTTGGAGTGCTTTGTGCACGGTGCTATATGTGTTGGATATAGTGGCCGTTGCTTCCTATCTCGCTCAACATCAAACCGTAGCGGCAACCGTGGCGAGTGTTCGCAGCCCTGCCGACTGCCATACGACCTCACGGACGAGCGTGGCCGCAAGATTATGGCGGGTAAACACCTGCTGTCGGTACGCGATATGAATCTTTCGAATGATTTGGAGGCGCTGATTGATGCTGGTATATCGTCATTTAAGATTGAGGGCCGACTGAAAGATGTGCGCTATATAAAGAATGTTGTGAACTACTATCGTCGCCGCATAGATGATATTTTGGAGCGCAAAAGGGATATTATCCGCCCCTCGGTGGGTCGCAGCATAACCGAGTTTACACCCGATACGGCCAAGAGCTTCACGCGCGGAGCATCGCAGTATATGCTTCACGGCAAGAGCGCAGGCGTAGCCTCGTTCGACACACCCAAGGCCGTTGGCGAGTATTTGGGTCGCGTGGTGCAGACCTCACGCAAGGGTTTTGCGCTCGACAGAAAGGTGGATGTCGCCGCAGGAGATGGAATATGCATCATCACCAAGGCTGGAATGAGTGGCACAAATGTCAATGCCGTGGAGGGCACGATAATCGTCCCCAATCGCACGGATGGTATAGAGGTTGGAGCAGCCGTTTACCGCAACTACGACCATCGTTTTTCGCTCTTGGTAGACCGCTCGCGCACACGCCGCACGATAGATGCTTCGGCAAGATTGAATATAAAGCCAAGCGAGGTTGAACTCACTGTAACTGACTGCGAGGGTATAAGCGTAAAGGTCATACGCACAATAGAGGCCGAGCCTGCAAGCAACAGTGCAAAGATGGCCGACACGGCTCGTCAGCAGATTTCAAAGAGTGGTGGCACTATATTTACCATCACCGATGTGGAGGTTACGGGCAGCGAATATTTCGTCCCAGCATCGATGCTTGCCGATATGCGCCGTGAGGCGTTGGAGGCTCTGCGCATACGCAGAATAGAGCAACCGCTACCACACCTTATAAAGTCAGATGATGGCACAGCTCGCTACCCCTACGCAAAGGTTACGCGCTATGAGAATGTTACAAATCGCCTCTCTCGGGAGTTCTACCTCGCGCACGGTGCAGAGGAGATAGAACCTGCGTTGGAGTGTAGTCCTACATTGGGCGAGAGAGTTATGATTTCGAGCTACTGTATACGCCGCGAATTGGGCGAGTGTTTGAAGAATAATCCCCGACTCAAAGGCGAACTATATATCGAGCACGGCACGGCACGTTACCGCCTCGACTTCGACTGCAAAGAGTGTCAGATGCGACTGATTGATTGCAGCATAACAAACCCGCAAAAGAAATAGAACTATATATGTCACAGTTACTTACACCTACATTCCCCGACTACGAGTTAATCGACTCGGGTGATTTCGAGAAGCTCGAACGCTTCGGTGCATACATCACACGCCGTCCCGAGCCACAGGCCATCTGGCATAAGACGCTCAGCGAGGAGGAGTGGCGCCGTATGGCCGACGCATCGTTCTTGAAAACTACCTCATCAAAGAGCGACGAGCGAGGCGAGTGGCATCGCAAACCGCAGATGCCCGACCGCTGGATGATGCAGTACGACTACAAGCAGATGCACCTTAAAATGCGTCTTGGTCTTACTTCGTTCAAGCATGTGGGTATATTCCCCGAGCAGGCTGCAAACTGGAATTTCATTTACGACCGTATCGAGGAGCAGAGGGCCGCAGGTGTAACCCCCAAAGTCCTTAATCTCTTTGCCTACACGGGAGGTGCTACGCTGGCTGCGCGTGCAGCAGGGGCTGATGTGACACACATCGACTCGGTGAAGCAGGTTGTCACTTGGTCGCGCGAGAATATGGAGAGTAGCGGCTTGGAGGGTGTGCGCTGGATTGTGGAGGACGCTCTGAAATTTGTGCGCCGTGAGGTGCGCCGTGGCAATAAGTACGACGGCATAATCCTCGACCCGCCCGCATACGGACGCGGTGCAAACGGCGAGAAGTGGGTGTTGGAGGAGAATATCTGCGAGATGTTGGAGTGTTGTGCAGCGTTGCTTAGCGACAACGGCTTCCTTGTGCTCAACCTCTACTCGATGGGACTCTCGGCTCTATTGGCTCGCACCGCCCTGCGACAGGCATTTGTCACAACGGGCAAGGAGGAGTTTGGCGAGTTATACTTCTGCGACCGCACGGGTAAGGAGCTGCCGCTGGGTACATTCTTCCGTTTCAATAGAGCAAAAAAATAGAGATGAATAGATATCTGGAACTGTTCTGCTCATTCTTCAAGATAGGCATATTCACCTTTGGTGGTGGGTATGCTATGATTCCTATTATCCAAGCCGAGGTTATCACGCGCAAGGGTTGGATAAAGGAGCAGGAGTTTCTGGATTTGCTCACGCTGGCACAGTCTGCACCCGGGCCTATATCGCTCAACACGGCAGTATTCGTAGGATATAAGATGTACGGCTATCGAGGAGCTTTGTCGGCATTGGCGGGCGTTGTTCTGCCGTCGTTCACCATACTGCTGCTGGTTGCGATGTTCTTCTCGCAGATACGCAATAATCCCATCATCGATGCCGCCTTTCGCGGTATGCAACCCATCGTTGTCGCTATTATGCTCGCCCCGATATTGGGTTTTACGAAGGGTATGCACTGGACGCTCATAGCCCTGGCTGCAGCCATCACGATGGTAATATGGTACTTTGGTGTTTCGCCTATCTATCTGCTCATAGCAGGAGCCGCAGCGGGTCTTGCGTGGGCGGCAACAAGAGGAAAGGAGGTTGAGCGATGATATACCTCAAACTATTTATAAGCTATTTGAAGATTGGCTTCTTTGGCTTTGGTGGCGGATATGCTATGCTCTCGCTTATACAGAACGAGATTGTGGTGCAGAACGAGTGGATGACAAATGCCGAGTTTGCCGACATTGTTGCTGTGTCGCAGATGACCCCCGGCCCGATAGCTATCAACTCGGCAACATATGTAGGATATACCGTAGCTGGATTTTGGGGCTCGGTGGTGGCTACCGTTTCGGTGTGCCTGCCCGCCTTGACGCTGATGATTATCATCACGCGCTTCTTCCTCAGCCTGCGCCACAATCGCTATATGAAGGGTGCTATCGCAGGTATGAAACCCGTTGTTGTGGGAATGATTGGTGCGGCAGTTCTGCTATTGCTCGTGCCATCGGAGGGTGGAGGTTTTGACGATGCGTGGAGTTGGGGATTATTCATTGTGGCGCTTATAGCCTCGTATAAAAAGGTAAATCCGATTTTGTTGATTATCCTCTCGGCCGTGGCTGGTATTGCGATATATTATTTGCCTACGGTAGTGTAGTTTATATAAATGGTAAATTACAACTTTTAGTAGTGCTAAGACAAAAAAATACCCCGAAAGACTCGGGGTATTTTCTTATAATTATTTGAACAACATCAGGTTATTTGAACAACATCGGGGCGAACTCCGAGAGATATATTCTCCAATTACGCCAGATGTGACCCTCGCCACTCTCACGATAGGTGTAGGGGAAGTTGATAGAGTCCATATACTTCATAGCCTCCTTATTCATCTCGTAGAGGAAGTCGGTCTTGCCACAAGCAATCCAGTAGAGCTTGAAGCCGTTGTCGCGTTGCTTAGCGAGTGAAGCCTTAACCTCCTCGTTGTCGCCGATGCGAGCCGCAGCAGAGAACAAGCCCACATAATCGAATGTGTTGGGGTAGGTGCGTGAGATGTTGAATGAGTGACCGCCACCCATCGACAAACCTGCCACAGCACGAGCCTCCTTCTTCTGGATTACGCGGTAGTTGCTCTCCACAAACTTGATAACATCACCAAATGACTGCTCGAAAGAAGCTGTGGGGCGGTCGCCTGACATACGCATTGCGGGCTGTGCCATACCACCTGCTGCCTCGCCGGGAGCTGCCTGCTGCCAAGCGTTGCCATTGGTCATCACAACCAACATAGGACGAGCCTTGCCCTGAGCGATGAGGTTGTCGAGAATCTGCGATGTGCGACCCAAAGTCATCCACGCCTCCTCGTCGCCACCTGCGCCATGCAACAGGTAGAGTACGGGGTACTTCTCCTTGCTCTGCTCGTAGCCTGCGGGGGTGTAGACCGTAATGCGGCGATCCTTACCCAATGTGGGGCTGTTGTACCAAGTGCGCTTCACGCTGCCGTGGGGTACATCGTTCACGCTATATAGCTCGCCACGGTCACCCTTGATGATGAAGATGTTGAACATAGCAGCCACATCGCGGCATACATATACATTGGCGGGGTCGCAAATCTTCACGCCATCGACAATGAAGTTATAGTTGTAAAGCTCCGAACGCAGAACGGGTGATGTGTACTCCCATACGCCATCGGTGTTGCGCTTCATCTCTGTTCCCTGAACATCCTTCTCGTCGGCAGTGAGGAAGTTGCCTACGACAGTAACCTTCTTTGCCTCGGGGGCATAGAGGCGCAGCGTCACGCTGTTATTATCGTGTATCTCGGGAGATACGATTTGTGAGCCACTTCTGAGTGCCTCCTGTGCCATAGCACCCAGAGTAACGCACGCAGCGGCTACGAGTAGAAATAATCGCTTCATAAGAAAAAGTTTTAAAGTTAAATTAAGTTTCAACCAAAGTTACTCTATTTAATCATAAAATACAAATATTCTCCCGTAGAATTGCAAATATTATAATTAAGGTATATTTTGTGCTACAAAGTGAGTTTGGAAAATTGGGATATAGATTTTACCTTTGTTCCAACATAAACCCCGAGTCAGTCGCGGACTCGCTTAAAACAGATAACATTTTATGAAGCGTGCATATGTTTTTCCCGGTCAGGGAGCGCAGTTCTCAGGAATGGGCAAGGAGCTCTACGAAATGAGCGCAGAGGCCAAGGCCCTTTTCGACAAGGCTAACGAGATTCTCGGTTTTAATATCACAGAGATTATGTTTGGCGGTACGGCCGATGAGTTGAAGCAGACTAAGGTCACTCAGCCTGCCGTCTTCCTCCATTCGGTTATATTGGCAAAGGTTATGGGTATCACACCAGCTGCCGTTGCAGGTCACTCGCTGGGTGAGTTCTCGGCGCTGGTTGCAGCGGGTGCTCTCTCGTTTGAGGATGGTTTGCGCCTGGTGGCCAAGCGTGCTATGGCTATGCAGATGTGTTGCGAGAGTCAGCCCGGTGGTATGGCGGCCATCTTGGGTCTTGAAGACGAAATAGTAGAGCAGGTGTGTAGCGAGATTGATGGCGTTGTTGTGGCGGCAAACTACAACTGTCCCGGTCAGCTGGTTATCTCGGGTGCTGACGAGGCCGTAGATGCAGCCTGTGTGAAGTTGAAGGAGGCGGGTGCTAAGCGTGCATTGCGTCTGCCCGTGGGTGGTGCGTTCCACTCTCCGCTTATGGAGGCTGCCCGTGAGGAGTTGGAGCAGGCTATTGCCGAGGTGGAGTTCCGAACTCCCGTGTGTCCCATCTATCAGAATGTAGATGCTCAGCCTCATACCGAGCCTGAGGCTATCAAGGCCAATCTCATCGCTCAGCTTACTGCCCCCGTGCGTTGGACGCAAATCTCGAAGAATATGGTGGCAGATGGTCACCGTGAGTTTGTAGAGCTGGGCCCAGGTACGGTGCTGCAAGGCTTGATTAAAAAGGCCGATGCGGGCGTTACCGTTGAGTCAAAGGCTACGATTTAATATATCGCAGAGTCGCGTAAGGCGATTATTATCGGAAAAATTTACCGTCAGACAGAGGTTTGGCGGTATTTTTTTATTAAATTTGTTAAAATAATTAATAAATCGTTTGTTGATAATATATAAAGTTTGTATATTTGCGTGAGTAGATAAAATAATTTATACTTTGTAGATATGTCTTCATTAACCGAGTTTTTTAATATTCAGCCCAACGAGAGCTTGAAGGGTATCACCCACAAGAACAACATCATCAAGCGTAATATCATCGCCTATATGGCCGTAAATGGTGAGTGTACGCTCTCGGAGTTGACCAAGGAGTTGCACATCAGCGTGCCGACAATCACCAAGTTGGTGCAGGAGCTTATCGACGAGAATATCGTCAACGACCTGGGTAAGGTTGAGACCCCGGGTGGTCGTCGCCCCAATGTCTTTGGATTGGCAAATTCGGCAATATACTTTGCGGGTGTGAATGTAGGGCGTGATAATATGTCGTTTGTAATCACCGATTTGCAGAATAACATCATCAAGGAGGTCATCGACACCTCGTTCGAGTTGCAAAACCGCCCACAGTGCTTGGAGAAGATATGTTCTAATATCGAGAATTTTATAAACGACTGCGGTATCGACCGCGGCAAGATTCTCGGCTTGGGTGTCTCTATCGTAGGTCGAGTAAACCCCGAGACGGGTCGTAGCTATATGTACTTCACATCAAGCGACGAATCGTTGCGCGATATTATCGAGAAGAGGGTGAATATTCGCGTTTTGTTGGAGAACGATACCCGTGCCCGTTGCTATGCGGAGTATAATTGCGGTCGCTCGAAGGGCGAGAGCGATGTAATATATCTGCACCTGGGTCGTGGTGTGGCTATCGGTATTGTTATCGACGGCAAGCTCTACTATGGCAATAATGGTTTTGCGGGTGAGTTTGGTCACATCCCGTTCTTCGACAACGAGAAGATTTGCGCCTGCGGTAAGAAGGGCTGTTTGGAGACAGAGGTATCTGGTATTGCCATCGAGGAGAAGCTCATCACGCTTATCCAGAGTGGTGTGAATACTATCTTGCGCGATAAGTATGAGAGTGGCGAGCCGATTCACATCAACGATATTATCGCTGCGGCACAGAATGACGACAATCTATCTATCGAGCTTATCGAGGAGGTGGGTGAGAAGCTGGGTAAGGCTGTGGCTTTCCTTATCAACACCTTTAATCCCGAGACTGTTATCGTGGGTGGTAACCTTGCGGCAGCAGGTGATTACATTATGCTTCCGTTGAAGTCATCTACCAACAAATATTCGCTCAACCTCGTATATAAAGATACCAAGTTCCGCCAGTCGAAGATGGGCGAGAATGCCAATGCGTGGGGCGTGGCGATGCTTATCCACAACAAGATTATCGGTCTGTAAGGGTCTCGCTCGGCTATGAATATTGAGGGCAAGATTTGCCGACTCCGAGCCTTGGAGCCCGAGGACCTCGACGCTATGTATGGCTGGGAGAACGACACCGAGGTGTGGCAGGTGAGTGGTAGCGTAGCCCCTTTCTCGCGTCATATACTATCGCGCCTGATTGACGAGCAGGCTTTCGATATCTACGCTACGCGGCAGATGCGTCTGGTCATCGAAGAGGTGAGTTCGGGTGCTGTTGTAGGTGCAGTGGATTTGTTTGAGTTTGACCCGCAGAATCGCCGTGCAGGGGTGGGGATTATCATCTCGCCCGAGTATCGTCGAAGAGGCTTGGCCTGTGATGCTCTGCGTACGGTGGAGCGTTATGTGCGCGAGGTGCTGCATATGCATCAGCTGTGGTGTAGCGCAGGGGCTGACAATGTGGCAAGCAGGGCGTTGTTCCGTGCGGCGGGATATGAGGAGTGTGGTCTAAGACGCGAGTGGATACTCACTGCGGATGGCGCCACGGACGAGGTGCTGATGCAGAAGATTTTAGGATAGTGTAGCCTGTTTTGTGGGCGTAGATAATAGCCGTGCGGCGTGGATAGATGCGTTGCTGGTGATGAAAATAGAAATGGTGTCTAACCGCGTTGGTTAGACACCATTTATGTTATGAAGGAACCAAAATTACTCCTCCTTGTGGAAGTCGAGCTGATAGATATTAACCTTCTCGCCTTCGTATGAGTTGTAGACAATCTTAATACCTCGGTATGATGTATCCAGCTTGTCGATACCCATAGACTGCTCATCTACTTTAAGGCTGAGGTATGTAACAGCCTGTAAACCCTCGTCATCGTCGTTGCTGTTGTGATATGCCTCCAACCACAAGTAGCCATCGTCGTCAATGTAGTTTTCCTTGAAGGGGCTGTTCTGGCCGATGTTGCGTACAACCTTAACCTCGTGGCGAACACTCGGGTCGCTGTAAGGGATAATCAACGACATTGTGATGTAGTTGCGCGCGGGCGAGTAGTATGCATCTTGAATATCAAGACTTGCGGTGAATTTCTTCAATCCATCCTCCTTGGTGAAGTCTTCGTCTGTGGCATTTGTCAGCTTGGTAATTGATATAGGCTGGTAGGCAGCGATGTTAACCACCTTGTCGTAGCCAGGCTTTTGCAGGTCTGTCTCGGTGTAGTAGACAATGTAACGCAACTCCTTCCACTCGTCAGAAAATGAGGGTGTCCAGTCTTTGTAGTTCTCAACTACGGCAGTAACACCATCATCGAAGACAAGGTAGTAGGGGATATCCCACGAACCCTCGACAACTGTAACAAATGTTGAGAAGGTGGGTTTTGTGTTGTTCTCGTTGCAAGATGTGCCGATAACAATCACGGCCAGCATAGTCAACGCAATTCGAAATAAATTTTTCATATTTGTTTACTTTGGTTATCTTTTCTCTTATTACGAACGCAAAGATAGCGAAAATATTATACGATGAGGCTTTTTAGCTGTTTTTTTAAGGATTTATCTGCTTTGAAGGTGTTGCCGCAAGTGTTTTATTTTTCAGGCATAGTACTAATATCGGACACTTATTTGCAACTTTCGACTCTGTTTTGTATATTTGTGGGTATGAAAAATATTGTATTTGATTTAGGTCGCGTTGTATTTGCTCAAAATCCAGCAAAGAGCACAGAGCATTTTAAGCAGTTTTTCTCTTATGTGTCGCAGTCGCCGATGCCTCAGTTTTGGGTAGATTACGACTTGGGAGTCTCTACGCTTGACGAGGTTGCCGAGCAGTTGGCTGCCTACCGCGAGGTGGAGGTAGAGTATGCTCGCGATATGATTTTGCAGGCCATAGGCAAGCAGGAGACCATCGCCCCTACATCAGAACTTATCGCCGACCTGAAAAAGGCCGGATACAAACTCTATGTGCTGTCGAATATGTCGCGCGAGTTTATCGACTACCTGCGTAAGATGGAGGTCTACTCATACTTCGATGGCGATGTGGTGTCGTGCGAGGTGGGTGTGGTGAAGCCTATGCCGCAGATTTATGACCTTCTGATAGAACGCTTTGACCTCGACGCTTCGCAGACGATATTTATCGACGATAGGCGCGAGAATGTAGACGCTGCTATCGAGCGAGGAATAGGCGCGTTCCACTTCGACAGAAACGACTATCAGGGTAGCTGCGACCGCCTGCGCGAGATGTTGTTGTAGGGCGAGGGTGTGGTTGCCTCATTAGATGAGATGAAAATTATGTATAAAAATTTTAAATAGATTTAGTTATGGGATTTTTACAAGAATTTAAGGCCTTTGCGCTGAAAGGTAATGTGATGGATATGGCTGTCGGTGTTATCATCGGTGGTGCATTCGGTAAGATTGTGACTTCGCTCGTGAATGATGTTATTATGCCGCCCATCGGTTTGCTCATTGGTGGTGTAGACTTCACAGACCTTAAAATTACGCTCAAAAAGGCTGTCATAGATGCTGGCTCGGAGGTTGCGCCGGCTGTTACTTGGAACTATGGTGCATTTATCCAGCAGGTTGTAGACTTTACTATCTTGGCGTTCTGCGTATTTATGATGGTTAAGATTATGAACCAGCTCATCAAGAAGCGCGAGGCTGCTCCCGCACCTGCACCTGCTCCCAAGCCCGCCCCAGAGCCTTCGGCTGAGGAGAAGCTTTTGATGGAGATTCGTGACCTTTTGAAGGAGAAGAAATAGAAATAAAACGAGCCTGTTCGATAATCTTATTTGTTAGACAGGCTCGCTTTTTTTTTGCCTAAAAATTGCTTTTTGAGTATAAAAATTATAACTTAGCAGAGTCGTTCAAAGGGTAATAACTCTGTGAAATTCAAAAAGATGTTGCGCCATAAGGAAAATATCCTATCGCAGGCATTGCCGCAGTCGGCATTGTCGGGTGCGGTGTGCATTTTTGCTTCGGGCAGATATGCTGGCGTAATATTACCCCCCCCCTATATGGCTTAATCGTCAGATAATCAGTATATTATACGAAAATAACTTAACACGCTCTCGGCGTGGGCTTTTTTGTGCCCTGCTGTGAGCGTTTTTTTATGTCTAAATAATTTATCTAATAACTTAAACACAAAAAAACTATGAAAAACGAAGAGAAGAAAGTTTACTCAGCACCCGAAGTTGAGGAGATTGAGGTTGCGGTAGAGCAGGGCTTTGCTGCATCGGGCACACCGAGTCCTGATTTTTTGGAAGGTGAAAATTGGTAATTCTTAAAAAGATAGCACTAATATGAAAAAATTTAGTTTATTATTGGCGTTGGTTGCTGTGGCATTTACGTCGTGCTCAAAGGATGATATTAATACTGATAACAATAAATTTGCGGAAATTTCACTTACTGCATCAATTGATGGCTTGACACGTTCTGCTTATACGGATGGTACAGACGGTATCAATATGACTTGGGAAGCCGAGGAGAATATCTCAATCGTAAAGTGTGAAGCTAACGGTGGAAAGATTGTTGGTGTTTATAATTTGAGTTCCACAGGTACTGCAGGTCGTGAGAATGCTGTATTTACCGGTACGGTAGATATGTCTGGTTCAGCATCATACAAATATTTTGCAGTATATCCTGCTGTAAGCGGCTCTGGAACATCTTGGGGAAATTATGGAAAATTCCCGAATGGCGATACTGCTGGAAATGACCAGATTAATCAGATGAACTTCGCTGATAGTGACGTCTTCCCATGTTTTATCACTTCAACATTCTCAGATACTCCTCAGGATATGTCTAATCCATTGAATCATTTGAAACAATATGATTTGATGTATGGAGAAGTAACAATGGATGGTGCTACTGCCAATACTACACTAACAAAGTATACTTCAATCTTTAAGTTTGTTTTGACTTTCCCGGAACAAGAAGGAGGAACTGCTGATGAAATCAAGACTTTTACTATCTCGGCCACTAACTCAAATACTTATTTGTATAAAAATGCTTGGTTCCGTACAGATTATGATTCCTTTAGAAGTAATAATGATCAATCATCTCGTAGTATGATTCTTAATGGTGCCGCTGCCTATAAAATTCCTTCCACCAACCGTACTGTTACATTATATATGCCTGTAATAGGTGATGTAACCTTTTATGCCAATGATGTAATTACTCTTAAGTGTAACGATAGTGGTAATGAACTGGTATTTGAAGGGACTAAAGAAGTAGGAACTTCTGATAGAGAATGTAAAGCAGGAAAGGTTCATACTATTACAGCTACTTTAACAAGAAAATAGATACAACCTTGTTAGATTATAAAAAGCCTGTCTACTTTTGAGTTAGACAGGCTTTTTTTACTCTTCCATTGCATTTATCTTTTCGCCAACGATTCGTGCCGCGATGGCTACATACTCGGCACAAGGGCGACGCTTGTAATACTCGCCCGTGCGTGGTGATGGGGTGGGATCATCTTTCTGCTGTGCAAGTCCCAACAATTCACGGCAGACGATAGAGCCATTCTCTGCGCGGAACTCCTCGGCCAGAGATTGTACCATCGTGTAGCATAATTTCTTGTTCTCGTTGTCGTTAGGCTGTGGGTTGGGCGCAAGAAATCCCGCCACCATTGTCATACCGCTCACGGCACCGCATACCTCGCGCAATCGGCCCATACCGCCTCCAAATGGAGCCGATATTGTGGCTGCCAACTCCTCGTCTATGCCAGTGATGTCGCGGTAGGCCAGAAACACGGCCTGCGCGCAGTTGTATCCCGATGTGAAGTATTCGCGCGCACGCTCCGCACGCTCATTGATATCTACTTTCATTCCAATCTGTTTTATGTTTATGCAAATTTAGCAATTTAGTCGTACATTTACCAAATTCTGCCTATCTTTGTATAAATATAAATTTACAACAGATGCATAATAACGCATATCTTACAATTGAAAATCAGGTGCAGCACCGCTTTATGCAGCACCGTATACATAAAATCTTGTTGGTTTGTTGTCCCTACGATGGTTATATCCTCGAAGAGGACGGTCACATCGAGTCGCAAATCAACCGCGAGTATATGGAGCTTAATATGAGTAATCCTCCCTCGCTTACCCGCGTGGAGTCTACAACGGAGGCTCTGGAACTTCTCGCGCGCCGCAACGATTTCGACTTTGTGCTTACGACCTACAATGTTGGTGAGCCCAATGTATTCGACTTTGCCCGCGAGGTGAAGGGTATGCACCCCGACCTGCCCGTGGTTTTGCTGACCAGCTTTTCGAAGGAGATATATCGCCAGATTGACGAGCAGCAGTGTACAGCCATCGACAACATCTTCTGCTGGCACGGTAATACGGACCTTATTATCGCCATCATTAAGCTGATGGAGGATAGACTCAATGCCGAGAGCGATATTGCCGATGGTGGTGTGCAGGCTATCTTGCTGGTGGAGGACTCGGTACGATTCTACTCGACATATCTGCCTGAGTTGTATAAGATTATCCTTGTGCAGAATAGCGAATTCTTGAAGGACGCCTACAACGAGCAGCAGCAGATTAGCCGTAAGCGTGCCCGCCCGAAGGTGTTGCTTGCAACAAACTACGAGGATGCGATAAATATCTATACCCGCTACAAGAAAAATCTCTTGGGTGTCATCTCCGATGTGGGCCTTCTGGTGAAGCAGGGCGACCGCTCGGAGGACGAGAAGATTGATGCTGGTATCGAGATTTGCAAGATGATTAAGAGCGAAACGCCGTGGATGCCCGTCATTTTGCAGTCGTCGCAGGATAACCTCAGCTCAACAGCTGAGCAGCTGGGCGCAGGTTTTATTTCTAAGTCGTCGAAGACCCTTCTAAACGAGTTGCAAGATGTCGTGTTGCGCGAGTTTGGCTTTGGTGAGTTTGTCTTCCGCGACCTTGAAACGGGTGCTGTGGTGGGCCGTGCGCGCGATTTGATGCAGATGCAGGAGCTTATCTCTACGGTGCCTGACGATGTTTTGGAGTATCACCTCTCGCAGATGCACCTCTCGAAGTGGCTCTACGCTCGTGGTCTATTCCCGCTGGCTACGGTGTTGCGTAATATCAATAGCAGCCACTTTGCCTCTACGGCGGAGCACCGTGCTGCGCTGGTCTCTTTGTTCAAGGATTATCGAACAATGCTTGGTCAGGGTCTTGTGGCGCAGTTCGATGAGGAGACTTATAGCGATGCTATCGGTTTTGCTCGTCTGGGCGAGGGCTCGATTGGCGGTAAGGCGCGAGGCCTGGCATTTATGAACTCGATGCTGGCTAAGTATAACCAGTACTATAAATATCCCAATGTGCGTATTATGATACCGCGCTCGTTGGTGATAGCGACCGATTACTTCGACCAGTTTATGCGAATAAATGGTCTGAAATATATCATCTCGCGTGACCTGGCCGATGATGATATTTTGTCGGAGTTCCTGAATTCGGTCCTGCCGTTGGAGTTGTACCAGAAGTTGAAGGTATTTATCTCGACCTGTAAGAAGCCTTTGGCGATACGCTCATCGTCTAAGTTGGAGGACTCTCACTATCAGCCATTTGCGGGTATCTACTCTACATATATGATTCCTCGCTGCGAGGACGACGACCAGATGCTGCGTATGCTCGTCAGGGCTATTAAGAGCGTCTATGCGTCGGTATTCTTCGCCTCGTCGAAGGCATATATCCAGTCGTCGCAAAACCTTTTGTCGGAGGAGAAGATGGCCGTACTTATTCAAGAGGTGTGTGGTACCGAGCAGAATGGATACTTCTTCCCCACGCTCTCGGGTGTGGCACGCTCGCAGAACCTATATCCGATAGGTTACGAGAAGGCTGAGGAGGGTGTTTGTAACATCGTGATGGGCTTGGGTAAGGCTGTGGTAGATGGAGGCAAGAGCCTGCGTTTCTCGCCTGCATATCCCGATAAGGCGTTGCAGACCTCTACGCTCGAACTCACCGTTCAGGACGCACAGACTGAGGTTATGGCGCTGAGTATGAATCCCGATAGCTTCCGCTCGTCAACCGACGATGCTATCAATATCGAGAAGATTCCCGTCTCGCGCATCAACGATTTTAGAAATGCCAAGTACGCTTGCTCATACTACGACTACCAGAATGGCCGCATTAGCGAGAGCCCCACGCTGTCGCGTTATTTCCGTGTGATAACATTCAACCGCATATTGAAATATGGCTCATTCCCGCTGGCGGATATTATCCGCGATATGCTGCGTATGGGCGAGGAGGAGATGCGCTGCGCCGTGGAGATTGAGTTTGCAGTGAATATGGATGTGCCTATGGGTGAGATGCAGATTTTCAACCTGTTGCAGATTCGACCCATTATCCGCAACGAGGAGAGCGCTAAGCTCGACTGGTCGCAGGTCGATACATCGGGAGCGGTGGTCTACTCGGAGAATGCTCTGGGTGTGGGCCGTATGCGAGATATTCGCCGCGTGGTGTATATGAAGTTTGATAAGTTCTCGTCGCTCTACACACAGAAGATTGCAGACGAGCTCTACGAGATAAATTGCCGTATGCGCGAGGATTCGCAGGAGTATGTTCTAATCGGTACGGGTCGCTGGGGCTCATCGGACCCCAACCTTGGAGTACCCGTTAAGTGGGCGCACATCTCGCAGGCGAGGGTTATTGTTGAGGCGGCACTGCCTAACTTCAATGTTGAGGCGAGTCAGGGTACACACTTCTTCCAGAATGTAACATCGCTGGGTGTGGGTTATCTGTCGTTAGACCCCTCGCACGGTGATGGAGCGCTCGATGTAGAGCAGTTGGACGCTATGCCTGCGTGGTTTGAGGGCGAGTATCTGCGATGTGTGGAGTATGAGGAGCCGTTGTACATATATGTCGATGGCCAGTCAAAGAAGGGTATTGTAAAAAAGGTAGATACAAAAGTAGAATAAAATATAAGAGTATATGAAGAAGATATTAAAGATTTTTGTCATTACCGTGGTAGCCTTTGTCGTGCTGCTTATGGTTTTGCCGTTTGCTTTTCGTGGAAAGATTGAGACTATTATCAAGAGCGAGGGTAATAAACTTCTGAACGCGCAGTTCGATTTCGAGAGTTTGGATATAAGCCTCTTGCGTAACTTCCCGCAGGCATCGGTGTCGCTTAACGATTTCTGGTTAAAGGGCATGGGTGTGTTTGAGAACGATACGCTGGTGAGTGCTGGCGAGTTGACCGCTGCTGTAAACCTTATGGCTCTGATTGATGGCAACTACGAGGTATCGAAAATCATTGTTGACGACACCCGCGTTAAGGCTATCGTGTTGGAAGATGGTCGTGTGAATTGGGATGTGATGAAACCATCCGAGGAGCAGGAGCAACCCGAGGAGCAGGTAGAGGAGCAGACTGAGGAGTCGAGCGAGCCTGTGTCGTTCAAGGTGGCGTTGAAGAAGCTTAGTATCAACGATTTCTCGGTAGTATATGATGACCGTCAGGGTGGAATGTACGCTTCGGTAAAAGATTTCAATGCCGTATGCTCGGGCGACTTCGGTAGCGATATGACTACCATAAAGCTCAGCGCCAAGACCCCCGCTGTTACATTCCGTATGGGTGGTATTCCCTTCCTTAATCGCGCTGCGGTGAAGGCCGATATGGATATTGCTGCCGACTTGGTTAATCAGAAATTCACGCTCAACGACAACGAGTTGCAGCTCAATGCTATCCGTGCCGCTATCGATGGTTGGGTAGATATGACCGACAAGGGTATGGATATGGACCTCAAACTCAACACAAACGAGATAGGCTTCAAGGAGATTTTGTCGCTCATTCCTGCCATCTATGCAAAGGATTTCGAGGGTATCAAGACCGATGGTGTGGCTACGCTTACGGCATACGCCAAGGGTAGTATGGAGGGTGAGATGCTTCCGGCGTTCGATGTTGCGTTGAATGTAAAGAATGCGATGTTCCGCTACCCATCACTGCCAGCAGGTGTTGATGCCATCAACATCGCAGCAGTGGTGAAGAATCCGGGTGGAAGCGCCGATGCTACAACAATATCGGTTAATCCCTTCAACTTTACTCTTGCGGGTAATCCGTTCAGTGTTACAGCCGATGTCAGTACGCCCATCAGCGACCCCGATGTCAAGGCTTCGGCAAAGGGAAAGCTCGATTTGGGCAAGGTTAAAGATGTATATCCGTTGGAGGATATGAATCTCAATGGTGTTGTTAATGCCGATGTTAGCTTGGCAGCACGCCTTTCGTATATCGAGAAGCAGTTGTTCGACAAGGTTCAGGCGCAGGGTAGCATCTCGCTCAGCGATATGAAGTTGCAGATGGAGAGCATCCCCGATGTGGATATTAAACACTCGACGCTTAGTTTCAGCCCCAGTTATGTTGAGTTGAGCCAGACTACGGTTAATATTGGCGAGAATGACCTGACGCTCGATAGCCGTTTTGAGAACTACCTCGGCTACTTGCTTAAAGATACAACCATCAAGGGTACGCTTAATGTTAGCAGCAATAAAATCAATCTCAACGACTTTATGAGCAGCGAGCAGAGTGAGTCTACGGAGCAGGCAGAGCAGCCTGCCGAGGAGGTACAGGCTGAGCAGGTGGCAACAGCTACGGGCGGTATCCGTGTACCCAATAATATTGACTTCCGCGCGCAGGTTAATATGAAGCAGGTGTTGCTGGACAAGATGTCGTTCTCGGATATCAAGGGTTTGCTTGTGATTAAGAATGGCAAGGTTGATATGCAGAATATCTCGCTCAACACTATGGGTGGTAGCGTTGTTGCCAATGGCTATTACGACACACCCGTGGGCGCACAGCCTCACTTGGATGCAGGATTTGCACTTAACAATATCTCGTTTGCCGAGGCATATCGTGATTTGGATATGGTGCAGAAGTTGGCGCCCATATTCTCGGGTTTGACGGGTAACTTCTCGGGTAGCGTGAAGGTAAATACCCTGCTTGATGATAGTATGAGCCCCGTGCTTCAAACTCTCAACGGTAGCGGTAGCCTCTCGACCAAAGATTTGAGCCTTGGCGAGGTGAAGGTTATCAATATGGTGGCAGATATTGTCAAGAAGCCGTCGTTGAAGGATACACGCGTTAAGGATTTGGCTGTGGAGTTCACAATCAAAGATGGTCGTATCAACACTAAGCCATTCGATGTTAAGTTGGGCGATTACACTATGAAGTTGTCGGGCTCAACAGGTCTTGACCAGACCATAGACTATCGCGGTACAATCACTATCCCCGAGTCGGCTGGCAATATCTCTAAGCTCGGTACGGTGGATATGACAATCGGAGGAACATTTACCTCTCCTAAGGTGGGTATTGACCTCGAAAGCCTCGCTAAGCAGGCTGCACAGCAGGCCGTAGAGCAGGTAAAAGAGCAAGTTACCGAGAAAGTCAAGGAGCAGGTTAAGGAGAAAGTAACCGAGAAGGTGAAGGAGCAAGTGGCTAACACAGCATTGTCGGGCATCAATGAGAAGATTGGAGAGGCACTTGGCGTGACGGCTAACAAGGAGGCTACCGAGTCTGCCGACTCTACTACCACAGCACCCGCAACCAATGCCGAGAAGGCTCAGAAGGCAGCAAATGCCATTGGAAAGGCGATAAACTTGTTAAAGAAGAAATAGTGATTTAGCAAAAATGAGACGATGGTGCCCGCAAGGACACCATCGTTTTTTTTATCGTAGCTTGTTTTGCAGGAAGTGTCGACGGGCAAAGAGATAGAATATTGCAACACCTACGGCATTTACGCCCCACGCTGTCCAGAAAGTAGCGTGGTAGCTGATATGTTCGGCGATGATGCCACCTATCAAGATGCCCAAACCGATGCCTATATCCCACGAAACCAGCAGGGTAGAGTTTGCTGTTCCGCGCTGTGAGTTTTCGGCCAAGTTGATAAACATAGTCTGAAACGCAGGGAACATATGTCCATTGCCCAGACCTATGATAAGTGCTGCTCCGTAATATCCCCACTGATTATGTACTGCCGCAAATATCATGTATCCCACCAGCGACACCGCAGTGCCTAATGCAGCATTCTGCGTAACCTTACCCTGTCGCAGTGTGCGACCTCCAACAAGGCGCGAGAGGATAAGACCTATGGCCAGCAACATAAAGAATAGTCCCGTTCCGCCCGTAATACCCAACTCGTCTTTGCCATAGATGGCGATATATGTAGCCAGTACGCCATACGAGAAGGCGTAGCATATCATCGCCAAACCTTGTCGCCACCCTTTGAGCAGAATGAATCTATCCAACGAGAGAGGTTGCTTGTTCTTCACGATTTCGCGTTCACTCACCTTTACCGATGCAGTGCTTGCCAAGCCGATAAGAGCCGTAGCAAAGGCAAGCCAGAAAAGCAGGTCGTAGTTGTTGTACGCATCGAAGAGTAGCAACGCCACGGTGGGGCTGATGGCTGTTGCTATGTTGTTGCTAAGTCCGTAATATCCAATGCCCTCGGCGCGGCGTGTGGGGTGCAGTACATCTATGGCTACGGTGCTGTTGGATACCGTAGTTGCACCGAATGGTGCACCGTGTAGTGTGCGGACAATGGCAAACAGAAGTAGCGTGCCAGCCGCCAAGTAGCCTGCAAACAGTAATGCAAAGAGAAAATAACTTATTATCAATACGATGCGGCGCGGAAAGCTATCCACCAGATAACCGCTCAGTGCGCGAATAAGTAGAGCCGTTAGGGTGTAACCCGATAGAACAATTCCGATTGTTTGTTTGTCAGCTCCGAAGGTGTCGCTAAGATACGACGGGAGCAGGGGAGTGAGCAACATAAACGAAAAGAAAATCATAAAATTAGCAATCCATATCTTCACATAGTTGCTATTCCATAACCTCTCTTTTGTATGTGGATTATTCTGCGACATCGTTTATCTTGTTTGCGATAGACAAAGATAACGATTTATTGCTACCATTATATCACCTCGTCAATCTTCTTTTCGTCGAATTTGTCGATTATCTCGCTAAGTTTCGTCTTGGCTTGCGCCTTTATCTCGGGTGTGATGTTGTTGGCAATGGTGCGAATGGCCCACATTATCGCTGCCATATCGTCCGTATAACCAACCAAGGGGAGAAAGTCCAAAATCATATCGGTGGGCAGGATGAAGTAACCCAGCGCACCATAAATCTTGCTCTTGTCCGCCAGCGAAACATTTGGGTTGCGCAGAACATAGTAGAGCAATAGCACAGCATACACAATCTTCGCACCCACCCAGCGAGCCACCGAAGTGAGTTTGCGTTGGAGTCTGCTCTCGGAGTAGTTTCGCTGGTATTTCTCTATGTTTTTTGGCCTTCTCACAGTAAATAGTTTTTTTATAAAACGCTACTGTATAGTGCTTTATTGCCTGCCTGCAATTAGAATTTATACTTTACTACCAGCGTTACTCTGGTGTTGTTCACATCTCGCAAAGCCTTGGTGTTACCGTCAATGGCCAAGTCGCCATAACCAGCCACGGTGTAGTCACCTTCGAGTCCCACCTCAAAGTTCTTTGCTATGTATGTAACCGAGGGAGCTATACGATAGATGTAATCGATATTCTTAGCACCAAAGACCCAGAAATCGTCTGTCGAGATGAAGTCCTTCTTCGCACCGAGCATATTAGTATATCCCAACAGCACGCCACCCACAACACGCTTACCATATGCGGCATTCAACCACGAAGTAAACGAGCGCAGGGGAGCATACTCATAGCTACCCGTTGCGGGGTCATATGCCGTAGCTCCAAAGCCGCTCACCATTGTAAGATGTGTGGCGTTCTCGGCGTAAATAGCCTTAGCTTTGAGGTTAAACTTGCCATAGTTGTAGTTGGCATACAGCTCCGAAGTAACGCCCACAACTCTGTCATTGACCAGCACCTCCATAGGCTGCGTAGTGATTGTACCATCGGCGTTTGTGATCTCCTGCAACGCAATGCTTGTCTTGCGGGGCATAAGACCGAGGACATTTACACTTGCGCCATAGAGCAGATGCTCGCCCTTGTGTGTTATCGAGGCGAACAACTCTGGCCATATGTTCCAGCGTGAGTAGTCATAGGACTTGCCATCAATACCGTATGAAGCGTCATTATGCTGATATAGCGCTGCGAAGTACAACTCCCAATGTTTGCCTGCGTTGTATGTAAGGCTCACCTGCGGAGAGCGTGACGAGGCGGCAAAGGGTGCGCCTGCGCTATATCCCGATGTTGTAGGTGCTACATAGAATGAGGGGTGCCAAGTTTGACCAATAAGAAGCTTTGTGCGCTCCCAAGCAAACTGCACATAGGCGTGGCGAATACGCAAAAGGATATTTGTGGGAGAAAAACCGCAGAAGTCGGCCTCCAACTTTGCCGAACTCTGGGCATTGAAGATTATCGGGCCTTCGACATCCATACCAAAACGCGATGTGAACGACACGAATACAAACTTCTCTACATCGTTTAGGTCCTCGCCCTTCTCGTTCAGGTTAACATCCAACGGCATCACATTGAACAGCTCGCCCGTTGCCGCATAGCACTGGCGTGTGTCGTAGTGCATATAGTTGCGGATAAGACCGTAAAGATTGATGTGCGTACCCAGCTTGTTCTTTTTCTTCTCCTCGGCCTTGCGCTCGGCCTTTATCTCCTCCATCACCTCACGCTTAATCTCCTGCTTTAACTTCGCCATTGCGAGCGAGTCGCTCTGTGCAAAGAGGGTTGTCAGCGAGGAAAAAATAAGTATGAGTGTTAAAATGATATTTTTCATTGTTGATAAATTGTGCCCGCAAAAATACAAAAAATAGATTAATTACACCACTTTTGCCGTCCAATAAAAAAATGTAGTTGTATAAATGCAATATAATCCGTAATTTTGCAAGGTTATCGCGAGAATTAAGCTTTTTTTCTTAACAGATTTTGGAATCTATCTCAATGAGACGAAGTATATATATGATATTTACGGTGTTACTCATCGGTGTAGTGATATTCATTCATCGTTGTTGTACGACCGATAGTGTGGTGGCAGAGAGTGATTATGAGGAGGAGTATGGCTATCGTCTTAATGATTCCTTGCTTAACTCGTTCTCGGACCTTCCCACGATGAAGAGTATGGAGAAGTATATTACTCGCTGGATGGCGCGTAATAATATTCGTGGCGCGTCGCTTGCCGTAATGCAGGGCGAACACCTCATCTATTGTAAAGGTTTTGGCTGGGCCGATAAGGAGTGCGAGCGCGAGGCCGAGGTGGGAGATATTTACCGTATAGCTTCGGCATCGAAACTTATCACCGCTGTGGGTATTATGAAGCTCTGCGACGAGGGGCGACTTACGCTCGACAGCAAAGTGTTTGGACCCGATGGAATTCTAAATCACTTCACCGATATAAGCGATAAGCGCGCAATGAACATCACCGTGCGCCATCTGCTCAATCACACGGCTGGTTTCAGCCGCCGTATGGGCGACCCTATGTTTCGCATAGCCGATGTTATGCGTTGGGAGGAGATGAGCAAAACACCTACGGCTGACCAGCTAATTGCCTTTCAGCTTGGTATGCGCCTGCGTTGCGCTCCGGGTGGCTCGGCACAATACTCCAATGTTGGTTATCTGGTGCTTTCGCGCATTATCGAGAAGGTGTCGGGTATGGAGTATGAGAAGTATCTGCAAAAGAGTGTGTTGTGGCCTGCTGGTTGCTACGATATGCACATCGCCCGCAACTATTACGAGCAGCGATACCCCAAGGAGGTGAAGTATTACGGTCACGACGAGGAGCGCATAGAGTCGTACGATGGCTCGGGCGAAATGCGCTTGCGCGAGTATGGCGGAAATGATATTCGTGGTTTGCAGGGCGCAGGTGCGTGGGTTGCATCGTCGGTTGAGTTGTTGCGCTTGGTGGCATCTATTGATGGTAATCCTACCGTACCTGATATTCTCTCTGCCGAGAGTGTTGCCGAGATGCGAAACATCAGACGCAAGGGCGACTACGCATTGGGTTGGGCGCGATATAATGCCAGCAATGGGTCGCTAATCCGTACAGGTACGATGTCGGGAACTTGTGCGTATATTGATTATAGAGATAAGGGTGTCTCGTATGTATTTCTAACCAACACAAGCAGTTACAAGGGCGCGTCGTTTACCAATTCAATTGGTCGTATGGTGCGCGATGCAATGACTCGCGTCAAGGAGTGGCCGCAGGATAGAGATATGTTCGTGGCTGTTCCCCGCATAGAAACACCTGCGGAGAGCTCGGCAGATGATGTTTCGTAGCAAAATCGCCACAGTATAGTCGCTGCTTATGTAGAATAATGAGCAAAGAGTAGATAGCAAAAGGATATTTTTATTATATTTGTAGTAAAGAAAACCTATTTGCTATGAAAAGACGCGAATTTTTACAACTCTGTGGAGGTCTGTTTATTGCTATGCAACTACCCGGGCGCTCTTATGCCCGTCTTTTAGAGCCTGTCTTGGGCGATAACCCCCTCAAAGAGATAAAGAAGATAACCATAAATGTGGGTGCGACAGCGCCATTCAAGGTGTTGCACATCTCCGATACGCACTTAACACGCGTGGACGAGCGCGACAACGAGCGCAAGCACGCTCTGGCGGCAAAGCGCAGCAGTGCCTTCCCCGATGCTGAGAAATATTTCGATGCGGCCATAAAGTATGCCCGCGAGAATAATCTTTTGTTGATGCATACAGGCGACTTGGAGGATTTTGTCAGCGAGGCCAATCTCGACTATATCGCAGCACATCTCAATGCTGAGCAGTGGTATGTAGCCGCAGGTAATCACGAGTTTTCACAGTATGTTGGCGAAGCCAAGGAGAATGCCGAGTATAAGGCGCAGAGCTACGACAAGGTGCAGGCGGTCTTCCCCAACGACCTTACCGTAGCCTCACGCGTAATCAACGGTGTGAACTTCGTAGCAATAGATAATGTATACTACTATGTAACAGCCGAGCAGCACGAGGCCGTGAAGCGCGAGTTCGAGAAGGGCCTGCCCGTGGTTTTGATGTGTCATATCCCGTTCTACACCCCCGAGCATTGTATGGCTACGCTTAAAAAGCATCAGGGTCGTACAAGTTATATGGCCGCTACACCTCATCAGGTCATAACCGATTACAGAAGCAATCCCGATAATCCCGTCTCTGAGGCGCATCGCAATCGCCCCGCGCCAGCAACGATGGTGAGTCCCGCCACGCAGGCGTTCTACGATTGGCTCAAAGAGCAGCCACAGCTCAAAGCCATCATCTGCGGACATATGCATAAGTTCTACGAAGAGCGTTTTTCGCCCACGGCAGTACAATATACCGTTGGAGCAAACTTCTTTGGTTTTGCACAGGAGATAGAGTTTATATAAAATAAAAATCTATGAAACGATTACTTGCACTTGCATCTACATTTGCCACTCTCTTTGTGGCCTGCACATCTGCACCTATTGCTCACGGAGAGATTGAGCAGGAGGCCTCGTCACGCACTATCGCGGCCATAGACCGCAAGGCAGAGAAGATGCGCAATAAGATATTAAACTCAAAGAGCGAAGTTAAACCCACGGGAACGATATATTATGTCTCGGCGGATGGTGATGACGCAAACGATGGCCTTTCGCCTCGCACGCCGATTCGCACTATGGATAAGATGAATTCGCTGGATTTGCAGCCCTCGGATGGTGTAATGTTCCGCCGAGGAGATATGTGGCGTGGCAGAATCTTCACCAAGCCGGGCGTTACCTACTCGGCCTATGGTCGTGGCCCGAAGCCTCAGATATGGGGTTCGCCTTTCGATGTAGCCGTTGAGGGTGAGTGGGTTGCCACATCTACACCTAATGTATATGTGTACAGCAAGGACCTTCCCCGCGATGTGGGTACGCTTGTATTCAACCACGGCGAGGAGGTGGCACGCAAGGTAACACAGCGCATACAGCCCGATGGCTCTACGACAAACCTCTATACGGGCGAGCCTTTTAATAGCGGTCTTGATTTGGATGAGGATTTGGACTTCTTTCACGACTATCAGGGTGAGCAGCGACTATACCTATGCTCTACAAAGGGTAACCCTGTGGAGCGTTTTTCGTCTATTGAATTGCTTGTAAATGGAACGGTGGTGAAGGCTACTGACAATGTGCATATTGATAATCTCTGCGTGATGTATGGTGGCTCACACGGTATTGGTAGCAGTACGACAGAGGGCCTGACGGTAACAAACTGCGTCATAGGTTGGATTGGCGGCTCTATTCTATCGCCTGCGCCTAAAACGGGAGGTCGTCCCTCGCGATTTGGTAATGGCGTGGAGATTTACGGCGGTTGCGGCAAGTATATTGTCGATAATTGCTATATCTATCAGGTATACGATGCTGGTATCACAAACCAAAATCAGGAGAATATCACCGATGACTCGCGCTCGATGCACAATGTGTCGTTTACAAACAACCTTATCGAGCGATGCGAGATGTCGATAGAGTACTACCTCAGTCCTCAGAACAAAGCCACAGAGGGTTATATGGAGAATGTCCTCTATGAGGGTAATATCCTTCGCCTATCGGGTTATGGATGGGGTAGCCAGCGTGGTGCAAGCTGGTCGGCACATCTCAAATCGTGGTGGGTGCATTATAATCAGGCTTATAACTTCGTTATCCGCAACAATATCTTCGATAGAAGCAAGGCCAATCTTATAAATGTTGTTGCAGGCAAGGCCGAGTGGTTGCCCAAGATGGAGGGTAACACCTATGTTCATTACCTTGATGCCGAGGGTGCTCGCATTGGTCAGCCGTGGGGCGACTACCCCTTCAATAAGGATTTCCCCGCAGCTATCGAAAAGGTGCTTGGCGAAAAGGATATTCCAATTACATATATCCAGAGATAGGTTTGTATGGAAATGAGATGCAAATAAACATAAAAGCCTTTGAATTTGAGTTCAAAGGCTTTTTTACATCTGTCGGGATAACAGGATTCGAACCTGTGACCCCCAACTCCCGAAGCTGGTGCGCTAACCGGACTGCGCTACATCCCGATGATTTAATATGTCAGGCGGAGTTTGTGATTAAACCATTCTCCCCCCCCTCTTGTCGGGATACCAGGATTCGAACCTGGGACCCCCTGCTCCCAAAGCAGGTGCGCTAACCGGACTGCGCTACATCCCGAAAATTGAAATCACACGATTTCGAGGGGCAAAGATATACTCTTTTTTCTTTTTAAGCAAAGTTTTTGCTGAATTTTTTGTTGAACAATAAATTAGGGCCCGCCCGATGGCAAGCCCTAAGGTTATTGTAATTTGATGTCTACATATACGGGGTAGTGGTCCGAGGCTATCTTCATACTGCCCGAGGCGGCTTGAAGTATGGCGTGAGAGTCTACAACTTTGGCCTTTGGCGCTTTGTTGTTTAATTGAAGAATAAAATCAATACATACCATACGGCTCTGAACACTTCTTTGTGTGACGGTAGATATTATATCCCACTCTTTCTCAAATTCAAGCATCATCTCCGAACCTGGCTGTGCATTCATATCTCCACCCAAGAATACAGGCTTGTCGGAGTCGCCATAGAGTCGTTTCATCTCGGCATTTATCAACTCCACCTGGCTTGTTTGGCCATAGTTGAGGTGTGTCGATGCAACAACAAAATCTTCGTACTCCATTGCGGCTACCACGCGGTCCTCCCAGCCATCAATCGTGGGTATGAATATCTTAAAACACTTTATGGGTTGAGATTTTGCCGCTACGCCCGAACCATAAGTTCCTCCACGGTAGTTGATGGCGGGGGTGTAGTTATAACCCCAATCATTACCGATATGCTCTGCGAGCGCTTTTAGCTGAAAGTAGTTGTTGCGCATATTGCAGCTATCCAACTCCTGAAAACATACAGCATCGGCCTCTGCTTCGCGTACGATGTCGGCGATAAGTTTTACATTGTCCTCCTTGGTGAAGGTGTCGGTTAAGAACTTTCCTATCACGCCTACATTGTAAGTCATTATGCGCATCGTACCCTCAGCTTTGGGTGCAATGGGACTTGTGGCAGTGGTTTGTGCCATAATGTTGACTTCCGATGCAAGAGCAAAGAGTAGTATGGTTGCTATACTGAAAAATCGCTTCATTTTTTACCTACTCTGTAATTACGATGTCAGCTACAATGGGACGGTGGTCTGACTCCACGGGTGCCTCGATAACGGTGTGGCTTGCAACCTCGGCCTCAGCGCCCTTATCGGTAAAGAGGCAGATGTAGTCAATCTCCGAGTGGGGCTTGTCGGCACGGAAGGTGAAACCCTCGCCATCAGTCTTTGTGAAAATCTGGAAGTGCTTTGCCATAAGCTGCATAGACTCGTTGTCGCGGTTGGCGTTGAAGTCACCAGCGATAAGTACGGGTTTATCGAGCTTAGAGAGCTCCTCTACGATGATACCAACAGATGTTACACGGTCCTCCTCGTGCAATGAGAGGTGTGTGCAGCAGTAGTAGTAATCCTGCAACTCTACAACGAGTAGTGAGCGAGGTTCCGAGCGGCAGGGCAGGGGCACGCGATAGTAAGAGAGGGGCTTCTGCTTGGTGAGCATACCGATACCATACTTACCACCCTTATAATCAATCGAAGGAACGAATGTGGGGTGCATACCTGTTCGTGTGGCTAACTCGGCGAGTACATCCTTGCCAGGATAGCGTGCTGTCATACTGTCAAGCTCCTGAATAGCAACAGCATCGGCATCAGCCTCGGTGATAATCTTTGCTACGCGGTCGAAATCCTGTACGCCGTCAAGACCTACGCAGTTACGCACATTGTAACATAAAAGTCGTGTTGAAATCTGGTTTGTAGAACAAGCTGTGAAGAGAACTGCCACAGCTGCGATAATGATAAATGAGAATCTTTTCATTGTATTAGGGTTTTTATTTAGTGTAAAAATACGCTTTTCGGCGCAAATTACCTAATTTCCTTGGTGAAAATCGTAAAAAAGAGAGAAAAAGATTTGGAGATTAGGTGTTTTGTGTTATATCTTTGTGATATCAAAATGATATTATCGAATTATTCAACTATTAACCTTAAAACAATTATCTTATGAACAACAAAAATTTTGAGTACACAGGTTGGAAGGTCAATGGCTTCGTAGCGTTGATTCTTATTTTGGCCGCTATCGTTGGTGGCGTGTTTATGATTGTCAAGGGCGCTGAGACGCAGACGCTCGTGGAGATTGCTTTGCTCGTTGGCGGTATTGTAGTTCTTCTGCTTGCTATTATTTCGAGCAAGGGTTTTATGCTCTTGGAGCCTAACGAGGCGCGCGTGCTGACCTTCTTTGGCGAGTATCGAGGTTCGTTCTACAACACAGGTTTCTGGTGGGTTAATTTCCTTATGTCGGCAAAGAATATCTCGCTCCGTGCGCGTAACCTCAATGCAGAGCCTATCAAGGTGAATGACAAGACGGGTAACCCGATTATGATTGGCTTGGTGCTGGTGTGGCGTTTGAAGCGCGACGAGATTTACCGTTCGGTGTTCGATATTGACGCTACGGCCGATAGCTCAGGTATGGTTACGCAGAGCAGCCGTATGCGTATGTTGGAGAATTTCGTATCTGTTCAGAGTGATGCTGCGTTGCGTCAGGTGGCAGGTTGCTACGCCTATGATGATAATACGGCCGATGGCGACACCGTAACCCTGCGTAGCAGCAGCGACGAGATTAATGATTTGTTGGAGCAGCGCTTGGCCGAGCGTTTGGCTATCGCAGGTATTGAGGTTGTCGAGGCGCGTATCAACTACTTGGCCTATGCCCCCGAGATTGCGGCCGTTATGTTGCGCCGTCAGCAGGCTGATGCTATTATCTCGGCTCGTGAGAAGATTGTCGAGGGAGCTGTTTCAATGGTTAAGATGGCTATCGACCGCCTGGCCGATGACGAGGTCGTGGAGCTTGACGAGGAGCGCAAGGCAGCTATGGTTACCAACCTGCTTGTGGTGTTGTGTGCCGATGAGTCTGCGCAGCCTGTGGTGAATGCTGGAACTATGCACCATTAATATCGCGCGATGGCTAAGAAGGCGGAAAATAAGAGTTTTGTATTGCGAGTCGATGCCGAGACGATGGAGGCGTTGGAGCGTTGGGCTGACGATGAATTTCGCAGTATCAACGGCCAGTTGCAGTGGATTATTGCCGATGCCCTGCGCCGTAGCGGTCGCCTGAAAAAGAGTAAGAAGAAGGCCGCCGAGGCCGACAAAAGTGAGGAGTAGATTATGGGAGAGTTTCAGAAAAAATGGTTTCAGACGGTGTGGGCGTGTCTGCTCATAGCCTCTGTTACGATTGGGCATATTCAACGATGGTCCGACGCGGCGTGGGCGCATAGCGCAAGCATCGAGATATTGAGCAAGGTGCTGATGTGGATAACATTGCCGCTGACGGTGGTGCTCTTTGTTTGGCTCTGCATAGGCCTGTGGCGCACGAGCGAAAGACTCTTTTGGCGTAAGTTGCGCCGTTGGGGAGGTGCTTTGGCCATCGGAGCTGTGGCCGCCGTGGTGCTGGTGTTGCTCGTGAAGCATATTAAGGGCGAGAGTGGGATAGTCAGTGAGGGTGACAGAACACTTATTGTAGGCTTGTTTGCCGGTGCTGGATTGATATATGCCGTTGCGCGATATAAGTTCGGGCATTGGCGCAGAGATTAATAAAATGGTATTAAGACCGCTCTTTGAGATAAAATAATCTTAAAAGGGCGGTTTTTTCGTAAATATTTCTTAACTTTATAGAGATAAAATTTTTTGCGTATGAAAGGAGTTCAGATAGGTAAGTGGCAGCCCCTGGGTGGCATAAGGTTGAAGAGTTGGGCTATCTATTCGGTGCTGTTGCTCCTCGGCTTGGGAAATGTCGTGGCGGGCGTAATGGAGTGGCACGACACGGTGGCAATGCTGGTCTTTAACGGCGTCTGCGTCGTTGGCCTGGTCATTGCCGTTATGCATAAGATTTTTACGATGGAGCCGCGCAAGATGTGGCGTGTGTTGTCGTTTTTGATGAGTGTGCTGGGTGTTCTCTCGGTATTCTGTGCGCAGTTTATCGAGGATAGACTCTACTTGTGGCAGAAGATTCTGCTCCTTGTTGTGGGCATTGTGTTGCTGACCATTGGCGGTATCAGCATTGTTCGCTGGCGCCGTTATAGCCTTGCGCATAAGGAGGAGTTGCACAGGCAGAGAAACAAGTAAAGCGTATGAAAAAGATTGTTGTATTTACGGGTGCGGGTGTGAGTGCCGACAGTGGTCTTTCGACCTTTCGTGATGCCGATGGCTTGTGGGCAAACTACCGCATAGAGGATGTCTGCACGCCCGAGGCGTTGGCACGCAATCGCTCGTTGGTTATTGAGTTCTACAACAAGCGTCGCAAGGAGTTGCTCTCGACAGAGCCTAATGCGGCGCACTATGCCATTGCCGAGTTGGAGAAACACTTCGATGTGGAGGTGGTGACGCAGAATGTCGATGACCTGCACGAGAGGGCTGGATCGAAGCGTGTGACGCATCTGCACGGCGAGTTGATGAAGCTCCGCTCTGAGCGTAATGCTGACCTTATATATGATATCGAAGATGGTTGGGAGCAGTCGCTCGATGCAACGGCCGAGGATGGCTCTCTGTTGCGTCCGCATATCGTATTCTTTGGTGAGTCAGTGCCTATGTTTGACCCTGCTTGCCGAATTGTGCAAGATGCTGATATTTTGGTGGTGGTTGGTACTTCGCTGGCTGTCTATCCTGCGGCGATGTTGGTGCGCTACGCAAAGGCTGGTGTACCTATATATGTAGTAGACCCGGGAAATCCCGACACCTCGATGATTCGTAATCCACTTACACATATCAAGGCGCGTGCTGCCGAGGGTATGCCCGAGTTGGCAAGGAGATTAAAAGAGGAGATGTAATAGATAAGAGCATAAAAAATCCCGTCTGTTTTTGCAGACGGGATTTTTTGTGTGATTTAGTCGACTACTTTGTTGCATCGCATACACCGCGAAGGTAGCCAATAGACTCTGCTACGCCCGGGTGGGGGTTATTGCCATTCTTCTCGAATTCGAGCGACACTACACCCTTATACCTAATCTGGCGCAATACCTTTACAATGGGGCGGAAGTCCATTACGCCACGACCCATCTCCCAAGTCTTGCCAGACTTTGATGCTTCGCTCTCGTCCTTGATGTGAATGTCGTAAATCCACGCCTTGTACTTCTTGATATCCTTTACGATATCCTCGCCCATACGCACTGAGTGACCCAAGTCCATACAGCAACCAATTCCCAATGAGGGGTCTTTGTATACCTCGGCAACCTTCTGAATGTTGGGGAAAGGTGCTCCGTCAGGTCCGTGGGTGTGGATAGCAACCTTGATGCCTGTATCCTTTACCTTCTTGATTACATAGTCGGTGAGTTCGTAGTTGGGAACGCCGATAAATACATCAGAGCCGTAACGCTCTGCATAGGCAAAGGCGCGGTCTACATCGGCCTCCGAACGCATATAGATAGGGCCGAGGATATATGGCTCAACACCGTACTCGCGGCACTTAGCCTTGAAGGCGTCCATCTGCTCCTTTGTAGAGTCGAGGGGCAACCACCAATCCTTAACCGACATATAGTGCACCTCCATACTCTTCAAGAAGGCCAATGTCTGGTCGATATCATACGAGCGGTATGTATAACCAGCAATACCAATCTTGAAATCTTCGTAGCCGCGTGGGCCCTCGATAAGCTGAGCCGAAGCGGGTTTGGCGAGCATCACAAGTGCTGCCAAAGTCATAAGACGAAAAAGTTTTTTCATATTCGTTTAGGTTTTTATTCGTTACTTACTTCTGTAATGTTTTGCCAAACCACCCTCGGCTGTCTCGCGGTAGAGGCTGGGCAGGTTGTGTCCTGTCTCCTTCATCACGGCAACCACATGGTCGTAGGTCACGCGGTGCTTGCCGTCTGAGAGAATGGCAAATGTTGCTGAGTCTATGGCACGAGCCGCCGCAACAGCGTTACGCTCAATGCAGGGAATCTGCACCAAACCGCACACGGGGTCGCAGGTGAGTCCCAAGTGGTGCTCCAAGGCCATCTCGGCTGCATACTCAATCTGAGCGGGTGTTCCACCCATCAACTGACAAGCCGCCGCAGCTGCCATAGCGCATGCTACGCCAATCTCACCCTGGCAACCTACCTCGGCACCCGAGATTGAGGCGTTGGCCTTGGCGATGTTTCCGAAGAGGCCTGCCGTAGCCAATGCGCGCACGATGCGCACCGTGTGGTAGTCGTTCAACTTGTTGAGGTGTCTCAATACTGCTGGCAATACACCGCACGAGCCGCAGGTGGGTGATGTCACCACCTCGCCACCCGATGCATTCTCCTCGGCCGTTGCCAGAGCGTAGGCGTATAGGCGTGAACGATTGCTCACCGTAGCGCCATACTCCTTGGCCTTCAACCAATATGTACTCGCCTTGCGAGCCACCTTCAAGCCACCGGGCAGTACGCCGTCGTTGCACAGACCATTGTCGATGGTGCGGCACATAGTGTTCCAGATATTTTCCAGATAGGGCCAGATGTCCTCCGACTCGTTATCCTGCACATACTCCCAGAATGTCTTACCCTCGCGGTCGCACCACTCCAAAATCTCCTCGGCAGTGCTAAGCGGGTATATCTTCTCGCCTGAGAGCTGTGGCATATCGGGACTTGCGATGTTGCCACCACCCACGCTGTAAATAGTCCAGTTGTCGACAACCTCGCCACCCTTCAAGGCCTCGAAGAACATGCCGTTTGTGTGGAACTCCTTGACAATATCGGGACGCCAAATAATCTCTGTTGGTGCTACCTTCTCCAACACTTCGTGTATGGCAGTATCTGTGAGGTGACCCTTGCCCGTAGCAGCAAGAGAGCCATAGAGTGTTACGCGATATGAATCGACATCGCTATTCTTGGCCATAAACATCTCGGCCGCCTTGCGTGGTCCCATCGTATGGCTACTCGATGGGCCGTGGCCGATTTTGTATAATAGTTTTAATGATTCCATATATAAATCATTTACAATGGACCAAATGTTGTGTTTGGTAATAAATTATACGCGTCGCAAAATCTCCTCCAAGCTATTGAAGTGGCTTTTGTAATCCTCCAACGAGCGGCGAATAACCTCGTAAGCCTCCTCGCGGCCGTATGTAGCTACGATATCCACCTTGCGGGGACGCTCGCTACTAAGGTCCGATGCGGGCATATCCTTATATGTGAGGAAGTAGTGCTTCAATCTGTCTACTACGATGTGGGGCAACTCCTCGATGTCGTTGTAGCCACGATAGGTGGCGTCGTTACGCAGCACAGCAATAATCTTGTCGTCGGCCTCATCGCCATCCAACATACGGAAACCACCGATGGGCTTCACCGATGCTATGATATCGCCGTGGGCAATGTTGCGCTCTGTGAGTACGCACACATCCAACGGGTCGCCGTCACCCTTGATATTCTGGCGGTCGCTCTTCTCCATACAATACTCAGCCACAGCCTCGCCACAGTAGCTCTGCGGGATAAATCCATAGAGGGCGGGTACTACATTAGAATACTTCTGCGGACGGTCGATGCGGATATAACCACTCACCTTGTCCAGCTCATACTTTACAGTGTCTGTGGGTACCATCTCGATGAATGCTGTAACAATCTCGGGAGCGTCGTCGCCAACCTCCAAACCGTGCCACGGATGTGACTTGTATCTTAGACCCATCAATCGTGCAATAGGGTCATTGATTTTATTTCCCATAATATATAAGGTTTAATTATTGTTTCAAAGTTTAGCCCACGATGTAGCGTGCTACGCGGGGTGCAAATCTGTATATAGCCGCTGTCAAAGCCCAGCAGATGGCAAATACCATTGCTACGGTAATTATTACGCATATCGGGGCGGGGAGTCCCAAAGGTGAGATAAGTATCACCACGGGACCGATAAATATATAGTGCATAAGGTAGGCTCCAAAACTGCACTTCGTTGTGCTGGTCAATATTCTCTTTACTCGCTCCGAAGAGATTTTTACACGCTGCACGGCGAGGAATATACCCAACGCCATAAGTACTACATTGGGAGAACAGAACTGCCAGAACATCTCCAACAGGTCGGGCTCCTGCTCGTAGCTATACTGCGCGATGAGTGCGGCAAAGCCTGTGTAGGTGATTATGTAACCCGCAAAGTAGAGCATAGCTCCCATAGCTATAATCTTGCGCGAAGGTAGGGGATTGCCCTTGCCCAACATATGTCCCAGCAGGAGATAACCCGTGAAACCAGAGAAGTAGTAGAATGTTCCAAACTTGTTCCACGCGCACTCGCCATAGAGGTCGGGCGAAATCATCTGCGAGAGGTAGGGTAGCAGCAGCGAACAACACCATAATATAATATATGTTCGCACCAGCGTACGGTCGTTGCGCTCCACCCACGCCGAGAAGAATGGCATAATGAAGTAGAGACCAACGAGCATATAGAGATACCACATATGCACGGTGTAGTTGTTGAATGTGAAGGGTATCTTTGCGATGTTGGATATCGTGTCGCTCCACTCCTGCGAGGGTGAATACTCAAAGGGGAAGAGCACCGATATAACCGACTTGTCAAAGCCTATAACGCCTGTAAACCAAGGCAAAAGGTAGTAAATAACCGACCAGATGAGCATAGGGAATATCACTCGCGGTATGCGACGACGGTAGAACTCTGCAGCGGGCTCACGCACGGGGAGCAGCAACATACCCGTCATCATTGCAAATAGAGGCACACTCGGGCGCATAAGCGAGCCGATGAAGGCACCCCAGAATCCATTCATAGGGTCATCTTGTGGTGTGGCGTTGTAAATATCTACGCTGTGTGCGGCAATGACCATCAGCATAGCCATCAGACGCAGTACATCTACCCATATTATGCGTGATTTGTTGCTCATTATAGATTAGGTTTTTCCTCTGAATAAAGTTTATCAAACAAATATACAAATAAAATTTATCAATGTACGATTTTCTTGCGAAAAAAGCACTCTTAAAGTAGTGTAATTCGGAAGTTGCGAGGTCAATGTGCAAGTTATGGGCAAAAGAGTTGTTTTTTCGAGCTAAATATCATATCTTTGAAATTAATTGGTGTAATAGTGCTAAAATTCATTATCAAAATTTATAAAAAATGTTCAAAAAGTTTATCAACTTCTACAAGACAAGCGCACCTATCGCTCCGCTTGAAATCAGCGACGAGGCGAAGGATAAGCTCTACAAGAAGCTACGCTTTCAGGCATTTGCGGCAGGTACTATTGGTTATAGCCTCTACTATGTGTGCCGTACCAGCTTGAATGTGGTGAAGAAGCCTATCCTCGATAGTGGTGCATTGGATGCTACGCAGTTGGGTATCATTGGCTCATCACTGCTCTTTGCTTACGCTATTGGTAAGTTTGTAAATGGCTTCCTTGCCGATTATAGCAACATCAAGCGCTTTATGGCTACGGGTCTTGCTATCTCGGCTGTGGCTAACCTCTTGATGGGTGTGTTGGGTATGGCTTCGGGTGCTGTAATCTCGTCTGCTGTGCTCTTTATCGCAATGTCTATTATGTGGGCTATCAACGGATGGTCGCAGGCGATGGGTTCACCCCCTGCCGTGATTGCTTTGTCGCGTTGGTATCCGCTTAATAAGCGCGGTACATACTACGGATTCTTCTCGGCGAGCCACAATATTGGTGAGTTCTTCTCATTCCTTTTTGTAGGTAGTTTGGTTGCTACGGCAGGCTGGCAGTGGGGATTCTTTGGCTCGACAATCGCTGGTGTATTGGGCGTAATTTTCATCATTATCTTTATGCACGACACGCCCGAAAGCAAGGGTCTGCCTTCTATTAATGTGTTGGCTGGCGAGGGTGAGAAAAAGACAGATGCACAGTCAGTTAAGGATGTGCAGAAGTTGGCTTTGCGCACACCCGCGGTGTGGATTTTGGCCTTGGCGAGTGCCTTTATGTATATCAGCCGTTATGCTATCAATGGATGGGGTGTTCTCTACTTGCAGGAGCACAAGGGTTTCGACTTGGTAGATGCAACGCAGATTATCTCGGTTAATGCTTTGTTGGGTATTATCGGTACGGTATTCTCTGGTTGGATTTCTGACCGCTTCTTCAAGGGTAGTCGTAATATCCCCGCATTGTTTGCTGGTGTGTTGAATACTATCGGTCTTATCCTGTTCGTATATGGCGGAAATAGCTGGTTTGTGAATGTCCTTAGTATGATTATCTTCGGTATCGCCGTTGGTGTGCTTATCAGCTTCTTGGGTGGTCTTATGGCAGTAGATGTTGTGCCTCGTAATGCTACGGGTGCAGCTTTGGGTGTCGTAGGTATGGCAAGCTATGCAGCTGCTGGTATTCAGGATGTTGTCAGCGGTGCGCTTATCGATGCAGGTAAGGTTGTCGTTGATGGCGTTACTACTTATGATTTCAGCACAGCAGCTATCTTCTGGATTGGCGCATCAATAGTTTCGTTTATGTTGCCCATCCTCAATTGGCGTCGTAAAGTGCAGGAGTAATCCCTGTGAAAAGTAATTTTATAGGCCGTTGACAAATCGTGTTGACGGCCTTTTTTTTATGTTGCGGGGATTAAAATCGCACTTTCTTTTGGATAAAAGAAATAATTAACTTAATTTTGCGACGCAAAAGTCCGTATGGATATTATGTGATGGTTCCGTAGCTCAGTTGGATAGAGCAACAGCCTTCTAAGCTGTGGGTCGTGGGTTCGAATCCCGCCGGAATCACGGTCACCCAAGGGTAAAGGAGTTCGATTGAACTCCTTTATTTTTTTGTTGGTCTCTATATGCTTCGGTGACGAAAATCTGTTTTGTGCTCCTAAATAATATTTTTTGAGATGGAAATTGAGGCGTTGGCGCTAGAATATCCGGTAAAAAGATTAATCATCTGAAAATGAATAAATTTTAGGGGGGGGGTAAAAATAGTTGAAAAGTTTTGTTTTTTGGGAAATAAATATTACCTTTGTAAAGCATTGTGAGTTTTTGTGTATAACTCTCTGATTTAAGCTGGGGAAAGTGATGAGGTGGACTCTCAAAACTTGTTATAAAACAACCCAAAAACGGAGAGGCAAAACGATGATGTAAGCCAAGAAATTGGCACCAAACTTTTGTGAATAACCTTTGTAACTGCTTGAAAATATTGCACATATATATTTAAGCAGGAATAGAAAATATGCCATAGCGTCTTCCAACGCGGTGAAATGAGCATCAAAATCACTGATACAGAAAAACACTGGTATGCATTGCGTGACCTAAAAAGGTCGAATGCTCTATATCCAGCATATAAGCAATTAGGCGAACTCGGTATAGAGGTGTTTACGCCTATGAAGTGGCGTATGACCAAAAGAAATGGCAAACAATTTGGTCGCGAAGTTCCAGCTATGCCCGATTTGCTTTTTGCCTACGACACTCGAAAGACTCTTGACCCCATCGTTGCACAGACTCCCACCTTGCAGTATCGTTTCAAAAAGGGAGGTGCGTATTGTGAGCCTATAATTGTCCCAGAAGATGATATGAATCGTTTTATCAGCGCCGTGCGTACGGCAGCGGAGCCAAAGTACTACTCGGCAGAGGAGATTACTTCGCTCAACTGCGGAAAGCAAATCCGTATAGTCGGCGGTGCATTAGATGGTCAGGAGGGAAAACTATTAACAGTAAGAGGGTCGAAGACCAAGCGACTCGTAATTGAACTCTCGAATCTACTCGCCGTGAGCGTGGAGATTACAGATGAATATATCCAATTGGTGTAAGATTTAAAAGCTCCGTTGTTTAATACGGAGGCAATGATAACAAATACAAACAAAATGTTTAGACGAATTCTTAAAAAACTACATCTTGACAAGTATGTAAGTGCGAAATTGATATTGTGTTTCGACCTTGTCATATCGGTAGGTGTATCGCTATTTGCACTATTTTTGACAAATGCACTATTCGTATCGTTTAATTACGATTTTGGATTAGTTAGTTATATAGCAGGTAGTTCATTGTTGTCATCTGTTGTATTCTTTTTATTGTTGCATACACATAAGAGCGTTATTCGTCACTCGACACTGCGTGAGTTGTGGAAGTTGGGTTGTGCGACATTAGGTAAGGGTATTGCAATGATTGCAATAATCAAAGTGTCGAAGCCTGAGTTACTCGATGATGTATACATCTGGACAGCATTGTTGTTTGATATCTTGTGTACCATCTCGGCACTTGTTGCGGCTCGTGTTGCTATGATTATCTCTTACGATGTTATCCGAGAGCGTCAAAGAAATCACGACAGACGCAAGCAAATATTGGTTTATGGCGTTAGCTCAAAGTCAGTTGCGCAAATCAAGCGTCTACAAAATTCGGAGCATTACAATGTTGTTGGATTCTTGAACTTCGGAATGAAGATGAAGGGTCACCAGTTGGCTGACTTGCCCGTCTATTATTTTGAGGGTGTTGATGATTTGAAATATTTGGTTAATCATAAGGGAGTAGACGCAATCCTCTTCTCAGCACAGCAAGACGCGCAGGCGGAGCAGATGAGACTCATTCCCTATTGCACAGAATTGGGTGTAAAGATATACATCGTACCTGTAATTGACGAGGTTGTAGATGGTAAGGTGATGCGCTCTGTTGTACGAGAGATTAAGATTGAGGATTTGCTTGGTCGCGAAGAGATTAAGATTTCTCTCAGTGAGATTGAGGCAAACTTCAAGGGTAAGACTATCTTGGTTACAGGTGCTGCTGGTTCTATTGGTTCGGAGTTGTGTCGTCAGCTTGCAACATTTGGCGTGGAGCATCTTGTGATGTTTGACAATGCCGAGACGCCAATGCATAACATTCGTTTGGAGTTGGAGGAGCGATTCCCGAAGTTGAAATTTACGCCTATCATCGGTGATGTGCGTATCAAGGCGCGTCTTAATTATGTATTCCAATCATTCAAACCGCAGGTCGTATTCCACGCGGCGGCTTATAAGCATGTGCCCTTGATGGAGGAGAATCCCTGCGAGGCAGTGTTGGTTAATGTGTGCGGCTCGCGCAATGTCACAGATATGTGTCTGCAATACGATGTCGAGAAGATGGTTATGATTTCAACCGATAAGGCTGTAAATCCTACAAATATTATGGGTTGCACTAAGCGACTCGCGGAGATATATGTGCAGTCGTTGGGCTTGGCTATGGAGCAGGGTCGAATCAAGGGTAGAACACGCTTTGTGACAACACGCTTTGGAAATGTGCTTGGTTCGAATGGCTCGGTTATTCCTCGCTTCCGTGAGCAGATTTCAAAGGGAGGTCCTATAACCGTAACACACCCCGACATTACTCGCTTCTTTATGACAATTCCCGAGGCGTGTCGCTTGGTTATGGAGGCTGCTACGATGTCAACGGGTAATCAGATATATGTATTTGATATGGGTGAGTCTGTAAAGATTGTGACTCTCGCTAAAAGAATGATTGAACTTGCAGGTTTAACACTTGGCAGAGATATTAATATAGAGTATACAGGTTTGCGCCCGGGTGAGAAACTTTATGAGGAGGTATTGTCAAATGCAGAGAATACAGACCCTACATCACACGACCGTATCCGCGTGGCACATGTAAGAGAGTATAATTATTCTGATGCGTCGGAGCTCGTTGATAAATTGGAGACATTGTCTCGTGCCGTGGAGATTGAGCCTATGGTACGATTAATGAAAGATTCTGTTCCAGAATTCATCTCAAAGAATTCGCGATTCGAGAAATTTGATAAGAAAGTAGGATAAAATATATATGAAAGGTATAGTCCTCGCAGGTGGTAGTGGTACGCGCTTGTATCCGGTAACGAAGGGAGTTAGTAAGCAGTTATTGCCTATTTATGATAAACCGATGGTTTATTATCCCATTTCGGTGCTGATGCTGGCAGGTATCCGTGAGATATTAATAATCTCTACTCCGCAGGATTTACCTAGTTTTAAGCGTCTACTTGGCGACGGCTCTGATTATGGAGTAAAGTTCGAGTATGCAGAGCAGCCCTCACCTGATGGCTTGGCACAGGCATTTATCATTGGCGAGGATTTTATTGGTAATGATAATGTTTGTTTGGTGCTTGGTGATAATATTTTCCACGGTGCAGGTTTATCAAAACTACTGAAAGGAGCTGTTCGAGCTGCTGAACAAGAGCAGAAGTCGACAGTGTTTGGTTATTGGGTTGATGACCCTGAGCGTTATGGTGTAGCTGAGTTTGACAAAGATGGCAATTGCCTATCTATTGAGGAGAAACCACTGAATCCCAAGTCAAATTATGCTGTTGTTGGATTGTATTTCTATACCAATAAGGTTGTAAATATTGCAAAGAACATCAAGCCGTCAGCTCGCGGAGAGTTGGAGATTACAACAGTCAATCAAGAATTCTTGAATGATGGTGAGTTAAAGGTTAAAACTCTTGAAAGTGGTTTTGCGTGGTTGGATACTGGAACACACGATTCATTAGCAGAGGCATCAATTTTTGTAGAAGTTATAGAGAAGCGTCAGGGATTGAAGATTGCCTGTTTGGAGGATATCGCTTATCGTAACGGCTGGATATCAGAGGAGAAGGTTACAGAGTTGGCTCATATGATGATAAATAATCAGTATGGACAATATCTACTCAAAGTGGTTGATGAATTCAAACGCAAGAGAAAGTAGAAGTTCTTGATGAAAGTTATAAGGACAGCCATAGAAGATGTAGTTATCATCGAGCCCGATGTGTTTGGTGATTCGCGAGGTTACTTTTTTGAGAGTTATTCGCAGAAGAAGTTTGACGAGCAGGTTCGTCCTGTGAAGTTCGTTCAGGATAATGAGAGCAAGTCGAAGTATGGAGTGTTGCGTGGTCTTCATTTCCAGAAGGGTAAAGATGCTCAATCGAAGCTTGTAAGAGTTGTTAAGGGGCGCGTACTCGATGTGACGGTAGATATTCGCAAGGGTTCTCCTACATTTGGCAAGTATGTAGCCGTAGAGCTTACAGAGGATAATCACCGTCAGTTGTTTGTGCCTCGCGGTTTTGCTCACGGATTCTCTGTTTTGAGCGAAGAGGCTATATTTCAGTATAAGTGCGATAATTTGTATGCTCCACAGTCGGAGGGCGCTATCGCTTGGAATGACCCTGACATTGGCATTGATTGGCAACTCCCAGCAGACGATGTGTTGCTATCGGCCAAAGATGCAGCTCACCCGATGTTAAAGGATTCGGAGTATTTGTTTGACTATAATGTAGACTATTATGCAGAGTAAACGAATACTTGTAACAGGTGCAAATGGACAGTTGGGTTCGGAGATGCGTAAGTTAGGCGCAGTTTCGCCCAACGAGTATATATTCACAGATGTTGCTGAGTTGGATATTACCGACAAGGCGGCAGTGATAGATTTTGTAGAACATAATAATATAGGTATAATAGTCAACTGCGCAGCCTATACCAATGTAGATAAGGCTGAGGATGACGAGGCGACAGCAGAGTTGATAAATGCCACAGCAGTAAGAAATCTCGCTGAGGCTGTTAAGACCGTAGATGGAACACTCTTCCACATCTCAACAGACTATGTATTCGGAGCCGAGGGCAACACGCCGCGCACTGAGGATATGCCCACAAACCCGCTTGGCGTATATGGTTGCACGAAACTTCACGGCGAGCAGGCTATCGCAGAGGTAGGCGCAAAGGCTCTTATATTTCGTACGGCGTGGTTATACTCGGAGTTTGGTAATAACTTCCTCAAAACAATGCTTCGTCTGACGGCTGAGAAGGAGGCTTTGAATGTAGTCTTCGACCAAGTGGGCACACCTACCTATGCAGGAGACTTGGCATTGGCTATCTTCTCCATCATCGAGGGCGATAAATACGCTGGCAATGAGGGTGTATACCACTTCTCTAACGAGGGAGTCTGCTCGTGGTATGACTTTGCACGCGAGATAGCAACGGCAATGCGCCACGACAAGTGTAATGTTATGCCGTGCCACTCGTCGGAGTTCCCATCAAAGGTTACACGCCCACCATACTCGGTGCTAGACAAGACCAAGATTAAGCAGACCTTTGGCATAGAGATTCCCCATTGGCGCGACTCGATGATATACTGCTTAAAGAGAATCTTGATGCAACAGCAGGCACAGTAATCAAAAACTATACCTTATATTTATTATAACCCAAAGAATATATCACAATGAAAAATATACTTATCACAGGCGGTGCAGGTTTTATTGGTAGCCATGTAGTTCGTCTTTTTGTAAACAAATATCCCGAGTACAATATCATCAACCTCGACAAGCTTACCTATGCTGGTAACTTAGCAAACCTCAAAGATATTGAGGAGAAGCCTAACTACACATTTGTCAAGGCTGATATATGTGATTTCGATACAATCTATGCTCTGTTCCAGCAGCACGATATCGATGGTGTAATCCACCTTGCAGCAGAGAGCCATGTGGACCGTTCTATCAAGGACCCGTTCACATTCGCTCGAACAAATGTTATGGGTACTTTGTCGCTGTTGCAGGCAGCTAAATTGTATTGGGAGTCAAAGGAGGAGAAGTATAACGGTAAGCGCTTCTATCATATCTCGACAGACGAGGTTTATGGCGCATTGGAGCTCACTCACCCCGAGGGTATAGAGCCTCCGTTTACCACTACGGCATCATCTGGTGAGCACCACTTAGCATATGGTGAGGATTTCTTCTATGAGACAACGAAGTATAATCCCCACTCTCCATATTCGGCATCAAAGGCATCGTCAGACCACTTCGTGCGTGCATACCACGATACATATGGCTTGCCTACAATCGTTACAAATTGCTCGAATAACTATGGCCCATATCAGTTTCCTGAGAAGTTGATACCGCTGTTTATCAATAATATACGCCAGCGTAAGCCCCTGCCCGTGTATGGTAAGGGTGAGAATGTACGCGATTGGTTGTATGTTGTTGACCACGCCCGCGCAATCGATGTTATTTTCCATAATGGCAAGATTAACGACACATATAACATCGGTGGCTTCAACGAGTGGAAGAATATCGATTTGATTAAGGTGGTAATCGCAACCGTTGACCGTTTGTTGGGTAACCCCGAGGGTCACTCGTTGGATTTGATAACCTATGTAACAGACCGTGCAGGTCACGATTTGCGCTACGCAATCGACTCAACAAAGCTACAACGCGAACTCGGCTGGGAACCTTCGCTCCAATTCGAGGAGGGCATCGAAAAAACCGTTCGCTGGTATCTCGACAACCAGGAGTGGATGGACAACATCACCTCTGGCGAGTATGAGAAGTATTACGAGGAGATGTATAAAGATAAATAACATATAATTTTTACTATAATGTCAATTTTCAAAGACAAAGTACTTATGATTACCGGAGGAACAGGTTCTTTCGGTAATGCAGTTTTGAACAGATTCCTTCGTACTGATATTGGTGAAATTCGCATCTTCTCTCGCGATGAGAAGAAGCAGGATGATATGCGTCACGAGTATCAGGCAAAGATGCCTGAGGTGGCACATAAAATCAAGTTCTACATTGGAGATGTTCGCAATAAATCTACCCTCAAAACAGCGACACGCGGCGTTGACTACATTTTCCACGCAGCAGCATTGAAGCAGGTTCCTTCTTGTGAGTTTTTCCCTATGGAGGCTGTTAAGACTAATGTTATTGGTACAGACAATGTCCTTGATGTTGCCATTGATTGTGGTGTAGAGTGTGTAATCTGTCTGTCAACAGATAAGGCTGCCTATCCAATCAACGCTATGGGTATTTCTAAGGCTCTTGAAGAGAAGATTGCAGTAGCGAAATCGCGTAATAGTCTTAATACCAAGATTTGTTGTACTCGTTATGGTAATGTAATGTGCTCTCGTGGCTCGGTTATTCCTTTGTGGATTGATCAGATTCGTAATGGTAATCCGATTACTCTTACTGAGCCTAATATGACACGCTTCATTATGAGTCTTGAAGAGGCTGTTGATTTAGTACTCTTTGCCTTTGAGCACGGACAGAATGGTGATATTCTTGTTCAGAAGGCACCTGCTTGTACAATTCAGACTCAGGCAGAAGCTGTATGTGAACTCTTTGGTGGCAATAAGGAGGAGATTAAGGTTATCGGCATCCGTCACGGAGAGAAGATGTACGAGACACTTCTTACAAACGAGGAGTGTTCAAAAGCTGAGGATATGGGTGATTTCTATCGCGTTCCTGCGGACAATCGTACTCTTAACTATGACAAATTCTTCTCAGAGGGTGATACAAAGCGTTGCGAACTTTCAGAGTTTAACTCAGACAACACTACTCGCCTCAGCGTAGAGGAGACTAAGGCTAAGATTGCAAGCCTTGAGTATATCCAGAACGAATTGAATGGAATAGCTAATGTAGCTAAATAATGAAGATATTAGTCACTGGTGCAAAAGGTTTCGTAGGTAAAAATCTTTGCGCGCAGCTTAACAATATAAAGGAGGGTAAAGCCAAATACTATGGTGATATCGCTATATCTGAGGTGTTTGAGTATGATATAGACTCGACTATTGAAGAATTGGACATATATTGCCAGAATGCTGATTTCGTCTTTAATCTTGCGGGAGTAAACCGCCCAAAAGAGCAAAGCGAGTTTATGTCTGGAAATTTTGGCTTTGCATCTACTCTTTTGGACACCCTCAAAAAGTATAACAATACTTGCCCTGTAATGTTGTCAAGTTCAATTCAGGCTACTCTTATCGGTCGATATGGAGAGTCTGATTATGGCAAGAGTAAATTGGCTGGTGAGGAGTTGTTCTTTGATTATTCAAAACAAACAGGAGCAAAGGTATTGGTTTATAGATTTCCTAATTTGTTTGGAAAGTGGTGTAGGCCAAATTATAATAGTGCAGTAGCGACATTCTGTAATAATATAGCAAATGATCTTCCGATTCAAGTTAATGATAGAAGTACAGAATTAGAGTTACTATACATTGATGACCTTGTGGATGAAATGGTTGCTGCGATTAAGGGTGAAGAGCACCATTGTGAGTTTGAGGGAGTGTCAACAGTACTTAATGAAGAAGGTCGTTATTGTGCTGCGCCGATAACTCATAAAGTGACACTTGGTGAGATTGTCGATTTGCTTGATAAGTTCCATTCTCAACCCCAAACTTTGATTATCCCAGAGATTCCAGAAAACTCCTTTGCTAAAAAATTATATTCAACTTATTTATCATATCTTCCCAAAGAGAAGGTGGCTTTCCCGTTGAAGATGAATATTGATGCGAGAGGTAGCTTTACGGAATTGGTTAAGTCTGAAAATGTAGGTCAGGTAAGTATTAATATCAGCAAACCCGGAATTACTAAGGGAGAGCATTGGCACAACACCAAATGGGAATTCTTTATTGTTGTATCAGGACATGGTCTTATTCAGCAGAGAAGAGTTGGAAGTGATGAGGTTCTAAATTTTGAGGTGTCAGGAGATAAAATAGAGGCTGTGCATATGTTACCGGGATATACACACAATATTATTAATCTGTCAGATACTGAGGATTTAGTTACGGTAATGTATTGTAATGAGTGTTTTGACCCAAATCACCCCGATACTTATTTTGAAAAGGTTGAAAAATAAATAATTATGGAGATAAAATTAGATTATTCAAATGTAAAGTTCCAAAATAATGGCAAATTGAAGTTGTTAATTATAGTTGGAACTCGCCCCGAAATTATACGATTGGCAGCTGTAATCAATAAGTGTCGTAAATACTTTGATTGCATTTTGGCTCATACTGGCCAGAACTATGATTATAATCTCAATGGTGTCTTTTTCCGCGACCTCAAACTTGCCGACCCTGAGGTATATATGGACGCCGTTGGTGATGATTTGGGAGCAACAATGGGTAATATCATTAATGCGTCATATAAACTTATGGTGCAGACTCAGCCGGATGCAGTATTGGTTTTGGGTGATACCAATTCTTGTTTGAGTGTAATCGGTGCGAAGCGTCTTCATATCCCTATTTTCCATATGGAGGCAGGAAACCGTTGCTTTGATGAGTGCTTACCAGAGGAGACAAATCGTCGTATCGTAGATATTATATCTGATGTAAATATTTGCTATTCAGAGCACGCTCGTCGTTATTTGAATGCATCAAGTGTGGCTCCTCAGCGTACATATGTGAGCGGTTCTCCTATGGCGGAGGTATTGCACGAAAACTTGGCAGACATTGAGGCTAGTGATGTCCATAAGCGTTTGGGCTTAGAGAAGGGTAAGTATATTTTGCTCTCAGCTCATCGTGAGGAGAATATTGATACAGAGAAGAATTTCTTGTCTTTGTTTACTGCAATTAATAAGATGGCGGAAAAATATGATATGCCAATATTATATAGTTGTCATCCTCGTAGCCGTAATCGTTTGGATGCAAGCGGATTTGTGCTTGATAAGCGCGTAATACGACAGGAGCCTCTTGGATTCCACGATTATAATTGTTTGCAGATGAATGCATTCGCAGTAGTGTCGGATAGCGGAACCCTTCCTGAGGAGAGTTCATTCTTTACCTCAGTAGGCCATTCGTTCCCCGCTGTTTGCATCCGCACTTCAACAGAGCGTCCCGAAGCATTGGATAAGGGTTGTTTTATCTTGGCCGGTATTGATGAGAAATCTTTGTTACAAGCAGTTGATACAGCCGTTGAGATGGTCAAGAACAATGACAACGGCATACCAGTACCAAACTATGTAGATGAAAATGTTTCTACAAAGATTGTAAAGCTCATCCAAAGCTACACAGGCGTGGTGAATAAAATGGTTTGGAGGAAATAATAGAGATAGTATTGATAAAATATGGATATAGGTTTAAAACGAAGATTTATAGGTGCCGCATTTTGGTCGATATTTGGTTCTATTGTTGGAAGAGGCTCAATGTTAGTAGGAATGATTATTGTTGCAAGATTATTAGGTAAGGCCCAATATGGAGAGTTTAGTATTATTAGATCAACAATAAATTTATTTATCGTAGCCTCAGGAATGGGGATTGGATATACTGCTTCAAAATATATTTCTCAATACAGAAGCACCAATCCAATGAGAGCAGGAAGTATTTATTTATTATCCAACATATTATCACTTTTTTTTGCTGCAATTTGTTCAATTTTATTAATTATTTTGTCCTCATATATTGCATCTGAGTATCTTTTATATCCGCATTTGTCTAATATTCTTAAAGTAGGAGCAATAGTTATATTTTTTACAACAATTAACGGAATTCAGAGTGGTGCACTTTCTGGTTTTGAAGATTTTAAAAGCAATGCAGTTAATATAATTATTTCAGGAACTATACAGTTTATATTGATTATTTCTCTTACATACTTTTGTGGTATGGCTGGAGCAGTGGTGGCCTTGGGTATTGGCTCTGCTGTACTTGCTATTTTAAATTATATTTCCATAAATAAAAGACTAAAAGAGTTCTCGATTAATATTTCTCTAAAAAACATATCAAAAGATATATTCCATATTCTTTATAGGTTTACGATCCCAGCATTTCTGTCATCTTTCATGGTTGTACCTGTGATTTGGCTTGCAAAAACTCAACTGGTAAATACTAGTGGATACTTAGAGATGGCAGACTTTGATGTAGCTGAACAATGGCATACCATGATTCTGTTTATACCGAGTTGCTTATCTCAGGTAATACTACCTTTTCTATCAAATGTATTATCATCCGGTAATGAATCTAATTATGTTACATTGATAAAAGTAAATATTATTTTAAATCTCCTAATTTCATCTATTGTTTCAATAATAATAATAATATTAGCAAAACCAATATTATCACTCTACGGTAAAGAATTTATTGAAACGATGCCTTTATATATAATGATGATCACAGCAGTTCTAATATCAGTATGTAATGTTGTGGGACAAGTCATTGCTAGTCAAGATAAAATGTGGATGGGCTTTTTATTTAACGGAATATGGGCTATAATTCTTTTGGTTACTAGTTACATTTTTATTGACAAGGGTGCAGTTGGATTATCATATTCTTTTTTAATAAGTTACA
>JAZOPO010000030.1:0-31617 GCA_045655585.1 Alistipes sp. | reverse complement strand
TCTACAAGCAGGACCTTGTCGAAGCTCACTGACGACTCTACGTCGCCCTGAAGACGGTGAACATAGAGCTTACGACCCTTCTCAGCCTTGAACTGCTGACCTGCGATTTCTACTATAACAAACATTTCTATAAAATGATTTTTATTTTTTGCCGAATTTCGGCCTGCAAATATACAAAAAATATTACCAAAACAAATGTAAATCTACTTTTTTTTCAATTATTTAGCATTTGGCACACTTTTCGAGTGGGGTACGCGGCAAAATCGAGAATATGAATACATCAAAAATCGTTATATATTCGCGCTGTAACGCGGCAGCTATGCTCATTGCCGAGATTGTTGGCGTAGAGGCTGCGAGTGTGGTGTGCTGCACATCTATCCAGCAGACCATAGCCACTTGCACGCACCAGACACCCGACTTGGTTATCGTCTTGGGCGTGAAGCCATTTATCGATGGGTCGGAGTTGATTAAGCGCATACGCATCAACAACAAACGCCAGCCGCCAATATTCGTTATAGCGTGGCAACAGTCCGAGCAGATTGTGCTAAGCCTGTTAGAGTGTGGCGTAGACCAATATATGACCTTCCCGATATGTATGAGTCGTCTGCGCAATAAGAGTTGGGCACAAATTAAACCCTCGGCAGAAGTATGATTGTGCTAAGTGTAATATATATCGTTGCAATGACAGCAATTACCATTGCGCTGATAGTCCTGTCGCGCGACAGCCATAACGAGAAGCTATCCACGCTGCGAGATTGCTATATCAAGCAGATAACAGTGTTGCTGCTTAGCGAAAACCCGCCACAGAACAAGATTATTACACACTCCACCGCGAGCCGCATAGCATTGGCCGAGGCGATATACACAGTCGTGAGCCACACCTACAACAACGCCCCCGAAGCACTACTCCAAGTGGCACGGCAAAACCGTTTGGAAGAGACTCTTTTGCGACAGATACACCTGAGCCGTGGCGCACGACGAGCACATCTGCTTATGTTGCTGAGCGCTATACCCTGCAATAGTGATATCTTCTCGGAGCTATATGACTACATTCACTCGCGCGACAGAGATATTAGGATAAGCGCCCTGACGGCTGCACTGGCGGCAAATCCATCGGTAGCCATACGCACGATAGCTACATTTGAATTTGACCTGTCGCCATTCGACATAGCGCGCATAATAGCGCTCCTGCGCCGTGGCCTGCTCCCCATAGCATACGAACCGTTGCTTGCAAGCGAGAATCGCAACCTGCGAGGGCTGGGGCTCTCTATCGTGCAGAGTTTCGGCATCGAGATAGCCGAGAAGCATCTCCACAAGATAATCACCTCCGAGCAGGATAGCTCCATAATAAAACAGACCATCTACACCCTCGCATCGCTGGGGCGACCACTCGGCCACACACGCATACGGGAGCGATTGGCTGCAATGCCCGCACGCAGACGCAAGGAGCTATGCCGTCACCTGACCGTGGAGGGGTATTCACTCTCATCGGTGCGCACGCTCTTCACTGAGTGTGAGAGCCGTTATGCCGAATCACTTATCAACTCATACAAACGGGCGCTAACCAATAGTGCCGCAAATATATAATCCCAAATGGAGTACATTATAATAATATTGCTCTGTGTAATCTCCGCCACAACACTCATTCTCCTCTTTCGTGCCACAGACGCTGCGCGCCGTCACGCACTGCTAACCGACGATATTGCAGGCTGTTGCGAGTCGCTCGGGTTTGTCGGTTGCTCGGTAATTTGCAGCGGGGTGAAATCTCTTAGCCACATAGAGAAGCTACTCGGGCAGGAGTACGACCGATACGAGGTTATCGTGACGCTCGATGCCGAGGAGTTCGCCACAGAGTTTCGCGAGATAGTTGCCCGATATCGCATGATTCGTGTAAATTGCACCACCAGTGAGGAGCTACCAACAGCATTCGTGAGGGCGTTATACCGCTCACGCCAGAGATGTTTCAGGCGGCTGATACTTGTAGACAAAGCCTACACGAACGCTTACGACGACCTCGACGCTGCTACATCTGTTGCATCGTACAACTACCTATTACCAGCAGGTAGCCACACGCTCCTATGCACGAAGGCTGTGGAGCATATAGCCATCACCCTCTCCGAGCAGAGTGCCCACGATGTGGAGCTATTCTACTCGAAGACAACCGATAGTTATATCTTCCAGCGCGATGCAATAATTGCCAATGGCGGTTTCTCACCCCACATCATAAGGCAGATACCCCCATCGGCCCATCGCCACACATATCTCCCACTCACATTCAATAACGCACCTCGCACATCGCGCCTACCACTTTTGGCTGGTGCAGCGGCACTGCTATGTCTTGTTTTTGCTGTGGCAGGGAGTCTTTCGATGGTGGCTGTGGCGATGACAATGGTGATGATTCTCGCCGCTGCAAATTATCTATCTCGGCTCACCGCACCGATAAAATGTTCTCTTCCGATAATGTTGTGTTATTTTAGTAAAATGGCACCTATTTTTAGGCGTAAAAAATTCCGATTCTCGTAAATATTTGTTATCTTTACGAAGAAATAAAAATAGACCTATAATGACCCCTCAAAACCAAAATCAAATTGTAGCACAAGTGCGCGAACATCTGCTGTCACACTGCTTTAATGCGGCAGTGAAGGCGGGTGCCGCCATAATGAAGATATACAAAAACAAAGATGACTACGACATCTCGTTAAAGAGCGACCACACGCCCATCACTATGGCCGACCGTATGGCTCACAACACCATCAAGGAGCACTTGGGTCCCACGCGTGTTCCCGTGCTGAGCGAGGAGGGTCGCGAGATGCTCTACGACGAGCGTCGCAACTGGGAGCTATTTCTGCTGGTTGACCCGCTGGACGGCACGGTGGAGTTTATCAAGGGCAACAACGAGTTTACAGTAAACATTGCCCTGCTGGCCGACAATGAGTGCGTAGCATCTATTCTGTATGTTCCATATCTCGAAAAGATGTATGTTGCAGCTAAGGGCAAAGGTGCATATCTTATCCGCAACATAGCCCCGTGCGACGAGCCTAAGTATGAGAGTAAGCAGATTGAGGCAATGTTGGAGAGACTGCCCCTCGAAGGCAGTTGCCACGAGAAGTTCCGCGTAGCGTTGTCGCGCTCGCACCAGACACCCGAGACACTCCAACGAGTCGAGGAGTTGCGTGCCGAGCACCCCGACTTGGAGGTTGTCGAGCAGGGAAGCTCCTACAAGTTCTGCTTGCTGGCCGAAGGAGTGGTAGATTATTATGTTCGCACCACAAACACCTACGAGTGGGATACCGCTGCGGGCGAGTTGATTCTATCGGAGGCAGGCGGAAAAACAATGTCCTACCCCGATGGCAAGCCGCTGAAATACAATAAGGAGGATTTGCGTAACCCGTGGTTTGAGGCGCAAGGTGCTAAGTGCAGATAACTACCACCGCCAAGAGACGATAATTGCCCGAAAATTCGGGCAATTATTATTTTACTTAACGCCAAAATCCATTATTTGCAAAAAAATCAATACCTTTGGCGCAAAATATTTATCTACAAGACCTAAACAAAATGAAAAAGATCAGCACAATTTTAATTGCGACAATTATGATTCTTTCGCTTTCGACGCTTACTTCGTGCCGCCAGAAGGCCGAGGAGCAGACCACAACGCCCGAGCCTGCGTCGTGGATTATTGACAAGTTTGACGATATAAAGGTGTTGCGCTACGAGGTACCGGGATTTGAGAATCTCCCCTTGCAGCAGAAGACTCTTATATATTATTTAGCTCAGGCAACAAAGGCTGGCCGCGATATTCTCTTCGACCAGAACTTTAAGTACAACCTTACGGTTCGTCGTGCGTTGGAGGCCATCTACACTAAGTATGACGGCGACCGCAACGCTGCCGAGTTCAAGGCTATGGAGAAGTACTTGAAGAAGGTTTGGTTTGCCAACGGTATCCACCACCACTACTCGAACGATAAGTTCCGCGCCGAGTTCCCCCGCGAGTGGTTTGCTCAGATGGTTGACAAGTATGTTGACCCGCAGGAGCTGGCCATCGAGAAGGAGTTCTTGTACGACATCATCTTCGACCCCGCGCTCTACGCTATTCGTCTTAACCAGACCGATGGCGTGGATATGGTTACTGAGTCGGCTTGCAACTACTACGAGGGCGTTACGATGAAGGAGGTAGAGAAGTTCTACGCCGATATGGTTGACGAGAATGACCCCACGCCCATCTCATACGGCCTTAACTCAAAGTTGGTAAAGGGTAGCGATGGCAAAATCGTTGAGCAGGTATGGAAGCTGGGCGGCATGTATTCGGCTGCTATCGAGCAGATTGTATTCTGGTTGGAGAAGGCTGCACAGGTAGCCGAGGAGCCTCAGAAGAGCATCATCAACGCACTTATCAACTACTACCGCACAGGTAATCTGCGCGAGTTCGACCGCTACAATGTTTTGTGGGTTGGTGACAACGAGTCTAACGTGGACTTCGTAAACGGCTTCATCGAGGATTATGGCGATCCCCTCGGCCGCAAGGCTTCGTGGGAGGGTACTGTAAACTTTATGGATAGCGTGGCTTGCCGTCGTACTCAGATTCTCTCGGCAAATGCACAATGGTTTGAGGATAATGCCCCCATCGACCCCAAGTTCCGCAAGAAGGAGGTTAAGGGCGTATCGGCAAAGGTTATCACCGTAGCTATGCTCGGTGGCGACTGCTTCCCCGCAACACCTATCGGTATCAACCTGCCCAATGCAGACTGGATTCGTAAGGAGTATGGCTCGAAGTCTGTTACTATCGACAACATCACATACGCCTACGACAAGGCTGCGCAGGGCAACGGCTTCAACGAGGAGTTTATGTTGCGCGAGGAGGACCGTGCTCGCATCAAGGAGTATGGTAAGTTGGCAGACGACTTGCACACCGACCTGCACGAGTGCTTGGGTCACGGCTCAGGTCAGCTGGCTGAGGGTGTTAAGGGTGGCGAGTTGAAGAGCTACACCTCTACTCTCGAAGAGACTCGTGCCGACCTCTTTGGCCTCTATTACCTCGGCGACCCCAAGATGATTGAGATTGGTCTTATCCCCTCGCTCGACTTGGCAAAGGCGCAGTATGCAGACTATATTATGAATGGTATGATGACCCAGTTCTCACGCATCGAGCTTGGCAAGAATGTCGAGGAGTCGCATATGCGTAACCGCAAGCTCATCGCCGAGTGGTGCTACGAGAAGGGCAAGAAGGATAATGTAATCGAGTGGGTTAAGCAGGATGGCAAATCATACATCGTTATCAATGACTTCGACGCTCTGCGTCGTCTCTTTGGCGAGCTGTTGAAGGAGGTACAGCGCATCAAGTCTACGGGCGACTACGAGGCTGGCCGCAAGCTGGTTGAGAACTATGCCGTAAAGATTGACTACGACCTTCACAAAGAGGTGTTGGAGCGCTATGGCAAGCTGGGCATCGAGCCTTATAGTGGTTTTGTTAATCCCGACTACGAGCTTGTTGAGAAGGATGGCAAGATTGTAGATGTAAAACTCGTACCGAAGTATGACTATGTAGAGCAGATGCTCCACTACTCTAAGGAGTGGTCGTTCCTGCCCTCTATCAACTAATGTTTAGCAGATTTAGCACAAAAAGTCCCCTGTGGTAGGGGACTTTTTTTATTATACAATGTTTTTATAGCGATATTGGATTTTTAATTCCGATATAATTATATAACTTTGTCGCAGTTTTATAGAGCGAAAAATGAAAACTTTTAGCAAAGTAAGTGATTTCAAACAAGAGTTGTCAAAACTCGAACATAGCGGCATAGGTTTCGTGCCGACAATGGGTGCCCTGCACGCAGGTCATCGCTCGTTGGTGGAGAAGGCACGCCGCGAGTGCGACATCGTGGTGGTGAGCGTATTTGTAAACCCCACACAGTTTAACGACAAGAACGACCTGCGTAACTACCCCCGCACACCTGAGGCCGACGCTGCAATATTGGAGGCTGCTGGTGCCGATTATGTACTTATGCCCACGGTCGAGGAGATATACCCTGAGCCCGATACCCGTCAGTTTGACTTTGGCGAGATTGACAAGGTGATGGAGGGCGCAACACGCCCAGGACACTTCAACGGCGTAGCACAGGTTGTGAGCCGCCTGTTCCAGATTGTAGAGCCCGCAAAGGCATACTTCGGCGAAAAGGATTTTCAGCAGATTGCCGTAGTGAAGGCTATGGTAAAGCAGCTCAATATGGGTGTTGAGATTATCGAGTGCCCCATCATTCGTGATGCAGATGGCCTGGCGTTATCGTCACGCAACACGCTTCTTACACCAGCACATCGTGCCGCAGCGCCCCACATCTACGAGGTTATCTCGCAGTGTGCTGCAAAGTCTGCCGAGCTAAGCCCTGCTGAGCTCACCGCTTGGGTTACCGAGCAGGTGGAGGCCAACGAGTTGTTGAAGGTTATTTATTTCCAAGCCGTAGATGCTCTTTCGATGCAGCAGGTTGCATCGTGGGAGGAGAGCGAGCGCGTGCAGGGTTGCATCGCCGTGCAGGCCGGAGAGATTAGATTGATTGATAATATAAAAATCAAATAGAGCCATATGATGATTGAGGTATTGAAATCGAAGATTCACCGCGTAAGAGTCACGCAGGCTAATTTGAACTATGTAGGCAGCATCACCATCGACGAGGATTTGATGGACGCTGCAAATATGATTGAGGGCGAGAAGGTGCAGATTCTCGACATCAACAATGGCGAGCGCTTTGAGACCTATATTATTAAGGGTGAGCGAGGCAGTGGCGCTATCTGCTTGAATGGTGCTGCGGCACGCAAGGTTGCCGTTGATGACTTGGTTATCATCGTGTCGTACGCAATGATGGACTTCGAGGAGGCTAAGAGCTTCAAGCCGTGGGTTATCTTCCCCGACTCGGCTACCAACCACCTTGTGAAGTAATCCACAACACACGGAATGGATACTCTGCTAATCATAGTTGCCATATTGTGCGGTGTCATAGGCCTCTTAGGCTCTGTGGTGCCCATCCTGCCGGGACCTGCGTTATCGCTTGTCGGTATGATATGCACATATATGACAGACGGCTCCACCATCACGCAGCCGATGTTATGGATATGGGGTATCATCACCCTTGTGGTTACCGTTCTCGATTACATCCTGCCAGCATATTTTAGCAAGGTCTTCGGAGGCTCAAAGGCGGGCGTGACGGGAGCTACGATTGGAGTATTTGCAGGAATGTTTATGGGGCCAATAGGAATCATCTTAGGTCCATTCGTGGGTGCTGTTGCGGGTGAGATGTTAAGCCAGCGACGCCCATTCGAGGAGGCTGTGAAGGTGGGATTTGGCTCACTTATATCGTTTATCGTCGGCTCGGGATTGAAGCTTGTGATAACGGGAATGATGATGTATTACATTTGGAAAGATTTATTCCATATAATCAAGGATATGTTCTAATAATAAAGGGAGTCTCACGACTCCCTTTATTATTAGAATTGTAATCCGTATTTCTCTTTAAGTTCCTGCTCCAACTGCTCAGCACTCTTAAACTGAATAGCGTGCATACCTACCGCGCGAGCACCCTCGACATTGTCGGCATTGTCGTCAATAAAAATCGACTCCGAAGGCTCCAACGAGTAACGCTCAAACAAGCAGTGATATATCTCTGGCTCAGGCTTTATCATAAACTCCTCACCTGACACTACCTTGCCCTCCAACTCTTGGAAGATAGGATACTTGTCGCTCACCAGCGGGAAGGTCTCCATCGACCAGTTCGAGAGTCCATATATTCTATATCCCGCAGTCTTCAAGCGACGCAGAACATCGGCTGTGCCCTCAATCTCGCCACCCATCATCTCAATCCAGCGCGTATGGTAGATGCCAATAGCCTCGCTCCACTCGGGATACTGAGCCTGCAACTCGGCAACACCCTCGGCAAATGGTTTACCCTTGTCCATCTGCAAGTTCCACGAATAGCGGCAGATGTTCTCCAAGAACCAAGTAGCCTTCTCCTCGCTACTGAAATATTTATCATAAAGGTGGTGCGGATTCCAATCGACCAACACTCCGCCAAAATCGAAAACTACATTCTTCATATATAAAAGTTTTAATGTGAAATCTTAACCAACGCCTCGCGATAGGCATTAAGGATTCGCGACTTGGAGATAAAGCCGAGGTACTTATTGTTCTTATCCACCACGGGCAACATCCAAGTGTGATTCTCCTCGAAGCGAGGCAGCACGCTCTGAATCATCTCGTGCTCCAGAATCTTATACGGAGGCTGAATCATATAATAGGTAATCGAGCGGCCCCACTTCTCCTGCTTAAACATATCTTCACGCAGGTCATCCAGCTGCACCACGCCCAACAGATGGCCGAAGTTGTCGATAACGGGGAAGATATTGCGGCGTGCCGAGGAAATGATGTTGACAATATCGCCAAGAGTCATATTCTCCTTGATGCGGATAAAGTCAGTCTCCATCAACTCGTTAAGGCTCATAAAGACAAATGCCGACTGGTCCTTGTCGTGGGTGAGCAACTCACCACGCATACGCAACTGCTTGGTGTAGATAGAGTCGCGGTCGAGAGCATAATCTACGGCAAACGATATGGCCGCCACAATCATCAGCGGGATAAAGAGTCCGTATCCGTTAGAGAGCTCGGCAATAAGGAAGATGGCCGTGAGAGGAGCTTTCATAACTCCCGACATTACGCCCGCCATACCTACCAGCGAGAATGCTACCACCGACACATCCCAATTGAAGCAAGCCTTGCAGACAAGAGCCACGATGGCACCCATATATGCTCCCACGAACAGCGACGGCGCAAAGGTACCACCCACACCTCCCGATGCGTTGGTTGTAGCCATTGCCACCACTTTGAAGAACATAATAGATATTGCATAGACAATCGCCACCCACTCTATCGTTCTGAACTTAAAGAACATAGAGTTAGAGAAGAGTGCTTGTACATTGCCGTGCATAAAGGCCGTGAGGCTACGGTATCCCTCGCCGTACAGGGGCGGGAAGATAAAAATCAGCACACCCAACAAAATGCCAGCAAAGGCCCATCGCTTATATTGCGAGTTGATACCCTTGACAAATTTACCCACCATCGAGTTTACTGATGTGAAGTAGTAGGACATCAATCCGCAGCAGACACCCAGCAGAATATAGAGCGGAATCTGCTTAATAACAAAGACATCAGCCTCGCTAAGCGAGATGGCGAAGATAGGGTCGAAACCTCTGAAAATAAGTGCCGTAGTGGTTGCTGTAACCGATGCGAGGATAAGCGGAAAGACCGATGCCGAAGTGATATCGAGCATCAGAATTTCCAGCACAAACACCACGCCCGTAATCGGGGCTTTGAAGATAGCGGCCACAGCAGCACCCGCACCACAACAGAGCAGCAGGGTTAGCTCTCGGTAATTCAGGCGCGCCAGCTTACCCACATTGGAGCCGATGGCTGCACCCGTAAGCACAATGGGGGCCTCGGGACCTACCGAGCCACCAAATGCGATGGTTGTAGCACCTCCAACAACCGATGACCAGCAGTTATGCCCCGCGATGCGCGAATCCTTACGCGCCATAGCGTAGAGCACACGCGTCACACCCTCCGATATTTCATCACGGACGATATATTTGACGAAAAGCGTAGCCAGAATAATACCTATGGCTGGATATACCAACAGTAGCGCCTGCGCCTCGTCAGATGGAAACCACGACACCAAAGCCGTCTTCAAACCGTGCAGTAGTGTCTCGAACACACAAGTTCCAAATCCCGCCAACAGACCCACGATGATAGCCAACACAGCCATCATCTGACGCTCGCTGAGTCGATTACTCAAACGCCGCAAAAGGCTGATAATCCACTCCAAGGTATTTCTTCTGAAATTCCTAAACATAATCGCTCTCGCAAATTACAAATCTCTCTCCCTAAAAATTATTTTGCAGACTTATACATCTCCGACTGCTTGCGAATAAGCTCCGCGTCGTCGAAGTAGTTAATCTTCATCGAGCGGCGCACCATATCCAAAGTCTCCGCTGCCTCGGCACGAGCCACCTCGCAACCCTTCTTCAAGATTTCGTATACACCCTCAATATCCTGCTCATACTCCTTGCGGCGTGCGCGGATAGGCTCCAACATCTCCTCCAAAACAGCGAACAGAAGCTTCTTAACCTTCACATCGCCCAAGCCACCACGCTGGTAGTGAGCCTTCAACTCGTCAAGACAAGCGTAGTCGGGCAGGTACTTTGCAAAGTGCTCGTCGCAAGAGAATGCGTCGAGGTATGTGAATACGCAGTTACCCTCAATCTGACCCGGATCCTCGATACGGATGTGATTGGGGTCGGTGTACATACTCATCACCTTCTTGCGCAAATCGGCTGAGTTATCCGAGAGGTAGATACAGTTACCCAACGACTTAGACATCTTGGCCTTGCCATCTGTTCCGGGCAGGCGCAAGCAAGCGGCGTTTGAGGGGAGCAAAATCTCGGGCTCAACCAAAGTCGGACCATATACAGAGTTGAACTTGTGAACAATCTCGCGAGTCTGCTCAATCATAGGCTCCTGGTCAACACCTGCGGGTACTGTTGTAGCACGGAAAGCGGTAATGTCCGACGCCTGCGAGATGGGGTAGGTGTAGAATCCTACGGGGATAGACTTACCAAACTCACGCATAACAATCTCGGTCTTCACGGTCGGATTACGCTCCAAGCGAGCCACCGTAACGAGATTCATATAGTAGAAGGCGAGCTCAGTAAGCTCGGGAACCATACTCTGGATGAAGATTGTCGACTTGGTGGGGTCGATACCGCAAGAGAGGTAGTCCAAAGCCACCTCGATGATGTTCTGACGCACCTTCTCGGGGTTGTCGGCGTTATCGGTAAGTGCCTGTGCATCGGCAATCATAATAAATATCTTCTCAAAGAGACCAGAGTTCTGCAACTCTACACGCTGACGCAGCGAGCCTACATAGTGTCCCAAATGAAGTTTTCCGGTGGGGCGGTCGCCCGTAAGAATAATTTTTCCCATTTTTTTATGTTTTTCTTGTTATTTCAAAATCTGTTTGCGCTATGCCTGCGAGCACATTGCACAATAAATTAACTACAAAAATAACAATTTATCGCTGACCAACCAAAAAACTTTGACGCTATAATTTTTTTTTATACTTTTGTATAACATAATCACGCGCACTCCACAGCAAGGAGTCCGCAAGCAACGAAAACCTTGACCCATACAACAATATGACAATCATTCAATTACAGTACCTTATCGAGGTAGCCAACTGCGGCAGTTTTTCGGCCGCTTCGGAGCATTGCTTCGTAACACAACCCTCACTCTCGATGCAGATTAAGTCACTGGAAGAGGAGCTGGGCGTGATACTTCTCGACCGCTCGAAGAAACCTGTTATCCCCACAGAGGCGGGAGCCGTTGTAATCGCACAGGCTCAGGAGACCTTGAAGGCGTATAACACTATCCGCGAGTCGGTGGCCGAGTTAAAAGGCGAAACAGCTGGAAAACTTCGCTTGGGTGTCATCCCCACGATTGCCCCATATCTGCTTCATAAATTTATCCCCGACTTCGTTAAGCGCTACCCCCGCGTGGAGCTTGAAATAAGCGAAATGGTGACGGGAAATATCATCGAGGCGTTGCGCCGCGATAAGATTGATGCAGCGCTTGTTGCCAGCGGAACTTGTGGCGAGGGCATCATCGAACGCGACCTTTTCAGCGACCGCTTTTTTGCCTATGTATCGCCCTCAAATCCGCTGTTTGAGCGCTCGAATATCCGCATCGAAGATATTGATATGAAGGACCTTATTCTACTCAGCCCGGGTAACTGTATGCGTGACCAGATTTTGGAGTTGTGTCAGGCTCGACGCAATACCCCATCGCACTACTATTTTGAGTCGGGTTCGCTCGATACGCTTATGCGTATTGTAGATTGCACGGCCTGTATGACCATCATTCCCGAGATGGCTTTGGAGTATGTGCCGGCGAGTCGCAAGTGCCAAATCAAGACCCTTGCCAAGAGTGCCACTTCGCGCCGTATCGCCATTGCCGTGCGTCGCACCTATGTCAAGAACTCGATTATAAACGCTTTGGAGACTACTATTCTCGAAAGAATGCATATGGAGCTGGCGGCAAAATAAATTAGTTAGTCAAAAAATAAAAAAATGCGGTCCGAAATAGAACATCGGGCCGCATTTTTGCGTTTATGTGCAAAGATATGGCAAGTGTGTGCAAAATCATTTCGCATTCTCATAAAAAAAATGTATCTTTGCAAAGTTATATGTATATGTGAAACCGTAATTAATAATTCCGCCCCGTGCGGAGATAAACAGAGAGTATGGAAAAACTTATTGAAACCATAGTAAACGCTATTCAGGACAAAAAGGGTAAGAATATTGTATCATTGGATTTGAACGGCTTCGACGGAGCCATCTGTTCTCATTTCGTTGTGTGCAACGCCGACTCTACGGCTCAGGTTGCAGCCATTGCCGACGGCATCGAGAAGGATGTATACGAGAAGTTGGGTCAGAAGTTGTGGCGCATCGAGGGCCAGCAGAATGCCTTCTGGATTGCAATGGACTATGTAGATGTAGTGGTTCATATCTTCCAGAGCGAGTTGCGCGACTTCTACCGTTTGGAGGAGTTGTGGGCCGATGCACCTATGAAGAAATACGATTACGAATTGTAAAAATATTATATGGCAAAAAAGAATAGTAACAAGATAATCAACATCAGATTCAACTTTATGTGGATCTGGGGTGCGATTGTCGCCATCATCATCGCTTATTCTCTCTTCGGCACGGGACAAGCAGAGCCCGTGGCAAGCGACTGGAATACGATTGAGCAGATGATACGCAATGGCGAGGTAGAGCGCATCAAGGTTGTAAACAAGAACAACGCCCTGGTATACCTCACCGACGAGGCTATCGAGGCGTATCGCAATGGCGATGATAATAGCCGCTTCAAGAATATTCCCGAGCACGGCGAGCAGTTGAACTTCACAATCGGCTCGGTAGATATTCTCGACCGCGATGTAAAGCAGGCAATAGCCGACTCAGATGTAGAGAACAATCCTATTGCTATTGAGTACTTTAACGAGACAACAAGCTGGGGCGATATGCTTATCAATGTCCTGCCGTGGTTGTTCTTCATTGGTATATGGATTTTTTTCATTCGCAGTATGTCACGCGGTGCTGGTGGTGCTGGCGGCAATATTATGAATGTGGGCAAGGCTCGTGCTCAGGAGTTTGACAAGGAGAATCCCGACAAGCGCGTAACATTCAAGGATGTCGCAGGTTTGGCCGAGGCTAAGGTCGAGATTATGGAGATTGTTGACTTCTTGCGCAAGGCTGACAAATACCGCGAGCTGGGTGCCAAGATTCCCAAGGGAGCGTTGCTCGTTGGCCCTCCGGGTACAGGTAAGACGCTGTTGGCTAAGGCCGTAGCGGGCGAGGCAAATGTGCCTTTCCTCTCTATCTCGGGTTCTGATTTTGTTGAGATGTTTGTGGGTGTGGGTGCTTCGCGAGTACGAGACCTCTTCGAGCAGGCTAAGCGCAAGGCTCCGTGCATTGTCTTCATTGACGAGATTGATGCTATCGGTCGTGCGCGTGGTAAGAACGCAGGCTTCTCGGGCAACGACGAGCGTGAGAATACCCTCAACCAGCTGCTCACCGAGATGGACGGCTTCCAGACAAATGCAGGAGTTATCGTATTGGCCGCTACAAACCGTGCCGACATTTTGGATAAGGCGTTGATGCGTGCAGGTCGCTTCGACCGTCAGATTGATGTGGGTCTACCGGATGTTAAGGAGCGTGAGGAGATTTTCAATGTTCACCTGCGCCACATCAAACTCGATGGCAACATCGACCGCACATTCCTTGCAAGACAGACACCCGGTTTCTCGGGTGCAGATATTGCAAATGTATGTAACGAGGCGGCTTTGATTGCAGCTCGTAACGATAAGAAGTGTGTTGAGCGCGATGACTTTATGGCAGCTATCGACCGTATTGTAGGTGGTTTGGAGAAGCGCAACAAGACAATGTCCGAGGCTGAGCGTCGTGCTACGGCTATCCACGAGGCGGGACACGCTACTGTTATGTGGCTTTTGGAGGAGTGCGACCCCGTATTGAAGGTTACAGTTATCCCTCGCGGAAATAGCCTTGGTGCAACTTGGTCGGTGCCCGACGAGGAGCGCGTACACATTACCGATGCTACAATGTCGGAGCGTCTGGCTGGTATGCTCGGTGGTCGTATTGCCGAGGAGGTGAACTACGGCACACTTGGCGCTGGCGCACTGAGCGACTTGGAGCGCTCAACGAAGATGGCATACGCAATGGTGACTTGGTACGGTATGAGCAAGAAGATAGGTCCTATCAGTTATTACGATTCGACTGGTACACGCGACACCTTCACTAAGCCGTTCAGCGAGCAGACAGCAACGGCAATCGACGACGAGGTGCGTCGCATATTGGAGGAGGCTTATACTCGTGCCCGCGAGATTATTGAGGCTAACAACGACAAGATTAACGCTATGGCCGATATGTTGCTCGACAAGGAGACCATCTATGCAGAGGATATAGAGACGATACTCGGTCCCTCGGCGCAGTCGAAAAAGCAGACGGCGGAGAAGAAGGCAGACAGCTCGGCAGACATTACTGATGGCGCATCATTCCAGCCCGCAGAGCCTGCGATAATCGCTCCTGCGACAGAGATTGAGATTAAAGAGGAGACTAACAAATAAACAAAAGCAACCCAAATATGAGCGATAAATTGAAGAATTTTCTCATTCGCACAGCCAGCGGAGCAGTAATGCTTGTCGTGGTGCTTGGTGCTATGCTGCTCTCGAAGTGGAGCTTTGCTGCGTTGATGGCTCTCATCGCCTTTGGCGGAATGTGGGAGTTCTACCGCTTTGCCGAGAAGGCAGGATATAGCCCGATGAAGGTGCTTGGCCTCTTTATGGGAGCTATGATACTCTGCGTAGGCCTTGCCTTGATGCTCTTCTTTGGCAAGGAGGGCGAAAGCATCAGTGCAATGTTGTTAGTTGTGGCAGGCAGCGCGCTTATGTTGATTGTGCCGCTGATGTTTATCTGCGAGCTCTATCGCAAGAGCACTACGCCGATTGCCAATATCGCTACATCCGCTCTTGGCGCTCTGTACACAGCACTGCCTATGGCTATGTTACTCGTTGTGCCTATGCTGTTGGGTGCGGGCGAGTGGAAGGCGTGGATAATGCTTTTCTACATATTCATCATCTGGGCAAACGATGTATTCGCATACCTGTTTGGTATCACTCTCGGTCGTCACCGCCTCTTCGAGCGTATCTCACCCAAGAAGTCGTGGGAGGGATTCTTCGGCGGACTGCTCGGAGCTACGGCAATGGGATATGTAGCAGCAACCGTGTTGGACGCAAGCGTGCCTATGTGGATTGGTCTGGCATTGGTAGCAGCTATCTCGGGAGTATTTGGAGATTTGGTGGAGTCGCTTATGAAGCGCTCGGTAGATATCAAGGACTCGGGTAACATCATCCCCGGCCACGGAGGCTGGCTGGACCGCTTCGATGCGTTGATTCTCTCGGCTCCGTTTGTGTTTATCTACGCCTGCTTGTACACTATTGCATTTTAACAGAAAACCTTAAAACTAAACAATATGAAGATTAACAAAGAGGGTTATCGCATAATCGCCATTTCGGGCCTTATGTGCCTTGTACTATGGGGTTTGTTGTATTATTTCCAGAGCCAGCATTGGGAGACAGGCCTTCTGATTACCTGCGGAGGTATTCTTGTGGCTTTTTGGCTCTTTATCGTTGCCTTTTTCCGTGAGCCTCGCCGTGTGAAGATTCACGACTCGGAGTTGGTGTTCTCGCCCTGCGACGGTCGTGTCGTGGTTACGGAGGTTGTCTACGAGGACGAGTACATGAAGCAGGATATGCTCCAAATTTCTATCTTTATGTCTGTGACCAACATCCATATGAACTGGTTGCCCGTGGCAGGTGAGGTGGAGTACCACAAGTATCACCCGGGCCGCTTCCTCATCGCTTGGCATCCCAAGTCATCAACCGAGAACGAGCGCACCACAACCGTGGTAAGACTCGACGATGGCCAGAAGGTTCTCTTCCGTCAGGTGGCAGGACTCATCGCACGCCGTATCGTGTCGTATATCAAGGTTGGCGATAAGGTAAAGCAGAACGATGTATTTGGCTTTATCAAGTTCGGTTCGCGTATTGATGTACTCGTGCCGAAGGATAGTGAGTTGTTGGTGGAGATTGGTGACCCCGTAGTAGGTTCGCAGACTCCGCTTGTAAGATTGAAGAAGTAAGAGAATGTCCATTACACCCCAAAATATACTACGCTTCTCGGTAGGTTTGATTATCACGGCAGCCATACTCTTTCTGGTGTGGTACTTCTCGTCGGTGGTAATCTACATACTTGTGTCGGCTGTGCTTGCCATTATGGGACGCCCCGTAGTGAACTGGCTTGCGCGCCAGCATGTAAGCAAGTATAAGATGCCTCGCTGGGCGGCGGCATCGCTTACGCTGGTGGTTATTTTGGTGCTGTTTGGCGCTGTTTTCTCGCTCTTTATCCCGCTTGTGTTTGGCAAGATAAACGAGTTTGCACACCTCGACTTCTCGTCGGTGCTGGCATCGGTTGAGAAGCCTATAACACACGCACAGGAGTATCTGCAACACACCTTCGCGCTACCCGAGACTCACTTCTCGCTGACCGATACGCTGGTAGATAGTCTCAAACAGTTGGTGAACTACAACACACTCAACAACACCTTCACCTCAATTGTCAGCACCACGCTCTCGGCTCTGATTGCTCTGTTCTCGATAGTCTTTATCACCTTCTTCTTCCTTAAAGAGGACGGCTTGTTCTACGCAATGGTGAAGGCTATGTTCCCCGAGCGCTTGCAGGCAAATGTGGAGCGTGCGCTGGACTCTATTACGGTGCTGTTGTCGCGCTACTTTACAGGTATCTTGACCGAGAGCCTTATACTTATGGTCATCATCTCTACGATAATGATTATCTACGGTATGAAGACCGACAACGCCCTGCTCATTGGCTTGGTTATGGGAGTCTTCAATGTCATTCCCTACGCAGGTCCGCTTATGGGAGGCATCGTCTCGGCATTTATCGGCATCGTGACCCCCATCGAGGGTATGACCGTTACAAGCACGGTGCTCACAATCTGTGGCACACTCTTCTGCATCAAGGGCTTTGACGACTTCGTGCTGCAACCCACCATCTACTCGGAGCGTGTGAAGGCGCATCCTTTGGAGGTCTTTTTGGTAATTCTCGTTGCTGGATATATGGCAGGTATTGTGGGTATGTTGCTCGCTATTCCATCATACACCGTGTTGCGCGTGCTGGCCAAGGAGTTCTTCTCGGAGTTCTCGTTGGTGAAGAAACTCACCCAAAATATATAATTAGGTATGGTTATCAGGGGTGAGGTTATTCACGGAGCGCAGTTGGGTCGCAAGATGGGTTTTCCCACGGCCAACATCGATGCGCGCGATATAAAGGTCGATAATGGTGTCTACTACTCGCAGGTGAGACTCGATGGTAAGCTGTATAATGCTATGTCGAACATCGGTCTGCGCCCTTCGGTAGATGGACAGACACGACTGCTGGAAACGCATATATTTGGTTTTGCAGGTGACCTGTACGGCCGAGAGATAGAGGTAGACTTGAAGTTGAAGATACGCGACGAGCAACGCTTCGCATCTATTGAAGAGTTGCAACGCCAACTGGAACGCGATGCCGCGCTGTGTAATCCAGAGTTATAGATAAATATAAAAGCCATCATAATGATGGCTTTTATATTTGTATCGCTAATTTTAGGGGAACTACTCCTTTGACCTTTGGGTGATTATTGTTTCAATAATAAACGAGAGGAGAAGTCCAATACCGGTGCAGATACAAGTACACGCTATCCACACAGCCTCAAATTGCTCTGATGGATTGTATGTATAACTACCTCCGTTAAGATTAAATTTGAGATGCGCTGCAATGTTATTTCCTAACACTATTCCTACGCCAAAACCTATAATCAATAAACTCACTCGCAAAAGCCATCTTGCTGGGAACTGTTTTTTGGGGTCGCACTCCTCCGCTTTGGCATTTCCTCCGCCAACTCCAATAGGCATACGCTTAGCATATTCTATCAAACCAGCAGCATCAAGGCGCTCGATAATTGTCTTTCGTTCATTGCGCATACCATACAACTCAAAAATCTTATAGAGGAAATAACCTCCAAATCCGAAGATTGCAACGGGAATAAAAAAATCAAACATAAGATATAAATTTTAAGGTTTTACAATTCGTTTCTCTTTGCCTTATTAGACGCACAACGCGCAAAAAGGTTACAGTTTTTGGCAAAAAATTTATTATACATATATAAAAATACACGCAAAAGAGGATTTTATGCGTAATTTAGTGTAACCTTTTGGGTCTTTATGCGTCTAAAAGGGTAACTATGCTACACAACGAGAAGGAACTCATAGAGCGCATTACGCGGGGCGAGATAGAGCTCTTTGCCCACATTGCCGAGCATTATGCTCAGGCGGTGCACACGCTCGTAGTTCGCATAGTTGGCAACCGCGAAGATGCCGAGGAGGTGACGCAGGATATTTTTCTGCGCATATTCGACAACCTCGCACTCTTCAATTTCAAGTGTGCCTTCTCCACTTGGCTCTACCGCATAGCCTACAACCACGCCATATCGTTCACACGCCGCAAACGACTACCCCACTACCCCATTGACGACAACCGTCTGCGCAGCGTGAGCGATGACTATGTAGAGCAGATGGAGGCCGTCGTAGATAACGAGCGACAGATAGAGTCGCTCACGCAGGCCATCACGCGGCTCGATGCCGAGGAGAGGGCGCTGATAACTCTCTTCTACTACGAGGAGCGGTCGGTTGAGGAGTGTGCCGAGATTATGTCACAAAGCGAGAATAATATAAAGGTGCGCCTGCACCGCATACGCAAGAAACTATATATACTGCTAAGAGATGAGACAAAGTAAAGCCATACATCGTGCCGTGGAGCGGCTCGACAAACCCACGCTAAGCTACGGATTTAACGCCCGCCTGATGACGCGCATTCGTGAGCGTGCGCGTGAACAACGCCGCACAGATATTATAACGGGCTGTGTAGCCAGCATTGCCATCGTCGCTATGGTGGCGTATGGCGCAGCGGCTATGTCGGAGTTTGCCCTGCCTCGAATTGATTTGAGCGGCATATTTAAGATGATGGCGCACGCACGCGAGTGGGGCGTGATGACGCTGTTGATAGTTGCGATGGTTGTGGCCGATATGTATATCCGCCAATACTTCCGCCTACGCAAAATCCGCAAAAACGACAAGGGTGCCCAATAATAGACACCCTTGTTTGTTATAAGAAATTGTATAACAAGAACTATTTCTTCACCTCGGCATTAATCTTAATCTTCTTGAAGGCCTTAATCAAAGCCTCGTCGCTCGACTTGGTTGCGTCGTAGGTTACGGTCACCTTGCGAGTAGCAACATCAACCTTAACCTCCTTAACACCCTTCTGGTAGGGGATTGAGTTGTCAATCTTCTTTGCGCAGGTTTCGCAATCTACATCTGTGAGGAAAACAGTTGTTTTAAGCGCTGCGTCACTCTTCTTCTGTGCTACGGCATCAGCTACGCCAAAGCTCATTACTGCCAAGAGGCAGAGCATAATAATCTTCTTCATTGTCTATTAGTTTTAGTTGTTAATACTTCTTATTAATATAAGTTAAAGCGCAAGCCCAAGTAGAACTTACGACCCATCAACGGTCCCCACACGCTCGACGAGTTGAAGGCGGGTGAGAAGGGCTCCTCAACACCCAGAATGGGGTCCTGCTGCATATAGTCCAAAATATTCTCACAACCAACATAAATCTCCCAATTGCGAATCTTGTGACTCACCTGCGCATAGAACATAGGATATGCGGGCGAGAGCACAGAGCGAGTCAAGTCGCCATCGAGCGAGGGACGGCGCATAGGACCATTATACTGAGCTGTGACATCAAATACCCAACGACGATATGCCGTAGCATATTGTACATTAAGCAAAGTTTTATAGCGGCTGGTCAAAGGACGCTCCACAAGGTGCATCGCGCCATTGCGCTCAACGCTAACCTTGGCGTTGGTGTAACGGTAGGTTGCGAAGAGGTCCAAGCCCTTGACGGGTGTCCACTGGAAGTCTACCTGGTAGGTGTCCGAGAACGAGCGGCCATCGGTGTTGTAGATCCAAATCTCGTCATCGGGAGTGCCACCTACGATACCCAACTCCTGGTCGGCCAAGACGGTGTTAAAGAGCTGTGTGCGGAAGTAGTCAAAGCTGATAGTCGCGTCGCTATAACCGCCCCACTTGATATACTGCGTAAGACTACCACCTGCGGTGAGAGCAGTCTCGATATCGTCATTCAAATCCTTAATCAAAACCTTGCGACCTGTTGCCAACATCCAGATATTGTCGGTAAAGATGCTTGCGCGACGGTAACCCAAACCTGCAGAACCACGCAACACGGTTGTGGGAGTGATGTCCCAGCGGATGTGAGTACGGGGAGTTACGACAAAACGCTGCTTGGGAGAGTAGTAAGAGGTGTTATCTACACCAACAGCGGGTGCCTCAGGCTCAATATCCTTACCACCCATCCAGTCACCACGCAGACCAAAGACGAATGAGAACTTCTCGGGCAAAGAGTATGTATACTCGGCATATACGCCCGGCTCGATATAGTTCATAAGGTTATAAGTAATACCAGCCCAGCGCTCCTTGCTTGCCAAGACTACATTGTTTTTAACAACCTCGGTGCTATTTACAATCGATGCCGAAGCACCCATAACTAGCGACGAGCGGGGTGTGAAGTAGTGAGCATACATAAAGTTAAACCACCACGAGTGGTCGTGACCCTGGTAGTCGTTCAGACCAAAGTATGCATTCTCTTTGAAGTAGTTGTAGTCGGCAACAAAGGCAATATTCGAGCGGAGCTCCTCCTCAGTGTCGAGGTCATATACTGACTTACCTACGGGAGTACCCAACTTGAAGTAGGCATTAACGCCCGTGTTGTCCATATGCGAGCCGTAAGTCGAGAGGCTCTGCTCCATCTCCTCGCGCATAGACTTCTCGTATGTCTTCTCTCCACCCAGACGGTTCTCGTCAACATACTTCCAGCCCCAGCGAATCTGCGTGCCACCCAACGACTGCCACAACCATTTGTTGGCGATGTTAATCTGGTTGGTCTTGGGCAGGTCGCGGAAACCGTCGTGGTTGCGATCGTGCGACTGCGTGTCGAGTGAACCGTGGGCAAGGATAACGGTAGAAAGACTCTTATCGGCTGTCAGGGGGAATGCCGACGAGATGTTAATCTCGGGGCGCATCTCGCTATCGAAATAGAGGTTAAGGAACAGACGCTCCTCGTCGGTGGGCTTGCGGTGCTCCATATTAATCTGACCTGTGATAGCCTCGTGACCAGCCGTAACTGATGAGATACCCTTAGACACCTGAATAGAGTTGAGCCACATACCCGGCGTATAGTTCAAACCGTAGGGGGCACTCAAACCACGCATAATGGGGCGATTCTCGTCGAGAATCTGTGTGTAGGTACCTGTCAAACCCAACATCTTAATCTGGCGCGCACCCGAGATAGCATCGCTATAACCTACCGTTACCGAAGCTGAGTTCTCGAAGCTCTCGGCCAGGTTACAGCACGCCATCTTACACAAGCCTGCAAACGAGATGGTCTCGCCTTTGAGGATACCCTCGTGCTTGACATAGTTACCGAGTGTACCCTCGACAACCACCGCCTCAATCTCGGTATCGCTCTTCAACGCGAAATCCACCTTTGTTACGCCCTGAGCCACCTCGATAGTATCGTTGCTATAACCCACATAGGTAGCAACAAGCTTATCGTATCCCTTGACGCGGTGAAGTGTGTACGCACCCTCCAAATCGGTTGCGATACCTACATTCGTGCCAAGCCAATAGACCGATGCTCCGATAAGGGTCTCGTTGGTGGTAGCATCACGCACCACACCCTCAACTTTCTGTGCCGCAGCACCTAAGCTAATAAGCGACATAATGCCGCAAAGTATAATAGTTTTGATTTTCATATCATTGATTTTTGGTATAATAAAACTTAACAGAACCCGAACGGGACTACTGCTCCGTTCGCTCGATTATACCAACGCAGGCGGGGCGCGCAACACTCCGCTACGCGCATACCCCTCAAAGAGGGAGTATCTTATAGTTTCGCCATACTCCTCCTGCCCCACATCGGCCGTCTGCGCCATATCGTAATCGAGCACATCGGTCACAACGGCCAGCAACATAGCCTGACGCTCGGAGTTATCGTCATCGAATGTACGAGGCTGAATGTATAGAGAAATTTCGTTAGAATGGTCATGGTTACAACAACGCTGCTTTGAGAACTGCTCAGCGGCACTCTCATCGGCACAGGCATCGTCGTGGTGGTGGCAATGCTCCAACTCGCACTGATGTATGTGGTTGAAGGATGTGTGTACATCGCCACGGTGAGAGTTGCAATGGCAAGTGAGCGCAACGATGTCGCTGGCCGCCATCACCGAGGTGTACAGCACCAGCATCACAAAAGCTACAACTACTCTAAATATCTTTCTTGCCATCTTAATTTATAGTTTATCGCAAAGCATATAAAACTACTCCACGAGGTCGCACTCCTGCATACGCTCCATCCATCGCGTAGCATCTTGCAGAGCTGTGGCGGCATCAACATCGAAGTTAGAGGTCAGCACCCCTGCCGCATCTTCAACAGTAAAATCTGAGCCTTCGAGCGACTGCCACAAGAGCAAAGCACTATCGTTGAGTGATATGATACGCGTAAAATCCACGCCATTAACTCGTGGCATAACGACCACATTCTCGCCTGCGATTTCACGCACCTTGTAACCCTGCTTGATTCTCATACTCAGAAATACTAATTATTCGGCACAAATATACGAAGAAAATTGAGAAAAAGCAGAGCATTTTTCGTATTTTTGCACCAAATGAGTGGCATTGACAACAAAATAGAGGAGCATCTGCTATCCACCCTGCGTAAACATTGGGGTTACAGCGAGTTCCGTCCCGGGCAGGAGGAGATAATTCACTCCGTGATGCAGGGGCGTGACACACTTGCGCTTATGCCCACGGGAGGTGGAAAGTCGCTGACATATCAGGTGCCTACCCTCGCACGCGAGGGGTTGTGTATTGTTGTGACACCTCTCATTGCGCTGATGAAGGACCAAGTAGACCGCCTGAGAAATATGGGCATAAATGCCGTGGCTATTCACTCGGGACTATCATACTCGAAGATTGATATTGCACTCGACAACTGCGTATATGGCGATGTGAAGTTTTTGTATGTTGCACCCGAGAGACTTGCTACGGAGGCCTTTCGACTGCGCGTGCAGCGTATGAATGTGTCGCTGCTGGCCGTAGACGAGGCGCACTGCATCTCGCAGTGGGGCTACGACTTCCGTCCCTCGTATCTGCGCATTGCCGAGATTCGAAAGATGCTCCCCGACACACCTGTTTTGGCTCTCACGGCCTCGGCCACCGAGATGGTTGCCAAAGATATTATGGAGCGTCTGGGTTTCCACTCGCCCAACATTCTGCGCAGTAGCTTTGCCCGTCCCAACCTGTCGTATGCCGTGCGTCACACGGACGACAAGAGCGAGCAGTTGCTACGAATAATTCGCAATGTGGAGGGCTCGGGAATTGTCTATATGCAGTCGCGCGAGGGGTGCGAGAAACTCGCCGAGGAGCTCCGCAAGCAGGGCATCTCGACCTCCTTCTACCACGCTGGCCTACCCCACGCCGAGCGCTCTCTGCGCCAAGAGGAGTGGACCTCGGGCAAGGTGCGTATTATGGTGGCTACCAACGCCTTTGGTATGGGTATCGACAAGGCCGATGTGCGATTTGTTGTACACTACACGATGTGCGACTCGTTGGAGAGTTACTACCAGGAGGCAGGACGCGCAGGGCGCGATAGGAAACGCAGTTATGCCCTGCTGCTGGTATCGTCAAACGACGACAGCAAGATAGTAAAACGCTTCGAGAAGGAGTTCCCGCCATTGGAGGAGATAAAATCTATCTACGAGAAGATTTGCGACTTTATACAGGTGGCCGTGGGTGATGGTTATCAGGCTTCGTTCGTGTTCAACATACACGACTTCTGCCGCCGCGAGCATATCTACATAGGCAAGGTGCGCGCCGCGCTGAAACTTTTGGAGCAGAACGGGTATATGACCCTCACGGAGGAGATGGATAACCCGGCACGCATAATGTTCTGCGTGAGTCGTGACGAGCTGTATCGCATACGCGTGGGACGCAACGAGCTGGACCACATAATCCGCACCATACTACGCATATACGATGGCGTATTTACCGAGTTCCGCCCCATAAACGAGCAGGTGATAGCCGCCGCGAGTGGTTACACGGTGGAGCGAGTGAAGGAGCTGCTGAAAAGAATGTGGCAAATACGCATAATTCGCTACATACCCTCGAACTCATCGCCCATACTCTTCCTCAACGAGGAGCGACTGCCGACCAAGGACCTATACATCTCGCCCGACACATATCTGCATCGCAAGAATCTTATGGCCGAGCGATTTGAGAATATGCGTCTTTACGCCTCCAACGATAGCGAGTGTCGCAGCGTGGTGTTGCAAAGCTATTTTGGTGACACCCAGGCCAAAGAGTGTGGCAACTGCGATGTATGTCTTGCCCAGCGACGACGCAACAAAGAGCAGGGTGAGCAACTCTCGCAGAGCATCATAAGCCTGCTTCGAGAGCAGTCACTGACAGTGCGTGAACTGTGTCGCGAGATAAAGACTGACCCCGAAAAGGTGGCCGCGCAGGTGGACAAGATGAAGGAGGAGGGTAAAATTTCCACCGCTATAAGCGGAAAACTGATAATTAATGAGTAACTTTGGGGCTCAAAATTTAACGAATGGTGTTTCAACCCACGATAACAAACGAACAGGCAGCCGAGTTAGCGTCGGCTCGCTTCGATGGCAACATAATAATTGTTGACCGCGAAGAGCAAATCGAGGCCGCTTGCCGCGACCTTGCCGCGCAGCGTATCATCGGGTTTGACACCGAGACACGCCCCTCGTTCAAGGCGGGCGTAAGCAACAAGGTGGCACTACTCCAACTATCGACACACGAGAACTGCTACCTGATACGACTCTGTCGCACAAAGCTGCACAGCGCACTGCTTAAAATTCTGAGCAATCCCAACATCATAAAGATTGGAGCCGATGTGGCTGGCGACCTGCGTTCGCTGCACGCCCTGCGTCACTTCAACGAGCGTGGCTTTGTGGACCTGCAACAGATGGTCTCACATTGGGGCATCGAGGAGAAGAGCCTGCGCAAGATGTCGGCCATAGTTCTTGGAGAGCGTGTATCAAAGGCACAGCGTCTGAGCAACTGGGAGGCTTCGACACTAACGCCCCAGCAGCAGATGTATGCGGCAACCGATGCGTGGGTATGTATTGCCATCTACGAGAAGCTGATGTCCACGCCACCCATTACCCCTCTGCCCACACAGCAGGAGGCAATAGAGAGCAAAGATAAAAGAGGAAAGAGGAAAGATGGCGAGCAGAAGGCAAGCTCTAAGAGCAAAGATGAAAGCTCGAAGGGCAAAGATGAGAGAGCAAAGAGAAGAGCACACTTCCGCCCCTACCGTCGTACACAACGAAAGTCAAAGAGTGAAAACAGCGTAAAACAAGAATAAAATGAGAGCAGAGATTTATCTTCGTCGCGGAAAAGAGGAGTCACTTATGCGTCGCCACCCCTGGATTTTCTCAGGAGCAATCGAGAAGGTTAAGTGCGAGGGCGAACTAAAAGAGGGTGAGGTAGTAGATGTATTTACCCACTCGGGAGGCTTCATAGCTCGCGGACACTACCAGATTGGTTCTATTGCCGTGCGTGTGCTCACCTTCGAGGAGCAGGAGCAAATCAACCAGGCGTGGTGGAATCACCGCATAGAGGTGGCATACGATGTGCGCCGCACATTGGCACTGACCGATAACGAGCAGACCAACTGCTACCGCCTCATTCACGGCGAGGGTGACTCATTGCCGGGATTGGTTATCGACATTTACGACCGCACGGCCGTTGTGCAGTGTCACTCGGTGGGTATGTATCTCTCGCGTATGGCTATTGCCGAGGCTCTGCGCACGGTATATGGCGAGCGCCTGACAGCCATCTACGACAAGAGTTCTCAGACCGTACCCTTCAAGGCTGGTTTGAATGCCATAGATGGATATATCTGGGGCCACGCCGACAAGAAGGCAAATGTCGTGTTGGAGAATGGCGAGAAGTTCCTCGTAAACTGGGAGGAGGGTCAGAAGACCGGTTTCTTCCTCGACCAGCGTCGTAACCGTGAATTGGTACGCCACTACGCCAAGGGACGCACCGTGCTCAACACATTCTGTTACACGGGAGGTTTCTCGGTATATGCCGCATCGGGAGGTGCCGTGGAGGTATGCTCGGTGGATGCTTCGGAGCGTGCCGTGCATCTGGCCGACGAGAATATGCGCCTTAACTTTGGTGAGGATGTTAAGCACGAGGCTGTAGCGGCCGACGCTGTGGAGTATTTGAAGCATATCGGCGACAAGTACAACCTCATAATCCTCGACCCGCCCGCCTTTGCCAAGCACCACAAGGTGTTGGGAAATGCTATGCAGGGATATAAGCGCATAAACGCTCGCGCGATGTCGCAGATTAAGAGCGGCGGTATACTCTTCACATTCTCCTGCTCGCAGGCCGTAAGCAAGGAGTTGTTCCGCACCACGGTCTTCTCGGCCGCAGCTATTGCAGGTCGCAAGGTACGAATCCTACATCAGCTGACTCAGCCTGCCGACCACCCCATCAACATCTACCACCCCGAGGGCGAGTACTTGAAGGGATTGGTACTGTATGTAGAGTAGAGGCACAGCATTACGATTACAATTTACAAAAGCATTACAAAGATTACACTGATTACAGCAATTACACCCCTGTAATCAGTGTAATTCTGTAATGGTTGTAATGGTTGTAATGGTGTAATTACTCGAATAAGAGTTATAGGTGATATAAGTGATATAGATGTTATAAGAGTTATAACGGTCTTATACACTATCTATGTTATTTATACCACCTATACTACATACAACTCCTATATAACTCATTATAGTATAGTGTAGTACAGCGTAGTATAATAGTTATTATAAGTGATATAAGTATTATAGGTGTTATAAGTGTTATAGACAACTTATATAATTCTTATTATTCTTATACTACCCATAACACCTATAAAACTTGTTACACAATTACAGTAATTACAGAATTACAGTGATTACACTAATTACACGATTACAAAAATTACAGAATTACACCAATTACAGGTGTGTAATTATTGTAATTTTTGTAATAGGTGTAATAAGATGAAAAAAAGGAGCCATAAGATTTCTCTTACAGCTCCTCTAATATCTATACCCAAAGACTACTTCACAATACCTGTGTAGTTGTGGGGTGTAATGACACGCAACTCGGCCTTCACTGACTCGCTAACATCCAAGCCCTCGACAAACTCCTTGATAGTCTCCTCGGTGATGTGGCCACCAGTACGAGTCAAAGCCTTCAACGCCTCGTAGGGGTTGGGATATGCCTCACGGCGAAGGATAGTCTGCATAGCCTCGGCAACAACTGCCCAGTTATCCTCCAAGTCGGCAGCCAAGGCAGCCTCGTTCAAGATAACCTTACCCAAGCCCTTCTGCAACGAAGCAAAGCCGATAAGAGTGTGAGCTACGGGAACACCCACATTACGCAAGACTGTTGAGTCGGTCAAGTCGCGCTGCAAACGCGAGATGGGGAGCTTTGCCGCGAGGTGCTCGTAGATAGCATTTGCCACGCCGAAGTTACCCTCAGCATTCTCGAAGTCGATGGGGTTAACCTTGTGGGGCATAGCCGACGAGCCAACCTCACCCTTCTTAACCTGCTGGCGGAAGTACTCCATAGATATATATGTCCACATATCGCGTGCGAGGTCTGTAAGGATTGTGTTGATACGCTTCAACGCGTCGAATGTAGCAGCGAGGTTATCGTAGTGCTCAATCTGTGTGGTGTACTGTGCGCGCACCAAGCCCAGAGAGTCAACAAACTCATTACCAAATGCCACCCAGTCAATCTCGGGATAAGCGATGTGGTGAGCGTTGAAACCGCCCGTAGCACCGCCAAACTTAGCCATAGGCTCAATCTCCATCAAGAGGTCAATCTGGCGCTCCAAGCGCTCAACGAACACCTTGAACTCCTTGCCCAAACGGGTGGGCGACGCAGGCTGGCCGTGAGTGTGTGCCAACATAGGAACATCCTCCCACTGCTCGGCAAGCGCATAAATCTTATCTATCAACTCGTGCAAGGCGGGAAGGTAAACCTCTGCCAAAGCCTCTTCGAGCAAGAGCGGAGTAGCTGTATTGTTGATATCCTGCGATGTAAGACCAAAGTGAACAAACTCACGGTAGTCGTTAAGGCCCAACTGCTCGAGCTTCTCCTTCAAGAGATACTCCACAGCCTTAACATCGTGGTTGGTTACGCTCTCAATCTCCTTCACATGGAGTGCGTCCTCCATAGTAAACTCGGTGTAGAGCTTACGCAACTCGTCGAATGCCGACTTGGGAACACCTGCCAACTGCGGCAAGGGAAGCTCACACAAGGCGATGAAGTACTCCACCTCAACGCGAACACGGTAGCGGATGAGGGCATACTCCGAGAAATAATCAGACAGAGCTGATGTTACTTTATTGTAGCGGCCATCGACTGGCGAAATTGATAAAAGTTGATGTGACATAATATAATCGGTTTATTTGGCTTCAAAATTAATACATTTTTCCACACTACGAGCATATATTTTATGCAAATGGCGATTTTTTTGTAATTTTGCAATCGTTATTAAGACAATAGGTATCAAATATGAATATTTTTTCGGCAATAATAGACTCCATCATCGGGTTCGTAAACCGCAATCCGCTCACCACCGTAGTGCTGGTTATGCTGCTGGTTTTCGCCCCCTCGGTATTTGGAGCAATATTTATAGGTATATTGGTATTGGCCTTGGCCGTGCTGGCCGTGCCCTTGTTTATGCTCTTCCGCCTGCGCCGTGCCTCACGCAACTTCCAGAAGCAGGCTCAACAAGGAGAGCAACAATACACCGAGCATACATACTCTCGTCAGCGCTACTCTCGCCGCGAGCAGGAGGGCGATGTGAAGGTACACTCAACACCGCAACAACCTCAGAAGCGCGTTAGCGACGATGTGGGCGACTATGTAGAGTTCGAGGAGGTAAAGGATAAGAAATAACCACCCAGACTATCAACCAAGCCCGCTGGCTCGGGCATAGGATTATAAATAAAATGAAGATATTTAAAATTTTTGAAACCATAGGTAGTTATACCCTGCTGATGCAGAAGGTCTTTTCGCGCCCCGAGAAGATGAGTATATACTACACTCGCATTATGCGCGAGATGGAGGCCTTGGGTCTTAACTCCATTGGATTGACGGCTATCATATCGGTGTTTATCGGCTCGGCCGTAACACTTCAAATGGCCATCACGCTCGAATCGCCATTCATTCCCAAATTTATGATTGGCTACGCTACACGCGAGGTGATGATTTTGGAGTTTTCATCAACCGTTGTGGCGCTTATCTTGGCAGGTAAGGTAGGCTCGAACATCGCCTCCGAGATTGGTACGATGCGTATCACGGAGCAGATTGACGCATTGGAGATTATGGGTGTAAACTCGGCATCGTATCTTATTATGCCTAAGATTGTTGCAACCGTATTCTTCTTCCCCTTCTTGGCAATTTTCAGTATGCTTATCGGTATTGCGGGTGGTTACGGTATGGCCGAAATCACAGGCATTATGAACCCGATGGAGTATATCGACGGATTGAGATACTATTTTTATGTTGACGAAATCTGGTACGCATTGGTAAAGATGGCATTCTTCGCCTTCTTCATCACCAGCATCTCGGCCTACTGTGGCTACTACGCCAAGGGTAACTCACTCGAAGTGGGTAAGGCATCGACCAAGGCTGTTGTGGTGAGCTCAATCGTAATTATGATTTGCAACCTTGTACTAACGCAACTTATACGCACATGATAAAGGCAGTAAATGTAGTAAAGTCTTTTGACGGCCGCACCGTGCTGAACAATATCACGACAGAGTTTGGCACAGGACAGACAAACCTCATAATCGGCCGTAGTGGCTCGGGTAAGACCGTGCTGCTCAAAAGTTTGGTAGGCCTGCACGATGTGGACGAGGGCTCTATATATTATGATGATGTATGCTTCTCGACGCTCAACTTCAAGGGCCGTAAGGCTATTCGCCGCGATGTGGGTATGATTTTTCAGGGTGGAGCCCTGCTCGACGCATCTACCGTGGCCGAGAATGTGAAATTGCCGCTCGACCTCTTCACCGAGCAGTCGGAGGAGGAGAAGATGGAGAGAGTGAACACCTGCTTGAAGCGTGTTAATCTGGATAATGCACACCACCTCTACCCCTCGGAGCTGAGTGGTGGTATGGTTAAGCGTGCGGCTATCGCCCGCGCCATTGTGCTCAACCCTCGCTATCTGTTCTGCGACGAGCCTAACTCGGGACTCGACCCGCAGACCTCGATTGTGATTGACAACCTTATTAGCGATATTACCAAGGAGTATAACATCACCACCATTATCAATACACACGATATGAACTCGGTGATGGAGATTGGCGAGAAGATTGTCTTTATCTACGAGGGTAACAAGTGGTGGGAAGGCTCAAAAGATGATATCCTGCACGCCGACAACCGCGAGCTCAACGACTTTGTTTTTGCTTCGGCAATGGCAAAACGCGCCAAAGGAATATTGAAATAGAGCAAAAATGGAGAATTTTGAGTTAAGCAATCGTTAAGTTTGTAAGAAATATTAGTTTTTTGGTCGCTGAAATTTGCTTAGGAAACTTAAAGTTTATAATTTTGCGGTGTTAAAAAGTTAACAAAGTTTCATTATTATAACAACTAAATCAAATTATGGCACAGATTAAGATTGGTATCAACGGTTTCGGACGAATCGGCCGTATGGTATTCCGTGCAGCTTGCACTCAGACAGAGAAGTACGATGTAGTAGGTATTAACGACCTTTGCCCCGTAGAGTACTTGGCTTATATGCTTAAGTATGACACAATGCACGGTCAGTTCGATGGTACTATCGACTACGATACTGAGAAGAGCCTTTTGATCATCAACGGTAAGGCTATCCGCGTTACAGCTGAGCGTAACCCCGAGGACTTGAAGTGGAACGAGGTTGAGGCTGAGTATGTAGTTGAGTCTACAGGTTTGTTCCTCACAGCTGAGAAGGCTGAGGCTCACATCAAGGCTGGTGCAAAGTATGTAGTAATGTCAGCTCCTGCTAAGGATAAGACTCCTATGTTCGTTTGCGGTGTTAACACTAACACTTACGCTGGTCAGACTATCGTTTCTAACGCATCTTGTACTACAAACTGCTTGGCTCCCATCGCTAAGGTTTTGAACGACAACTGGGGTATCGCTGACGGTTTGATGACAACTGTTCAC
>JAZOPO010000029.1:0-5689 GCA_045655585.1 Alistipes sp. | reverse complement strand
ATAATAGATCATTTCTTGAAAACCTATCATTCAAACAGTTCTCAAATCTTTCAGAGGCTTATTATTTTCGACAGAGAGAAATTTGGCAAGCGGCAGATTTCACTCCCTCCAAAATAATAGATTGATAAGAGTGTGCTTTTGCCGTTCTTGAAAATTGTCGTACCTTTGTGCCGAAAACGTGGAATGATGGAAACATCAAACTGCAAATAGCGCTGAAAAGAGAAGAAACACCCTTTATTGATACGCTTTGAGCGTTAAGAAACAATAAAAATGTTAAATCTTCACCTTTTAGAATGCACCCTTAAAGGTTATGACCATATTTCTGACTTATTACTCGCAAAATATTGAGTAATAACTGGTTGTAAATACTATGGTTGTGAATCATTGACTACTGTATATAGTAAAAATACAACTCCTCCTTCGGCATATAGTGATATGTTTTATGATTGTAATACCCAACTAAAAATCTATGTTCCCACAACATCTGTTGAAGCCTACAAGGCCGCTGACGGCTGGAAAGATTATGCCTCAAAAATCGAGGGATATACATTTTAGATTATAAAAAAAACGGAGGCTTACGGGCCTCCTTTTTTTGTTGTGGGTGTGCGTATTATCAAAATTATTAGTATATTTGTTAAATTTACGATTTAAAATTTTTGGCTTATGGAGTACACCGTAGCACTCATATACGATTTTGATGGTACGCTCGCCCCGGGAAATATGCAGGAGTATGATTTTATACCTGCCGTGGGTAAGAGCAATAAGGAGTTTTGGACCGACGCCAATGTCTTGGCCGAGACGCAGGACGCCGACCCCGTGCTGGCATATATGGCGCGTATGATTCAGGAGGCACAGAGCACGGGCCTCTCGCTCCGCCGTGAGGCGTTTCAGGAGTCGGGGCGCAATATCCGATACTATAAAGGCGTGGAGCAGTGGTTTCAGCGTATGAATGCCTACGCCGCTGAGCGTGGCATACGCCTGATTCATTACATCAACTCATCGGGTATGAAGGAGATTATCGAGGGCACTTCCATCGCCAAGGAGTTTAAGCATATCTACGCCTGCTCATTTCTCTACAATGTCGACGGCATAGCCTATTGGCCTGCTGTGGCGGTGAACTACACCAACAAAACACAGTTTATCTTCAAGATTAACAAGGGTGTAGAGTCGGTTTATGATACCCATATGGTCAACAGATATATGGAGGAGAATCTTCGCCCCGTGCCCTTCAAGCGTATGATTTATGTGGGTGACGGTATGACCGATATTCCCTGTATGAAGTTGGTTAAAAACTACGGAGGTCACTCCATAGCGGTGTACAATCCCGAGGATAAGAACAAGCGCAAGGATATGAATACGCTTATTCGTGACAACCGCGTGAACTTCGTTTGTGCGGCCGATTACTCCGAAGGCTCGGAGATAGATACCGTTGTTAAGTCTATTATGGATAAGATTGCTGCCGACCTGCGCTTGGAGCAGTTGGAGCGCGAGAGGGTGTAATGTAAAATGCAGATTACGATGAAAAAGATACGATTTGGACTCCTGCCACGCATCATTGTGGCCATAGCCTTAGGCGTTGCGCTGGGTGGCGTGTTGCCCGAGTGGATGACGCGAGTGTTCGTTACATTTAACGGTGTTTTTAGCCAATTCTTAGGCTTTGCCATTCCGCTCATCATCGTGGGTATGGTTATCCCTGCCATCGCCGACATCGGGCGTGGCGCAGGGCGTATGCTGGCCGTGACAGTGGCTTTGGCCTACGGCTCGACCGTCGTAGCGGGCTTGGCCTCATACCTTACGGGCGTGCTGACCTTTCCGCCGCTTATAGAGTCGCAGGTGCAACTCGACACAGCAGCCGAGGCGGTGAAGATTTTGCCATTCTTTACGATGAATATCCCTCCCATAATGGATGTTATGACAGCCCTTATGATGGCTTTCGTTGTGGGCCTGGGACTCGCTTACACCAAGGGCGATGTGTTGCGCGGCGCTGCCAAGGAGTTTGAGAAGATTATCACGACGACCATCGAGTCGGTGATTATACCATTGCTACCGATATATATCTTTGGTATCTTCCTCGATATGACAGCTGCGGGCGAGGTGTTCCGCGTGTTGACGGTTTTTGTGAAGATTATCGGTGTGATATTCCTGCTGCATATTGTGTGGCTGATATTCTTGTATGCGGTGTCGGCGTTGGTGTCGAAGCGTAATCCCTTTAAGATGCTTGCGACGATGCTCCCCGCATATTTCACAGCTTTGGGTACGCAGTCATCGGCGGCAACTATCCCCGTGACCTTGGCGCAGACTCGCAAGATGGGCGTCAGTGACGAGGTGTCGGGCTTTGTTATCCCGCTTTGCGCCACGATTCATATGTCGGGCAGTATGTTGAAGATTGTGGCTTGTGCCTTGGCTCTGATGATGATGCAGGGTATGACCATCGAGTTCTCGCTCTTCTTCGGCTTTATCTGCCTGCTCGGCATCACTATGGTTGCGGCAGCGGGCGTGCCGGGAGGTGCTATTATGGCGGCTCTGGGCGTGCTGGCCTCGGTGTTGGGATTCTCGCCCGAGGACCAAGCGTTGATGATTTCGTTGTATATCGCAATGGATAGTTTCGGTACAGCTTGCAATGTTACGGGTGACGGAGCATTGGCAGCTATTGTGGATAAATTTAAATGGAATAAATAGCAATGAAGATAGTTTTTGCAACAAATAATGCCCATAAGTTGAGCGAGGTTGCGCAGGTTGTGGGCGAGAAGTTTGACCTTGTAACACTGCGTGAGTGTGGCATCACGGAGGATATTCCCGAGAATGAGCCTACGCTCGAAGGCAATGCCTTGGCAAAGGCGCGCTATGTATATTCGCGCACGGGTCTAAATTGTTTTGCCGACGATACAGGCTTGGAGGTGGACGCCTTGGGTGGTGAGCCCGGAGTGCGCTCGGCACGATATGCTACCGATGGTCACGACGATGAGGCTAATAAGCGTTTGCTGTTGGAGCGTATGCAGGGCGTGGAGAATCGTGCAGCGCAGTTCCGCACGGCTGTGGCGCTGATTTTTGACGGTAAGGAGTATCTCTTCGAGGGTATCGTGCGTGGTGATATAGCCACCGAGGAGCACGGCGAGGGCGGTTTTGGCTACGACCCGTTGTTCTTCCCCGAGGGAGGCGAAAAAACCTTTGCCGAGATGAGCGCCGAGGCGAAGAATGAAATCTCACACCGTGGCCGCGCCGTAAGAAAGTTGGCGGAGTTTTTACAGAACTACTCTCTATAATAAAGAGTTATGCTCTCAACTCTCATAATACTCTTGGTTGTTGGCATTGTAATTTTGCCGTTGATGTGCCTTTCGTCTACGAATAATAAATCATCGGAGGAGAGAACGGTGGCTGATATAATGCAAGAACTCGATGATGAGGGTTTCGATGCTGAGGAATTGGATGAGGACGAAATAGACGAGATTAAAGAAATCCTGCAAGAGTATGATTTCGACGAGGATGTAATGGACGAAATAGATGAGGCTTTGTCTGATGAAGACTTAAACTAATAGGACACTTTTATAATAAAAGCGCTGGTTATCTTGTTGATAATCAGCGCTTTTGGTACTCGAAGCCGGGGTCGAACCGGCACGGCCATTACTGGCCACAGGATTTTAAGTCCGGCGTGTCTACCTATTCCACCATTCGAGCAACCGCTTACTATTAGGTAAGACGCGACAAAAGTAGCAAAATTATTTCAATGTGCAAACCTTTGTATCTATATATTCTATAATCTTTTCTGTTTCTGAGGGTAAAAACCACTCTATCTCCTCATCTCGGCCAAACCAAGTTAGCTGTCGTTTGGCATAACGGCGCGAGTTTCGCTTGATAAGTTCAATGGCCTCCTCGCGCGATACGATTCCATCGAAATAGTCAAACATCTCGCGGTAACCAACCGTCTGCAACGAGTTAAGGTGGCGCAGGTGATACACCTCGCGTGCCTCCTGCTCCAAGCCAGCCTCAATCATCATATCCACGCGGCGGTCTATGCGCTCGTACAGTACTGGGCGCTCCATATTTACGCCAATCTTTACAATGTTGAACGGCCTCTGTCGCTTTACACCCGTGCGCAAAGTGGAGTAGGGCTTTCCCGTTGAGATGCAGACCTCTAATGCTCGCAGTACGCGTGCAGGGTTCTTGCGGTCAACTACCTCGTAAAATGCGGGGTCGAGCTGGCGAAGTTGCTCTGTAAGTGCATCAAGCCCCTCATCTTTAAGTCTTTGGGCCAACTCCTCGCGCAAAGCAGGTTCCACCTCGGGCAGGTCGTCCATACCCTCGGTAAGCGCTTTGATGTATAACCCTGAGCCACCAACGGCCACCACTACGTCATGTCGTTGGAACAACTCCTCCAAACGTTTTAGTGCCGCCACCTCGTATGCTCCGCAGTTAAAATCATCCTCCAACGAGTGTGAGGCGATGAAATGGTGCTCCACGAGAGCCTGCTCCTCGGCCGTTGGCTGTGCTGTGCCTATGGGTATGCCACGATAGAACTGACGCGAGTCGGTAGAGATAATAGGGCAGGCGTTGTGCTGGGCCACGCTGATTGAGAGGTCGGTTTTGCCCGACCCCGTAGGACCTACTATAACTATCAGTGTTTTAGTACTCATCGTCGTATGAGTCGTCGCCGTCGAAGTCGCCGAAATCACCCATCATCTCCTCGAATATTGAGCCACTCTGCTCGCTCGCCTCGGGGTCGTACTGGTCGGGTGCGGGCGAGTGCTCAAACTGCACACGCGGATAGGTCATGCCCTCCTGCTCGTCCTTCGCCTCGATAACCTCGATGTAGTAGGCGCGCTCGGTAAAGGGGTCAAAGACATATATCAAGCGGTCGTGCAGGTAGTGTAGCACGTCACACAGGCGCGATGTGGCCATAGGCTTGGGAGCGCCATTGCCTCCATCGCCCATGCCGTCACCCATATCCATATAGGTGTACTCCTGCTTACGCTCCCAACGCTCGTCGGCTGTAAAGAACGAAGCCATGCAGGGGTCGTAGTCGAGCATGCGGATGATGAACTCATGCAGTTCGAGAAGGGTTGAGTCGGCCGAAGCCTCGAAGTCGCGGACAAAGTGGTCGTTCTCGTCCGTGAGCATGCGAAATCTGTAAATCATACTATTTCAATTTATCAATTGCACATTTCAGTTGCGCCATAGCCTGCTCCAATACGGCACGTTGCGTAGCAACGTTTAGGCGCGTGTGTTGCTCTCCGCCCGTGCCGAACATCGCACCATCGTTCATGGCAAGGTGTGCCTCGCCCTCCAACATCTCAATGAGTGCTTTGTGCTCCAAGCCCAGTGCCGAGAAGTCCATCCATACAAGGAACGAGGCCTGTGGCTTGATAATCTTTACGGCGGGGATATTTTCGTTAAGATATGCTTCTACATAGTCGATGTTGCCCTCGATGTGTGCGAGCATCTGCTGACGCCACTCCTCGCCGTATGTGAAGGCCGCCTCGGTGGCTGTCATAGCAAAGATGGTGGCCATATCCATCTCGTTGGCTGATAGCCAAGAGTAGAATCTCTCTTGCAGCGTGGGGTCGCTTACGATTGCGTACGAACTCACCACGCCCGCGATGTTAAAGGTCTTCGATGGCGCGCCAAAGGTGATGCTACAACTTGCCGCAGCCTCCGACACCGAGGCAAAAGGTATGTGCTTATGGCCGTAGAG
>JAZOPO010000028.1:0-75881 GCA_045655585.1 Alistipes sp. | reverse complement strand
GATTTACGGCTTTTGCCCCTCGCACACTCCTTAGCCTGATTCCACGATACAGGCTCAATGCTTTTGCGGATGTTTGTTTCTACCCTTGCGCCATTGACTGTGATACGCATACATACTGAAGCCTCTCCATTCTTCAGCAGCCTGGTTTTCTTGATAAAGAAAAGCACATTAAATGAATCTCGTCTCATTTTCTCCTACTTTTAAGTTAAACTTTTATTTGGCAAAAGTAGGAATCTAAGTCCGATTTGACGCTATGCAAAATGTTGTGAATCAGCGAAAAATGCTCTTTCGAGGTGGAGATGTTTGGAACACCTGTTTGCTCCACCTCTTGCTCCACCAAAGGCGGTCGTAAACCGCACTTTTTTGCGTTTTTGGGGAAAATAAAAAATCCCGATTTTCATTGAAAATCAGGATTTTACGTTGTTTTGCTTTTCTTTGCTGTGGTGCCACCAGGAATCGAACCGGGGACACAAGGATTTTCAGTCCTTTGCTCTACCAACTGAGCTATGGCACCATCGTATGTGCTTCGTGTCTCAAAGCGAGTGCAAATATAGAGTGTTTTTTTTTATTGTGCAAATATTTTTCAAAAAAAATTAATATATTTGTAAATAAATTTTTAACCCAAACTCATAAGATGCTCACAATCATTACAAAAGGAAAACTCCTAACCTCGCAGGGTTGGATGGAAAATGGATGGTTACTTATCGACGACAGCAAGATTATCGCCATAGGACAAGGCACACCAGATGTCGTTGCCGACAAGTATATCGACGCCAAGGGTGATTATATTCTCCCGGGTGGCATTGATATTCATGTGCACGGAGGCGGTGGCCACGACTTTATGGAGGGCACGGAGGAGTCTTTCCGTGCGGCAACTATGCTTCATCTCAAACACGGCACAACAGCCATCTACCCTACGCTTGCAGCATCATCTACCGATATGATTATAGCGGCGGCCGCAACGACCGAGAAGTTGATGAGTGAGCCTAATAGCACCATTATGGGTTTACACCTCGAAGGACCATACTTTAATATGGATATGGCGGGCGGTCAGATACCCGAGTATATCCGCAATCCACAGCGAGAGGAGTATGCCTACATTCTCGACAACACCTCTTGCATCAAGCGCTGGGATACGGCCCCCGAGTTGGAGGGTGCCATTGAGTTTGGCCGTTATGTATCTTCGCGAGGCATTGTAACCTCGATAGCTCACACAGCAGCCGACTACAAGATTGTCAGGGAGGCCTACGAGGCAGGCTACTCGCACGCAACGCACTTCTACAATGCTATGACGGGCGTGCATAAGAAGCGAGAGTTCAAGCACGAGGGAACTATCGAGAGTATCTACCTTATGGACAATATGAGCGTCGAACTCGTTGCTGACGGTATTCATGTGCCACCTGCGATGATGAAGATGGTCTACAAAATCAAGGGCGTAGAGCGCACCTGCCTTATCACCGATGCTATGGGTTGCACGGGAGGGAATAGCACCGAGAAGTTTGACCCTTTCGACCCACGCGTTATAATCGAAGATGGAGTATGCAAGCTCTCCGACCGTTCGGCTCTTGCGGGCAGTATCGCCACTATGGACCGCTTGATTCGCACAATGGCTCAGCAGGCCGAGGTGCCTCTGGCAGATGCTGTGCGTATGGTATCGGAGACTCCCGCACGCATTATGGGTATATACGACCGCAAAGGCTCGCTCGATGTGGGCAAAGATGCTGATATAATATTTATGAACGAAGCACTCGAACTCACGGGCGTAATCTCTATGGGCCGTGAGATTGAATTGTAGTAATATCCCGACACAAAACATAGAGCCTGCCTAACCGTAAAAAGTTAAGCAGGCTCTCTTTATATCAACGCTAAACATCTCCTCCGGCAATCCAGCCCTCGTCCAGCTATAAACAGTGAAAATCTACCTCGAAAGGTAGATTTTCACTGTTTATTCATCTTTGGTTTACTCCTCGCTCTGCTCTTCCTCCTCAGGCAAAGTGAACTCGGTAAGACCTGCGCCTACCAAGATGTTGAACCAAGAGAAAGCCTTCTTAATATCCGATACATGTACACGCTCACGGTCATACTCGGGCAACACAGCAGCGAACTCAGCCTTCAACTTGTCGGCAGACTCCTTGTGAGAGATTGCAGCAGCACCATTGGTGTGAGCATACATACGAGTAAACACCTCTGCAAGAGCGATATCCTCACCCTCGGTGAACATAGAAATCTCCGCCAAAGCGCTTACGCGAGATGTAGCCGATGCGTTCATACGGCGACCATCCTCCAACGACTCAACAATAATACCGCGTGTTGACTGTGCAACATACTTGTAAAGGCCGGGCATACCCGAAATAGCCAAAATATCCTTAAATTCCATAATATAATGTATTGTTAAAATTTCTACTATGCATTAGTCTGCTCATCACGGCAGATATGTACATCCAACTGCGGGAATGGGAAGTTTGCTCCGTGCTTGGGCAACTCCTTGTAGAATGCCTCCGTAACGGCATCGTACAATCCCCAATAATCGCTATTCAAAACCCACGCACGCGCCTCAATAACAACAGCGCTATCGGCCAAAGCGTCTATACGAATGTATGGCTCGGGGGTGGTAAGAGCACGACCATCACGCTTGATGATTTCGAGCATTGCGGCACGAATAGTATCGTAATCGTCACCGTATGCCACCGACACCTTCCAGTTACAACGACGCGTAGACGAGGTCGATAAGTTGTTGATTATCGAAGTCGAGATAGAGTTATTAGGTACATAAATAGTCTTCTTATCCGATGTATGCAAAACGGTATTAAACAAGCTGATACCAGCCACTGTTCCGCTCACGCCCTGCGCCTCGATGTAGTCACCAACACGATAGGGACGCAACACCAAAATCATTATACCACCTGCGAAGTTCTGCAATGTACCACTCAGCGCCATACCAATAGCCAAACCCATTGATGCCAGCACGGCAAGGAATGACGAAGAGTTAAATCCCAGGATAGATACAATTATCAGCGTAATAAACACATATCCCAACACCTTGACAGCGGTCAAGAGGAACGAGTGCAATGATGTCTCCACCTCGCGGCGTGTCATAATAGCATCAACCAACGCTACCAACTTACGCAACAACCAGCGTGCAGCATAGAATATTGCAAGCGAGATAACGAACTTAATACCTGTCCACACCAACCAATTGGCTATCTCACCCCAAATTCCTTTGATAAAATCCTCACTCGTGATATTTCGCACAGCCTCGGCAAAACGCGCCTTCTGCACGCTGTCGGGAACTATAAGGTTTCCCAAAGCCTCGGCATCACTCTGTAAAAATATATTCAACATAATAATCTATTTGGTTATTAGGCCATAGACCTTTGTACATTTTCGTGGCAAAAATACGCATTTTTTTGCGAAATACACTATCTTTGCACTCGGAAATAAAATAACTAAAAAACAGATTCAATATGGCAGGTTCAAATTTTGTGGACTATGTGAAGATTTTTGCCCGTTCGGGCCACGGAGGTGCTGGCTCTTGCCACTTCCGTCGTGAGAAGTTTGTTGCCTTTGGCGGACCAGACGGCGGAGATGGAGGTAAGGGTGGTAGTATCATTCTGCAAGGTGACCGCCAATATTGGACCTTGATTCACCTCAAATACCAGCGTCACCAGTTCGCACAGGATGGCGAGGGTGGCCACGGAGCGCGTTCATCGGGTAAGGATGCCGAGGATATTGTTATCCCCGTACCTCTTGGCACGGTGGCTCGCCGTCTGGTAGAGCAGGAGGATGGCACTACAACCATCGAGTATGTAGGCGAGGTTACCGAGCACGGCGACCGTCTGACACTCTTGAAGGGTGGCCGTGGCGGTTTGGGTAACTGGCACTTCAAGAGCGCAACAAATCAGGCTCCGCGCTACGCACAGCCGGGCGAGGATGGCGATGAGGGTGCTTTCATCTTGGAGTTGAAGGTGTTGGCAGATGTGGGTTTGGTGGGCTTCCCTAATGCTGGTAAGAGTACCCTACTCTCTGTTGTGTCGGCAGCAAAGCCTAAGATTGCAAACTACGCATTTACAACATTGGAGCCCAATCTCGGTATTGTCGAGGTGCGTGACCATAAGTCATTCGTGATGGCCGACATTCCCGGAATCATCGAGGGTGCGCACGAGGGCAAGGGTCTGGGAACACGATTCCTGCGCCACATCGAGCGAAACTCGGTGCTATTATTTATGGTACCTGCCGACAGCGACGACATAGCCAAGGATTACGATATTTTGTTGGGCGAGCTCACGCAGTACAACCCCGAGCTGTTGGACAAGCAGCGCCTGCTGGCCATCACCAAGTGCGATATGCTGGACGAGGAGTTGATTGAGGAGATGCGTCCCACGCTCCCCGAGGGAGTACCTGCGGTATTTATCTCGTCGGTAGCAAATCTAAATATCACAAAGCTCAAAGATATGCTCTGGGAAGCATTGCAGAAGTAACGAGAGCAGCAACAACAAGAAAGGTTGTCATCCATCACGGAAGACAACCTTTATTAACTATTCAATTAATACATTCTTTTCTGCAAATGCAAGATCTCTCTCATCATCAATCTCATACCATTCCAACTGTTCTAATTTAAGCACATTCATTGGCATAATGCGTTGTGATACATCAAGAAGTTGAAATTCATAACCCAACTTTGGTTTTTCATGAACTATCTTTTCGTATTCACCTACAACAACCTTATAAAACTCATTGCTAAGCTTATGAATACCCACCAACTCTCCTGACGGATTAATCTTACTATTATCTACTGAGCAATTTATCAACTCACAATTTTCGTTCATTTGAACATAATACTGATCTTGAAATTTAAAAACTGGCGTTATCAACATTGCTGATTTAAACGGAGTCTTAATCAAAGATTCAATAGCTTTCTTCTCAAACACAAGGTCCGATTCAAGAAGAAGAAAATCATCGTCACCAATTTCCTCGCGACAATTATAAAGTGTATACATACTATTAGTTTCTGCATAACGAGGACTATGAACACATATTATCTGTGGATACTTTTCCATAAGAGCCTCGTATGACTCTTTCTGCCAGCCAGTACCTATAATGATTTTTTCTATTCCACAATCAATAAGTGTTTCTATACTACGGATTACCATAGCCTTATTCTTAAACTCCACAAAACCCTTTGGAATAAGTTCTGTATATCGTCCGAATCTCGTGCCAAGACCGGCCGCCATAATTACAGCTGTTTTTATCATTATTTTTTATATTTAATATTCCCTAATTATTAAAATTGCATCGCTTTTATGAATAACTTTCATTAATTATATTCAATATTATATAAAATAAATTTTTAATCTATTTTATCTATAACTGAGTATCCAAGAAGTGTCTTCTCTGTTTAAAGAAAAACACAAATCCTATCACAATCCATATTACAAGCATAAGGTACGATTCTTTACAGAAATGAACACCATTAAGACCTGGAATTGGGACAAGTTGTAGAACAACAAATACTATAGAAAAAATTGCACCTAAAACGGCCATAATCTTCAAACCATTTGAACCATCTTTATCTCTTTTCATTGTTACAATAGAAGATACTGATGTAAAGAAAAATCCAATTGATGCTCCAATTGCAGACATGTCTACAAACCAACCAAGCGCTTCACGGCCTAAAATAGGACCAGAAAGCGATATCAATATGCAAAATATAAGTGCTTTTTTAGGCGTTCCGTATTTCTCATCAATTGTTCCAAAAGATTTCGGTAGATACCCATCACGACTCATTGAATACATAAGTCGACTTGAAGCAAGGTAGAATCCCATTATGCCAGATAATACAGCACAAGAAACCGCCACTCCTATTAAAATTTTACCAAAGACACCAAGCATTGCTTCTGCACCTATAAGCAAGACCCATTCGCCTGCCATTACTCTCTCTGGCCAGTCTACTACCGCAGCCGCAGCTATAGTATTATTAGCTATGTACACGAAACATCCAAAAATAATAGCAATGGTCATAATAAACATAACCTTTCTATACGAAAATTTAAACTCTTCAGCCGCCTGAGGAATTGTTTCGAATCCTACAAATGCCCAAGGAGCAATAGCGAATGTTGCAAGTATAGCCGACAAAATACCTTGCCTACCAATATGAGCAAATGTATTTATACTTTCACCAGTAGCACCAGCAGCCATTGCTGCCACTTTATCAAAGCCCCACATAGGTTGCATATTCAGCACAGTAGCCTTATCACTAAATAAAGCTACTATTGTAAGAATAAATACACTACCAGCAAGCATACTAGATAATATAGTTTGAATAAATCCAGCCTTTTTTACACCTAAAATATTAAGTATTCCAAAGAGTATCAATATACTCATTGCAAATATCATCTCTCCAAACCAAACTTTGAAACCTGCAATAGAATAACTAAAACCCCATTTCAAAAGGTCTAAATTTCCATCAATACCATCTACTATAAGTCCAATTGCTGTTGAATTCATTGGAACATTTGTAAGGTATGCAGCAAGAAGAAACCATCCGCAAATGTATGCAGGAATTTTTCCAAAACAGTTTTTGGTATAGTTAAATTCACCACCCGCCTTGGGGTATTTAGGAACCATATATGCATATGCAAAGGCAATTATAATCATTACAATAGCACCAAGTATCATTGCTATTGCAGTTCCTTCTACTCCTGAATTTGGGAGAAACTTTTTACCCGGATTTACAAATGATCCCCAACCAATTATACAACCAAAAGCCAAAGCCCATACATGCGTAGGAGTAAGTTGTTTCTTAAATGTAGTTTTGTTATTTTCCATAATTTATTATATTGAATTCGGGTTAATTATTTTCTACCTTCTAATATACGGTGCTTCGGCAGTTGTTGCGGCGTGGCCTTCAATGCCAATCTGAGGCCAGTCATCGTGCCAAGTCACACGGTCCATATACATCTTGCGACCTGCATTGGGGTCCTTCACATCGTATGCGTGGTAGTAAATCCAATCTTGACCCTTATCGTCGGTGATGATTTGTGAATCGTGACCCGTACCCATTACATTATCATCACCCGAGAGTAGTATCTCATGATGATTTTCAAGCATAGGTCTACCCTGCTTATCCACATAAGGGCCATAGAGCGACTTACTGCGGCCTACAACCGTTTGATAGGTACTCTTCAAACCATTGCAGCAGCTACCAATTGACGCAAAGAGGTAATAATATTTGCCACGCTTGTGGATATATGAGCCCTCGTAAGCATTACCAGCAATGCGGGTGAGGTTGTGAATATCCTCCACCTCCAAACCATCTTCGGTTAGCTCCGTAAGATAGATTCCGTGGAAACTACCCCACGCCATATATTTGCGACCATCCTCCTGAAATACAACGGGGTCGATGCTGTTCTGCACACCGATATGCTTGCCTTGAAAGAGCATCTTTGCATCGCGAAATGGACCCGTAGGAGAGTCCGATACAGCACGGCCAATGCAGGCATCCCACTCTCCGCCCCAAGTTGACATCGAGAAGTAGAGAACATACTTACCCTCGATGTAGTTGATATCGGGCGCCCATATAGCGGCCTTGGGAACAAATTGAGGCACCTCGCCCTCGGCAAACACACCACCCAAATACTCCCAATTAACCATATCCGAAGATTTGTAGACGGGAATATTCCTATCTCGCCAAGTTGCATAGGTGTAGAATGTGCCATCCTCGGCGCGAATCACCGTAGGGTCGGGTGCATCGCGGTCGATGACGGGGTTGGTATATGTTGCTACCGCATCACCCTTAACGCCCGAACACGAGCAGACGAGCAGGGCAAGTAGCGTGAAGATACTCAATCTCTTCATAACTCTTTTTTTACATTCGCTGGGGAACATCAATACCCAACAACTTCATAGACTTATTTAGCGTGCGTGCAACCAAGGCTGCCAACATAAGACGCATACGGCGCTTCTGCTCGTCCTCCTCGCGAAGGATAGAGTGGTCGTGGTAGTAGCCGTTGAAGGTCTTTGCCAAATCGTATGCGTAGGCTGCGATAATCGAAGGAGCGAAGTTCTCACCTGCCGATGCAACGATTGAAGGCATATCGGTAAGTGTCTTAATCAACTCAATCTCCTCGGCAAGCAGCTCTGTGCAGTTGTGCGATGTGTAATCGATACCAGCCTCGTCAGCCTTGCGCAATACAGAGCAGATACGAGCGTGTGTATACTGAATGAAGGGGCCTGTGTTACCGTTGAAGTCGATAGACTCGCGGGGGTCGAACAACATTGTCTTCTTGGGGTCAACCTTCAAGATGAAGTACTTCAAAGCACCCAAGCCTACCATATTGCAGATGGCATCAGCCTCCTGCTTCGAGCAGCCGTCCAACTTACCCAACTCGTTTGACATCTCGCGTGCGGTCTCAACCATATCGGCAATCAAATCGTCGGCATCTACTACGGTACCCTCGCGTGACTTCATCTTACCCTCGGGAAGCTCCACCATACCATACGAGAGGTGATAGATGTTGTCGCTCCACTCGTAACCCAACTTTTTAAGAACAAGCTTCAAAACTTGGAAGTGGTAGTTCTGCTCGTTACCTACGACATAAATCATATCGTCAAGTTTGTTCTCCTCGAAACGGCTCAGCGCAGTACCCAAATCCTGTGTCATATATACCGATGTGCCATCGCCACGGAGCAAGAGTTTCTGGTCAAGGCCATCAGCCTCCAAGTCAATCCATACCGAGTTATCCTCCTTGCGGAAGAATACACCCTTATCCAAACCATCCTGCACCAGGCTCTTACCCAAGAGGTAGGTCTGTGACTCGTAGTATACCTTGTCGAAGTCTACACCCAATGCCTTGTATGTTACATCGAAGCCATCGTATACCCAGCCGTTCATAGTCTGCCACAACTCATAAACCTCGGGGTCCTTAGCCTCCCACTTGCGCAACATCTCCTGTGCTTCGAGCATAATGGGGGCCTTCTTCTTAGCCTCATCCTCGCTCATACCCTCCGCAACAAGCTCCTTAATCTGCGCCTTGTAGTGTTTGTCGAACTCTACATAGTACTTACCCACCAAGTGGTCGCCCTTCATACCCGATGATGCGGGAGTCTCGCCACCACCGTAGAGCTTCCACGCCAACATAGACTTACAGATGTGGATACCGCGGTCGTTAACCAAGTTTACTTTGATTACATTGTGACCATTAGCCTTCAAAATCTGCGCTACCGAGTAGCCGAGCAGGTTGTTACGAATATGTCCCAGGTGAAGGGGCTTGTTGGTGTTGGGTGATGAATACTCAATCATCACTGTGCGACCCGAAGGTGCTGCCATACCAAAGTTCTCGTCGGCAACAGCCTCAGCAAAACGCTCTGCCCAATATGCGGGAGCAATAGAGAGGTTCAAGAAGCCCTTGATTACATTAAATGCGCTAATCTGCTCGTTATTTGCTACGATATACTCGCCAATCTCATTGGCAGTAGCCTCGGGCGACTTGCGGCTCATTTTAAGCAAGGGGAAAGTTACAAGAGTGTAGTCACCCTCAAACTCCTTACGAGTCTTCTGAATCTGCACCTGTGCGGGGCTAACCTCGCCATAGAGAGCAGTGATGGCCGATGTGGCAATTTGTGAAATAAAAGTTTCGGTATTCATATTTTTTTACTCTTAATTTTCGGGTATAATATCCTAAGTATAATTCCTTGCAAAGATACAAATAATTTTATCATTATAGACTTTTATCATCTATTTCACGGCTATTTATAGCCACCAAGGTGAAATCTTTGCACTCTTTTTTGTAATTTTGCCACCACAAAGAGCAGATTATGAAAATTGGAGATATAGATTTAGGAGCGCAGCCCCTCTTTTTGGCGCCGATGGAGGATGTAACAGACCCTTCGTTTCGTTATATGTGCAAACGCTTTGGTGCCGATGTTGTCACTACGGAGTTTATCTCGTCAGACGGACTGATTCGTGATGCGTGGAAGTCGCGCGCGAAGCTCAACATCGACGAGGCGGAGCGTCCCGTTGGTATTCAGATTTACGGCCACCTCATTGAACCTATGGTCGAGGCGGCACGCATTGCAGAGACTGCACACCCCGACTTTATAGATATAAACTTCGGCTGTCCCGTGAAGAAGATTGCGGGCCGTGGTGCTGGCTCGGGTATGATGCGCGATGTGCCGCTTATGGTGGAGATGACACGCCGCATTGTCGAGGCTGTCAACACCCCCGTGACGGTTAAGACACGACTCGGCTGGGACGATGAGTCGAAGAATATTATGGAGATCGCCCTACGACTGCAAGATACAGGCATCAAGGCTCTTACTATCCACGGCCGTACACGCTCGCAGATGTATCGTGGCGAGGCCGACTGGACTCTGATTGGCGAGGTGAAGCATCACCCTTCGATTGAGATTCCCATCATCGGTAACGGCGATGTGGATTCAGGACCTAAGGCTAAGCAGATGTTCGATACTTATGGTGTCGATGGCGTGATGATTGGCCGTGCAACATACGGTCGTCCGTGGATATTCAAGGAGGTGAAACACTTTATGCTGACGGGCGAGGTTATGCCACAACCCTCTGTCGTGGAGCGCGTTGCCATCGCTAAGGAGCATTTGGCTAAGTCGTTGGAGATTAAGGGCGACAAGGTGGGTATCTTGGAGATGCGCCGCCACCTGTCAAACTATTTCAAGGGTCTGCCCGACTTTAAGTCTACGCGCTTGAAGCTGGTTACGCTCTACGATGTAGATGAGATAAACGCTACGCTCGATTATGTTGCCGAGCGCTGGGGCGACTACGATATGAGTGGCGCCGTTCCTCCCTCATTGTCGCACGAGATATAAAAATAAGGCTGTCGGTTTCGACAGCCTTATTTGTTAGTGTAATAATGCAGAAAGCGCCACTTTTTGTATCATTACCAACTATTTTGCAATCTTGAAGATGCACTTCTTCACGCGGCCTTCGCCAAGCATCGGAGCGTGACCATCCTCGGGGAAGAGGATTGAGAACTGACCCTTGGCAACAGAGTAGAAGCACTGCGGAATATCGGTAAAGAGCTGGATATCCTTAGCCTCGTCGAAGTCGGTCTCGGGGGTAAGGCAATCCTTCTTCTCGCTCCAACCAAACAACTCGGCAGGACCGTCCAAGAGCAACTGAATATCAATATACTTGCGGTGCAATTCCAATCGAGCCTCCTTCACCTCACGCAAGTCCAACTCTTGCACTACAACGAAGATATCGTCGCCATCGATATCGTGACGACCGCAGGGGAGTGCCGCTACATCGTTGTTGTCGATAAAATCGAACACTGTCTGAAAACGCGGATGAAGCGCCGCGTACTGCGCTTTGTTTTTCAATGAATCGAGTATCATATCAATCTGGATTAATGGTTTTTGCCTTTATATAACAGTCTTACAAATACGGGATAGTGATCCGAGTATTCTATCTTATTCATCTCTTCGGCAGATGCTGACGAATCCTTAGGCACAATCATAGCCTCCTGCAACAGTTCCTCGCTCGGCATTGGTATGCCGTTGCCGTAGGTATATACAAGGACGGTATCTACCTTATTCTGTTGTCTTTTGCGAGCAGGCTCCAAACCCCACGAGTCTACAACCTCATAAGAGAGTGGTTCAAACTCATCGGAGCTAAGGATATAATCTATGCGCAGCATATCCAAGAAGCCACGATATGTGTGCGAATAACCTCTACCCTCCTTGCGATATGAGTCATTCAGGCGTCGCGCCACCGTGCGATAGGTGTACGACACGGGCGTATCATTGAAATCGCCACACACAATCACAGGATAGGGCGACGAGGCGATAATCGAAGCCAGCGTATCGGCCTGAAAAGCCCTTTCGCGATTATTCACGGCCAAGCGCTTTACCATACTACGCACCTGTCCCAGACTATCATCTTCGAGGTATTCGTGATTTTCTATATAGTCGCTATCCACACGGCGTATTGCAGTTGTGTGAAGGTGCGTGTTAAACACTCTGATGGTATCCTCGCGGCTCTTGTCCTTCTTGATTACAATATCGGCCCACACAAAGTTCTTCATCGTGTCGATTCTCGATGCCCTAATAATTGGGTAACGGCTATATATGGCGGGGCTAAGATTATTGCGTGATAACGAGCGAGGCATAGGGTGCAGAGGCTTTAACATTGTATCGACAATCTCGCTAAAACCCATCTCTTGAAGACACAATATATCGGGATTCAACGCTTTGATTACTTTGACCATAGAGTCGATGCAACGCTCGCCATTATCATCTATAAAGCTTCGCACATTGTATGTTACCACATTAAGCGCCTTCTTGTCGTACTTGGGTTTGAGGTTCGACTCGGTATAGACACGACGGAATTCAAACTTATAGAACAACGACAGCTGAAACACACCCATCAACGATATGATAATCATCGGCACAGCCACAAACAGGCGCCAGCGCACAATCCAATAGAACATCAGAACCGTCTGGATGACATATATGAATGGTGCGACCAATCCCAATGTAGATATATCACCACACTCGCGCGGATCGAGTCGCGGGACGAACAGGGTTGTGACAAACAACGCCACAACAACAAGGGTTATCACGCCGACAAATATATCGACGATAAGCCCCGATGCCGAGCGCTTGTTGCGGCGGCGACCTGCTGACGAGGAGTAAGATGTTTTATAGTAGTCTGCCATACTGCCTCTTAGAAGTAGATATTTCCACGCTTACGCCACCAATACAAAAGGGCAAGTCCCCACAACATACCACCCAAGTGAGCAAAGTGCGCCACACCCGACTGATAGCCCGACAGGCCGAAGAAGAGTTCCAGTAGACCGTATATAATAACAAACCACTTGGCTTTGAGCGCAATGGGCGGGAACACAAGCATAATAACACTATTGGGATGCAACACACCAAATGCCAACAACAGACCATACACAGCCCCCGATGCACCCACGGTAGGTACATACAGGAATCGCATTGCGGCATTCATTCCACCAGCCTCAAAAGCGTGAGCATACTCGGCATAGCCAACGCCAAGTTGCAACAACGCCGCACCAATACCGCAGACCATATAGTATGTAAAGAATCGCTGTGAGCCAAGCTCTCGCTCCAACTGACGGCCAAACATCCACAGTGCAAACATATTAAAGAAGAGATGCGACACACCTCCGTGCAGGAACATATAGGTAAATATCTGATATGTATGGAATAGCGGGCTCTCTGCATTAAACAGAGCAAAGCGGGTCAGCAAATCATCGCCAAAAGGCAATAGCTCGGTAGCAAGCAGTGCCACGCAGTTTGCAATTATAATATTCTTGACCACCGGCGGGGTCGACATCTGTCTTTGTGCGTACATAATAATATCTTTACCATCGCTGACATCGGGCTGCACCCACGACAACGAAATTCATTTAATTCAACTTTGACTTAATATCTTCAACCGTAAGCTCGGCCATTATAGCCTTGCCCGAGGGTGAGAAGCTATAATTCTCACAAACCACCAGATGCTGCAACATCTCCATAGCCTCCTCGGCTGTAATACCACGAGATGACAGACGCGAGCCACGGACAGCCATCACACGAGCCATATCGCTACGCATACGCTCACCCGCATCTCCCGACTCCACCTCGCGCAGTAGTTCGTAGATAACCTCATCGGCCTGCTCACCAACGATGCTCGACGGAATGGCATTTATCTCTACGGCACACTCCTCGCCAAGCGTCAAATCGAAACCCAAGACGGCAAACTCCACCTCGTGCTCCGACAGTAGTTCGTAATCCTCTGTCGAAAGGATCAATCTCTCGGGGAAAAGCAGTCGCTGCGAGGCCATACTGCCTGCGCCAATCATCTTTATATAATCGTCATAGAGCACTCGCTCCTTTGCTCGGCGCATATCCACTATCATTGCCCTGCCACCACTCATAGCCACAACATATCCTCCCGCAAGCGGCATTGCCGACGAGAACTCCATCTGAGGCTCACACTCCAAGGTCTGCTGCACGGCCGAAGCGACAAACTCCAAAGAGCTCTCCTCCTCTACGCCCATCATAGCCGCAAGGTCAATACCCTGCGAGTAAGCTGAGGGCATATCCTTATACTCATCACCATCTGCGGCAACCTCGTCCGCAGGGTTTGAGATAGTGCTGGCCATCATTGCAAAATCGTTATTGGCACTCATCTCGGCCCACGACACATCGCGCAAAGCACTCTTTGTTGTGTTGCTTGCAGCAACAACTCGTGTGCTACTACCAACGCTCGTCGGACCACTCATTCGCCTATATGGCAATTCGATGAACGGGTCATCAAAGGCGGTTTTGAGCTCCTCCTCCGAGACACCAGACTCGATGTAATCCTCCCTAAAAGGGTTATAGTCGCTATTTGTAAAGCTCTTAGGCTCAGCATATACCGCACCCGAAGTATCACCCAGCACGGGAATCTCAATTGGCGCAGCATTCTCAAAATCAATCATTGCCACATTACCGCTCTTGGCCAGTGTACTGCGCACAGCGGCATTGACAATCTGGTTGACCTCCTCCGAGTCGGCAAAATGCACCTCAGTCTTATGAGGCGATACATTCACATCAACTCTCTCGGGGTTGAGCGTGAGATAAAGGAAGTATGATGGCGAATCCTTCTCGGGAATCAGCTTGTCGTACGCCTTCATTATGGCACGATAAATCTGTGGCGAGCGGAAGAAACGGCCATTCACAAAGAGATATTGCTCTGTATTCTTCTGCTTGGCAGCCGAAGGACGACCTACATAGCCCTTGACCTTAACGATCGAGGTGTCGACATCTACCTCCAACAGATTGGTCTTGATATGACGCCCCACCACGCCAATTATTCGCTCCAAGAGCGAGCCTGCGGGCAGGGTAATGATGGGCATATCGTTGGACATAAGTTCAAATCGCACCTGCGGATTACACAGCGCCACTTGACGGAATACGCGCTTAATCTCGTTTACCATCTTGGTACGGTCGCTGTTGAACTTACGGCGTGCGGGTGCGGTGTAGAATAGGTTACGCACCATAAACTGCGAGCCCACGGGACACATCGTGGGGGTCTGCGACACGAACTCACCGCCATTTACGATAGTTACTGTACCCACCTCATCGTCAGCCTTGCGTGTACGCAACTCGACCTGCGCAACGGCCGCAATAGAGGCCAAAGCCTCGCCTCGGAAGCCAAATGTTTGCAGGCGGTAAATATCGTCGAAGTTCTCTATCTTGCTTGTGGCGTGACGGTCGAAGGCCATACGCGCATCCATAGGCGACATACCGCAACCATCGTCCACAATCTGTATCAACTCCAAACCCGCATTACGAAAATTCACGGTAACAGACGACGCGCCAGCATCGATGGAGTTCTCCATCATCTCCTTGATAGCAGATGCAGGATTGTCCACCACCTCGCCCGCCGCAATCTGGTTGGCCACGATTTCGGGTAAAAGTCGTATTTTGTTCTCCATACGGATTTGGGTAGTCGGTTTTGTTACTCTACAATCTCAATCTCATCGCCCTCCTGATAGTCGTTGGGCACAATCACGATGGGAGCATAGGGGTTAAACTCCTCGTACTCCTGCATCTGGCGCTCTTCAAGTTTGGCATTAGAATCCGAAGTAGCCATCTCGAAAATAGCACCAATGCGCGGAACAAGCACATATATAAACACTACGAGCAGAACCAAGCCAAGGCCCATCACCCACATATTCTTCTTTTTGTCGGAGTTGTGCTGACGCTTCTCCTGCGCGAGGCGTGCCTCGCGAGCCTCACGCTTAGCACGGATATATTTTCCGGGCTCGTACTCGCCACTATTACTCTCCTCTGTTCGACGCTCACCACGCAACTCGGCACGGCGACGCTCACGCTCCTCCTTTACGGGGTCGTAGTAGCGCGGCACATAGTTGAACTTGTTTGCGTGACGCTTATGCGGTGAAAAGAATCCCATAATGTTATATTTTAAGGTTTATACTATCTGAAAAAGTTCTTCATACGCTCGAAGATATTCTGCTTATCAACGCTCTCGGGAGTCTTGAAGTGAGGCTGCTGCGACAGCTTCTCAACCAACTGGCGCTCCTCCGAGGTGAGTGAGTCGGGAATGGTGATATCCACAACAATCAAAATATCTCCACGGCCATAGCCATTTACATCGGGCAGACCCTTGCCACGCAAGCGCAACACCTTGCCAGCGTGTGTACCCGGGGCAATCTTAATCTTGGCACGACCATCGATTGTCGGCACCTCGACCTCACCACCGAGAATACAGGTTGTAACCGTGAGGTTAAGGTTGTGAATCAAGTCGTTGCCATCGCGTACCAACTCGGGGTTGTGCTCCTCCTCAATCATTACAAGCAGGTCACCATTCACGCCACCGTGACGCGCAGCATTACCCTTACCCGATACGGTAACTGCCATACCCTCGCCCACACCTGCGGGAATCTTAATCTCTACAACCTCGTCACCGCGTACAACACCCTCACCCGAGCACTTGTCGCACTTAGCTGTGATAACTTTACCGTCACCACCGCAGGTAGGACATACACCCTGAGTCTGCATACGGCCAAAGAATGTATTCTCCACACGCGTTACAACACCCGAACCGTTACAAGTCGAGCAGGTTGAGTACGATGAAGAGTCCTTAGCACCCGTACCGCCACACTTATCGCAGGCGATATATTTGTTAATCTTCAACTTCTTGGTTGTGCCATTGGCAATCTCGGCAAGCGTGAGCTTTACCTTCACGCGGATATCCGAGCCACGATTAACTCTACGGCCACCGCCACCTCGCGACGAGAAACCACCAAAGTGACCTCCGAAGATATCGCCAAACTGCGAGAAGATATCCTCCATAGAGAATCCGCCAAAGCCTCCACCGAAGCCACCGCCACCAGCAGCACCACTCATACCTGCGTGACCAAACTGGTCGTAGCGAGCACGCTTATCGGGGTTTGACAACACATCGTAAGCCTCGGCAGCCTCCTTGAACTTCTCCTCGGCCTCCTTATCACCCGGATTCTTGTCGGGGTGATACTTGATAGCAGCCTTGCGGTAAGCCTTCTTTATCTCATCGGCATTGGCGCTGCGCGCAACGCCTAACACTTCGTAATAATCCCTTTTTTCTGACATTGTTCTTTGCTTCTAAAACATCACTACTCACCAACAACCACCTTGGCGTAACGCAAAACCTTGTCGCCCAACATATAACCGCGCTGCACCACATCGATAACCTTGCCCTTCTTATCCTCGCCTGCGGCAAAGCGTGCCACAGCCTCGTGGAAATCGGGGTCAAACTCCTTATCCTGAGCCTCAATCTCGGTCACATTCTTCTGGCGCAAAGCCTCCTCAAACTTCTGCAACACGAGCTTCTCGCCCTCGCGCAGAGCGTTGATGTCGTCGCTCTTCTCGGACGCAGCCACGGCACGGTACATATCGTCCAACACCGAAAGCATATTCTTGATTACATCCGAACCGCCGCTGGCTACTAAATCCATCTTCTCGCGCAAGGTACGCTTGCGATAGTTATCAAACTCGGCCTGCAGACGCATATACTTATCTCGCCAAACGGCTATAACCTCCTCGGGAGTGGGCTCCTGCACACTATTATCGTTGTTAGACTCCTCGTCTGCCATTGTGTCAGCAGACGACTGCTCTGCATCTGCCATATTGTCGCACGATGTCTCATCGCACGATGTATTAGCATCTGCCTCGTTGAATCCCTCCTCCTGTGTAACTTCCTGATCTTTAACTTTCTGACTTGTCATATCTGTATATTTTATCATTATTCCTAATATCTAAGGCGCAAATTGTATGCCCAACACTAACCTATGATAAATATGGTCGGTCGTTTGGCAATATCGGGCACACCTGCCCTGCGCCACTCGGCTACGCTGCGCGTTAAAATCAACTCCTCGGGCGAGGTTATATCGCACGCAACCGTCAAACGGCTCTCAGCGGCACACACCTGCAACATCTGCTCCATAAGTTTTATGTTACGATACGGAGCCTCGATGAATATCTGCGACTGATGCTCCGCGTGCGCTCTGCGCTCCAAAGCCTTGATGGCCTTGCTACGCTCGGGCGGCTTCACGGGCAGATAACCATTAAAGGCGAAGGACTGACCATTTAGACCCGACGCCATCATAGCCAACAATATAGACGAGGGACCAACCAATGGCACCACCCTGATACCCTTGCGATGACACGCCTCAACCACCAACGCTCCCGGATCAGCAACACCCGGCACACCCGCCTCGGAGATAACACCCGCCGAGCGGCCAGCCAAGATAGGCTTAACCATAGCCTCGATGGCTTGTCCTGCCACCGTATGCTCGTTGAGTTCAACAAACTCCAAATCGTCAATCTTGCGACTGATTCCCGCCTTCGACAGAAAACGGCGTGCCGAACGGACATTCTCCACGATGAAGTAATCCAACGAATCCACAACGCTGCGGTTTGCCTGCGGCACCACGTCGTACACCTCCGTCTGGTCCGAAATCGGACACGGAATCATATATAATATACCCTTCTCGGCCATTACTCTCTTACATAAATTCTCTTAACACGAGCCGACACCGAGGTCATAATCTCGTAGGAGATTGTACCCAGCACATCGGCCATATCTTCCAGTGTATTACCCTTGGCTGATGAGAAAATGGTAACCTCATCACCCTCCTTAACACCCTCTATATCTGTCACATCTATCATACAACTATCCATACAGATGCGTCCCACGGTCGGCGCGGTGTGTCCTGCCACCAGCATCGACCACTTACCGCCTCCCAAGTGGCGATCCAAGCCGTCGGCATAACCTACGGGGATTGTTGCAATCAGGCTCTTACGCTCCAAGCGTTGCGAGCGTCCATAACCTATGGCCTCGCCCTGCTCTCGCTCGCGCAACTGCACAATGCGAGTTTTGAGCGTTGCCACGGGCTGCAACTCTGTGTTGTGGCTATATCCGTAACCATACAGACCCAACCCCAAGCGACACATATCAAAAGCTGCCTCGGGGAATCGCTCTATGGCTGCCGAGTTTGCCGTATGGCGCAACACATCGTATGGCAGAGCATCGGCTATATGGCGACTCATCTTATCGAACAAAGCTATCTGCTTTCGCGTAAAATCATCTTGCGCAGGCTCATCGGCACACGACAGATGGGCGAAAACTGTTGCCACACGAACACTTCGGCTCTGGGTGAGAATTTGCTCCAACGCCTCCAACTCCGACTCAACAAATCCCAAGCGGTGCATACCCGTATCGAGCTTAATATGAATGGGATAGCCGTGTGCGCCATAGCGTTCTACCGAGCGCATAAAATCCTCCAACGAGTGGAAGCTATATATCTCTGGTTCGAGCGAGTAGGCCACCATCTTATCGAAGCTACCCGCATCGGCATTCAACACCACGATAGGCATCGTAATACCCTTCTCGCGCAGGACGATACCCTCATCGGCAAACGCCACAGCCAGATAACTAACGCCCAAGCGCTGCATAAGCTGCGCCACCTCCACATCGCCTGCGCCGTAGCTATGAGCCTTGACCATAGCCACAAGACGATGATTCATAGGCAGATGACGGCGGAAATAGCCAACATTGTGTGTCATTGCATTGAGGTTTACCTCCAACACCGTTGTGTGACTGCGACGCTCCAAAGCGTGACACACACGCTCAAAATGCGAACGGCGATTACCCTTCAACAACACCGTGCGAGATGCAATATCCTCATTCGAGAGCGCTCGCATAAGCTCCTCGGTAGAACCATAACAGCGTGTCTTGCAGGCAAATTTATCCTCGTGAGCCATTATTCGCTCGCCAACGCAGATAAGCGTATCCACACCAGCGTGAGCGACAAGTTGTGCCACACGCGAGTACAACTCCTCGTCACTCATTCCACTCTGCAATATATCCGATATTATCACCGTGGTCTTACCCCCTAACGCCACACTGCGCAGGGTGTCAAGCGCCAACGAGAGCGAGTTTATATCCGAGTTATACGAATCGTTTATTATCGTAGAGTTCTCTACACCCTCCTTAACCTCCAAGCGCATTGCAACATCGCTCGGCGAGAGCATTTCGCAATCATAGCCCAACTCTCGGCAGAGAGCCTTCACCTCCTGAGCATCGATGCGCAACGCCTCGTTACAAGCGGGCAGTTCCTCTACGCCTATCAATGCAACATCCACCACGCTGCACGCCGCAGGAAGCAGACCCAATGCCGCCCCAATATCGCCGTATGCGCTATGATATATAAATGTAGCTGCGTTGCGGGCAAGCATCATCTTCTCGCCCACCTTCTGCTCCACGCTCTCAAAGTTGCTCTGGTGTGCATCGCCAATGGAGGTCATCAGCACAACATCGGGGCGTATCATACGCTCCAAGCGCGCCATCTCGCCCACCTCGGAGATACCAGCCTCGATGAGAGCTATCTCCTCGTCGCCCTCAATCATCAATAGCGACAGAGCCACACCCAACTGTGAGTTATAACTCATCGGCGAGACAAATATCTTCACTCCCGCAGGCAGTGCGCGAGCAGCCCACTCCTTTACCATCGTCTTGCCATTGGAGCCTGTGATGCCGACAACCTTACCCTTGAACGAGGCACGGTGCGCCGCTGCCAGGCGTTGCAGAGCCTCCAAAGCGTTATCCACACAGACGAAGCCAGCATCCTCGGCAATAATCACCTCGTGTTCGAGCATAAAGGCCTTCACGCCTCGATGATACATATCGGCCACATAGTCGTGTGAGTCGTAGTTCACGCCACGCATAGCCACGAACATAGCACCGTCGCCAAAGGCGCAACTGCGCGAGTCGGTGACAATGTCACCAACCACCAAATCCTTGCCGTGCAGCACTCCGCCACACATTTGGGCTATGTCCGAAAGACGATATTTCATTATTCTCTTTTGAGTATTACTCTTTTGTTAATCTTGTGGCTTCCTTATAAATTATTATGGAATCTCACTACCGTAATTCCAGCGCCACCACGGTCGGCGTGCTCGTCGGCAGCCGTAGCTACCTCGGGGATAGAGCGCAGATAACGGCGAATCTCCTCCTTCAAAGCGCCCGTACCTTTTCCGTGCAGAATAGTCACACCACTCACACCTACCATCAGCGCATCATCAACCAAGTCCTGCACCACCTCCAACGCCTCCACAGCACGCATACCGCGCACATCGACGCTATCGCGGAAGTTGAGTTTGCGTGACGATATATCCACCGAAACCACCGTACGCGGCGTTACGGGCTTAACCGACTTCTTGTACTCGGCATTCGACACCACCACCAGCTTATCCTTATCCACCGTAGTGAGAATCTGTCCAAATGCCACCTGAACCTTACGGCCCTTGATATTTTGTACCACACCCGGCACCTCCTGTCCTGCGATACGCACCTTCGAGCCTACCTCGATGGGCTTGGGTGCAGGCACAGCCTCAGCGGGCTTCTCCTCCACGGCCTGACCTCGGCGCTTCTTATCCTCCTCGCGGCGAGCCTTACGGCGCATCAAGCGCTCCATCTCGCGCTCCACCTTCTCTCCATCGAACGACGACTCGGCACTCTCCACCGCTGTGGCCTTGAAATCGTCCAACTCACGACGAGCCAAACGCGTGAGCTCCTTCTCGGCCTGAGCCTCCTTGATGGTACGGATTGTATTCTCAATCTGGCGGTTGGCATCGGCAATAAGTTGTTGAGCCTCGGCCTTAGCCTTCTGTAAAATCTCTTTGCGCTCCTCCTTGATACGCGAGAGCTGCTCGGTGTAACTCGACTCCAACTCCTCAACCTTGCGGTCGGTCATACGAATGCGGTCACGCTTCTGCGACCAGTAGCGTCTGTCGCGTGCAATCTCGCGCAGCTGACGCTCCAAGTTGATATGGTCGCTACCCGCCTTGTCGCTTGCCGAGCGGATAATATCCTCCGGTAGGCCAATCTTGCGGGCAATCTCCACAGCGAATGAGCTACCCGGCTTACCCTGCTCCAACTTAAATAGCGGGCGGATATTCTGCACATCGAACATCATAGCACCATTTGCTATGCCCTCCGTGCCCGTTGCATAGTATTTGATATTAGAGTAGTGTGTGGTGATAACGCCATAGCACCCTCTCTCCAACAGACGCTCCAATATAGCCTCGGCAATAGCACCGCCGATTACGGGCTCTGTTCCCGAACCAAACTCATCAATCAACACCAGCGTGCGCGGTGAGGCGGCTTGCAGGGTCGATTTCATATTCAGCAGGTGCGACGAGTATGTCGAAAGGTCGTTATCCATCGACTGCTCATCGCCAATATCCAAACATATACTCTCGAATATGGGCAACTCGCTCATCTCGCCAGCCGTAACGGGGAAACCGCACTGGAACATATACTGCACCATACCCGTAGTCTTCAAACATACAGACTTACCGCCCGCGTTCGGGCCCGAGATAACCAATATATGTTTCTGCTTGTCGAGCTGCATATCCAGCGGCACAAGCTCCTTCTTCTCGCGTTTGAGTGTCTGCGCCAACAGCGGATGAAAGGCGTGTCGCAACACCAGACGGTCATCGGTCGAGACAATGGGTTTGCCCGCGCTATTCTCAATAGCCCAACGCGCCTTAGCTCGCACAGCGTCCATATCGGCAAGGTAAACACCCGCCTGAGCGATAGGCTCGGCATCGGGACGCAACTCCTCGGTGAACTCAGTCAAGAGGCGCACTATCTCGCGACGCTCGGCATACTCCAACTCTTTGAGTTGATTGTTAAGCTCCACCACCTCAACAGGCTCGATGTAGAATGTCTTACCCGTTGCCGACTCGTCGTGGATAAAGCCATTCAACTTACGCTTATTTCCTGCCGACACGGGGATAACAGCACGACCATCACGAATCGAAATCATAGCATCGGCATCTACGATACCAGCACGCTTAGCGTTGTTAAGCACCTGATTCAGACGCTTCGACACCTGCCCCTCGTGCTCTCTGATGGAGCGACGAATCATCACCAGCTGCGGTGAGGCTCCATCGCGTATCTCACCATCATCGTCAACAAGCTGATTTATGCGGCGCACAACATCGGGGAAGACACACACGCTCTCGCTACGCTTGCGCAGGCGCGGATACTTCTCCTCGGGGCGGTTCATCACGAAGCCCACCATATTTCCCACAGCCGTCAGTGCGCGACGCAGCGTGACAACCTCCTCGGCTGTGAGGAATGCACCCTCAACGCCAATCTTGGCAATCACACCCTCCATATCGGGGAACTCATCGCGCGGAGCATCGGCATCGAGCATCAGTAGCGTGCGCATCTCGTCGGCAATATCCTGCTTGCGCTCAATCTCCGCACGCGAAGTAGAAAACTTCTCGCCAGCGATTATCTCGCGCGCAACTTGCATACTGCACAACGCCGCAACCTGCTCTCGCAAGCGGTCAAAGCCAATCTTCTGCTCAAAATTTGAAGGATATATCATCTCGCTGCGCTTTACTCGGCTCCCTGCAACTCTTTCATCTGCTGCTCGTGCTGCTTTGCGGCCAACTCATCGGCACGCTCGATAGCCTTCTTCTCGGCCTTTGCTCTTGCCTTCTCAACCTTCTTGGTGGGGTTAGAGCCAAACACCGAGATGTTGATATAACGATGAGGATTCTCCTTCAAATCGGCCAGCAATGCCGACAAATTATCGCTTGCTGTTGTGAGATTGCTGTACAAGTCGCCATCGCTGAGCAACTTACCCACGCTACCATTCTCATCCTTTACGGCAGCCAATACTGAGTTCAACTCCGACACCATCTTCTCCAACTCGGCAACCAACTCACCCTCGGCAATCTGTGCTGAGAATTTATCGAGGTTGTTGATAATGCCACTCATCTGCTCGGAGTTATCGCCAAGGCTCTTAGAGAATACGCTGAGTGATTCGAGCATCTGCGCCAAATGCTCACGCTCCTTGCCGAGCATAGTATTAACCTCGCCCGTTACGCCATTTACATTGTTCATAATGCTGGTCAGGCTCTCGGTATTTGCTGCAAGAAGTTTATTAACACCATCAAGTGTTACGGTCAAGCCATCTACCACAGATGAAATCTTTTCATTCAGGAAGTCTATCTCCGAGCCAGCCATCTCAAAGAGGTCTGTACTTACCGCCGCTTTGACCGTACCTCCGCTGGGCAGATACTCCGACGATGAGCCATAGACAATCTCGATAGCCTTGCCACCCATAATTCCGTCGCTAAAAACCTTAGCCTCAGAGTCTACGGGAATCTTATAACGCTTATCAACCGTGAACTTAACCTCTACGCCCTTTGTGGGGTCCTCGTTGAGTTCGAGGCTTGCCACCGAACCCACCTTTACACCGTAAAGGATAACCGACGAAGCAGGCTGAACACCGTCAACCTTCTGATAATAGACATAGTAAGTGTTACTATGGCTGAAAATATCCATTCCTTTAAGGAAACGAATCACACCCCATCCTACAATCAAGACGAGGATTGCAAATAAACCTACTTTTAACTCTTTTCTCATATTGTTCTTTTTTTTGCTATTTATCTCTGTTAATTAACGATTTTATCACCGTTGTAGTGCACAACAAATGCATCTTTGAAGGTGCGTCTTACCTCCGAGAGCTTGCGCTGCGCCTCAGCTCGCGAAGGGAAGTTACCGTAGCAATATTTGTACTTCAACTTACCGCCACCCTCATAGCAGGCCACCTTGCCTCGATAGCTCTTAAACTGAGAGTCCGAGCCGCTAACCTTCTTATCCGAAGCCAACAACTGAATGGCATAGCCCTCTTTGGCATTGCTTGCCTCTGGTTTCGCATCGGCCTTTACAACCGATTTTGCCTCGGGCTTTTTCTCTGCCACAGGCTCCTTGCATGCCTCGACCTTTGCAGGAGTACTCTCCTGCGGCTTTACCTCAACAGGCTCTGCCACAACTTCGGGCTCAGACTCCACAAACTCGGTAGTCTCGCCCGCCAAAGCATTTATGTGACGCACATACTCTTTCACCGCATTACACAGCATACGAGCATAGGCATTTTGACCCTTCTCGGAGTTCATATAGGCAAGCTCGCTTTTATTGGTCATAAAACCTAACTCGGTGAGCACACTCGGCATATCGGTGGCGTACAACACTTTGAGCAGCTGACGCTTAACAGGTCGTGTGGCGCGTCCGCCACTCTTGTAGCTCGACTGCATCAGGCGCGCCATCATCTCGCTATACTGACCGTATGTGAACTGCAAGTTCTGAATATACGCACGCACCATAGCCGCCGTATTCTCGTCCGACATATCAATCAGCTCCTCCTTATTGTTGTTGTACAGAGCACTCTCGTTGTATCGTGTCTCCTTCTCGCTCTCACCCATAATGAGCGTCTCGGCACCACTCACCGAGGTAGCCTTGGGTGCTGCATTGGCGTGAATCGAGATAAAGAAGTCTCCGCCCGCCTTATTGGCTATATCGGCACGCGCTGTGAGGTCTTCGTTGAGGCTGCTGCCCAACGCCGTGTCGGTCTTGCGTGTATATACCACCTTGACGCTCGGTATCTCCTTCTCAATCAGCGCACCCAGTTTCAACGCAACGGCCAGATTTATATCCTTCTCCTTGACACCACCATACACCGCTCCGGGGAATGCCTTACCGCCGTGACCTGCATCGATGACAATAACCCTTACCCCTACACCTCCGTTTTGTGCAAGAGCAAGACCTTCGCCAAAGGCTAGGGCAACCATCAAAAGCAGATAACAAACCAAATGTTTCATACAAAAACTGTCAAAATATTAGCGGTAATACATAAAAAAGCGCTATATTTGTCGGTTAAAAAACCTCACTCAAACAGGCCACAAAGCCCATTTTGGGTGGTTTTGCCGACGCGTCGGCAAAGGTACAAAAAAATATTGACATTTTGGGTAAATTACGCATTAAATATATCCTTTCGGTAGCCGTTGTGCTAATATTCGTGCAATTCATATTCGGATTGCCCGTAGCACCTGCCATGCTCGCGACTCGTCTTGCTTCGGAGCAGCAGCAGGACTCTTTGCGCCGCGACAGCATTCGACAGGTAAGAGAGATGCGCCGTGTAGCCGATTCGATTATGAACGCCGTAGGCGTGGATAGTGATTCGTTGGCCACCATTGGCGACACCATCGCACAACGACGCAAGTCGGGTTCGGGCCTCGACCGCATAATCACAGGCCGTGCCGTCGACTCGCTCTACTACGATATGCGCAAGAAGATGGTCTATATGTACGAGAAGGGTGAAGTCACATACGACAATATGAACTTGCTGGCCGACTTTATGAATATCGACCTCGACAGCAAGAACATTTACGCCTACGGTAAGGCCGACACCGTCAATGGCGAGCCTACCGTAACCCGTCCCCTCTTCACACAGGGAGGTACTTCGCTCAATATGGATACTATCGCATACAATATCGAGAGCCAGCGTGCCAAGATTAAGGGTATCGCCACACAGCAAGGTGATGGTTGGCTCATAGGCCACGATGTTAAGAAGATGGAGGATAACTCAATCCATATCGCTAATGGTATGTACACCACTTGTGACCAAACCGACCACCCGCACTTCTACTACTACATGTCGAAGGCAAAGGTTATCCCGGGCGACAATGGCAAGGTTATTATGGGTGGTGGCCACCTCGTCATCGAAGATGTTGATATTCCATTCTTGGGTCTGCCCGAGGGTTTCTTCCCGCTGAGTTCTGGCCCCAAGTCGGGTATTTTGATGCCCACCTATGGAGAGGAGGCTCGTCGTGGATTCTTTATGCGCGGATTGGGTTACTACTTCAAGCTAAGCGACTATATGGACCTTGCGCTTACGGGTGGATTCTACACCCTGGGTTCGTGGGAGGCGCAGGCCGTTTCTCGTTATACCAAGCGTTACAAGTACAACGGTAGTTTGAACTTCAACTTCGCCAGCGTCCGTTCGGGTGACAAAGACGACCCCGACTTTGTCAATCAGAACACATACCGCCTGCAATGGACTCACTCGCAAGACCCCAAGGCAAATCCGGGTTCAACATTCTCGGCATCTGTCAACCTCTCGTCAAGTGGATATAGCCGTTACTCGGCCACCACTCTTGACGATATGCTCGCTACGCAGACCAACTCATCAATCGCCTACTCGAAGAATTGGGCTGGTACGCCCCTCTCCCTATCGATGAATATGGCCGTGTCGCAGAACTCGCAGACACAAGCAATGTCGGTAACGCTACCCACCATCGCCTTCAATGTGTCGAAATTCTTCCCCCTTAAACGCAAGGTGAAGATGGGTAACGACCGTTGGTACGAGAAGATTTCGATGAGTTACTCGGCCAAACTAACAAACAATGTACAGACCAAGGAGAGCGAAATATTTACTATGGAGACTCTCAAAAATATGCGCAACGGTGTGCAGCACAGCATACCCGTGCAGGCGTCGTTCAACCTTCTGAACTATATCAATGTCACACCCAATATGAACTACTCGGAGCGTTGGTACTTCAAGAAGGTGGAGAAGCAGTGGAATCCCGAGACCAATCAGGTGGAGAATCTCGACCCCGAGTATGGTTTCTACCGCTTGTATGACTACAACGCAGGTGTTTCGATGTCGACAATACTCTATGGTCAGTGGCAGGTGCGCGAGAAGTATAAGGACTTCAAACTACAAGCCTTACGCCACACGGTAACGCCCTCTGTTAGCTTCTCATACGCCCCCGACTTTGGTAATCAGAAGTATGGTTACTTCAAGACCGTGCAGGCCGACTCTACGGGTCGCACACAGGTATATTCGCCATTTACCGACAACGCCTACGGCATACCATCATCGGGACGCAATATGTCTTTGAATTTCAGCCTTTCGCAGAGTTTGGAGGCTAAGGTTCTAAGCGACAGAGACTCTACGGGTGTTCGCAAGATTAAGATTATTGACGACTTTTCGATTGGCGGCTCGTATAACTTCCTGGCCGACTCAATGAAACTTTCGACCATATCGTTGTCACTGCGCTCGACTCTGTCGAAGAAGTTTGGTATCAACCTTAGAGCAACGCTCGACCCCTACGAAGTGACACCCGAGGGTAAGCGATACGACAAACTCACTTGGAGTCGCGGTAATTTGGGTCGTATTTTGAATACGGGTTGGAGTTTTGGTTACTCGTTCCAATCGCGCAACTCGAACACGCCCGCCATAAACGACATCAACAGTATTCCGCCCGAATATACCAATCCGTTCTACGACCCGTATGGGCAGATGGACCCATTCCTGCGTAGGCAATATATGTCGCAGGCCTATTATGACTTCTCGTTGCCGTGGAACTTTGGATTTAATTACAGCGTGAATTACAGTCTATCCTATGTCAACAATGGCACAACGGGATACAAACGCAATGTGACACAAACCATAGGTTTTAATGGTAGCCTCACCATCTCCCCCAAGATGTCGGTTACCATAAACGGAGGTTACGATATCTCTGCAAACAAGCTGACCACCTCGTCGATAAACATCACGCGCGACCTGCACTGTTGGCAGATGTCGTTCTCGTGGGTTCCCTTTGGTCACTACAAGAGTTGGAGCTTCCACATCGGTGTGAAGGCGGGCTCATTGCAGGACTTGAAGTACGAGAAGAGTCAGTCTATGTATGACAACTTTTACTAACAACAAACTACTATGAAACGCTTTTTACTCATATCTATCAGCTTGATTTTCGCCATTATGCTGACAACGCCTGCCCAGGCAGAGCGTAAGGACGATGGCGTACTACGCATACTTGCCATAGGCAATAGTTTTTCGGACGATGGCACAGAGTACCTGCCCGCATTGCTAAAAAATCTCGATATAAAGAGTGTTGAGGTGGCACGATTGTATGTAGGCGGTTGTACATTGGAGCAGCATATCAACTTTTACGACAAGGGTGAGGCTGCGTATAAATTCTACCACTCAAAGGCTGGCGAGAACAAATGGGTTTTGTCGGAGCAGAAGGTCACTATGCAATACGCCTTGGAGATGGGCGAGTGGGATATCATCACCTTGCAGCAGGCTTCGGGTTATTCGGGTATGTACGACAGCTACACACCCCACCTTCGCCGCTTGATTGATGTGGTAAAGGCGGCTCAGCCCAATGCCGAGCTGGTGTGGCATATGACTTGGTCGTACTCTTCGGATAGCAACCATAGACACTTTGCACACTACGACAACAGCCAGCAGAAGATGAACGAAGCAATAGACACCTGTCTTAGCACCCTGCTTAGCGAGTTTGATGAAATCACACGAATTATACCCTCGGGCACGGTTGTAAAGTCTCTAAGAGAGTCAGCCGTAAACAACTACCCCAAGGACCTCACACGCGACGGTTTCCACATGGGTCACGGCGCTGGTCGCTATGCATTGGCCTGCACCTGGTACGAGACTTTGGTAGAGCCCTACACAGGCATCTCGATGTGGGGTAACACGCTTCGCGTATGTGGCGGAATGGTATCGGTATCGGATATCGTTGCCCTCTATTGCCAGAAGGCGGCAAAGCAGGCAGCAAAAGCTCCCTTCAAGGTACGCCCCGTAAAGGTGTCGGCTGCCAAGGCAGCCAAGGCTAAGGGCAATGCTGAGCAGACAATTATTATTAAGTAATTTACAGAGTATACATATATTTATATGGCCAGTTTCCTTCAAGTAGAAAATATCAGCAAGTCGTATGGCGACAAAGTGCTCTTTCGCAACATCTCGTTCAACATCAACGAGGGCGACAAGATTGCACTCATAGCACCCAACGGCACGGGTAAGAGTTCGTTGTTGAAGATATTGGCCGGACTGGACTCATCGGACCGTGGTGGCGAGATAAAGTTTATGAAGGATATAAAGGTCGCCTTCCTCGACCAGACCATAGACTTCAATCCGCAAAACACACTCTTCGATGAGGTCTACTCTCGACTTGGTAACACCTACGATGTTATCCGCCGCTACGAGCAGGCCATAACATCGGGCAACGAGCGCGAGATTGAGCAGGCAATGGCCGCTATGGACGCCGTAGACGGATGGAGTGCCGAGCAGCGCATCAAGCAGATTCTTTCGTCGATGAAGCTCTCGCGTCTGGACCAGCCTATGGGCGAGTTGTCGGGAGGCGAGGCAAAGCGTGCCGCCATTGCGCTTATGTTGTTGCAGGAGGCCGACTTTCTGGTTATGGACGAGCCTACCAACCACCTCGACATAGACATCATCGAGTACATCGAGTCGTACCTCCAAAAGTCGCGCTGCACGCTGCTGATGGTAACCCACGACCGTTATTTCCTGGACCGTGTATGTAACACCATATTTGAGCTGGACCGTGGCGAGTTGTTTGTATATCGTGGTAACTACTCCGAGTTCCTCGAAAAGCGCGAGGAGCGATATACCAATATGCAGGCAAATATCGACAAGGCGCGTAACCTTCTGCGTCGCGAGTTGGAGTGGATTCGCTCCACACCGCAAGCCCGCACGGGTAAGGCCCGCTACCGCATAAACGCCTTCTACGACCTCAAAGACAAGGCCTCAGTATCGTTGGCGCGCAAGGATATGAGCATAGATGTGGCGACATCACGCCTCGGCAGCAAGATTATCGACTGCGAAGATGTGTCGCTCAGCTTTGGCGAGCGTACTATGCTTGACGATTTTTCTTACAAGTTCACACGCTACGAGCGCGTAGGAATTGTAGGTAAGAACGGTGCAGGAAAGAGTACATTCCTCAATCTTATGACGGGCAATTTGCAGCCCGACGCAGGAAAAATCGAGCGTGGTGAGACCCTGCGAATTGGATACTACCGCCAGAAGGGTATCGACTTCAAGGCGGGTCAGACCGTTCTCGAAATTGTACAGGATATAGCCGAGACAATTGAAGCCTCGGATGGCCATAGCGTATCGGCCACCACGATGCTCAACCGCTTTTTATTCCCTCCCGAGACGCTCAACAAGCGTGTGGAAATTCTCAGCGGTGGCGAGCAGCGCCGATTGTATCTTTTGACAGTGTTGATGCGCAACCCCAACCTGCTTATCCTCGATGAGCCTACCAACGACTTGGATATCCTGACGCTCAATGTGTTGGAAGAGTATCTGATGTCGTTCAAGGGCTGTCTGATGATTGTATCGCACGACCGTTACTTTCTGGATAAGACCGTTGACCACCTCTTCATCTTCCGCGAGGGAGGTCGCGTGAAGGATTTTGTTGGTCAATATAGCGAGTACCGCGAATATATCAAGGAGCAGGAGGCCGAGGAGGCACGCCAGCAGAAGGTAGCAGCCGAGAAGGCGCAGAAGAACAAACCCAAGGTGGAGCATAGCGCCACACCAGCACGCCGCAAACTCTCATACAAGGAGCAACGCGAGTTGGAGCAGTTGGAGAGCGAGATTCCGCAGTTGGAGAGTGAGAAGCAGTCGTTGGAGGAGAAGCTATCGTCGGGAACATTGTCACACGAGGAGCTCACTGCCGCAGCCGACCGCATAGGCGAAATTATTAACATCTTGGAAGAGAAGGAGATGCGCTGGTTAGAACTAAGCGAGATATAACTTTTAAGCAATGCAGTTTCACACCCTAATAGACATAAAGCCGTTTGACAAAAAAATCGGTCATCACCAGCGAATACTCTCGCTCGGCTCGTGCTTTGCTGACAACATAGCAAAGCGACTGCAACGCACCAAGTTCTCGACGACAGCATCGCCTACGGGTATTCTCTTCAACCCCGAATCTATCGCTTGCGCCATAGAACGCTTTGCCGAAGCAGGTCACAACATCAACGCACTGCCCACAAAGCAGGAGTTGCATCAGGGTGGTGGAGTGTGGTTTAACTACGACTTTCACTCGACATTCTCGCACACCGACGCCGACACTGCCTTGGAGCAGATGCGCAGTGCCGTTATGCTCGGAGCAGAGGCTCTGGCCAAAGCTGATGTAGTGATTATAACATTCGGCACAGCATTTGTCTATCGCATTGGTTCAAAGGTTGTTGCAAACTGCCACAAACAACCTAAGGCGACATTTACACGCCAGATGCTCTCTGTTGATAATATCGTGCGACGATACACAGAACTTCTCAGCGGAGTGCTGGCTGGCAAACGAGTAATATTTACGCTTAGCCCCGTGCGACACCTCGGAGATGGATTGGAGCAGAACTCGCTTAGCAAGGCCACACTGCGTGTTGCAATAGCAGTAATTGTGCGACAGGCAGATAATGCCGACTACTTCCCATCGTACGAGATTATGATGGACGAGCTACGCGACTACCGCTTCTATGCTGACGATATGGCTCACCCCTCATCGCTGGCCGTAGATTACATTTGGGAACGCTTCTCGCAGGCGGCATTTGCGCCTGAGACACTCGACTTGATTAAACGCATAGATGGCATCACAGTAGCCACCGAGCACCGCCCATTCAACCCCGAGAGTGAGGCGCATCGCAAGTTCTGCCAGAATATGTTGAAACAGATTGAGCAACTGAATACCGAAAATCCTGCCATCTGCTTCGATTTGGAAAAAGAGTATTTTAAGAACTATTTATAAATTATATTTAGTATTTTTGCGACCGTAATTATTTTTTTATGAAACGATTTTCGCTTTATATACTTTTGACAACTGCCCTGCTGGCACTCTCGTCACTCGATAGCGTGGCGGCAACAAAGCCCCGTGTGGTTGTAAATATCGTGGTTAGCTCGATGCGAGCTGACGACTTGGAGCGTTACGCCTACAACTTCTCAAACAATGGATTTCGCCGTTTAACCAATAACGGACAGTGGTTTACAAACGCATCTTACAACTATATGCAGACCACCACACCCGTATCGTTGGCAACAATCGCAACAGGCGCTACGCCCTCAATCCACGGTGTTGTGGCTGACAGATGGTTTGATTATGTGACAAACTCGCAGATAAACCTCATCGACGACAAGAAGGAGCAGAGCCTGAATTATAGCGCAGGGTCGGGTAACTACTCGCCTCGCAACCTCACGGCACAAACGCTCGCCGATGCTATGCTGGAACACGATGCCAAGAGCCGCATTGCAACCATTGCTATGGAGCCAACATCGGCCATCATTATGGCAGGTCACGCAGGCGAGGTGTACTGGATGGAGACCGTGCAATCGGCGTGGACAACATCGTCGTACTACACGAAAAATCTGCCCGAGTGGATTACATCGTACAATCGCGAGCTGACGAACTTCAACTACTTGGAGAAGCGCTGGACACCCGTTCTTCCCTACGACAGCTACCACAACTCGCAGGTGTGCGCCATTGAGGGCATACAGAGCAAGAACAACAAGCGCATTGACCTCATCACCGAGAAAGGTCTTGACATCAAAGCACATACAAGCGAAAATTTCGAGAAGTTGTGTTATACGCCCGCGGGAAATAGCGCTACATTGGCATTTGCTAAGCAGGTATTTGCAAAGTGCGAGATGGGTCAAGACGAGGTGCCCGATATGCTGAATATCGTTCTCGATGCGTCCCGTTACATCAGCCGTCGCTACGGTCCCGAGTCGGTGGAGTATGAGGATATGCTCTATCGCTTGGATAGAGATTTGGGCGATTTTATCACCTTCCTTTTGGCGCAGGTTAAAAACCCCGAGCAGGTGCTAATCACCCTTACATCGGACCACGGCACAAGCCCCTCGTTCAACCCTCCGGGTAAGGAGCGTGAGTGCTTCAATGTGCGTCAAGCTGAGGTTATCACCAATGCGTATATAGGTTCGAAGTATGGCAATGGCGAGTGGGTATTGGGTTGCATTGACAGAGCCATATACCTCAACCACAACCTCATAGAGAGCAAGAAACTATCTTTAACTGAGATACAGCACGATGTTGCAACATTCATAATGCAGTTGCGCGGTGTGTCGCACGCCATTTCGGCCGAGGCCATGCGTAACAGCTACTTCGGTTCGGGATATGGTCGCAAGATACAGAACGGATACTACCCGCGTCGCTCGGGCGATGTTATCATCAACCTTATGCCGGGCTGGATTGAGGAGCAGGATAGAGTACGCTCGCAGTCGGGCTCGATGTATCGTTACGACACACAGGTGCCATTGGTAATCTTCGGCGGAGGCGTTAAGGCTGTGCGTCGTGATGAGAATGTAGATATGACCTCACTTGCTCCCACGCAGGCCCTGCTCATAGGCATTGGCGAGCCAGCAGCATCTGAGGGCGAAGATTTAACGATTTTATACTAAACAAGATATGACTGATAAGATTCAAGAGGAGATTATCGAGGAGTTTTCGGTATTTGACGAGTGGCTCGACAAATACGACTACCTGATTGAGCTTAGCGACACGCTGCCCGCCATCGCTGATGAGCACCGCACCGACAACTATGTCATCAAGGGGTGTCAGTCGCGCGTATGGGTAGATGCACGCGTAGAAGATGGCAAGGTATACTTCGCTGCCGACAGCGACGCCATAATCACCAAGGGTATAATCGCGCTGCTCATTCGCGTGATGAATGGTCGCACGCCACAGGAGATTATCGACTTGGATTTATATTTCATCGACGCCATCGGCTTGGGTGAGAACCTCTCACCCACACGAAGCAATGGTCTTGTTGCGATGATTAAACAGATGAAGATGTACGCCTTGGCTTTCAACGCCAAAGCATAGATAATGATAGTATGACACCGGAAGAGATTCTAAAAGTAGAGCACGAGATAGTTCTCACGCTGAAAAACATCTACGACCCCGAGATACCCGTAAATATCTACGACCTCGGTCTTATCTATGAGATAGATTTCGACCCCGAGGGTGTAGCAAATATACGAATGACGCTCACGGCGCCCAATTGCCCTATGGCCGATATGCTTATCGACGATATTAACACACAGGTAGGTAAGGTTGCTGGCGTCAGCTCGGTAAATATAATTCTCACATTCGAGCCACCTTGGGACAAGAGTATGATGAGCGAAGAGGCTCTGCTCGAATTGAATCTATTGTAACTGAGATAGATGGAGGAGCGAAAACGACACATTAATCGTCTGCAAGCCGGAGCGTCATACTTCGGCTGCGGAGGTTATTTGTCATCACTCCCGCGACTCCAACAACTCGAACTATACACCAAGCTCGGCTTCGAGCGTCTCGAACGCAAGAATCGAGATATCAACGCCATATATAGGGAGTGTGGCGAAAACTGGCCCCAGACATTCTACATTATGCTGCTTCGCACGATGGGTGGCGTTGATAACAAGGAGGCCTTCTTCACCTTGGCACATCGTGTATCCTACGCAATAATTCTGCGCGAGAGACAAGTACCTCAGAATATCGAGGCTATGCTCATCGGAGCGTCGGGATTGTTGGAGTTATATCCCCACGACACATACATTCTGGACTTGAAGCGCAACTTCGAGTATCTCTCAGCGAAATACTCCATCACTCCTATGCGCGCCTCGGAGTGGAAACTAACAAAGATATTTCCCAACAACCACCCTGTGTTGCGCCTGTCGCAGATTGCTAACTTCCTCACGCATACGCGTGATATGATGGACCGTATGTTGATGTGTAGCACCAGCCAGGAGGTATACGAAATGTTCAGCTGTGAGACACTACCCTACTGGCTTACGCACTACACACCCGCAAAGAGTTCTCGCCCTGTGTCCAAACGAATGGGCCGCACCAAGACCGACCTGCTAGCTATCAACCTCGTATCGCAGATGCAGTTTGCCTACTCGGCATATACCGAGAATGAGAAACTGCGCTCACGCGCGCTTTCACTCTTGGAGGAGTTGCCCGCCGAGAAGAACTCAATAATAGCACAATGGAACAGCTACGGCCCGCTGGCTCGCACGGCATTCGATAGTCAGGCTCTGTTGCAACTCTCGTTCGAATATTGTCGCGATAGGTTGTGTGCAACCTGCCCCGTAGGCAAGCGAATTCTTTCGGCTCTATCCCAACCCAAGGAGGAGGAAATTCCCGACGACGAAGATTAAATGCAACTCATTTTGAGATATAATTTAGCCAAATGATGAAATATTAAAACCATTGAGGTCTAATATTTTGCCGTTTGGCTAAAAAGCATTATATTTGTAGGATTAATGATTTACGCATAGAAAATAAAGTATAAAATATGGATATTTTAAGTAATGTAATTAAGCTCTTCTTCGGTTCAAAAGCAGACAAGGACCGCAAGCAGATTGAGCCTTATGTTCGTAAAATCAAGGAGGTATACCCCTCAATCGAGAAGTTGAGCAATGACGAGTTGCGTGAGCGCAGTGCCGCTCTTATGCGTCGCATTGCCGATTTCATCGCAGCCGACGAGGCTCACATCGTAGAGCAGAAAGAGAAGTTGGAGAAGGCTGACATCTCACTCTCGGAGAAGGAGAAGATTTCAAAGGATATCGAGGCTACAACAAAGCGTATTGACGAGAAAATCGAGCAGCAGCTGGACGAGATTTTGCCCGAGGCCTTTGCTATTATGAAGGATACGGCACGCCGTTTCACGCAGAACGAGACCGTGGTGGTTACTGCCAACGACTTCGACCGCAACCTCGCAGCACATAAGGAGTTCGTCACAATCGAGGAGGACAAGGCTATCTACCAGACACACTGGGTTGCTGCTGGCAACGACCTCAAATGGGAGATGATTCACTACGATGTGCAGCTCTTTGGTGGTGTTGTTCTTCACAAGGGTAAGATTGCCGAGATGGCCACCGGTGAGGGTAAGACTTTGGTTGCAACACTCCCCGTATTCCTTAACGCCTTGGCTCGCAAGGGTGTGCATGTGGTAACTGTGAACGACTACTTGGCTCGTCGTGACTCAGAGTGGATGGGTCCTATGTACGAGTTCCACGGTCTGTCGGTAGATTGCATCGACAAGCACCAGCCCAACTCGGAGGCACGCCGCAAGGCATATATGGCCGACATTACCTTCGGTACAAACAACGAGTATGGCTTCGACTACCTGCGCGACAATATGGCCTCTTCGCCCAAGGATTTGGTACAGCGCAAGCACCACTACGCTATTGTCGATGAGGTTGACTCAGTATTGATTGACGATGCCCGTACGCCGCTTATCATCTCAGGTCCCGTGCCCAAGGGTGACGACCAGATGTTTGAGGAGTACCGTCCCGCTATCGAGCACCTGTACAGCATTCAGAAGAATCTTGTTACAAGCCTTGTTGCCGAGGCACGCCGTCTCTTCTCGGAGGGTAAGCCCGACGAGGGTGGCGTATTGCTCTACCGTGCACACAAGGGTCTACCCAAGTATAAGCCTATTATCAAGTTCCTCTCGGAGCAGGGTATCAAGGTGCAGTTCCAGAAGACTGAGAACATCTATATGCAGGACAACAACCGTCGTATGCCCGAGATTACCGACGACTTGTACTTCGTAATTGACGAGAAGTTGCACTCGGTGGAGCTCACTGACAAGGGCCACGAGGTGTTGTCAAAGTACTTCAACGAGGATAAGTTCTTCGTGCTTCCCGACATCGGAACGGAGGTTGCCGAGTTGGAGAAGAGCGAAATGACTATCGAGGAGAAGGCACAGCGCAAGGACGAGATTATCAACGACTACTCAATCAAGTCGGAGCGCGTTCACACCGTAAATCAGCTCTTGAAGGCATATTCTATGTTCGAGAAGGATGTGGAGTATGTGGTTATGGACAACAAGGTGAAGATTGTCGACGAGCAGACTGGTCGTATCTTGGACGGCCGTCGCTACTCTGATGGTCTGCATCAGGCTATCGAGGCTAAGGAGCGCGTTAAGGTAGAGGCTGCAACGCAGACCTTCGCAACTATCACATTGCAGAACTACTTCCGTATGTACCACAAGCTGGCAGGTATGACAGGTACTGCCGAGACCGAGGCATCGGAGTTCTGGAACATCTACAAGTTGGATGTTGTGGTTATCCCCACCAACCGTCCCATCTTGCGTGACGACCGCGAGGATTTGATTTACAAGACCAAGCGCGAGAAGTATAGCGCCGTAATCGACGAGGTTGTACGCCTTGTAGAGGCTAAGCGCCCCGTGTTGGTTGGTACTACATCTGTCGAGATTTCGGAGTTGTTGAGCCGTATGCTTAAATTGCGCGGCATCAAGCATAATGTATTGAACGCTAAGCAGCACCAGTTGGAGGCACAGGTTGTTGCCGAGGCTGGTCGTGTAGGTCAGGTTACCATCGCTACCAATATGGCAGGTCGTGGTACCGATATCAAGCTCTCGCCCGAGGCTAAGGCCGCAGGTGGTTTGGCAATCATCGGTACGGAGCGTCACGAGAGCCGTCGTGTAGACCGCCAGTTGCGTGGTCGTTCGGGTCGTCAGGGTGACCCCGGTTCATCACAGTTCTTCGTATCGTTGGAGGACGACTTGATGCGTCTGTTCGGCTCGGAGCGTATCGCATCGATGATGGATAGAATGGGCTTGAAGGAGGGTGAGGTTATCCAGGCCCCGATGATGACCAAGGCTATCGAGCGTGCTCAGAAGAAGGTCGAGGAGAACAACTTCGGTATCCGTAAGCGCCTGTTGGAGTATGACGATGTGATGAACTCACAGCGTGAAGTTATCTACACGCGTCGTCGCCACGCTCTCTATGGCGAGCAGATTGAGATTGACCTCAACAATATTATGTACGACTTCGCTGAGAACTTTATGGAGTCGCACGAGGGTATGGACTACGAGTCATTCTCGTTTGAGCTTATCCGTGAGGTGGCATTGCAGCCCTCGTTTGACGAGGCTAAGTACAACGCCGCTAAGCCAAAGGAGATTGTTGAGTGGATTGTAGAGGATTTGCGTACTCTCTTTGCACGCCGCCAGAAGGCCGTTGCCGACACCGTTCGCAACACTATGGAGGCTATCTACAAGGATAACGAGCTCAATATGGACCGCACAATCCATTTCCCCATCACCGATGGTCACCTCGGCTTCCATGTACCCGTTGAGTTGCAGCGTTGCAAGGAGACCGATGGTTATGAGATTTACAAGGTCTTCTCGAAGATTGTGCTCTTCACAACTATCGACGATGCTTGGCGTGAGCACCTGCGCGAGATGGACGAGTTGCGCCATAGCGTACAGAATGCACAGTACGAGCAGAAAGACCCGTTGTTGATTTACAAGTTGGAATCTTACCAGCTCTTCTCGAAGATGTTGCTCAAAGTAAACCGCGAGGCTCTCGCAATCTTGAACAAGGCATATATCCCCGTGCGCGAGAACAACCCCGATGCTGTTCAGCAGCAGCGCCAGCAGAAGGCTAAGGTCGATGTAAACAAGTTGCAGGCATCGCGTATGGCAGCAGCTGCGGCGGCAGGTCAGGCCGAGAAGTCTAAGCCCGCACCTATCAAGGTCGAGAAGAAGGTTGGCCGCAACGACCCCTGCCCCTGCGGTAGCGGTAAGAAGTACAAGCAGTGCCACGGTAAGAATATGTAATATATGGTGGCGGCTTCGGCTGCCACCTAAACAATACAACTATGGGATACGAAGAGGAGAAACAACGACAACTCGATATGCGTTACCTGCGTATGGCGCGCGTGTGGGCCGAGAACTCGTACTGCGTACGCCGTCAGGTGGGTGCACTCATCGTCAAGGATAAGATGATTATCTCGGACGGCTACAACGGCACACCGTCGGGCTTTGAGAATATCTGCGAGGACGAGGTTACGGGCAAGACAAAGCCCTATGTACTGCACGCCGAGGCCAACGCCATTACTAAGGTAGCAAAGAGTGCCAACAACTGCGATGGCTCTACCTTATATATTACGGCTGCGCCCTGCATCGAGTGCTCGAAGCTCATCATTCAGGCGGGTATCAAGCGCGTGGTATACTGCGACGACTACCACTCGGTAGATGGTCTAAATCTGCTAAAAAGAGTAGGTATCGAGTGCGTGAAGTGCGAGATAGAGTAATCTACATAGAGTATATATAAGAAAAGGTGTCCGTTTGGACACCTTTTTTTGCGTTTATGAAATTGAATGACGAGTTCTATTTCTTCTAGAACGGCAAGTCATCGGGGTCATCTTGCGGTGTAGGGATAGATGCCGCAGGTGCGGGCTGAGCCGCAGGCTGTGCATACTGGGGCTGAGCGTAAGATGCTGCACCCTGAGACTGCGAATATCCACCCTGCTGAGGAGCTGCGCCCTGCTGGTTATCCGAACGGCGACCGAGCAACTTCATATCATCGGCCATAATCTCCGTAGTGTAACGCTTGATATTATCCTTGTCGGTCCACTCGCGTGTGCGCAGACGGCCCTCAATATAGAGCTGGCTACCCTTGCGAACATAGCGGTCAACAACATCTGCCAAACCACGCCACAGAGTGATTGTATGCCACTCGGTAAGCTCCGTATTCTCATTTGTCTGACGATTATATATACGCTCCGTTGTAGCTAAACGCACGCGGGCAACCTTCACGCCCGACTCGGTTGTGCGCACCTCGGGGTCGAGGCCCACATTACCTACCAAAATTACCTTATTTACCATATTGATTACTATTTTTTGCCTATTGTATCTTAGGGATAGAGTCCAAATGCAACTTACCCTCCAAATCACTCTTCAATGTTCCGAGGAAGTCACTATCCGAGCCCTCAATAAACTCAACCTTAACAGGCTGATAGAACAATCGTTCGCGCAGAATATCGGGCACACGACGACTGCGACGCAACTTCACAACATCCTTCTCGGTTGTAAGCAACATTGCATTAGGATGCTTTTTCAACTGTGCCACAATGTGCTCTATATCCGTTACCGAGTAGGTGTGATGGTCGGGGTATGTAATTGTACTCACAACCTTATAATGTCTTCTAACACCCGATATAAATGCCTTGGGGTTGCCAATACCCGACATTACAATAACCTCATCACCACGGTTTAGCGAGTTCTGCGTCGGGAACTGTGCCACGGGAGGCGTAGGTATCACGCGTGTGAAGTATACACGCTGATAGGCTATCTTATGCAGATGCTTACGCCACATACGCTGGTCGAGAGGCGACATATCTGTGGGGCACTTCGTTACGATGAAGTAGTGAGCGCGGTCCAACGACTTTGGCTTATCGCGCAATGTACCCGCGGGCAGGAAGCTATCCTCGTAGAAGGGGCGTGTCGAATCGACAATAACCACATTAATCTTTGGATCCACATAACGATGCTGTAAACCATCGTCCATAACGATAAGATTTATCTCGGGATGCTCTGCCTCAATACGACGAATGGCCTCGGCGCGCTTCTCGCACACCACTACCAAAGTGTCGGGATACTTCAACTTAATCTGCAACGGCTCATCGCCCACATCACGATACGACGACGAGGTCTTGACCTCGATATATCCCTTTGTACGACGACCATATCCGCGCGATAGGATAGCCACATTGTAGTAATCCTTCATATACTCAACAATCATCTCGGCGGTAGGTGTTTTGCCTGTTCCACCCACGGTGATATTACCGACACAGATGATGGGAGTCTTGAACTTCTCTGATTTGAGAATCTTCCAATCAAACATCAAATGACGAACATTAATCGCCATTTGATAGAGGTATGATAGTAGTTTCAATAGGAAGCTCATAGCGTTCTTAGGATAGTAATATTTACACTGCGCAAACACGCATAATTACACAATTCGGTCAAAGATAGTCATTTATTTGCAACATTCCAACGCCAATATCATTTTTTTACGCTTTTTGTTGGTTTTTAGGGCTAAACAGGCCCTATGTATCTAATATTTTTATTAATTTTGTGCTATTATGAAGCGAATAATTAATTTTACACTTATACTCCTATTATTCTTGCCCATTGCTTGTCGTAACAACTCTGGCGAGAACACGAAACAAGAGGAGCAGGAGATTCAACCCACCATTCTCTACGGCATAATTGCCGACAACTATCGTACCGAAAACGGCACTATCGCCTCGGGTGAGACGCTCGGCAAGATACTTGCCCGCTATGGCGTGGGAGCCACCACGGTAGATAAGCTGGACAAGGTAGCAAAGGATGTATTTCCACTTCGTCAGATACGCGCCGACCGTCCATACACGGCATTCATTGCAAAGGACTCTACGGGAGCCGACAAACTCGATTACTTTGTCTACGAAAAAGATGTTATCGAGTACATAGTCTTTGGTTTCCGCAACGACTCTATAACCGTTGAGAAGGGCGAGAAGGAGGTTACAATAAAGCGCCAGCACCGCTCGTCTGTAATCGAGTCGTCGCTCTGGGGCGCTATTATGCGCGACAGCCTGCCCTACGCCTTGGCTGCCGAGTTGGAGGATATATATCAGTGGACTGTCGACTTCTTCGGTATACAGAAGGGCGACCACTTCACCGTGATTTATGACGAGAAGCTTATTGACACTACCCATGTGGGTATAGGTCGCATCTGGGGCGCTAAGTTCACACACGGCGGCAAGGAGGTATACGCCATCCCCTTCAAGCAGAACGGCAAGTTGCAATATTGGGAGTACAACGGAGCATCGTTGCGCAAGCAGCTGTTGAAGGCTCCTCTTAAATTCTCACGCATCAGTTCGCGCTTCTCGCGCTCGCGCCTACACCCCGTACATCGCGTATATCGTCCGCACCTCGGCGTAGATTACGCAGCGCCTAAGGGCACGCCCGTACACGCCGTAGCAGATGGCGTGGTTACATTCAAAGGCTGGGGCGGTGGCGGTGGTAATACGCTCAAAATCAAGCACGCCGGCAATCTCGTAACGGGATACCTCCACCTAAGTGGCTTCGCCAAGGGTATCAAGCAGGGCTCGCGCGTATCGCAAGGACAGCTCATCGGCTATGTAGGTAGCACGGGAACATCTACGGGCCCGCACCTCGACTATCGTATTTGGAAAAATGGCACAAACATCGACCCCTTGAAGGTGCCTCAGGAGCCTGCCGAGCCTATCGCCAAGCAGAATGTAGAGGCCTTCGAGCTGATACGCGACCGCATTGTAGCCGAACTTAACGGCACGGCAACACCCGATATGATTGTAACACAACTCGACAGCATCGAGTTAAAGCCTGCAAGCGTCCCCGCAGAACAGCCTACGGAGGAGGTAAAGGAGACTAAAAAGAAGGAAAAGAAGAGAAGAAGATAAGCCTATGCAAATCGACAAAAAAATAGAGAAGTTTATCTCGCGCCACCACATCCTGACCCTGGCCACATCAACGGCCGATGGTGCGCCCTACTGTTGCAACTGTTTCTATGCCTACGATACAGAGTCGGCAGCCTTTATATTCACCACCGCCCCCGCCACTACACACGGTAAGATGATGTGCGAGAATAACCGCGTGGCGGCATCCATAGTGCTGGAAACACGCACCGTAGGCAAGATACAAGGTTTGCAGATTACGGGCACAGTGAAGCAGGCCGTAGAGGGCGATAAGATGCAATATATCAAGGCTTTTCCCTATGCTATGGTAGCAGACCTTCATCTATGGCGATTGGAGGCAGACTTCCTAAAACTCACCGATAACACGCTCGGTTTTGGCAAGAAATTAATATGGCAAAGATAGGCATAATTATAGTGGCTGGCGGCTCGGGCCGTCGTATGGGAGGTGCGCTCCCCAAGCAGTTCCTGATGCTCGACAACGAGCCTATTTTGGCACGCTCGATAAATCGCATACACGAGGCGCTACCCTCGTCGGAGATTGTCGTTGTGCTGCCCGAGGAGCATATTGAGTTGTGGAAGAATATCGCTGCGCGTTTTGATGTGGCACGCCACAAGATTGCACTCGGTGGCAAGGAGCGTTTTCACTCTGTAAAGAGTGGCTTGGCTGCATTGAGCGAGGGTGTGCAGATTGTTGGCATACACGATGCCGTGCGACCTCTGGTATCAAAAAAGCTGATTATAAAACTCATCCTCGAAGCCGAGAAGCACGAGGCCGTGATACCAGCCGTAGCACCCACAGACTCTTACCGCATTGTCGATGGCGAGTCGTCTCAAATCATCGACCGCTCGGCGCTCCGTATGATACAGACTCCGCAGGTATTCAATGCCGAGAAGTTACACAAAGCCTACGAACAGCCATTCTCGGCAACATTTACCGACGATGCCTCGGTGATGGAGGCCGCAGGATATAGCGTGACTCTTGTAGAAGGTGAGCGCGAGAATATAAAGATAACTACCCCCTCGGATATGCTCATAGCCGAGGCTATAATAAATGCAGAGAGTGAAACGCAGCTTTGATTATAAATTCGACCGTCGCACCATAGTTCTCACCGTGCTTATGCTTTTGCTATGCGCGGCGGGCAGTGTCTTGCTATATACGCTCTACACGGGAGGATTCTTCTCTGCGTGGTTTGTGTCGTTTGTGCTGGCACTGATAGCGCTTATGGTGTTGTCCATTCCGCGCCGTATCGTGATGCTGGACAATACATTAGAGATACAATGCATCTTCGACATCACCGAGATAGATGTAAACGAGATTGCCCACATTCGAAAGGTTGACAAGGAGAAACTACGCTGGACAATGCTACTATTCGGTAGCGCAGGATTCTTCGGCTATTATGGCAAATATTTCGACATCAGGGAGTTCGAGGCGATAACAATCTACGCCTCGGAGTGGAATAATTTTGTCGAGATTGAAGATATTTACGAGTCACGTATCTATGTATCTTGTCGCGAGGCCGATGCCCTTATCGCCAGCGTCTGCAAGGCAAATCCTGATATTATAACAGAATAGCAATTCGTGCGGGTGGGACTCATTCCGCTTGGCGGGTAAGGCTCATTTCACGACTACCCGCGCCCTCACGCTACCCTAACGCCACATCCAACATCATCATCAGCGCGAAACCCAACGCTACGCCGATGGTTGCTATATTGGAGTGACGGCCACTCTGGGATTCGGGAATCAACTCCTCAACAACTACATATATCATTGCACCCGCTGCGAATGCCAGCAGGAATGGCAACACGGGTTGCAGAACATCAATGAGCAGTATCGTCACCAATCCCGCCAAAGGCTCAACAACGCCCGACCCAACGCCATAAGAGAAGGCCTTCCAACGACTTTTAAGGCTCTGCTTCAAGGGCATAGAGACGATTGCGCCCTCGGGGAAATTCTGAATAGCAATACCTATCGAGAGAGCCAACGCGCCCGCCATCGAGATACCTGCACTATCGGCCATAGCACCAGCCAAGACCACACCCACAGCCATTCCCTCGGGGATATTGTGGAGCGTAACGGCAAGGAAGAGCATTGTCGAACGCCCCAAACCCGACTTCACACCCTCGGGCTCATCAGAGTCCAGGTGAAGGTGCGGCACAAGGCTGTCGAATATCAACAGCGAGAACATACCAGCCAAGAATCCCAGCACAGCAGGCAACCACGCTATGCCGCCACCCTCGGCTGTCATATCAATAGAAGGAATCAGCAACGACCACACCGAGGCGGCAATCATCACACCCGAGGCAAAACCCAACAACATCTTTTGCACCCACGCGGGCATCTCGCCACGCAAGAAAAAGACCATCGCTGCACCGAGCGATGTGCCGACAAATGGCAACAGAAGGCCGTATGCTAATTCACTATACATCTGCTATTTAAGATTTTCAAGATAATCTACAAAAACACTGAAATCGGTATGCGCGTTCACAAACTCATCGTACGAATGCTCCGTGTCGCCATCCTCGGGCACATCCGACACCATCTTAACCACCACAACGGGCAGGTCGAACAACTCGGCAGCCTGACAGATAGCCGTAGCCTCCATATCGAAGAGTCCCGACTTCATTCCATAGCGGTTCTTAACCTCGGTGATAATCTCGGCGTCGACAAACGAGTCACCCGTCCACACAACAGCATCATCGTGGCCCAACAACGGATGCGGGTCGGTGAGCTCGGGAACAAAGTCGCCAGGGATACGGCAGTCGTGATAACGAGCCACGCGCGGAGCAACAATATCACCACGCTTACGGTCCAGAGTAGATGCCGCATATCCTACAACAGCCACACGGTTATAATCGCCCTTGGCCTGCATAATGGCACGCGCCGTATTGGCCGACGAGAGAGCCTTGCCAACATTACTACGCACCACGGTATAACTATTCTTCAAATCGTCACGCTCAATAGCACGACACATATTGCGATACTCGCGCTCGGTGGGAGTGATAACCAGATACTTCATTAGCAGCAAGAGTTATAGATTGACTCAATACCTGCTGCCTCGGCCTGCTCGCGAGTGTAGAGGCAACGCATATACTGCGCCATAGCACGGTTTGTCGAAGCCACGGCAAACAATCCCGGATTACCGCACTGCACCTCGTTAAGACCTACTATATCATCCTTCGATTTGAGCGGGAATGCCTGCTTGTAGACACGCGCCAAAGCCTCACGAATCTGCTCCGCTGTAACATCATTCATAGTAGACAGGTAGAAACCGGTCTTGCAACCCATCGGGCAGAACGATACAATACTCTTGCCAATAACGGGGTCCAGACGCAGGTGGTAGGCCATCAAATGCTCGATGGTATGCACCTCGCCCGAGCCAAGTGGAGCGTGGTCCATAGGAGCGCAGAAGCGCATATCCCACGAGTGTACGGCCAACTCATCGTTGATGGTGTAAACCGAACGCAGATAGAGACCCTCTTTCAGGGTGATATGGTCAACATCGAATGACGAAACAACAGATTTTTTACTCTCCATAATCTTTATATTTTTTATTTTCAACTTATTACTTACTTACGGGTGACTTGCGGTCGAAGAACGGATTTTTCGACGAAACGCTAAGCGGAATAGCAAAAATAGTATCCACCTCGGGCATTATACCCAAACGCTTTGCCGCCCAACCCGCCGAGAACAACACACGCGAATCAAGGCGCAGGTCTGCGATGGTCGAGCAGGCCGAGCCAATGGCAATACCTACATCTACACTATTCATCACGCAGGGTGCGCACTGAGGTTTCTCCTCGCAGGTCTTGTAGCCGCAATAACCACAGTTAAGGCCACAAACACTCTGCGGCTCACGCGTGCCAATCAAAACAACAGCCTGCGCTTGCAGGATATTTCCAGCGTCACGCAACAAGAATTTAAGGCCTGACTCGGCGCTTATTTCAAGCATCTTCTGCGACAGACGCTCAATATCCTCATCGGTCACCAAAGCTATCTCAACCAAGTCTCGTCCCTTAGCCTTAGGTGCTGTGCGTGCAGCCGCCATAACGGCCTCTGCCAACATACGAACCGTCTCGGGGCGCAAATCTCGTTCGTTATAAATCATAATGTAAAAACTAAATTTGGTGTAAAGATACATTTTTCCACTCATTTTTGCAAAAGCCACGCCCATTTTCCATTATACTTTTCCTCCTCGCGCATTGGCGTGCTTTTTGCTCCCCGAAAAATAAACCAAATCAAAACCACTACGATGAACAAAATCAAAATCTACCAATTCACCGACCCCGTGTGCGTCTGGTGCTGGGGCAACGAACCCGTCATCAGGGCGCTTGACTACCTGTATGGCAACAAGATAGACATCGAATTTATTATGGGTGGACTCGTCGAGGATATAACCACCCTGTACGACATAAGCGGTCCACGGAGTGTCGTTATCTCACGCGCCAACGAGATTATTGCCAACAACTGGGCAGCCGCCTCAGCTCGCCACGGTATGCCCGTAAATATAGAACATATGTCGCTTTTCAGCGAGCGCTATCCGTCGAGTTTTCCTCAAAACATAGCATACGAGGCGGCAAAACGGATAAACCCCACAAAGGCAAAAGATTTTTTGCGCCGCCTGCGCGAGGCCACCTTTATAGAAAATCGCCGAACATCGCAGATGGATGTCATCGTAGAACTCGCCACCGAGACGGGTTTCGAGGCTGCACTGTTTATCAACGAATACACAACGGGGAGTGCTCCACAAGACTTTATGCAGGAGCGTATGCGCTGCCGTCGAAATGGCATAACGGGCTTCCCCTCGTACCTAATAAAAAACGACTCAACAAAGATAATCCTGGGTGGTTATCAAAATCTTAGCACTATGCACAGCATAATAGGCCGCCTCTCGGAAGGAAAGATAAAACCACGCAAGATAGGTCCATCGCAAGCCAATCTCTTGGATTTTATGCATCGCTACAAGAGTGTATATCCAGCCGAAATTGAGGTTGCTTTTGCTCTCGACCGCGACAAGACAGACCTTATGATTAGCCAATTAATCAACTCCAAAAAGGTGATTTCAACGCCCGCGGGCAATGGCCAACGGCTTACAATTACCGACTCAGCCAAGCACTCTAAGAGACTACAAAAAAGTATTCGCAAGGAGAATTACACATCCGACAGGCCGCAAAAGCCAGAAAAGAGCAATAATATCAACCAAAAACAAGAGGCATAGAAGGCAACAGGTTACACTTTGTTACGAATATCTATGCCCCGAATATGTCTTACAAAGCACAGATAATCAACAATATTGCAATACAATCGCATTATATACATAAATTTATATGCAAGAAATAATGAAAAAATCTTGTTTTTAATAAATTTTACTATTATATTTGCATTACATTAAAAAAACGAATTATGTACGCAAGTTTATATATCATTAACCTAATTCTTCTCGTGGTCTTGTGCAGATAACGGGAGAAAGGTTGTATGTATATGTAACTTACTATAATATAAGCCTTTCTCCTTGACGGAGAGAGGCTTTTTTAACTACAAACATCGAATCGAAGATGAAAAACCAGTTACGAAGCGCCATTACGACCGTAGGCCGTCGTATGGCAGGAGCACGAAGCTTGTGGCGCGCAAACGGAATGAAGAAGGAGCAGATGGGTATGCCCGTAATCGGTATCGCCAACTCATTTACACAGATGGTACCGGGCCATGTTCATTTGCACGAGATAGGACAGTATGTAAAACAGCTCATCGAGGAGCAGGGTTGCTTTGCGGCCGAGTTCAACACCATAGCCATCGACGATGGTATCGCTATGGGTCACGACGGTATGCTCTACTCACTCCCCTCGCGCGATATTATTGCCGACTCGGTAGAGTATATGGCCAATGCCCACAAGGTCGATGCGTTGGTTTGCATCAGCAACTGCGACAAGATTACGCCGGGTATGTTGATGGCTACGATGCGTCTTAACATCCCCACCGTTTTCGTATCGGGTGGACCGATGGAGGCGGGTAACTTCCGTGGCCGTGGTGCCGATTTGATTGACGCTATGGTATTGAGTGCCGACGAGAATTGCACCGACGAAGATGCCGACGAGATTGAGGCTTGCGCCTGCCCGGGTTGCGGCTCTTGCTCAGGTATGTTTACAGCAAACTCTATGAACTGCCTCAACGAGGCTATCGGCTTGGCATTGCCGGGCAACGGAACAATCGTTGCTACGCACGAGAATCGCAAGGCTCTCTTTGCAAAGGCTGCGAAGTTGATTGTTGAGAATGCTAAGAGATATTATTTCGAGGGTGACGACTCAGTTCTTCCTCGCTCGATTGCAACAAAGGCCGCTTTTGAGAATGCTATGTCGCTCGACATTGCTATGGGTGGTTCTACAAATACTGTTTTGCACCTGTTGGCCGTAGCACACGAGGCTGGCGTGGACTTCACAATGGCGGATATTGACCGTCTGTCACGCCATATCCCCGTTTTGTGCAAGGTTGCACCCAACGGACACTACCATATGCAGGATGTAAACCGCGCAGGTGGTATTATGGGTATCTTGGGCGAACTTGCTGCAAATGACCTTATCGACACTACTGCAAAGCGCGTAGACTACGCTTCGCTGGCAGATGCTATTGATGAGTATTACTACGGCTCGGAGAATTTCTCTGATGAGGCTCGCAAGGTATACCTCAGCGCACCCGCAAACCGTTACAGCCGCGAGATGGGCTCACAGGCCACATACTACAAGGAGATGGACGACGACCACGCCGAGGGTTGCATCCGCAACTTCGACCACGCATACTTCCGTGATGGTGGTTTGGCCGTGCTCACTGGAAACATCGCTCGCAAGGGTTGCATCGTAAAGACAGCTGGCGTTGCGCAGGAGTTGATGCAGTTTAGCGGCAAAGCAAAGGTCTTTGAGTCACAGGAGCAGGCTATGAACGGTATCCTCGGTGGCGAGGTTGAGGCTGGCGATGTTGTTGTTATCCGCTACGAGGGCCCGAAGGGTGGTCCCGGTATGCAGGAGATGCTCTACCCCACCTCTTACCTCAAATCAAAGCACCTGGACAAGGCGTGTGCATTGATTACCGACGGTCGTTTCTCGGGTGGTACATCTGGTCTTTCAATTGGCCACATATCACCAGAGGCTGCATCGGGAGGTGAGATTGGCATTATCCGCAATGGCGACATTATCGACATTGATATCACGGCTCGCTCAATCAACCTGCGCATCACAGACGAGGAGCTCTCGGAGCGTATGGCAGCGTGGAGCGTGCATAAACCGCAGAACCGCGACCGTGTTATACCTCAATCGCTCAGAGCATACTCACTCTTGGTGTCATCGGCAGACCAAGGTGCTGTGAGAATTGTTCCCGAGGAGTAAGAGAAAAGAGAAGAAACACTACAACCAAAACTTAATATGGCTTTTTCAGGTTTTTCAGATAATATTCCCACACCCGAGCCCAAAGATTTGCCACGCATTTCGGGTTCGGAGGCTGTAATTCGTTCATTTATCGCCGAGGGTGTAGAGACTATATTCGGTTACCCGGGTGGTGCTATCATTCCCGTGTACGATGCGCTCTATAACTACCGCGACCAGCTTAACCACATTTTGGTACGCCACGAGCAGTGTGCACTGCACGCCGCACAGGGCTACGCTCGCGCAACGGGCAAGACAGGTGTCTGCATTGTAACATCAGGTCCGGGTGCAACAAACACCGTAACAGGCTTGGCAGATGCTATGCTCGACTCAACACCCGTGGTGCTTATCAGTGGCCAGGTGGCATCAAGCACGCTGGGCACAGACGCCTTTCAGGAGATTAACTTCATAGAGATTACAAACTCTGTGACCAAGTGGAACTGTCAGGTGAAGCGTGCCGAGGATATTCCCGAGGCTATCGCCCGCGCATTCTACATAGCATCGAGCGGTCGTCCCGGCCCCGTTGTTGTTGATATTACCAAGGACGCACAGAACGGATTGATGGATTTTGAGTATAAGCCTAAGAAGTTTATTCGCAGTTATATCCCTACACACGAGGTTGACAACGACCAGATTTTGGAGGCGGCACGCCTGATAAACCTCTCGCGCAAGCCTATGGCACTCATCGGTCAGGGCGTAATCTTGGGTGGCGCAGAGCAGGAGTTGAAGGAGTTTTTGGAGAAGAGCGGTATCCCCGCAGCATCGACACTCCTCGGCCTGTCGGCTCTACCTACCGACCACCCGCAGTATGTGGGTATGCTAGGTATGCACGGCAACTATGGCCCGAATATCAAGAACCGCGACTGCGACCTGCTTATTGCCATCGGTATGCGATTTGACGACCGCGTGACGGGCGACCCCACACAGTTTGGTATGAATGCCAAGGTTATCCATATGGAGATTGACCCCGCCGAGGTAAACAAGATTATATACGCCGATGTTCCCGTGATGGGCGATGTGAAGAAGACTCTCCCGCTGCTCACCGAGAAAATCACAAAGAACGACCACTCGGCTTGGATTGACGAGTTCCGCGTATGCGCTAACATCGAGCGTGAAGATGTCATTGAGCCAGCCATCGAGCCACGCGGTGCACATCTGCGTATGGGCGAGGTGGTAGATGCCGTGGCAAAGTGTTTTGACGATGCAATCTTGGTTACAGATGTAGGTCAGCAGCAGATGTTCGCATCGCGTTACTTCCGCTTCAAGCGTTCGCGCAGCATCATCACATCGGGTGGCTTGGGCACTATGGGCTTCGGCCTGCCTGCCGCCATTGGCGCAAAGATTGGCGCTCCCGAGAGAGATGTATGTCTGTTTGTTGGAGATGGAGGTTTGCAGATGACATCGCAGGAGCTTGGAACGATATACCAATCGGAGGTTGGCGTGAAGATTATCCTTATGAACAACGGCTTCTTGGGTATGGTGCGCCAGTGGCAGGAGCTCTTCTACAACCGCCGCTACTCATTCACCGAGCTTACCAACCCCGACTTCGAACTCTTGGCTAAGGCCAACCGCATACCCTACCGCCTGGTTGAGCGTCACGAGGATTTGGCAGATGCCGTAAAGGAGATGCACGACACCGAGGGAGCATTCCTCTTGGAGGTTAGGGTCGAGAAGGAGGAGAATGTATTCCCTATGGTACCCGCAGGACAGCCCGTACACAACATTCGATTGGAGTAAGTAAACAGCAAAAGACAATGGAGAAGGAGTTTATCATAACCGTATTTTCGGAAAACAAGGTGGGTTTGCTGAGCCAGATCACAACGGTATTTACCCATCGTAATGTAAACATCGAGTCACTCACAGCCTCGGAGTCTGCCATCGAGGGTATCCACAAGTATACTATCTTTGTGAAGAACGACGAGGAGAAGGTTACGAACCTTGTGAAGCAGATTGAAAAGAAGATTGATGTATTGAAGGTCTTCTGCTACTCACCCAGCGAGGTGGTTCTGCAACAGGTGGCTCTCTACAAGGTACAACGAGGCCGCAATGTAGAGGATTTGGTGCGTCGCCACAATGTCCGCATTCTGGATATTCACGACGACTTCATCGTCCTCGAAAAGACAGGTCACAAGGAGGAGATTAACGAGTTGTACCAAATGCTCTCGCCCTACGGATTGTATCAGTTCGTATGCTCGGGTCCTGTGGCAATTATCAAGTCGCGCCGCGAGCTGTTGGACGAGTATCTTGATTATGTAAAAGAGTGCCAGAAGAATCTGGAACAAGATAAATAGAGTTTTTAAAATTAATAACAATAAAAAATTTACAATTATGGCAAAGATGATTTTTGGCGGCGTTGAGGAAAATGTCGTAACACGAGAGGAGTATCCCTTGGCAAAGGCCTTGGAGACATTGAAGGATGAGACTATCGCAGTTATTGGTTACGGTGTTCAGGGCCCTGGCCAGTCACTCAACTTGCGTGACAACGGTTTCAATGTAATCGTAGGTCAGCGTAAGGATTCTAAGAGCTGGGACAAGGCCGTAGAGGACGGCTGGGTACCGGGCGAGACATTGTTTGATATCGAGGAGGCTTGCCAGAAGGCTACAATCATCGAGTACTTGCTCTCTGATGCAGGTCAGATTTCAGTATGGCCCACAGTTAAGAAGCACCTCACAGCAGGTAAGGCTCTCTACTTCTCACACGGCTTTGGTATCACTTACAAGGAGCGCACAGGCATCGTTCCTCCCGCTGATGTTGATGTTATCTTGGTTGCACCTAAGGGTTCAGGTACATCACTCCGTCGTATGTTCTTGCAGGGTCGCGGCTTGAATTCAAGCTACGCTATCTTCCAGGATGCAACAGGCAAGGCTTGGGACCGCGTTATCGCACTCGGTATCGGTGTAGGTTCTGGTTACTTGTTCGAGACTACCTTCAAGCGCGAGGTTTACTCAGACCTTACAGGTGAGCGTGGTACTTTGATGGGTGCTATTCAGGGTATCTTCGCTGCTCAGTACGAGGTATTGCGTCAGAATGGTCACACTCCCTCGGAGGCATTCAACGAGACCGTAGAGGAGCTTTCACAGAGCCTTATGCCGCTTATCGCTGAGAACGGTATGGATTGGATGTATGCTAACTGCTCTACAACAGCTCAGCGTGGTGCTCTCGACTGGTGGAAGAAGTTCCGCGATGCAACAATGCCTGTATTCGAGGAGTTGTACAGCGAGGTAGCGTGCGGTAACGAGGCACAGCGCAGCATCGACACCAACTCACAGCCCGACTATCGCAAGAAGTTGGAGGAGGAGCTCAAGGAGATGCGCGAGACAGAGATGTGGCAGGCAGGTGCCGTTGTTCGTAAGCTCCGTCCTGAGAATAACTAATAACATCTGGCGTATAAATACTCTTCGTTTTAACGCTAATTATGGCATACCCTGCGGCCGTTGGCCGCATTTACAAATCTTACCCTCCCCTAATCCACTCCTCAGGAGGGGACTTTGGTCGCCGCTTGCGGCTCCGAGGGTGCAGAGCCAAAGGTTATAAACGATATAGGATTTGCCTTACTTATAAACAAACAATTCGATATTGGGCCCATAGGGGCCCGTATCGGGTTATATAGATAGAGAAATATGAGCGAAAAAGTATATATCTTCGACACCACTCTGCGCGATGCCGAGCAGGTACCGGGCTGTCAGCTTAACACTATCGAGAAGATAGAGGTTGCTCGTCAGTTGGAGAAGCTGGGTGTCGATATTATCGAGGCTGGATTCCCCATTTCGAGCCCGGGTGACTTCAACTCGGTTGTAGAGATTTCAAAGGCTGTGACCAACCCCACAATCTGCGCTCTCACGCGTGCCGTGAAGAAGGATATCGATGTGGCTGCGCAGTCGTTGCAGTTTGCTAAGCGAGGCCGTATCCACACAGGTATCGGCACATCGACATACCACATTTACGAGAAGTTGCGTATGACACCCGACACAGTTTTGGAGAATGCTGTTGAGGCTGTAAAGTATGCGCGTCGCTTTGTTGACGATGTGGAGTTCTATGCCGAGGATGCAGGCCGCACAGACGAGGAGTTCTTGGCTCGCGTTGTAGAGGCTGTCATTGCCGCAGGTGCTACGGTGGTTAACATCCCCGACACTACGGGTTACTGCCTGCCCAGCGAGTACGGTGCAAAGATTGCCTACCTTATGAACAATGTTCCCAACATCGACAAGGCTATCATCTCTACACACTGTCACAACGACTTGGGTATGGCTACTGCCAACACCTTGGCTGCGGTGCAGAATGGTGCGCGTCAGGTGGAGGTTACAATCAACGGCTTGGGCGAGCGTGCTGGTAACACAGCTTTGGAGGAGGTTGTTATGGCCATCAAGTGCCACAAGAACCTCGACTTCGAGATTGGCATCGACTCAAAGCAGATTATCACCACAAGTAAGCTCGTGTCAAACTTGATGCGTATGCCCGTGCAGGCTAACAAAGCTATCGTCGGCCGCAACGCCTTTGCACACTCATCGGGTATCCACCAGGATGGCGTATTGAAGAGCCGTGAGACATACGAGATTATCGACCCCGAGGATGTAGGTGTAGACCAGTCAAGCATCGTCCTGACAGCGCGTAGCGGTCGTGCAGCGTTGAAGCACCACCTCGCAGAGATTGGTTACACACCCGAGAACGAGGAGCTGGACGAGATTTACCAGCGTTTCTTGGAGCTTGCCGACAAGAAGAAGATGGTCACAACACGCGACTTGGAAGTACTCATCGGCACAGCATCATCACGCCGCCGTATGAATATTCAGCTCACAGGCTTGCAGATTGTCTGCGGTAAGTCGAGCATTCCTACTGCTACCGTGCAGATTAGCTTCGACGGTGACACCTTCACCGAGACTGCTTGCGGAAATGGTCCCGTAGATGCCGCTATCACAGCCGTTAAGAACATTACCAAGCGCCGTGTACACATTGAGGAGTATTTGGTTCAGGCCATCACTCGCGGTAGCGACGACTTGGGTAAGGTACATATGTCAATCTCGCACAAGGGCAAGATTTACCACGGCTTTGGTGCCAACACCGACATCGTAACTGCTTCGGTAGAGTCATTCATTGATGCAATTTCTAAAATAGCGTAACGATGAATACACTATTCGATAAAATTTGGGATGCACACACCGTTCGCGTAATCGATGGTGGCTCGTGCGTACTCTATATCGACCGTCAATATATCCACGAGGTGACAAGTCCGCAGGCCTTTGCGGGCTTGCGCCAGCGTGGTATCGAGGTATTCCGTCCCCAGCAGGTGACGGCCAGCCCCGACCATAATATCCCCACTACAAACCAGCACCTCCCCATTGCTGAGCCTCAGTCGGCACAGCAGGTGGCTACGCTGGAGAAAAACTGCGCCGAGAATGGCATTACAATATTCCCCATCGGCTCTCAGCGCAACGGTATTATCCATGTAATCGGTCCGCAGACAGGCCTTACACAACCCGGTATGACTATCGTATGTGGCGACAGTCACACCTCGACACACGGTGCATTGGGCTGCGTAGCGTTCGGTATCGGAACAAGCGAGGTGGAAATGGCTTTGGCATCGCAGTGCATCTTGCAGTCTAAGCCTAAGAGTATGCGTATCAATGTAGAAGGCGAACTTGGCGAGGGCGTATGCTCGAAGGATATTATCCTCTACATCATATCTAAGCTCGGCACAGGCGGTGGCACAGGCCACTTCGTGGAGTTTGCAGGCTCGGCCATCCGTTCTCTTTCGATGGAGGCGCGTATGACAATCTGCAATATGAGTATTGAGATGGGTGCTCGCGGAGGTATGATTGCCCCCGACCAGACCACTTTCGACTACCTGAAAGGACGGGAATTTGCCCCCAAGGGCGAGGAGTGGGACGCAGCCGTTGAGCGTTGGAGCAAGCTCTGCTCGGACGAGGACGCTGTATTCGACAAGGAGGTAACATTTGATGCTGCCGATATTAAGCCGATGATTACCTACGGCACAAACCCCGGAATGGGCATCGCCGTTGACGCTGAGATTCCCTCTTCGGAGGAGATGGACGAGGCGTCAAAGGTATCATACGCCAAGGCCATTGGATATATGGGCTTTGCCGAGGGCGAGAAGATGATTGGCAAGAAGGTGGATTATGTATTCGTTGGAAGTTGTACCAACGGCCGCATAGAGGATTTGAGAGCATTCGCTCACTTCGTGAAGGGTAAGAAGAAGGCAGAGAATATCACTGCTTGGATTGTTCCCGGAAGCAAAGAGGTAGAGCGTATGGCTATCGAGGAGGGTCTGCGCGATATTTTGGAGCAGGCAGGCTTCGAGTTGCGCCAGCCGGGTTGCTCGGCTTGTCTTGCAATGAACGAGGATAAGATTCCCGCAGGCAAATATTGCGTGGCCACATCTAATCGTAATTTCGAGGGTCGTCAGGGTCCCGATTCGCGCACGCTGTTGGCTGGTCCGTTGGTAGCTGCTGCGGCGGCCGTGACGGGTGTTATCACAGACCCCAGAGAGTTGATGTAAAACCGATGAAGAAAAACTGTTATGAGAAATAAATTCACTACACTAACCTCTACGGCAGTGCCCCTGCCCATCGAGAACATCGACACCGACCAGATTATCCCCGCTCGCTTTTTGAAGGCAACAACACGCGAGGGCTTTGGCGAGAATCTCTTCCGCGATTGGCGTTACGACAAGCAGGGAAAGCCTAAGGCCGACTTTGTGATGAACTCACCCATCTATGGTGGCGAGATTTTGGTTGCAGGCAAGAACTTCGGTTGCGGTTCAAGCCGCGAGCACGCAGCGTGGGCCATCGATGGCGCAGGCTACCGTGCTGTGGTATCGAGCTTCTTTGCCGACATCTTCCGCAATAATGCATTGAACAACGGCCTGCTTCCCGTAACGGTTAGCGAACAGATGTTGGCGGCGATTTTTGCAGCGGTAGAGCAGAATCCCAAGACCGAGATTAAAATCGACCTCCCCGCACAGACCATCGAGATTGTTGGCACGGAGTACAAGGAGTCGTTTGAGATTGCTCCCTACAAGAAGCAGTGTCTGGTGAACGGCTACGACGATGTAGACTTCCTGGTGAGCATTCGCGAGGAGATTAAGGCCTTTGAGGTAAAATAATATTTTATTGAAAAGCTATGAAACAGATTAATATTGCAGTCCTTCCGGGCGATGGTATCGGTCCCGAGATTGTGGCTCAGGCTGTTAAGGCCGTAGATGCTGTGGCTGCTAAGTTTGATTATAAGGTAAACTACACTCACGCCGTTGTCGGTGCTGCCGCTATCGATGCTGTGGGTGACCCCTACCCCGAGTCAACACACGAGGTATGTATGGCTGCCGACGCAGTGTTGTTTGGCGCTATTGGCGACCCGCGTTTTGACAATAACCCCGAGGCTAAGGTACGCCCCGAGCAGGGTCTTCTGGCTATGCGTAAGAAGTTGGGTCTGTATGCCAACCTGCGCCCCGTGAACACCTTTGCTTCGTTGCTGCACCGCTCGCCACTGCGTTACGACCTGGTGGAGGGTGCCGACTTCTTGTGTGTGCGTGAGCTTACAGGTGGCCTATACTTCGGTCGTCCTCAGGGCCGCTCGGAGGATGGTAACACAGCCTACGACACTTGTGTATATACACGCGCAGAGATTGAGCGCATCTGCCGCCTCGGCTTCGAGTATGCTGCAAAGCGCCGTGGCAAGCTCACCGTTGTGGACAAGGCCAATGTGTTGGCAACATCACGCTTGTGGCGTGAGACAGCCAAGGCTATGGAGAAGGATTACCCGCAGGTAGAGGTAGAGTATATGTTTGTAGACAACGCCGCTATGAAGATTATTCAGCAGCCTCGTCACTTCGATGTGGTTGTTACGGAGAATATGTTTGGCGACATCCTCACCGACGAGGCGAGTGTTATCACCGGCTCGCTGGGCTTGCTCCCCTCGGCTTCAATCGGTACGGGCACATCGCTCTTTGAGCCTATTCACGGCTCATACCCGCAGGCCGCAGGCAAGAACATTGCAAACCCCATTGCGACAATTCTCTCGGCTGCTATGATGTTCGAGTATGCATTCTCGGATATGGAGGCTGGTGCTGCTATTCGCCGCGCCGTAGACCTCGCCATAGAGAAGAATGTTGTAACCGAGGATATAGCTCCCGAGGGCGTGAAGCCATCATCTACTACCGAGGTGGGTGATTTCATCGCAGCAAACATCTAAACGCGAGAGTTATGGGTAATGAGAAAAAATATTTCCCTGCGCTGAACGATATTATGACCGCTGAGCATACACTCAGCGAGGTTCTGTCGTCCACACCTCTTATTCACAACCGCAATCTTTCGGAGCGTTTCGGTGCGGATGTAGCACTCAAACGCGAGGATTTGCAGGTGGTGCGCTCGTACAAGATACGCGGTGCATACAATAAAATACGCTCTCTGAGCAAGGAGCAGACCGAGCGCGGTATAGTATGTGCCAGCGCGGGTAACCACGCACAGGGCGTAGCTTTGTCGTGCAACAAGTTGGGCATAAAGGGTAAGATATTTATGCCTGTGACCACCCCCAAGCAGAAGATTAATCAGGTTAAGATGTTCGGCGGTGAAGAGGTAGAGGTTGTACTTGCAGGCGACACATTCGACCACGCAAACGAGGCAGCCGAGAAGGCGTGCCGCGAGGAGGGCAAGACATTCATTCCGCCGTTCAACGACCCCAAGATTATCGAGGGTCAGGGCACGGTAGGCTTGGAGATTTTGCAGCAGAGTCGCGTGGCTATTGACTATGTGTTTGTACCTATTGGTGGCGGAGGCCTGGCATCGGGCATCGGTAGCGTATTCAAGCAGATGTCGCCCCAGACAAAGATTATCGGCGTAGAGCCAGCAGGTGCAGCAGGAATGAAGCTATCGTTCGAGCGAGGCGAGGTGACCGAGTTGGACCACATCGAGAAGTTTGTCGACGGTGCTGCTGTACAGCGCGTAGGCGACATAACATTCGATGTATGCCGACAGGTGCTGGACGATATTGTAGTTGTACCCGAGGGTAAGGTTTGTACAAAGATTTTAGAGCTTTATAACTTCGACGCCATCGTTGTAGAGCCCGCAGGTGCATTGAGCATCAGCGCGCTGGACTACTACCGCGATGAGATTAAAGGCAAGAATGTAGTCTGTATCGTCAGCGGTAGCAACAACGATATTGTCCGTATGGAGGATATCAAGGAGCGCTCGTTGCTCTACGAGGGATTGAAGCACTATTTCGTTGTTCGCTTCCCGCAGCGTGCAGGAGCGTTGCAGAACTTCGTGACGAATGTTCTCGGCCCGCACGACGATATCACCTACTTCGAGTATAAAAAGAAGACCAACCGCGAGAAGGGTCCCGTATTGATTGGTATCGAGTTGCAAAACCCCGACGACTTTGCTGGTCTGACAGAACGAATGCTCGAAAACAATATCGACTACCAATATCTGAATGCCAACCCGAGCCTATTCGAGTTCCTTATCGGATAACAAGGGTCAGCGTTAGGAAGTATCTACGAGGCTTTTGTAGCATATTGTAGCGCGGCATTGTATTGCACGGGTTGCCCGAGCACGATGCAAGCAGTAATAATTAAAGGTAAAAGATTATGAATCTAATAGGTAATATTATCTGGGTTGTCTTTGGCGGATTGCTCCTCTCGATAGGCTATCTGTTTGGCGGACTTGTCCTCTGCCTGACGATTGTCGGCATTCCATTTGGCGTACAAACTATGCGTCTGGGTATGTTCGCACTATGGCCCTTCGGTGGCGATGTTAAGCCGCAGGACAATGCCACAGGTTGCATCTCGATTATTATGAATGTGCTGTGGATTATCTTTGGCGGTATTGAGGTTGCCCTCACGCACCTGTCGCTCGGAGTATTCTTCTGCATCACGATTATCGGAATCCCATTCGGATTGCAACACTTCAAGTTGATGCTCTACGCGCTCTTACCATTTGGTCATCGCGTAGTTCGACACTAAACATCAATTACTGTAAACTAAAAACTCGCCCCGTGTGGGCGAGTTTTTTTGTATCCATATAGCTGCATTATACTGCTATATACACTCCCATTTTCACCGCTCAAAACAACATACATAACATCGTTATAATAGGCTAAAATACCCTGCATACACGATAACAAAGGCGGGAACTCTCCCGCTATCTCCTTTTATTATCCCCTACTATTTCTTGCCATATATGCGCCCAGAAAATCAGTACATACATCACAATTACAAGCGCGCTCGCCCCCATTCACACAAACAAAAAGAGGCCATCCGCAATGGATAGCCTCTCGAATATTGTAGAGTAATTACTACTCATTATCAGCCTCAATCTCAGGATTGTTATCAAGCTCCTTCTGAGGAATGTGATAAATCATACGATAGTCAGTAGCCTCGTACTTAACAGCCTTGAACTGGGTAAGAGACTTTGAGTGGTTAACAGATGTTGAACGGTCAACAGTCTCACCACGACGCTTAACATCGAAGATACGGCAACCCTCCATCCAAGTCTCGATACGCTTCTGCAAGCAAATCTCCTTGTAGAGTGCATCACCTGAACCAGTGAAGTTGTAGCTTGCGTCACGAGTCTTCATAATTGTGTTCAACAGCTCAGCTGCCTTAGTCTCGTTCTTAGCCAAGTAGTAAGCCTCAGCTGCTACGAAGTAGAACTCAGCGATACGGTTGTGGATAATAGCCGATGTGAAGGGGCTAGCACCACCCATAGTTGTCAAATATGAATCGATGTACTTGTTTGAGATGTAATCTGTCAAACCGTAGTACTCCTCGTACTGGTATGCGTTCTCGAGCAAGTTGTAGTTCTCGTTGTAACCAAACCACTTACGACGGATATCTGTATCCTTAATCTTGCTGAGCAAGTCAGAAGATACCATCTTACGATAACCTACTGCACCACCGTAACCAATCATATAAGAGTCAGTGTGTGAGAAGTAAGAAGCGTAGTAACCAGTAGTCTCCTCGTTTACATTGTAACCCCAGATAACCTCATCCATTGAGAGTGAGTTGAAACCGCTCAACAACTGAGCACCGTTCAACTTACCACCAGCGATAGCCTTCTCTGCGTAAGCAGCAGCATCAGCGTACTCACCAACGAACATCAAAGCGTTAGCGTAGATACCAGCAGCAGCGTACTCTGAAAGACCAGTCTTATCACCTGAGTGGTAGCCCTTACCCTCCAAGTAGTCGTAACCAAGCTTAGCATCAGCCAAAATCTGATCGTAAATCTCCTTTACTGATACACGGTTAGCACGGTACTCCTCCTCAGTCTTCAAAGGTACACCCAAAGCGTCGGGATTAACGCTGTAAGGATGCTGCCAGAGGTTAATCAACCAGTAGTATGACAAAGCACGCATAGAGTATGCCTGACCAATCATAGTCTCAGCTGTTGCAGAGATAGTGGCACCCTCCTCAGGCTTAAGCATTGTGATAATAGTGTTACAACCATCAATCAAGTTGTAGAACTGGTTCCAAGTAGAGCTTGTACGACGATAGCTACCCATACGGTTATCCATCTGGTAGTCGTAGCAGAAGAAGTGGTTATCGTTTGTATAAGCGATATCCTCACACATAAGGTCAGTAGCCAACTTAATTGCGGGCAAACCGAAATCGTCGTGTGATGCCCAATAGTCACCACCGCAGTAGAGGTTCAACAAAGCACCTGTTACATATGCCTGAACCTGTGAAGGATCGTCCTGCATTACCTTAGATACAGTCTCCTGATCCGCAACGTGAGTAGGAGCAGTCTCAAGGTAATTCTCCGAGCACGAAACTGTAAGTGCCGCAGCACCGAAAAGCAAAATACCGAAAATGCTATTTTTAAGTTTCATAATCATCAATTTTTAGAAAGTTAACGAAAGACCTGCTGAGATAGTGCGGATAGCAGAGTAGTTAGCCTGTGACTGACCCTGAATGTACTGACGGGGGTCCATACCCTGACGCTTAGAGAAGAGAGCCACATTGTCAGCTACAACATAGATACGAGCGTTCTCTACCTGCAACTTCTGCATCCACTTCTTGGGGAATGTATAACCCAAAGTGATGTTACGGATGTTGAAGTATGAAGCATCAATCAAGAAACGGTCAGAGAATACATTTGCATTCTGGTCACCATCCAAGATAGGAATGTTAGACTCCTTGTTTGTCTCAGACCAAGCATTCAAGATATCACGGTGCCAGTTGTCACCAGCGCCAGAACCAGCGTGCATAAAGCCTGCGTACATTGAGTCGTAGATGTCACCACCAATCTGGTAGTTAGCAGCTACTGAGAAGTCGATACCCTTCCAACCGAACTGCATATTGATACCACCCTGGAAATCAGGAATTGCAGTACCGATGAAGTACTTAGTTGCCTTAGAGTAGTCAGTTACCTTCTCGCGCTCACCTGTTGCCTCGCCTGTTGTCTCGTCGAGTACATCAGCCCACCAAGTAGACTTACCGTTCTCGTCTACACCAGCATAGCTGTAATAGAAGAAGTCGTAAACGCTAGTACCCTCGTTATACTTATAGTATGAAGAGTGGATGATACCAGTCTCCTGCTTATCCTCGGGGATATCAAGAATCTGGTTCTTGTAGTGTGTACCAGTGAATGTCCAGTTCCAAGTGAAGTCCTTAGGCATAGGAATGTTGATACCCAAAGAGAACTCAACACCAGTATTCTTCATTGTCAAAGCGTTTGTAGACAAGTAAGAGATACCAGAAGAGATAGGCTGGGGCATATTGTAGAGCATATCTACTGTACGCTTGTTGAAGTACTCAACATCAAGCTCAACTGCGTTATTCCACAAACCAGCGCTCAAACCAACATTGAAGTTGTATGAAGTCTCCCAAGTCAAGTCGGGGTTACCCTCGTAGTACTTAGAGAGTGAGAATGAACCGTCAGAGTTCATGATAGAGTACTGAGTTTTGTAAGCGTAGTAGTTAGTACCACCACCGGGATATGTGATAGCATCGTTACCTACTGTACCGTAAGATGCACGGAGGCTAAGGTTGTTCAACCAGTCGTTAGAGTTCTCCATCCAGCTCTCCTTAGAGATGTTCCAAGAAGCACCTGCTGACCAGAAATCACCCCAACGGTTCTCCTTAGCGAAACGAGATGAACCATCACGACGGTAAGAAGCTGAGAAGAAGTAACGCTCATCGAAGTTGTAGTTAACACGACCCAAATATGACTCGAGAGTATACTTGTGAGTATATGAGCTCATATCCTCCATTGTAATAGCGTTAGAGTACTCAGGGTTCAAGGGATCGAAGAAGTTAGACTTAGAGTTGTAGAGGTAAGAGTAACCAAAGTCATAGTTCTCGTGACCAGCCAAGATATCGAATGAATGCTTGCCCCACTTGTTAGCATAAGTAAGCAACTCATTTACAGTGAAAGTCTGTGAACGAGTACGATACTTGTAAGCACGACCGTTAGACTGCTGAGCATCACCGAATGTAGGAGTCTGGAAGCGGTCCTGAGCTGAGTTAGTAAGATCATAACCACCGTTAACTGTCAACTTGAAGTGCTTCAAGAAGCTGATATCAACACCGAAACGACCTGAGAAGTTGTCAGACAATACGCGGTTCATGTTAGCAACATCAGAAGCTACAACATTCTGGTTAGAACCGTAAGGACGAGCACCGAACTCACCATCACCGAAGTCATACTTAGGATTACCCTTATCGTCGTATACCAAGTTACCGTCAGCATCGTAACCGTAAACAGGGTAGATAGGAGCGATAGACTGAGTAAACATAAATGTGTTTACATAGTTACTCAAAGATGACATAGCCTGTGAATTCTGCTCACCACGAGCGTAAGATACGCTACCGTTAACGCTGATGAAATCAGTTACCTGATAGTCACCGTTAGCACGGATTGAAAGACGGCTGTAATCAGAGTTTGTAATGATACCCTGATCATCCAAGTAACCGAATGAGAGATAGTGAGATGCGCGTGAGTTACCACCCTGCAAAGCAACATTGTACTCCTGACGCATACCTGTGCGGAGTGACTCCTTAGCCCAGTCGTCAGTCCACTTCAAAGCAGCAGAAGTAAGCTTACCGCTTGCGTCAACGATTGCACCGTTGTCGCACTTGTAGGGGTTGTAACCCAACTCACCATACAAGTCAGCAGATGCAGCAGCACCGTCACCACCATACTGGTTCTTCAATACATTCCAGTAAGTTGTCATATACTCACCGGGGTTCTTCATAATGTCGTACTCGGGGATACCACGAGAGTTAACACCAACACGAGCCTCGAAAGTTACGCGAGTCTTCTCCTGAGCACCCTTCTTAGTTGTAATCATGATTACACCGTTAGCTGCACGAGAACCGTAAAGAGCTGTTGATGAAGCATCCTTCAACACTGTCATTGACTCGATGTCGGCAGGGTTGATAGCTGAGATGTTACCATCGTAAGGCATACCGTCAACTACATACAAAGGAGATGAGCTAGCGTTGATAGAACCGATACCACGGATACGGATAGTAGCCGAAGAACCGGGCTGACCAGACTGTGATACAACCTGAACACCGGGAGCTGCACCCTCCAAAGCCTTGGTAACATTTGATACCTGCAACTTCTTAAGGTCTGCCGAAGACACGCTTGATACAGCACCTGTCAAAGCAGACTTCTTAGTGGTACCATAAGCCACAACCAAGACATCGTCGATTGACTGTGTATCCTCCTCGAGGATTACATTAAGTTTTGTTTTGTTGGCAACTGCGATACGAGCCTCCTTGTAGCCGATGAATGAAACAACGAGTGTTCCATTAGCAGGAGCTGCAATCTTAAAGTCACCATTCACACCAGTAGTTGTACCCAATGTTGAATTCTCAACAAACACAGTAGCACCAACGATAGGATTACCGCCAGCGTCCTTTACAATACCGGTTACCTGCACATCCTGAGCGATAGCTGCGAAGCTAACTGCCAGAACAGCAATGATAGAAAGTACAATTTTCCTAACCATAAGCATTAATTTTTTGTACGATTTGAAATACTTTTTTATATGGCTTTTAATATAAAAAGTCACCGACAAAGTTATACATTATATTTATAATTATCAAAAAAATTTAATATAAAATTAACATTGTTTAGAAAATTGCGAAATTGAAGACCAATAAGTTGCGGTATGTAAGCGTTCATGCAATGTTTACTTTTCATTTATAACCATTTTTTCTACGCATATGAATATTGACATATTTATATGCTGAATATTTATCCTCAAACGACAACCTGATTATAATTTTACAGGTGATTTTGGGTATACATATATTTATATATAGATTCTATATACAACTAAATCAGCGCATTTGCATATGTAAAATTTCTAAATCGTGGCATAGTCGTGGCATAATTACAATCTATAACAAATCAGGACGGCGAGCCTGCCGTCCTGATTTATTGTTGTCACATAAGAAGATTTTAAAAATCCTTACCCTCGAAGGCTGCACCCTTCGACACCGCTCCCGTATGCTCCTTGTGCTTTGAGTTGAAGACATAACTTATCGAGAGCACGATATTGGGGTATCGCGGTCGCACATAGGTGGTAGAGTTCAGCGTTGGCGATATACGATAGTTGTTATATCGTGCCGTGCGGAATATATCGTGCGCCACAAGCGAGGCGGAAATCTTATTTTTGAACAATTGCTGACGGAATGCAAGGTCAAAGTAGTAATACGCATCCTCGCGGCCCTGCGTCAAGACCGTGGGACCAACCATATTGGCATCAAACTGCAAGCGCGAGGTCTTACCCAGTGTGAAGTTATTTATCATTGACACGGTATAGCCCGTATTCTTTGAGTCGGTACAACCCTCATAATCAGCATCAAACTTATAATCGAAGACGCTACCGTTCAAATTCATATTCCACCAGCGTGCCGCCTTAATCTGTGCGCTGAGCTCCATGCCCCAAGTGCGGTCGTTACCAGCATTGATGAGCGAATCGAGAGTAACACCCGGCTCGTAGGCCACACGAACACGCTCGCGCACACCCGTGCGGTGGCGATAGAATCCCGTCACTGAAATAGTATTCTCCTCGACTATGGTCTTGCGGTAGCCCAGCTCTGCCGAGTGGATATACTCGGGTTTGATATCGGGGTTACCCGTCATCTTGGTGTAGTAGTCCTCGTAGGTGATATACGGCTCTAACTGCCATATACCCGGACGGTTAGTACGATAAGAGTATCCTGCCGAGATGAAGTTCTTACCCGGTGCCTCGTACGATAGATGTGCCGAGGGGAAGAACTCCGTGCGCTTGATAAATCGGCTTCTGTCGACACCCTCTACTACGATATCCATACGGTCAATGGTGTGGTCGGCACGCACGCCAGCCTCGACAGAGAGAGGGCCAAACTTATCGTTAAGCATAAGATATGCCGAGTGAATCTGTCGGCGGTAGAAGAATGGCGCATAGAGGTCGTCCTGCCAAACAAAATCGGTCTTGGCTCGGTCCCAATACTTGATATTATAATCGCCGTGCTCGCTATACGATGTGAACTGATAGCCCACTTCGGCCTTGCCACTCTCACGGTAGTTGAGCTGGTAATTAGTCGCTACATCGATATCCCAATGGTGCTCGCTCTCGTAGCCGCGCGTACCCTCGTAACGCACGCCCGACATATCGAACATATTACTCTCTGTGTACTCCAACGCATACCAATCGTAGCGGAAGCGTCCTGCAACAGTGAACTTATCGCCACGCTCGTTAATCTTCCACACATAGTCGGAGGCAAGCTGTGCGAGTCGTTTTTCGTTTGTTATCTTATCTCGGCTATCATAGAGATTATCATTCAGCACAATATCGCCCTGCATACGATGCTCATCATAGCGCATCTCTCCGCCGCGTCCTGTCTTAGTCATACCAGCCTGAGCCTCAATGAGCAAGGAGTGGCCATTCTTGCCCAACTCCCAGCCCACGCGGCCTATATACGAGTCATTTTGACTTGTTCGGATACCATCTGCCTGCGATGTGGTGACAAAATCATCTACGATGGTGGTCTTTGTCTGGCTGAAATCACTCTTGCCACGCTTCTGCGTGCCAGTGCCACCTATATACCAACGGCTTGCGCCCTTCTTGTAGCTAAACAACACATCTGTATTCCACGAGCCGATGGTGCTACCCGACACATTTACCGCACCGCTCACGCCCTGACCATCGTGGCGCTTTGTTATGATGTTGATGATACCCACATCGCCATCGGTCTTGTAACGCGCCGAGGGCGTTGTGATAATCTCAATATCCTCTATGTTCGCCGCAGGAATCTGCTCCAACGCCTGCGCACCTTCCAATGCGCTCTGCTTGCCATCGACATACACCAGAAAACCCGAACTACCACGGAACGACACGCCACCCTCGGCATCAACGCGCACCGAAGGCGTAAGTTTCAACACATCTACGGCCGTACCACCCGAAGCGGCCAACGACGACGAGCCACTGATGCGCTGGCGGTCGAGTTTATAGACGATTCTGCTCTTCTCGCCCGTAACGACTACCTCTTCAAGACCAGTTTCGGTCATAGCGAGGGCTACCCTACCCAAATCGACACTCTTGCCCGCCGCGAACTTGATAGGCTCGCTCACATAGGGCTGATAACCGACCAGCATAATGGTCACAACAAACTCGCCATCACGCACGCGATCGATAGCAAACACGCCATCGCGTACGGTGGTTGTGGCCACGCTGTTGTTATCATTGTCGGTAACCACCACATCGGCAAACTCTATGGCTTTGCCCGTAGTGGCATCTACAACGCTACCCGTCAGCGCAGGTTTTGTCTGCGCAAAGAGAATTGTGGCGCACAAAAGCGAAAGAAGTGTAAGGGTTAGTTTTCTCAACATAGGTAAATCATTTATGCCAAAAATCAGGCTATATTTAAACAAAGATACTCAAAAAAGAGATTCGCAGGGTTGATTTCCGTCAAAAACTCACACTTAAAACAATAATTAGGGTGCGACCTCGCCATATTGCAAAATATTTTGCCACTTACAACAACGAAACAGAGGGTATCAGCCGATACCCTCCGTTTTTTATTAACCAAATTACAATTTGGAGTTCAGTAGCCAATACCCAATAAATCTATGGATTATTTTTCTTTGGCAAAGGCAAAAGGAATAACCATTTTTACCTTTACCTTTTGTCCATTATGTTCACCAGCCTCCCATTTAGGTGAAGACTTAACAACTCTCTCTGCCTCTGCACTGAGAATTTCAGATGGACTTTGTAATGTTTTAACAGATGATACCGAGCCATCCTCCTCGACTACAAATTCCACAAGTACCTTACCGATAATATCCTGATTGATAGCCTCCTCAGGATATTTAACATTACTCATTGCCCATTTCGCAAAATCCAAAAGTCCACCGTTCTGGAAAGTTGGCATCTTGTCAACTTTTACATCCTGCGCATTAGCCATTGGTGAAGCCATAAACATTACAGCCAACACCGCAAAAATCATCTTTTTCATAATTAAATCATTAGGTTAATAAATGTTTTATTGATTAGGATTCTATCTTTGTATTACCAACACAACGGGGACGGTTAACCTCACTCTAACCTTTTTGTCCATATACAATCCCGGCTCCCATTTAGGCGAATTATTGAATACGCGCTCTACCTCATTACTGAGAACAACGCTTGGCGATTGCAGTATCTTAAACTCTGATAATGAGCCATCCGTTTCAACAATAAACGAGAATATCACCTTACCCTCCAAACCACTTTCAATGGCCTCTTGTGGGTAACTTATATTACTACTCATCCAATAACAGAATGTTGTCATATCGCCATTTTGAAATCTTGGCATTGTATCCGCAGGTGTAAACTGCGACATATCATACACTTTTGCTGTGGCTGTATTGTTAGGACCTATAACGACAAAAATACCGATAACAAGTGCGGCTGCAACACCTACTATATGCAGTACATTAAGCCATATACGGCGAGCAGGGCGCTTGGGCTTAGATAATTTAAGCTCCTCGGCAGATGGAGCAAAACGCGGAGTTAGCAACTGCTCAACGCGGTGGTCTAAATCCTGATTATTCTGTTCCGTTCTCATAGTTTTACATTTTAATGTTAAAAAAGATTTTGTTTTTGTAACTCTTTGCGCAAGTGTTCAATGCCGTAGCGGTAGCGCGATTTGGCCGTTGGAAGTGGAATATCCAGAATCTCGGCTATATCGGCGAAGGTACACTCACCGTGCAGATGCAGTCGGATAACCTCGCTCTGCTCGTCGGGCAGAGCGGCCAATAGACGCGCTATCAAGGCCTGCTCCTGCTCGAAATCTGCGGGCGTGATATCCTCGGCCTGCAAATCGCGTAGCGATGTCACATCTACGAACTCTATTCGTCGGCGGTTGCGCAACAGTTGCGTGCAACTATTCGACAGCGCGCGGTAGAGGTAGCAACGGGCGTTTCGCACCTCACGCAACCCCTGCTGGTGGAGTTTGAGATATAGCTCCTGAATCACATCCTGAGCAGCATCTCGCTCTCCCAAGCGGTAGCAGGCGTAACGATAGAGCGATTGTAGCTCCTCGGTAAAGACCGCCTCGACCTGCGCAAAAGAGTCTTCGTTAGTAGGTTTCTTAAAAATCATCATTTTGTTAGTTCAGTTTTTCTATCCGAAAACGCGTTTTCAAATATAAGACGCAAAATGACGAAAAAGGATTTAACGCAACAGGAATTTATTTTCTTTTTTTGAATTTAGTTGTCTGCTCAAACAAAAAATAGGGTGCTAACATTGCGTGTCAACACCCTATATTTTTCGATAAGTTGTATAACAAGAGTATTATTGTTATTTATTTTTCATTTCGTTAATTTCACTGCGGGTTGGAGCTGCGGGCTGCGCGCCAAGACGAGTAACGCTAATCGCCGCCGCGATATTTGCTTCGCGCACCGCCTCAATAAGGCTCTTGCCCTCGGCAATGACACTCGCCAGCACACCGTTGTATGTATCGCCTGCGGCTGTGGTATCCACCGCCTCGACTTTCAGAGCCTCCACGCGCATAAACATCGCCCCATCGTATAACAACGAGCCCTCGCTACCGAGAGTGATAATCACATTTTTCGGGCCCATATCGTAGATAGCCTTCGCGGCACGCTGGGCACTCTCCATATCCGTCACATCAATACTCGATATGCGCGATGCCTCGCTACGGTTGGGCGTGATGAGGTACAAATTTTCCATCAACCCCTTGCTCAACGGCGCCGTAGGTGCAGGGGCAGGATTCAAAATCACGCGAACACCCGTCTCGGCCGCCATTCTCGCAGCATAGGCCACCGTCTCAACAGGGCACTCCAACTGCATAAGTACCACATCGGCATTGCGAATCTCATCAGCCGCAGCGTCAATATCCGCTGGTGAGAGGTACATATTAGCACCCGACGCCACGACGATACAGTTCTCGGCATCTTTGTCTATGGTGATGAGCGCCACACCTGAGGGGTGGTCTGCATCTACAAAAACATAATCCGTAACGATATTATCATCGGCAAGCGACTTACGCACCTGTCGGCCAAAGAGGTCATCACCCGTCTTGGCAACAAATACCACACGATTGCCATAGCGCGCTGCTGCAACGGCCTGATTAGCACCCTTGCCACCAGCATTCATAAAGAAATCTCCACCCAAAACGGTCTCTCCGCCCGCAGGCAGATGCGATGTCTTGACAACCATATCTGTGTTGCTACTACCTATGACAACAATATTTTTCATATCACGAAGTTTTTTGCTATTTACCCTCTCAAAGATAAGATTTTTGTGCGCGAGAAACAAAAAAAAGAGCGCCCAACAAATAAAGTTGGAACACTCTTTCTCTTGGAAATTGTATATTGCTTAAATAATATCGAAGGCTATCTCCATCATATTGGTAAACGAAGTCTGACGCTGCTCGGCCGAGCAAGCCTCACCCGTAACCAACGAGTCAGAGATGGTACAGATGCAAAGCGCCTCGTTACCACTGCGTGCCGCATTCATATAGAGAGCCGCAGCCTCCATCTCAACAGCCAACACGCCCATCTTCTGCCACGCCTTCCAACCCTCGGCATCGTCGCCGTAGAAGACATCGCTCGAAAGGATATTACCCACCTTGTAACCGATACCCATAGCCTCTGCCTTCTCCACCGCAGCGCGCGCCATAGCGAAGTCGGCCGTAGGGGCAAATGTACCCGGCAGACCATACTGCGCGCCATAGTTAGAGTCGGTGCAAGCACCGATACCGATAACGACATCACCCAGATTCAGGTTGGGATTAAATGCGCCTGCCGAGCCTGTGCGAATGATGCGCTTCACGCCGTAGAAGTTAAACAGCTCGTAGGTGTAGATACCAATCGAGGGGATACCCATACCGTGTCCCTGAACCGATACTCGCTTGCCCTTATATGTACCTGTATAGCCCAGCATACCGCGTACGCTGTTATACTGAACGGGGTTTTCGAGGAAATTCTCGGCCATAAATTTAGCACGCAAGGGATCGCCTGCCATAATAACCTTATCGGCAATCTCGCCCTCGCGGGCACCGATATGCGGTGTGGGAGTTTTAGCCATCGTATTATTTATTACAAGTTATCCTTCTCAATATCCTTGAAGTAGCGGTAGGTGTTAACCTTCAACTCGCCAACAGCGGGCTCGTCACAAACCAAGATGCCCTTGGGGTGCATCTGCAACGCTGTGATAGTCCACGCGTGTGATACAGAACCCTCAACGCACTGCTGTACGGCGCGAGCCTTCTTGTGACCAAGAGCCAATACCAACACTTGCTTTGCTGAGCATACGGTAGCAACACCAACTGTCAAAGCCAACTTGGGAACCTTGTTTACATCGTTGTCGAAGAAACGAGAGTTTACGATGATTGTATCCTCGGTCAAAGTCTTTACGCGAGTGCGTGAGTTGAGTGATGAGAAGGGCTCGTTGAATGCCAAGTGGCCATCCTCACCTACACCACCGATAAAGAGGTCGATACCTCCCGCAGCTTCGATACGCTTCTCATAACCCTCACACTCAGCAGCCAAATCCTCGGCGTTGCCATTAAGGATATTTACATTCTCAGCCTTGATGTCAACATGTGAGAAGAAGTTGTTCCACATAAATGAGTGGTAGCTCTCGGGGTGCTCCTCGGGAAGACCAACATACTCATCCATATTGAATGTTACAACATTTGCAAACGACACCTTACCAGCCTTGTAAAGCTCTATAAGCTCTGCGTACATACCCAAGGGTGTAGAGCCTGTGGGAAGACCCAATACGAAGGGTTCGCTGCTAACGGCAGCCTTTGCGTTAATCTGAGCCGCTACATAGTGTGCTGCCCAACGGCCAGCCTCGGCCGATGTGTTTTCGATAATTACTCTCATTGTTATTTTTTTATAATTATTCCTTTTTTCTTCCTTTATAGTTACGATATAAAATTGTATAACAAGAACTATTTTAACCCACCACAAGGGTGGCTTTTCCTCCTCACGGCTCGGCATAGTGTGCAAGCACCCTCTGCTCTCGCACCGCAGCGTCGGTTGAAGCTGGTCGCAGCCCGAAAAACCGCAGTTTGCTGTGGGCAAATGAGGGTTTTAAGGGCAAGCCAGATGCCAAAAGAGCCTTGTTAGGCAATTTTATTATATCTTCATCTTAACGAATACCTCAATCGCCTGATACTCCGCCATACCGAGCAAATCGTACAGACGGGCAGTATTCTGAGTTCGCTCCTCGGCACGCTGCCAGAACTCACGGCTGTCGTCACCCGGGAATGGTACGATATCCTTCTGCGAGAGGTGGCGATAGATAGCGTGACGCTTCTTGATAAGCTCATCGGGACTCAAAGGCACAGCCATATCTACCATACCAATCTCCCACTCCATCCACGCACCGCGGTAGAGCCAAATAACACACTCCTCAATCCAGCTCTCACCCAGCTCCTTCAAGCGATGCAGAGCCTCCAAGACAGACTCGGTACATACGCGGTGTGTACCGTGGGGGTCGGCCAAGTCGCCAGCAAGATAGACCTGATGGGGCTTAACCTGCTGCAACAACTCGATGATAATCTCAATATCCTTATCAGTACGCTCACCCTTCTTGATACCGCCAGTCTCGTAGAACGGCAAGTTAAGGAAGTGGGCATTTGTGTCGGCATTAAGACCAAACGAACGCACCGCAGCACGCGCCTCAGCACGACGGATAGCACCCTTCAAGTTGAGCAATGCACGAGGCTCGGGCTCACCCTTCTTCTTAGATGCGATAATCTGGCGAACCTCCTCTACGCGGTCACCATAACCCAGCTCACGAGCCGAGTCGATATGCTGCATAACGACATCGTCGTGAACAGCCACATTACCCGAAGTCTCGTAAGCTACATGCACATCGTGTCCCTGCTCTACAAGGCGAATGAATGTACCACCCATCGAGATAACATCATCATCGGGGTGCGGCGAGAAGACGATAACACGCTTGGGGTAGGGATTCGACGGCACGGGGCGAGTCGAATCATCAGCATTGGGCTTACCGCCGGGCCAACCTGTGATGGTATGCTGCAAATCGTTGAAGACCTTGATATTTACCTTATCGTAAGTCATACCAACCTCGTCGAGCATCTCGCCCAAAGAGTTTTCGATATAATCGTTATAAGTAAGCTTCAAGATGGGCTTTTGTACAGTCTCGCACAACCACACAACAGCCTTACGCACCATACGCTCTGTCCAGTTACAAGGACCTACCAACCACGGAGCCTTCTTCACGGTTAAGGCCTCAGCTGCGGGGTCATCGACAACAGCCTCGATGCTACCGTGATTCTGCAACAACGATGCAGGAATAAGGCGTGTAGCATCACCCTCAACAACCTTCTGCAATACACCTGCCTTATCCTCACCCCACGCAACAAGAATAATACGCTGGGCGCTCATAATCGTATTGACACCCATTGTGATTGCCATACGAGGAGTGTTCTCTATGCCGTAGAAGTTGTTAGCCTGTCGCTTGCGTGACTGATACGACAACTGAACCAAGCGGGTTACAGACTTTGCATAAGAGCCAGCCTCGTTGAAACCAATCTGACCCTGCTCACCCATACCGATAACCATAAGGTCGAGGTTGCGAGCCTTACGCTCATACTTTGCGCAATATGCAGTTACCTTATCAAGCGGAGTAGCGCCATCGATAAGATTTACATTCTCGGGCTTTGCATCAACCTTGCTGAGAAACTGCTCATTGATGCGGTAGCCACGGCTCTGCAACTCGCTAGAACTGATGGGGTAAAACTCATCGGGGCTATATATCTCCACATTGCTAAATGACACCTCACCAGCCTCATAGCGCTTCACCAGCTCCTGAAAAATACCAAGCGGTGTGCGGCCCGTAGTAAGTCCGAGCTTAAATGCGCGCGAGGGATTCTGCTCGTTATGAGCATTAATAGCATCGACAATCTGCTGAACGACATACTCTACACCTCGACTCTCGATATCAAATACCGAAGTGGGAATCTTCTCATAACGATGAATAATATCTTTCGGCGTTCCTTCAAGAATCAAACCTCCATCTTGTGGCAATGAATATTTGCTATCCATATACTATATTTTTTTGATTTACATTTTCTGTGCATTGTAATGCAAATTTAATAATAAATTTGATTATACACACATTATAAAATACAAATTGCAACAATATTTTCAACAAATTATCTCTCACGACAACATATATTACAAATAAAACACTATCTTTGCCTACGGTGAGGTCTCACAATAGACTACAATGATACACCACACTCGAAGTTATCACTAAAAAACAAACAAATACAATGAAAAAACTTATGATTTTGGCAGTGTGCCTGCTCTCAGCGACAGCACTCTGCGCTCAAACCCAGATTATCGCTCACCGCGGTTACCACGCAACAAAGAACTCTGTTCGCAACTCACTATCGGCTTTGCAGAACGCTCAGGACGCAGGCTACTACGGCTCAGAGTGCGACATCAACGAGACTGCCGATGGCGTATTGGTTGTTGTTCACGGTCCTATGCACGAGAAGTATCGTGTTCAGGAGACTGATTTCGCAACATTGCGTGCTCAGACTTTGGCAAACGGTGAGATTCTTCCTACTTTAGAGGAGTACCTCGTTCAGGCTAAGAAGAATACAGCAACGAAGCTTATCATCGAGATTAAGGACCACAATACTCCTGCACGTGAGACTCGAGTTGTAAAGACTATCTTGAAGATGGTTAAGAAGCATAAGTTGGTTAACGACGTAGAGTATATCGCTTTCCGTCAGTTTGTATGCGACGAGTTGGTAAAGTGGGGTCCTAAGGGTATTAAGGTTGCTTACTTGAACGGTACACTTACTCCCGAGTACTGCAAGGGCTTGGGTTACACAGGTATCGACTATAACCTTAAGGTTATGCAGAAGAATGTGCATCACATCTATGATGTGTTTGTAACAGGCGGTCATAAGGGCTATCCCGGTCACCCTGAAATTGAGCTTGCATTGCTGAGAATGTACGATGTTACCAAGGACGAAAAGTGCCTTCAGCTTGCA
>JAZOPO010000027.1:0-8997 GCA_045655585.1 Alistipes sp. | reverse complement strand
CCACTTTACGATCTGTTTGTTGATTGGGTGAAGGAGGGTGTCGACCCATCGGATGAGCGCCCACGTCAGTATGAGTTTAACAAACTCAACCTCAATTACACGCTTATGAGTAAGCGTAACTTGCTTATTCTCGTTAAGGAGGGCTTGGTAAATGGCTGGGATGACCCACGTATGCCTACGTTGTGTGGCTTCCGCCGGCGTGGCTATTCGCCAGAGTCTATCCGCAACTTTGTCGATAAGATTGGTTATACTACCTACGATGCGTTGAACGACTTCGCACTGCTCGAGAGCGCTGTGCGTGACGACTTGAACAAGCGTGCTACACGCGTTAGCGCTGTTCTTGACCCCGTGAAGCTCGTAATCACAAACTACCCCGAGGGTCAGGTGGAGGCTATGGAGGCTGTAAACAACCCCGAGGATCCCGAGGCAGGCACACACACCATCGAGTTCAGCCGCGAGCTCTGGATGGAGCGCGAGGACTTTATGGAGGATGCTCCCAAGAAGTATTTCCGTATGACTCCCGGTCAGGAGGTACGCTTGAAGAACGCATATATCGTTAAGTGTACTGGTTGCGACAAGGACGAGAACGGCAATGTAACTACTGTTTACGCCGAGTACGACCCCGACACCAAGACTGGTATGCCCGGTAGCAACCGCAAGGTGAAGGGTACTCTCCACTGGGTGAGCTGCGACCACTGTATCAAGGCGGAGGTACGCTTGTACGACCGCTTGTGGAAGGTTGAGAATCCTCGCGACGAGATGGCCGCTATCCGCAAGGAGCAGGGTTGTGAGGCGTTGGAGGCTATGCAGCAGATGATTAACCCCAACTCACTCACCATCTTGAAGGAGTGCTACGTTGAGAAGTACTTAGCCGACGCCAAGCCTTTGGATTACTTGCAGTTCCAGCGTATCGGTTACTTCAATGTTGATAAGGACTCAACAGCCGACCATCTTGTATTCAACCGCACAGTAACATTGAAGGACTCTTGGGCAAAGATGAATAAGTAATTTTTGCAGATATTTAGAAGAAATCGCCGAGTATAATGCTCGGCGATTTTTTTATATAATATCAATCAAGTTCCTCTATTTTTGCTAATGTGAAATTGGGATAAAAGATATTGCTATTTTAATTCCAACCGTGTTCATTAAAATAAGCATCAATCATTTCCAAATCTGATTTTTGTTCTTGTGAACCTTGATAATGAACCTGCTTACTGCCATTAGGGGCGGTATATCCTCCTCCTTGTAGATATTGCAGCCTTGCATTTCTTTCCATTCGTGCAGCATCGTGCATACCTGCATCTTTTAGCATCTGTTCTCTTTGTATACTATTCCAATATACTTCATCATTTTCGCTTCCTGGTTTAATATATTTTTTTGTTGAGGATGTGCTGATGTCTGATGCTGACGATTTTAGTTGTTCTTTAACCTCTCTAATTTTAGAAAATAACTCTAGAAGTTTTGGTTTGTGAAATATTATAACACCCCAATAGTCACAACTAAGAACCATATTAATATCTCTGTTAATATATTTATGTTTTCTTCCTGAAAGTAACCAAGAAGTTAGTACTCCATTGTATGATATCGAATTTAAATAATGTTCGCAGGCTTTCAAACCACGACCATATTTTTTATCAAAGACAGTTGGAAATTTCTTGCTTTCATTCCCTTTTTTGTCATAATTAGGATATCGATAACTGATTTCAATAAGTGTATCTTGATAAAAGTGAAGTTCAATATTTACAGAATGACCGTCAATGAAAATATCATCAAGTGTTAAAATGTCCCATTCTATATGTTCGTTAACTTCGCGATGTATATCTGTGTCAATGTTTAGATTAAAAAGATACGCTTTTTCGGTTATATTTTGAATGTCATATTTGTCATAAATTTCAGCAATTGTAGTTCTATTAATAATTAAATCATTTAAACCTATAAGATTAGTGCATTTGTTATGCATTTCTTCTTCTGTGTCATAATTAGATGGTTGTGGTAATAATAGCATAATAAATGGTAAAGTAACCATAAATATAGCAATAGACACCATTATAATTAAAATTTGTGTATCTCTTTTCATTTTAATGTTATTAAGTTAAACAATAAATTTCTTCGCCAACAGATGGCAACCGCTTAACTCAAAAAAAAGAAATGCGTGGGTACTGTCTATCGCAAAGAGGGAACGACCAAGTACCCATACAAACATAGACACACCCACGCCATAAGGCGTGAGCATTTAATGTGCCTATTGTTTGTTTGCTCGTTAAATTTTGGTCGTTTTACTTTGCGAAACAATAGCCTAAATGCCACCAATACAAGACTGCCTATTCGACAGCCTATACAAATGTAGTAAATAATATTTACATTGTGCAGTATATCTAAATATTTTTGCATATTCATCAACACAATATGCCATAATAAGGAATCATTTTGCACTAAAATTCTTATATTTGCATATAATATAAGGTATATAGAATGAAAGTTACCATCCTACAACGAAATATAGAGTGGGCAAATCCTGCACTTAATATAGAGCGCGCCAACAAGGCTATCGACCGCAATGCGGGGGCAGATTTATATGTTCTGCCCGAAATGTTCTCGACAGGATTCTGCACACAGCCCGAGGGCATAGCCGAGAGCAGCGAGAGCAACACTCTGCGCTGGATGCAGCGCAAGGCGGCCGAGATGAATGCCGCAATTGCAGGCAGCGTGGCCATCGAGCACGAGGGGCGTTTCTACAACCGCTTCTACTTCGTAAAGCCCGACGGCAGCGTGGCGCACTACGACAAGAAGCACCTTTTCACCTACGGTGGCGAACATCTGCGATTTACGGCAGGCGAGGAGCGTGTCATCGTGGAGTGGCAAGGCGTAAGAATCCTACTGGAAGTGTGCTACGACCTGCGTTTTCCCATCTGGGCACGCAACCGTGGCGACTACGATATGATTTTGTATGTAGCAAGCTGGCCAACACCCCGCGTGGGGGCGTGGAGCGCACTGCTTGTGGCACGAGCTATTGAGAATCAGTGCTATGTGGCGGGCGTAAATCGTGTGGGCACAGACCCTGCGTGCGAGTATTGCGGTGGCAGTGTGGTGATTGACCCCTACGGCAAGCAGATTGCAGCCTGCGCCGATGGCGTGGAGTGCGAGGCTACGGCCGAGGTAGATATGGCAGCATTGGAGGTGTTTCGCGAGAAGTTCCCCGTGTTGCGTGATGCAGATATTTAGATAAGTTAAGATATGATTTCAAAGAGATTACTTTTGGGCGACGAGGCGATAGCCTTGGGTGCTATTCACGCTGGCATAAGTGGCGTGTATGCCTACCCGGGTACGCCCTCGACAGAGATAACTGAATTTATACAGAACAACGCCCCCGAGGTGCGTAGCCGCTGGTGCACGAACGAGAAGACCGCTATGGAGGCGGCACTCGGAATGTCGTATGCGGGCAAGCGTGCAATAGTGTGTATGAAGCACGTGGGTATGAATGTGGCGGCCGATGCCTTTGTAAATGCAGGTATCACGGGTGTGAATGGTGGTTTGGTTGTTTTGGCAGCCGACGACCCATCAATGCACTCGTCACAGAACGAGCAGGACTCACGTTTCTATGGCAAGTTTGCGATGATTCCCATCCTCGAACCCTCATCACAGCAGGAGGCATACGATATGATGCCCTACGCCTTTTCGCTCTCAGAAGAGTTGAAGTTGCCTGTGTTGATGCGTGTTGTTACTCGCCTTGCACACTCGCGTGCAGGCGTGCAGGTTACAACACCCATTACACAGAATGCACTCAACCCCGACAACGAGCGCACACACTGGGTGCTGCTACCAGGTAATGCACGCCGTCAGTACGCTTCGCTCGTGGCAAAGCAGCCGCAGTTGCTCACATCGGCTGAGGAGTCGCCCTACACAAAGCTACACAAGGCCGAAGGTGCTAAGATTGGCGTTGTGGCGTGCGGAATTGCCTATAATTATGTGATGGAGAACGAGCCATTGAAGCGAGGTATCTCGGTTTTGAAGGTTTCGCAGTATCCTCTTCCCGAGAAACAGATTAAGGCCCTGGCTGCGGAGTGCGACACGCTCATCGTAGCCGAAGATGGTCAGCCCGTAGCCGAGGAGCAGATTCGCTCGATGCTTGGCGCGGAGTACAACTTGCAAGGAAGACTTTCGGGTGCACTGCCTCGTATGGGAGAGCTCACACCCGACAATGTTGGTGCGGCACTTGGCGTTGAGCAAACGCAGAATTTCACTGCGGCAGAGAATGTAGTACCACGCCCGCCCGCATTGTGTCAGGGTTGTGGCCACAGAGATGTATATGATGCGCTGAACAAGGTTGCAAGAGAGTATGCTGATGCACGCATCTTTGGAGATATTGGCTGTTATACATTGGGAGCGTTGCCTCCGTTCCGCGCCATCGACTCGTGCGTGGATATGGGCGCCTCGATAACTATGGCCAAGGGTGCGGCCGATGCTGGTGTTCACCCCGCCATTGCGGTTATTGGCGACTCTACATTCACACACTCGGGTATGACAGGCTTGCTGGATGCCATTAACGACAAGGCGAATATCACGGTAATCATCTCCGACAACCTCACAACCGCTATGACGGGAGGTCAGGACTCGGCAGGTACGAACAAGTTCGAGGCTATATGTTTGGGACTGGGTGTAGAGCCTGAGCACCTGCATGTGGTAACGCCCCTGCCCAAAAATATGGAGGAGATTACCCGCATAATCCGCGAGGAGATTGAGTACAACGGTGTATCGGTAATCATACCGCGCCGTGAGTGTATCCAGACCCTTAATCGTAAACTTCGTCAAAAAAGAGCACAGCAGTAATGAAAAAAGATATTATTTTATCAGGTGTCGGTGGACAGGGTATCTTAACCATAGCCACCATCATAGGTGATGCGGCAGCCGTGGCAGGTCTTAGCTTGAAGCAGGCCGAGGTACACGGTATGAGCCAGCGTGGAGGCGATGTGCAGTCAAATCTGCGCCTCTCGACCGAGGATATTTATTCTGACCTTATAAAGCAGGGTGCAGCCGATATGATTATCTCGATGGAGCCGATGGAGGCTCTGCGTTACCTGCCCTACCTCAATAGCGAGGGCGTGGTAGTAACATCGTCACACCCCTTTAAGAATATTCCCAACTACCCCGACGAGCAGGCTCTCTATGCCGAGCTAAACTCGTTGAGTAATGTGGCTATTCTGCCTATTGAGGATTTGGCCAAGGAGAACAATATCCCCAAGTGCGCCAACATCGTGCTGCTGGGTATGGCAGCGCCAAGCATTGAGATTCTTACGCCTGAGCAACTGCGCGAGAGTATAAAGCGTGTATTCGCATCGAAGGGAGAGAAGGTTGTTGAGATGAATTGCCAGGCATTCGACATTGGTTTGAATGCTGTAAAACAATAGTTATAGCAATGAAGATATTTAGTGAAGAGTTAGTGGCACAAGCCGTCGAGGAGTTGCACATTGCCGACCTATCGCGTGCTACCATTGGCGAGGTGCTGCTCGTTGCGCAATATTTGGAGCAGAAGACAGGCATTCCATTTATCCGTATGGACCAAGGCTCTCCTGGCCTGCCCGTAAATAAGTATGGTGTGGAGGCCGAGAAGGCGGCATTGGACCGTGGCGTAGGCTCGCAGTATCCCGCAGCGGCAGGTGTGCCTGAGTTGAAATATGAGGCATCGCGCTTCGTTAAGGCCTTCTTGAATGTCGATATATCGGCTCGCGCCTGCGTTCCCACGGTGGGAAGCGTAGCGGGCTCGTTTGGCTCGTTCATAGCCTGCACACAGCGCACACCAGGCAAAAACAAGGTGTTGTTTATCGACCCGGGATTTCCTATCCAGAAGTCGCAGCTAAGGGTTATTGGTGCCGAGTGGGCTGAGTTTGATATCTACAACTATCGAGGTGAGGCTCTACGCGAGAAGTTGGAGCAGATGCTCTCAGCGGGCGATATTGCAGCCATTGTCTATTCTAATCCCAACAACCCTGCGTGGATATGCTTGGAGGATGCCGAGTTGAAGATTATTGGCGAGCTGGCGACCAAATATGATGTTATCGTGATGGAGGATTTGGCATACTTCTGTATGGACTTCCGCCACGACTTGGGTCACCCCTTCCAGCCGCCATATCCGCCTACGGTGGCACACTACACCGACAACTATATCCTGATGCTCTCGTCATCAAAGATTTTCAGCTACGCGGGTCAGCGTATGGCTCTAACCTGCATTAGCGACAAACTCTTCGACCGCCACTTCCCCGCCTTGGCCGAGCGTTACAAGGACGCAGGAGTATTTGGTCAGACGCTGATTGCATCTATTCTCTATATGATTACATCGGGTTGCACCGCCTCTACGCAGTATGCCTACGCCGAGATGTTGCGCCTATCGACCGAGGGTGAGATTAACTTCGTGGAGGATACACGCGAGTATGCCGTGCGTGCCGAGCGAATGAAGAAGATTTTTACCGACAACGGTTTTCATATCGTCTACGACCACGATGTGACGCAGGAGGTGGGCGATGGCTTCTTCTTTACCATCGGCTACGGAGATATGAGCGGAGGTGAGTTGCTCAAAGAGTTGCTCTATTACGGTGTAAGTAGCATATCGCTCTCGACAACGGGCAGCGAGCAGAATGGCGTGCGTGCCTGCACATCGCGTATGCGCGAGGAGCTGTACGATGTGATGCAGGAGCGTATGAAGGCCTTCAACGAGGACCATAAGCAGAATTAGTCAGAACGAAGTTAGGTAATGAGAAAAGTATAAAACTATGATTTGGAACCCAAACAAAGAGTGTATGAGCCGCGACGAGATGCACGCGTTGCAGGGCAAGCGGTTACAAAAACTTGTAAACTATGTCTATCACAATGTGCCATTCTACCGCAACAAGATGCAGGAGATGGATGTCGCACCCGAGGATATTAAGAGCATTGACGACATTGTGAAACTTCCCTTTACCACCAAGCAGGACCTGCGCGACAACTACCCCTACGGCTTGCAGGCTGCGCCCCCATCGGAGATTGTGCGTGTACACGCCTCATCGGGTACTACGGGCAACCCCACCATCGTGGGCTACACACGCAAGGACTTGGCCGTGTGGTCGGAGGTTATGGCGCGCGCACTCACATCTTATGGCGTAACGCGCGACGATACCTTCTCGGTAAGTTATGGTTATGGTCTCTTTACGGGCGGTCTGGGTGCTCACTATGGTGTTGAGAACCTTGGCGCAACGGTAATCCCAGCATCTACGGGTAACACCGAGAAGCACATCCGCCTTATCCGTGACTTGAAAATTTCGGGTATTGCCTGCACCCCCTCGTATGCGCTCTACCTGGCAGAGTCACTCGACAAGATGGGCCTCACGAAAGATGATATTGGCCTTCGCATCGGAGCCTTCGGTGCCGAGCCTTGGACCGAAAATATGCGTAAGGAGATTGAGGAGCGCCTCGGCTTAAAGGGTTATAACATCTACGGATTGAGCGAGATTATGGGCCCTGGCGTGTCGTACGAGTGTTCGGAGCAGAACGGCTCACACGTCAACGAGGACCACTTCTACCCCGAAATCATCAATCCCGAGACGTTGGAGCAGCTACCCCGCGGGGAGCAGGGCGAGTTGGTATTCACAACGCTCACCAAGGAGGGTATGCCGTTGTTGCGCTACCGTACCAAGGACCTCTGTACGCTTATGGATGGCGAGTGTGCTTGTGGTCGTACAGCAGTGCGTATGGGTCGCATCGTGGGCCGCAGCGACGATATGCTCATCATCCGTGGTATCAATGTATTCCCGTCACAGGTGGAGAGCGTTATCCTCGAAATGCCCGAGTTTGAGCCTCAGTATATGCTCATCGTTGACCGCGAGAAGAACCTCGACACGCTGCAGGTACAGGTGGAGGTACGCCGCGACTTCTTCAGCGACGACATCGGCCGTATGCTTAATATGAAGAAGCGCCTGGCCGACCGCTTGAAGAGCGTGCTCTCTATCGGTGTTGACGTACGCCTGATGGAGCCCAACAGCATCGAGCGCAGTCAGGGCAAGGGTAAGCATGTGATTGACAAACGAATTTTGAAATAATAAATATTTGGAGGGAGGTTCTATAAATCAGGTCAACTGAAAAGAATCTCCCGACAAACAACCACCATTTTACTAATTTATAGAACATCCCAAATATGACTATCAAACAATTATCTGTCTTCCTTGAAAACAAGACAGGCCGCATAAACGATGTAACCAAGATTTTGGGCAAGCATAATATCAATATGCACGCATTCAGTATGGCCGAGACCACCGATTTCGGTATCCTCCGCCTTATAGTGTCGGAGGTGGATAAGGCCGTGGAGATTTTGCGCGAGGCGAACTTCGCCGTGATGCTCACCGATGTGATTTGCATCAACTGCTCGAATAAGGCAGGTGCACTCTCATCTATCCTCGAACACCTCGCCGCAAAGGAAATCTTCATCGAGTATATGTACGCCTTTGCCGATGGCGAGATGGCAAATATCGTTATCCGCCCCAACGACATCGACAAGTGTGTCACCACACTCCAAGAGTGCCACTGCGATATCCACAGCTGCTTCTAAGTATATATAATTATATATAAGGTATACCCCCGCGAGTCTTACACTCCGCGGGGGTTGCTCTTATAATAAGTATTATAAGTATAATAGGAGTTATAGGTAATATAGGTATAACTCATATTACTCATATTACTCATATAACACTTATAATTCCTATAACACCTATACCCCAGCTCCCTCAGCGCCAAGATTTAAGTCCTCCCTCACAGGAGGGAGGATTTAGAAGGGTGGGTGACATAACAGTCGGCGGCGGCCGATTCAAGCCGAGCGAAATCAGCAAATCGACCGCGCCTAACCGTTGACATACCAATACAAAAAAACCGAGCCCTTATTAGGACTCGGCTTGAAGAGGCGGCTACCTACTCTCCCACCTAAATAGGCAGTACCATCGGCGTTAGTGAGCTTAACTTCTCTGTTCGGAATGGGAA
>JAZOPO010000026.1:0-16406 GCA_045655585.1 Alistipes sp. | reverse complement strand
TATTAACCAAATTACAATTTTTGTATGAAGAAGTTTTTACTAATCCTTGTGAGCTTGTTCATTATGGGTACGCCCGCGATGATGGCTCAATCCAGCAAAGTGGCTGGTAAGGTGACCGACGCTTCTGGTATGCCGCTTATCGGTGTATCGGTAACTGTTAAGGACACCGTCAAGGGTACCGCTACTGATGTGGACGGTAACTACGCGCTTGACGCGCAGAAGACTGACGTACTCGTATTCGAGTTCTTGGGTTACACAACTCAGGAGGTTACAGTAGGTTCTCAGACTGTAATCAATGTTAGCCTTGCAGAGGAGACAACTGCTATCGATCAGGTAGTCGTTGTAGGTTACGGTACAATGGAGAAGAAGATGGTAACATCATCTGTATCTTCTGTATCAGGTGACGCTTTGATGCCCGGTTCTGGTAACGTTTCTGTTGCCAACGCTCTCCGTGGTAAGGTGGGTTCACTCGTAATCTCAGGTACTGACTCAGCTAACGCAGGTCAGAGCTTGCAGTTGCGTGGTTCTGCATCTATCAACGCTGGTACAGGTCCGTTGGTTGTAATCGACGGTATGCCCGGTGGTGATATCCGTTCGGTATTGCCCGAGGATATCAAGTCTATCGATGTTTTGAAGGATGCTTCTGCGGGTGCTATCTACGGTTCTCGCGCTGCGGGTGGTGTGATCTTGATCACTACTAAGAACGCTTCAAACCTCGACGAGGGTACAGTTCGCTTGTCTTACTCTGGTGAGTTCTCACACAAGGATGTCTTGAAGCGTCCCGATGTATTGACTGCTGAGGAGTATGTTCACTATCGTGTTGACGGTAATCAGGGTGGTTATGATTACGGTGGCGACTTCGACTGGTATGACGAGATGTTGAACAAGGGTAACTTTACTCAGAAGCACACTGTAAACTTGCAGGCTAACAGCAAGAAGGCGTCTATCTACGCTACTTTCCAGTACAACGATATGGAGGGTATCGCTATCGAGGATGAGCGTCAGGATATTGCTGGTCGTGTAAACGCTAACTTCAAGGCTATCGAGGGTTGGTTGGATATCGCAGTTAAGGCTGACTATCGTCGTGCTAACCGTAACAACAACGCTCCTAGCTTCGCTCAGGCTATCCGTAACAACCCCACTCGTGGTGCTTACGATGATACTTCAGCAACAGGTTACAATGTATGGTTGAATGAGGACTTGCAGTACAACACTATCGCAGCTGTTAAGTTGTACGACTACTACGGTCTCGACCAGTGGTTGAAGCCTGAGGTTTCTGCTAAGTTGAACATCCTTCCCGTTCAGGGCTTGACTTTCACTCAGACAATGGGTTACGAGTTGCGCCAGTGGGAGAACCAGACTTACCGTTGGTCTACTCACGCTGATGAGGTAAAGGCTAACCGTAACGGTACAGCTTATCAGGGTTTCTCTAAGACTGAGAACATCAACTCTGAGGGTTACTTCAACTACATGAACTCTTTCGACAAGCACAACATCAACGCTACATTGGGTTACTCATACTACGAGTACAACAATCAGGGCTTCAACATCACCAACTACGACTTCCCCGTAGAGGCAACTGCTATCTGGGATATCGGTACTGGTATGTATCACAAGCAGGGTAAGTCTGAGATTGGTTCTTCTAAGGCTATTACTCAGAAGCTTTTGGCTTACTTCGCTCGTGTAAACTACGACTATGATGGTAAGTATATCGTTTCTGCTTCATTCCGTCGCGAGTCTTCTTCTAAGTTTGCTAAGGAGAACCGTTGGGGTAACTTCTGGTCAGTATCTGCTGGATGGCGTATCTCTGACGAGCCTTGGATGGAGAATGCAGAGTGGATCGACGACTTGAAGCTTCGTGCTGCGTATGGTGTAACAGGTAACTCTGACTTCTCAGCATCTTACGCTTCTATGTCATACGGTTCTGATGGTTACTTCATGATGCCCGCATCCGGTAAGTACGCTTACGCTTACGGTCCCGCCGTTACTTTGAACCCCTCATTGAAGTGGGAGGAGCAGCACGGTTGGAACTTCGGTTTGGACTTCTCATTGTTCGACAACCGCCTCTATGGTAAGTTCGACTGGTATAACCGTAAGGTTGTTGATATGTTGTTCGAGGTATCAGTTCCTCAGCCTCCTTACGCTTTGACTACTCAGATGCAGAACATCGGTAACTTGCGTAACCAGGGTTGGGAGTTCGAGATTGGTGCTGACATCGTTCGCAACAACAACGACTGGAACTACTCTATGAACTTCATTTTCAGCCACGACCGTACTGAGGTATTGTCTATGTTGGGTAACGATTCATTCATCGACCACACAGGCTTCCCCTCACCCGGTACTCCCGGTAACATCCACCGTTTGAACGAGGGCCGCGTATTCGGTGAGTTCTATATGCGTAAGTGTGTAGGTATCGATCAGGAGACAGGTGACTTCATCATCGAGCGTTTGATCAAGGACGAGGATGGCAATGTAACAGGTACTGAGGAGGTTTTGGGTCAGGAGTCTTCTACTGACGACCGCCAGACAGTAGGTAACTATGTTCCTAAGGTAATGGCTTCTTGGAACCACCACCTCTCTTGGAAGAACTGGGATTTCTCTATGGATATCCGTAGCTGGATCGACTTCGATGTTTACAACACATTGGATATGTACTTCGGTTTGCAGAACCAGTACGATATCAACTTGTTGAAGAGCGCTTACACAAAGAATAAGGATATCAAGCAGGAGAAGCAGCTTTGCTCTTACTTCTTGGAGGACGGTACATTCTTGAAGATTGATGCAATCAACTTGGGTTACACTCTTCCTTTGAAGGATAAGACTAACGGCTTGATTCAGAGCTTGCGTATCTATGGTAACATCAACAATGTTTGCACAATCACAGGTTACTCAGGTATGGATCCCGAGGTGAATGTTATTGGTTACGGCGCTGGTATCGAGTGGTGGAACAGCGGTTTCTATCCCCGTGCTCGCACTTATACTCTTGGTGTTCAACTTACATTCTAATTTAAGACAATATTATGAAAACTAATATCAAGAATATTTTGAAGGCATCCTTGCTCTCGGCGTTCGCCTTCTTGAGCGTGGGATGTAACACCGACCCTGAGTATCACTCAACGGTCGCACCTGAGATCTTCTTTACTTCTCAGGAGACAGTATGGCAGCGTTTCAGCCGTCCTATGACTCACTGGAAGTGGCACTTCGCTACTGACACACACCGTGCTGACGCTCAGTGCCTCGGTACTGACGAGTTGGCTATCCCCACAAAGGTTAACGACTGGTATGACGGTGGTCAGTATCAGAACATGCACCACCACGTATTTAAGCCTTCAGTAGGTATGTTCCACTCTAACTTCTACGGTGTAGGTATGGGTGTTGCATTGGCTTACGATGCGTTGGAGGATATCGACACTTATGTAGACTTCGAGGCTTTGAAGTTTGCTAATCCCGAGAAGACTAAGGAGGAGATGATTGCTCAGTTGAACATCATCATCGCTCACCTCTATATGGATGGTTTGGACCAGTTTGGTGGTATGAACATCTATACTCGCGAGGAGGCTAAGGCTAAGGTTGTTAAGGGTCGTGCAACAGATCAGGAGACTTTCGACTTCGTAGAGAAGCTCTTGACAGAGAACATCTCTAAGTTGCCTAAGAAGGCATCTGTAAACGAGGCTGAGACATCTATGTTGAAGCAGGGCTTCGGTGCTGCTCTTCTTGCACAGCTTTATTTCAACGCAAACGCTTACATTGGTAAGGAGATGTGGTCAGAGTGTGCTAAGATTTGTGAGGACATCATCGCTGGCAAGTATGGTGAGTACAAGCTCGGTGAGAACTGGAACGACGTATTTAAGTGGAACAACTACACTTGCGGTGAGATCCTTGGTGGTGTTCCTTCTAACGACCAGTACTCTGCAACTTATGGTGCACACTGGGCTCGTTGGACACACTACAACACTAACCAGTATTTGGGTGGTACTTCATACGGTGCTTGGAACGGTTTCTGTATTCAGCCTTCTTTGAAGCCCGATGGAACTCCCTACACTGAGTTTAAGCTTGGTAAGGCAATGTCTAAGTTCGAGGATACTGACCTTCGTAAGCAGCCTTACTCTTACCTTGGTAAGGGCGAGTATGAGGGTATGTTCTTGATGGGCTGGCAGGTTAGCCCCTCACCCCGTAACCCGGCAGGTGCTGGTAACCCCGGTGAGTTCAAGAACGGCAAGTACACTGGTTGGGTATCAATGGGTGGTCGTACCTACTCTAAGTCAATCATTTACTTGAACGATATGGTAGCTCGTCACAGCTTGGGTAACCGTAACGAGGATCCCAACCAGGACCTTTTGGTATTGGAGTGGGATAAGGACGGTAAGCCTTATGACAAGAATGGTAACGAGATTCCTATGGAGAAGTTGGGCTACTTGAAGTCAACTATCGCTGACGGTGAGGAGAACTCAGGTTATCGTCTTGTAAAGTACAGCGTACTTGTTGATAAGGCTGACTACGATGATCCCGCTTGGCGTTGCCCCGCTATGTATCCTTTGGTTCGTTATGCTGAGATTCTTTATATGTATGCTGAGTGCTTATACCGTATGGGTGGCGCAGCTAACATTCAGAAGGCTTGTGACTTGTTCAACACAGTTCGTGCTCGTAACTTTGTTGACGGTAACGACCCCAACCCTGTAACTCCTGAGAATATCGGTAAGTACCGTATCTTGGACGAGTGGTTGATTGAGTTCTTGGGCGAGAAGCGTCGTCGTACTGACTTGGTTCGTTGGGATGCATATGTAACTGAGGATTGGTGGGACCACAAGGCTACTAACAACAAGAACCTTAACCGTTTCCCCATCTCTGAGTCAGCAATTTCTTCTAACAACTTGTTGGAGCAGAACCCCGGTTATTAATCTAACCTGATTATGTAGGTCTTCGGACCGCATAAATAACGCGAGTGCGAATCTCTACGGAGATTCGCACTTTTTCTTTGTATAGTAATGATTACGAAGTTGAAGGCCAATGCACAGAAACAAAAAAAGATGGTCACTTTCGTAACCATCTTATGAGCTGTTGATCAGGCTTGAACTGACGACCTCTTCCTTACCAAGGAAGTGCTCTACCACTGAGCTACAACAGCCTTTAACTCCTCGAGCGGTGCAAAAGTAGGAAACAAAATTGAATCAACCAAAAAATACGCCCTATTTTTGCATTTTTCTACGAAAAATTCTCGGCATAACTTCTGCCAATGCCTCTCTACTCCGCCCAACAATATTATTTCACGCTTCGGTAGCCGTAGACGGCAAACTTACCGATAGCCTCCTCGATGCGCAACAGCTGATTGTACTTAGCCATACGCTCCGAGCGGCTCAGCGAGCCAGTCTTTATCTGTCCGCTATTTACCGCCACGGCAATATCGGCAATGGTGGTATCCTCGGTCTCACCCGAGCGATGCGAGATGATGCTCTTATAGCCATTACGATGTGCCATATCTATGGCGTCGAGCGTCTCCGATAGCGTACCTATCTGATTAAGCTTCACGAGAATAGCATTTCCACACCGCTCCCTAATACCACGCTCCAAGAACTCCACATTCGTAACAAACAAATCATCGCCAACCAACTGGCAACGCTCGCCAATGCAGGCCGTTAGTTTGCGCCAGCCGTCCCAATCATTCTCGGCCATACCGTCCTCGATTGAGTCGATAGGATACTTGGTAACCAGACCTTCGAGATAAGCCACCTGCTCATCGCTCGAACGCTGCTTGCCGTGCGCACCCTCGAACTTCGAGTAGTCGTAGATACCATCTTTATAAAACTCCGACGAGGCGCAATCCAGACCAATGGTAATATCCTCGCCCGGCTTATAGCCCGCAGCCGAGATAGCTGTGATAATCAACTCGATAGCCTCCTCGGCATTGTTAAGCATAGGGGCAAAGCCTCCCTCATCGCCCACAGCCGTGCCAAGACCTCGCTTATGCAACACGCTCTGCAAGGCGTGAAAAACCTCAGCACCCATACGCAACGCACGGCTGAAACTACCAGCTCCCACAGGACGAATCATAAACTCCTGAAAGGCAATAGGGGCATCGCTGTGCGAACCTCCGTTGATGATGTTCATCATCGGCACAGGCATAATGTATGTATTCACGCCACCGATATATCGATACAAAGGAATATTAAGATATGCCGCCGCAGCCTTTGCCACCGCCAGCGACACACCCAGAATGGCATTTGCGCCAAGTTTTGACTTTGTCTTAGTGCCATCCAACTCTATCATACGAAAATCTATGCGACGCTGCTCAAAGGCCGACAGCCCCACCAGCGCAGGAGCAATTATGCTATTCACATTCTCCACGGCCTGCATCGTGCCGCGACCGCCATAACGCGCCTTATCGCCATCGCGCAACTCCAACGCCTCATTCTCGCCCGTAGAGGCTCCCGAGGGTACAGAAGCACGCCCCGTGATGCCCGATTCGAGCGTTACATCAACTTCGATTGTAGGATATCCGCGAGAGTCCAGAATCTCACGAGCAATGATATTTTCAATTCTCATAGTTGAAATTTTTATTCAATACACCAAATATATCTGTTTTTCGATAATCATCATAATAATTTTATGGTAATTAGCAGAATTAAACCTATTTTTGTCCCATAAACCATATAAAATGCAAAACAACACCAAACCAAATATCTTGGCTCTCCTGCCGTTGGTGGTATTCCTCGGAGTCTACCTCATCGGCTCACTCGTGGCAGGCGACTTCTACAAAATACCTATCACCATAGCAGGTATGACCGCGTCCATCGTGGCAATTGCTATGACACGCCGCTCCATTGCGGAGAGCATAGGCGACTATTCACGCGGAGCAACCGATGTGAATATCATGCTTATGATATGGATATTTGTCCTTGCCGGGGCCTTCGCCGCCTCAACGAAGGCGATGGGCGCCGTGGATGCAACCGTGGCACTAACGCTGAGAATCGTCCCCGAGGCGTTTCTCCCTGCGGGAATATTCATTGCTGCCTGCTTCACATCTATATCCATAGGAACATCGGTGGGAACAATCGTTGCCCTGACACCCATAGCCTCGTCCATTGCCACGCAAACAGGATGCAGCGCTCCGTGGATTGTGGCAATCGTGGTGGGAGGTGCTCTGTTTGGCGACAATCTGTCGTTTATATCCGACACAACCATCGCCGCAACACGCACCCAAGGCTGTTCGATGCGTGACAAGTTCCGTACCAATGTACTCATCGTAGCCCCTGCGGCACTCATTACGCTCTGCATATATACCTTCTTCGGGCAGCACGAGCTAAACTACACGCCATCGGCCACCACAGCCCCGTGGTACACCATACTACCCTATCTATTGGTGCTGGTGTCGGCCATTGCGGGAATGAATGTGTTGAAGGTGCTGACTCTCGGCATCGTCTCATCGGGCATCATAGGACTTGCGTGCGGAAAAATCACACTTCTGGATTGGTTCTCTACGATGGGCGAGGGCATAGACTCTATGGGTCAGCTCATTATCATTACGATGATGGCTGGCGGTATGTTGGAGATGATACGCCTGAACGGAGGTATCGAATATATAATCTCGCGTCTTACATCGCGCATACGCTCACGCCGCGGAGCTGAGGCCTCGATAGCATCGCTCGTAATGTTTGCCGATGTATGTACGGCCAACAACACCGTGGCAATCATCTCGGTAGGCTCCATCGCCCGCCAGATAGCCGAGCGATTTGGCATTTCGCCACGCCGCACAGCCAGCCTGCTGGACACTTTCTCGTGTGTAGTTCAGGGCATAATCCCTTACGGAGCGCAACTGCTGATGGCCGCAGGCCTTGCCGCCATATCTCCCGTTGAGATTATTGCCTACCTATATTATCCGCTCATTATGGGTACCTGCGCCATCATAGCAATCGTGCTTCAATGGCCTCGATATAACGATAAGTCGTAATAATTGAGCAAGTTTCGAGCAAAGATTTTGAAAAATGAACAAAAAACATCTATCTTTGCGATGAAAATTAAGTTTTATTGATACAATATTTCAACAAATAACTAAATTTTAATCAATTATGAAGAAGTTTTCTACACTTTTGATGGCCGCAGTAGCTTTGTTTATGGTTGCTTGCGGTAACAACGCAAAGAAGGACGGCCAGTGCTGCGAGGGTTGCAAGGGTAAGTTGCCTATCGCTTTGCAGCTCTACACTGTACGCGGTGATATGGAGCAGGATTTCAAGGGTACTCTCCAGAAGGTTAAGGCTTTGGGTTACGATGGTGTTGAGTTTGCAGGTTTGTTCAACAACGCTCCCGCAGATGTTAACGCTATGTGTAAGGAGATTGGTTTGGAGCCTATCTCTGCTCACGTGCCCTTGGCTGATATGTTGGCTGATGTTGACAAGGTGATTGCTGACTACAAGGCTGTTGGTTGTACTTACATCGTAGTTCCCTATGTAACTGAGGAGCGTCGTCCCGGTGGTGACAAGTTCTACCAGATGGTTGACGAGATTCGCGCTATCGGTGAGAAGTGCAAGGCTGCTGGTCTTACATTGCTTTACCACAACCACGACTTCGAGTTCAAGAAGTTGGAGAGCGGCGAGTACGGTTTGGATTACCTCTACGCTAATGTTTCTGCTGACCTTTTGCAGACTGAGTTGGATCAGTGCTGGGTTAAGTACTCTGGCATCGAGCCCACTGAGTACTTGAAGAAGTACACAGGTCGTTCACCCGTAGTTCACCTCAAGGACTTCCACATCGAGGGTAAGCAGGAGGGTGACCCCTACGCTTTGATTGGCTTGAACGAGAACGAGACTAAGAAGACATCTGCATTCGAGTTCCGTCCCTTGGGTAACGGTGTTCAGGATATCCCCGCTATCATTGCTACTGCTAAGGAGGTTGGCAGCAAGTGGTTGGTTGTAGAGCAGGATCAGCCCTCAATGGGTAAGACTCCTATGGAGTGCGCTGCAACAAGCATGGAGTACTTGAAGACTATCGGTGCTGCTAAGGGTTGCGCTGAGGAGTGCAAGTAATCAATAACTCTGATACAAAAAAAATCCCGACCTTCGCAGGTCGGGATTTTTTGTATAAGTTGTATAGCAAGAGCTATTTGGGCAAATTAAATGCTCTTGTCATCTCAGCCATCTGCTCGTCGGTCATACCGTCGGGCGTGAAGCCCATAGACTTGGCAGCAACATAAATCAGAGCCGACTTATTGAGTACATCTACTTGGTCGAAAGCAGACATAATATCCACATCGACAGCGAAGACGCCGTGCTTCTCCCACATAACCACATCGTAGTCGTCAAGCTCCTTGATGGTAGCCTCAGCAAGATTTACCGAGCCAGGCAACTCATAAGGGATGATACCCAAGCCACGCGGACAGAAGGCCTTAGTCTCGGGAATCATACTCCACAGCGTGCGTGTAGCAACATCCTTCTCCAAGAAAGCCTTGTTGTGCGTCAGAGCGATAAGCTCAATGGGGTGCGTGTGCAACGATGCACGATAGGGCGAGCCCTTCTCCAAAAGGTAGTTATGAACGCTAAGGTGAGCGGGCACCTCCGATGTGGGCATCACAGGCTTATCGGCGATGATGACATAGTGCTCGCAGTCGTCCAAGATGCGGATAATAGAGCCATTATCCATCGGCCAACGCGCCAAGTCGCGCATACGCTTCTGCGTGCCCTTGCAGTAGAAGTAGCAACCCTTCAACATCGGCAAGTGCATACCAATAGCCACAGGCTCACCGATAGCGGGCAACGCCTTAATCTCATCATCTACATACTCGGTGATGTTGAGCGTAATATTTCCTCCGTTACGCTCTGCCCAACCCTTCTGCCACAAGTAACCTGCAACCTCAGCCGCCTGATAAACCTCGTGTTCGAGTGCGGGGCGATTTTTAAGTATTGATTCCATATTATTTATTTTTCAAATCCTGATACAACTCATATCCCTGCTGGGGTGTAAGGCCGTTATGCACAACGCCATACACAGCCTGAATCATAGCCTCGGGAGCATCGCTCTGGAAGACATTGCGACCCATATCGACACCCGCAGCGCCCTCATTTATAGCGTTGTAACACAACTCCAACGCCTCTAACTCGGGCAACTTCTTACCGCCAGCGATAACAATAGGCACGGGGCACGATGCCACAACCTTCTCGAAGCCCTCGCAGTAGTAGGTCTTAACAATGTTAGCACCATTCTCGGCACACACTCTCGACGCCAACGCGAAGTAACGCGCATCGCGTGCCATCTGCTTACCCACAGCCGTAACACCCATCACGGGGATACCGTAACGAGCACCTGCATCAGCAGCCTTAACAAGGTTTGCAACCGTAATTGCCTCCTGGTCGCCATCGCCAGCCGACATCATTACGGCCATAGCCGATGCATTGATGCGGATAGCATCCTCGACATCTATCAAGAGGTTGCGATTAAGTTCTGTCAAAACCGTAGAGCCTGCATCCGAACGCAAACATACGGGTTTGTTCACACCTGCGGGGATGGTAGTCTGCAAAATGCCGCGCGTACACATCAAGCAGTCGGCATAGTCAACGAGAGGAACAATCGAAAGGTCGATACGCTCCAAACCCGATGTGGGACCCATAATAAAACCGTGGTCGAAGGCGAGCATCACCGTGCGACCGCTCTTGGGGTTGAATATTCTCGACAGGCGGTTCTTCATACCCCAACCCATATTGGCTGTGCCTTTGATATTCGTACCCTCACACTTTACGGCCTCACCAATTCCAAAATTTGTGGCTTCGCGGAAGCCATCCATATCTGCCATAAAAATACAATTTTCTGTTTTACATTATTTTACTACATCGGCAAACGCCTCAAACATACAACTCCACGACGCAGCACCGCTATCCATTGAGCCGATAGAACGCTCGCCATAGTTACGCGCACGACCGAAGTTTGCCTTCATCTCAACAGTAGCCCCAGCTCCCTTCACGGCAGCCTCAGCACCTGCGGCCAGCACCTGAGCAATATCCTCCGATGCACACGCCGAGATAGCCTCCACGGCGGGAATAAGCGCATCCATCATAGTCTTATCGCCCACCTTAGCCTTGGTCTGCATCTGCACATTCTTCAATGCCGATTCGAACATCTTCTTTACGCCCGCAGCGTCAATCTCCGCACACTCCGCTACGCCATCGCTCATACCGAGAAACAGCGCACCGAGCAGCGTGCTGGTCGAGCCACTGACCTGCATCAGCACCTCCATACCCATATCGCCGAGCATAGATTTGAAACCTGCACCCGCCTGCGCCTTCTCGACAACAACATTCATTGCCGTAACGATAGCCTGACCGTGGTCGCCATCGCCAAGCACAGCATCGAGCTGCGAGAACTCAGCCTCACGAGCCTTTATTGCCGCAAGGGCATTGTCCAACATAGACTTAAAGTCGGACAGAGTAAGTATAGTCTTCATCTCGTTATTTACCAATTGTTGTCCAATAGGGAGCGTTGGCTGCGTAGTTCTTCAAGTAGTCGATGTGGTCGTCGTCCAACTTGGCGATAATCATCTGGAAGCCAGCCTGCTCCTGCACTGTGAGAATCTCCTGAATACGGCTGTAAACAACCTCTACACCTCGAGCCTCCAACTCCTTGTATGCCTTGCGGAATACGATGCTGAGCTCCATATGAGTCGTAGCACCCACACCATTTACGATAAGCATCATCTTATCGCCTGCCGCAGGCTTCAACTGATTGCACAACATACCAACCATCTCGGCAGCAGTTTCGTCAGCCGATACCAACGGCTTGCGACCGCCACCGCCCTCGCCGTGCTGACCAGCGCCAATCTCCATAATACCATCGGGCAGGTCGGTGATTACAGCATCATTCTGGGGGTGTGAGCACGAGCGCATAGCAACAGCCAGCGTAGCCACATTAGCCGTATAACGCTCAGCAATCTCTACCAACTCGTCGAGCGACTTACCCTCATCGGCCGCAGCTCCCAGAATCTTATACAAAGGTACACAGCCCGCCAAACCGCGACGGTCGTCGATAGGAGCATCGATACCTGCGCTGATATCGTCATAGGTCAAAACCTTACGCACCTTGATACCAGCACGCTCAGCCAACTGGCAAGCCATATTTGCACTCATCACATCACCCGAGTGGTTCAGCACAACAAGCAGGATACCCGCCTCGCGCTTCATCAACTGCAAAGCCTGAAACAGACGCTGTGCACCCGGAGCAGCGAAGACATCACCCACAACCGAGCAATCCAACATACCATCGCCAACGAAGCCGCTCAGTGCAGGCTCGTGACCCGAGCCACCCAGCGTAACGATAGCTACCTTATCCTCGCTCTTGGGGTTCTTGCGCACCACGATATTCTCGGCTACGAGAGCCACCTGCTCGGGATATGCCAACACATAACCTTCGAGCAACTCAGCTGTGATATTCTCAGGCGAGTTGATAAATTTTGTTCTGATATTCTCCATAGTTTTAAGGTTTTATTTGTTATAAATCTCGTTTATTCTCTTCAAATCTGCCCATTGTCCCCACCAAAGGGTTCCCTCGGGCCATAATCATAGCAAATTTAACAAAATTAGACGAAAAAACGCGCGCTTCACGCAATTATTTTTATCTTTGTCGTATGGCAGATTTTCTTTCTAACAGCGTAAAGTTTGTTCCGGGTGTGGGCGAGGCGCGTGCAAAACTTCTCGAAAAGGAGTTGGGCATCTTCACCATTGGTGACCTGTTGCGCCACTACCCCTTCCGTTACATCGACCGCACACGCATATATCGCATCGCCGAGGTGAACGAGAGTCAGGACACCTCGCTGGTGCAGATTCGTGCGCGCGTGACGGGCGTAGCTTACGCTGGCACGGGTCGCAAGCAACGCTTCTCGGCGTTTGTATCCGACGCTTCAGGCTCTGCCGAACTTACCTGGTTTCGAGGAATAAAGTGGATTGAAAAGAGCGTGGAGGTGGGACGCGAGTATCTAATCTTCGGCCGCCCGTCGTTCTATCGTGGCGAGTTGCAGATTGCCCACCCCGAGTTGGAACTTGTCGAGAAGGCTCTCAGTCGCAAGGCTCACAGCGGTATGCAGGGCATCTACCCCTCGACCGAGAAGATAGCCTCATCGCTGGGAACAAAGGGGTTCTACAACATAATCTCCAATGCGTGGAGCGTGACGCAGGAGCATATCAAGGAGTCGTTGCCCGAGTCGCTACGCAAACATTACGCTCTTATGCCACTGTGCGAGGCTATATATAATGTACACTTCCCGCAGTCGGCGGAGAAATTACAGCAGGCACAGCAACGCCTGAAATTCGATGAGTTTTTAGGCGTACAACTCTCTATACAGGCTCAGCGCACCGACCGTATGACACGCCGCGATGGATTTTTATTCCCGAAGGTGGGCGAGCTGTTCAATAGCTTCTTTAACGAGCGTCTGCCCTTTGCTCTAACGGGAGCGCAGAAGCGCGTGATAAAGGAGATTCGCCAGGATACCGTATCGGGATATCAGATGAATCGTCTGTTGCAGGGCGATGTGGGTAGTGGTAAGACTATGGTCGCGCTGATGTCGATGCTGCTGGCCGTGGATAATGGTTTTCAGGCTTGTATGATGGCTCCCACGGAGATTCTCGCGCGTCAGCACTTCGCCACCATCTCGCGCCAGACCAAAGGTATGAATCTGCGTGTGGCTATACTTACGGGCTCATCGAAGGCGGCCGAGCGTCGTCACGCCTTGGAGGGTATAGCCTCGGGCGAGATAGATATTTTGATTGGCACGCACGCCCTGATTGAAGATAAGGTGCAGTTCTCCAACCTCGGATATGTCGTAATCGACGAGCAGCACCGCTTCGGCGTGGAGCAGCGCGCACGCCTGTGGACCAAGAATCAGCAACCGCCACATATATTGGTGATGACCGCCACACCCATTCCCCGAACCTTGGCGATGACGCTATACGGCGATTTGGATGTCTCGGTGATTGACGAGTTGCCCCCAGGCCGACAACCCATACGCACCTACCACTACACCGACTCGGCACGCCTGAAACTGTGGGGATTTCTGCGCGAGCAGATAGCTACGGGACGACAGGTGTATGTTGTATATCCTCTGATTCAGGAGTCGGAGACGATGGACTACAAAGATTTGGAAGATGGATTTCAGTCTATCGTTCAGGATTTTCCGCAGCCCGACTACCGCGTGACAGTGTGCCACGGCAAGATGAAACCGCAGGACAAGGAGGAGTCGATGCGCCAGTTCAAGGAGCACGAGGCCGACATTCTGGTTGCCACATCTGTAATCGAGGTGGGCGTGGATGTACCCAACGCTACGGTGATGGTAATCGAGTCTGCCGAGCGATTTGGTCTTTCGCAGCTGCACCAGCTGCGTGGCCGCGTAGGACGAGGTGGCGGGCAGTCATTCTGCATACTTATGTCGGGCGAAAAGCTATCGCGCGAGGCACGCAAGCGCCTGCAAGCTATGTGTCAGACCACCGACGGATTTCGTTTGGCCAAGTTGGATATGCAGCTGCGCGGTGCGGGCGATATAAACGGCACACAGCAGAGCGGTATGGCTTTTGATTTGAAGATTGCAAACCCCACACTCGATGCCGACCTTTTGCAACGAGCACGCGAGGCTGCCATCGCCATTCTCGGTAGCGACCCACGACTCGAAAGGGCAGAAAATAGTGGTCTACGCATATTGAGAGCACGCCACGCGGGAGGTCGTAAGATAGATTTCTCGATGATTTCGTAGGCTATTGCGTGGCAATTTAATGGTTTTTCAAAAAAATAGTTATCTTTGCCTTCGTAAATGGACCCAACAGAGAAGTAAAACATAAAAACCTCACAATTATGAGAGAAGATTATAACGACTACGACGATAACTTGTACGACGAGGATTACGACCAATACGAAGAACAGCAGGTCGACAACAAAGCCGTCAGAGGCTATCGCATCGTGATTATTATTTTGGCTGTTATCTTGGTAGCTCTGTCTGCCGTCTACTTCAATATGCACCGTCAGCAGGCGGCCGAGTATGCACTCTTGGAGGAGGACCGCACAAAGATTCAGGGCGACTTGGATAGCTTGATTGTATCGTTCGACGACTTGAAGATTCAGAACGACTCAATCGCCGCAAGCCTCGAAGAGGCAAACCAGATTATGGAGCAGCTCAAAAATGAGCGTCGCCTGAACTACGCAAAGATTCGCGCCTACGAGAAGGAGGTGGGTACATTGCGTACCGTTATGCAGGGTTACATTCGCCAGATTGACTCATTGAACAACATCAACCAGAAGCTCACCAAGGAGAATGTAAACTACAAGAAGCAGATTTCGACTCAGAAACTTCGTGCCGAGATGGCCGAGGAGCGTGCCGAGGAGCTCACAAACAAGGTAAAGGCTGGCGCCGTTATCCGCGCTCGTAGCATCACTTTGAAGCCTCTCAACGAGAAGGGTAAGGAGATTACACGCGTACAGAAGGCATCACGCCTCTATGTTGATTTCGCACTCTCGGCCAACGACTTGGCAGAGCCGGGTAATCGTCCCGTGTATGTATGCGTAACCTCTCCCGAGGGCTACCTTATCGCCAACGCCAACGCAGCGACATTCTCGTTCGAGGGCGAGCCTAAGGTCTACTCGGAGGTGCGCGAGGTGGACTACGATTGCAGCGACCTGGGTGTAGGTATCTATGTCAGCGGCAACGGCTTCACTGCGGGTACATACCACATCGAGATTTATGTCGATGGCCACTTGGCTGGCTCAAACGATGTAGCTTTGCGATAAATTACACAACAAAATAGAGAAAGTCGGGCCCTGCGGTCCGACTTTTTTCGTTCAAAATCAACAATTTTGAATTTCGAATTTTGAATTTTGAATTTATTTTTTGTACCTTTGCGCCCGAAAACCCCGAAAGTGTAGGGTTGCGTTTATTAATTAACAATTAAAATTTTATAGCAAATGGCTGTTAAAATTCGTTTGGCGCGTCACGGTAAGAAGGGTGCTCCCATCTACCACATCGTTGCCGCAGATAGCAGAGCGCCACGTGATGGTAAGTTTATCGAGAAATTGGGTGTTTACAATCCCAACACGAATCCTGCTACAATCGATTTGAAGTTCGAGCGAGCTTTGGATTGGTTACTCAAAGGCGCACAACCTACCGATACTTGTCGAGCAATTCTCTCGTACAAGGGTGTTTTGTACAAGAAGCATTTGTTGGGTGGTGTAGCTAAGGGTGCTTTCTCTGAGAGCGATGCTGAGGCTAAGTTCAACAAGTGGCTTGGTGAGAAGGAGAGCAAGATCGCCGCTAAGGTTAACAAGCTCGCTACTGACGCTAAGGCTGCTGAGAAGGCTGCATTGGCTGCTGAGACTAAGGTTAAGGAGGAGCGTGCTGCTGCAATCGCTGCTGCTAAGGCTGCTGCCGCTGCTGAGGCTGCTGCTGCCGAGAC
>JAZOPO010000025.1:0-16956 GCA_045655585.1 Alistipes sp. | reverse complement strand
CGAGGAGTGGAGATCTCGGCTGCGTGGCGACCTCTACGCTGGCTCTCGCTGGGTGGCAATGCCACATTCAGTGAGAATAAAATCAGAAACTATGTGGATATGCTCGCCGATAGTCCCACTTATGGCGAGAATCTGGGCGATATGACTATCTCGTACTCTCCTGACGCTATGGGAAAGATTTTTGCAGGAGTTAGTGCTGGCGGCTTTGAGGCGATGATAAGCACCACCTTTGTCGGTAAGCAATATTTTACCAATAACGAGATTGAGGCTCTGTCGTTGGAGGCCTATAACTTTACAAATCTGGATTTGAGCTATACCATATCTTCGCAGAAGGTACGCAGCGTGCGATTTGGCGTTACGCTGTATAACCTCTTCAATCAGCTCTATTGCAGCAATGGCTATGGCTACTCCTATATGTGGGATGGGCAGCGATACGACGAGGCCTACTACTTCCCGCAGGCTCCGCTGCATATCCTGGCCAATGTTACGGTAAGATTTTAGTGAACATATATCGACTAACGAAAAAGGTCTGTCCGAAATTTCGGACAGACCTTTTAATTTGCTTGACGCAAAGATTAACGGATACGCTCCTTGTACTCGCGAGTACGGCTATCTACACGAATCTTGTCGCCTGTGTTAACAAACAAAGGTACACGAACAGTAGCACCTGTGTTAACTGTAGCGGGCTTCAAAGAGTTAGTCGAAGCAGTATCACCCTTGATACCAGGCTCTGTATAAGTTACCTCCATATCAAGTACGGGAGGAAGCTCTGCTGAGAGAACAGTCTCCTTCTCGGTGTGGAACATAACCTCTACGATCTGACCATCTGCCATAAGGTCGTAGTTGTCGATGAGGTTCTTGTCGATGTTAATCTCCTCGAAAGTCTCAGTGTGCATAAAGTGTGCGCCCAAATCGTCCTCGTAAGTGAACTGGTAGGGACGACGCTCAACGCGAACCTGCTCAATCTTCTGGCTTACAGAAGAGAAAGTCTTCTCGAGAACATAACCGTTCTCCAAGTTCTTGAGCTTTGAACGAACGAAAGCGGGACCCTTACCGGGCTTGCAGTGCTGGAAGTCAACAACGAGGAATGTCTTGTTGTCCATCTCGATGCACATACCAATCTTAATATCAGATGCTGTGATTGTCATAATATTGTAAGTTTTTATTAGAATTTTCTTTTTTGACGCCGCAAAGGTAATAAAAAATATGTAAACCGCACTAAATGTGACGATTTATTTTCCGCCTTGTCCTGCGAACTCGTAGTGCGGGGTGCTGACGCCTGCGTGGGCTATGATGCGCTCGACGACTGTATCTACGGCCTGCTCGATACTTTCGGGGTGAGAGTAGAACGATGGCGATGCCGGCAGAATGATGGCGCCTGCCTCGGTAAGCGTAGTCATATTACGCAGATGAATGAGCGAGTAGGGTGTCTCGCGCACCACAACAATCAGGCGGCGACGCTCTTTGAGCATAACATCTGCTGCGCGCTCGATAAGAGTCTGCGAGATACCTGCCGCAATGCGTCCCACCGAGCCCATAGATGCAGGAGAGATAATCATCGTATCCCACGATGCCGAGCCACTTGCCACCGAAGAGAACATCTCGTGGTTGTCGTACTGTTCGATACGCTCCGAGTGGGGTAATTCTATGCCCTCGTGTACGATAACCTCACGAGCCGTGTCGCTCAGTATCAGCGCAATGCGCTCCACCTGCTCGCTGCGAAGCAGTTGCAAAAGCGTGCGCTGGGCATATATTGCACCGCTGGCACCTGTTACGGCTACGATTACTTTCATTGCTATAATTCGATTATTTTACACTTCAAACCCAACTCCTTGCAGCGCTCCAATACGCGTGGCAGAGCATAACTCATATTGCGAAACGACTTCTCGCTGTCGTGAAAGGCCACGATAGCTCCCGCCGAGAGATGTTTCAGCACATTCTTGGCGCACTCAGTGGGCGACACCGCCATCGAGTAGTCGCGCGAAAGGATATTCCACATAATAATCTTGTAGCGCTGTCCCACGGCACGCATCTGCGAAGGTGTCACACGGGCATATGGCGGGCGAAACAGCTCGGTGTGGAGTATGCCGGCAGCCAAATCTACATCCTCAATATATCGTTCGAGCGACATTCCCCAACCCTTCTGGTGGGAGTAGGTGTGGTTGCCAATCTTGTGTCCCTCGTCCAATATGCGTTGGTAGAGGTCGGGGTATAACTCGGCATTCTTGCCCAGCACGAAGAATGTAGCCTTGGCGTCGTAGCGTTTGAGCGTGGCCAATATCCACTCCGTAACACCGGGTGTGGGGCCGTCGTCGAAGGTGAGAAACACTCCGTTACGGTCGTCAATCTCCCATATAAAGTCGGGATAGAGTCGCTTGATGAATCCCCAAGGATTAATTTTCATACTTCGTGGTTTGTTGTTTTCTTTGACTGCCCCGTGCAATCGCAGACAAATGTAGTGTTTTTTATGCAAATTGAGGTACATATTTTGTTTAAGCTGAAAAAATTGGTTACATTTGCGTGATAAGGGACTTTTTTGCGCTCCCGAATAAACTCTTAAATTGGACAATATTTTATGAAAAAAGCACTATTTAATATCTTTGCCTTCGTGGCCTTGTGTATGTGTATGGTGGGCTGTAAGGCCTTTACGCAGTTGTCGTCAACTGCTGGTGACTCAACAGGTACACCCTACGAGATGATACTTATCTGTGGTCAGGCCGAGTGGCAGAGCGAGTTAGGTGATACGCTTAATGCCGTCTTGCGTCAACCCGTTGCGGAGATTGTTCAGTATGAGCCTATGTTCGATGTTGTTCGCATCCTGCCCAACAACTTCAAGAGCCTCACCAAGCGCCATCGCAACATCGTGTCGGTCATCGTCGATGAGTCTATCTCCGAGCCCGAGATTAAGGTTGAGTACGATGTTACGGCACGCCCGCAGGTGTTTGTGACTATCAAGGGCCACGACAACGCATCGCTTGCCAAGTATATTTCGGATAATAAGGATAACCTGCTCTATGTATTGGAGAAGGCCGAGCGCGACCGCACCATCAACTATGCACGCCGTTACTACTCTAAGCCTTTAAATGAGCTTATCTTGCAGGACTTTGGTGTGGATATGTTCATTCCCGATAACTTCAAGCTTCGCACCGTGAGCGATAATATGGTGTGGATTTCGCAGGAGTTCCCCTCTGCAAGTCAGGGATTTTTCATCTATAAATATCCCTACAAGGGCACTCAGTCGCTTGCCCTTGCGGAGTTGGTAAAGGCTCGTAACCGCTTTGCGGAGCGTATCCCTGGACCAGCCGACGGCTCGTATATGACCACTGTCAAGGAGATTGCCGACGAGGCTGGCGAGGAGTATGTCCCCTTTATCCCCGAGTATAAGACAATACGTATCGGCGAGCGTCCCTGGATTGAAATGGTTGGATTGTGGGAGGTCGAGAACTACTTTATGGGTGGTCCTTTTGTTAGCTATACCACAGTTAATCAGACAACCAAGGAGATTATAACCATCGACTGCTATATCTACTCACCCAAGGATAAGAAGCGTAATATGTTGCGCGAGTTGCAGCATATGGTCTACCTGATGGATATTCCAACACCTTCGGCTGCGGAGTAAAGGTAAGACATATATATCCTACATAGCGTCATAATTGTACACTTGGGCATACTTTGTGCCTGAAAAAATTGTAGGTTCAAAAAAAAGTGCCTACCTTTGTTAGCACAACATTGAATATATTATTAATTCGGGATTCTAATCTCCGGTGCATCTGTCGATTGGGGCTTTGGAGGCTCTTGCGGGTGTTCTCAGGATTGGGATTCTGGCTTTTTTTACTGTTATAAATATGGCAAATGAGATTATTTACCTCACAGCAGAGGGTATGCAAAAACTGAAAGACGAGCTCGAACATATGCGTTCTGTTGAGCGTCCTGCCATCTCGGCAGCTATCGCCGAGGCACGCGATAAGGGCGATTTGTCGGAGAACGCTGAGTATGATGCTGCACGCGAGGCGCAGGGCTTGTTGGAGATGCGTATTGCTAAGCTCGAGCAGACCTTGACCAATGCACGCATTATCGACGAGTCGAAGATTGATAAGAGCAAGGTGCAGATTCTTAGCAAGGTGACCTTGTTGAACCACAATAACAACAAGCAGGTGACCTACACCATCGTATCGGAGAACGAGGCTAACCTTCGCGAGGGCAAGCTCGCTATCGGTACACCCATTGCTAAGGCTCTCTTGGGTAAGAAGAAGGGCGAGGTTGTTGAGGTAACCGTTCCTGCTGGCGTGTTGAAGTTCGAGATTTTGGATATCAACATCTAAGAGGTCGCCTCTCGGGTGAGCAAAATAGTAAGGCTGCTAACTCTCGGGTTAGACAGCCTTATTTGTTTCTACCTGTTTCGTCCAATTTTGGAGTATCTATCCTCTACCTTACTCCAATCCACCACCTCCCATAACGCCTTTACGCCTGCGGCTCGCGCGTTGCGATGGTCTATGTAGTAGGCGTGCTCCCACACATCGATAGCCAGCAGAGGATACAACCCTTCGGTGAGAGGGTTTCCAGCGTTCTGCTTGCTGATAATCGATAACTCCCCGTGAGCATCTGCCGCAAGCCACACCCAGCCCGAGCCAAAGAGGGCGAGAGAGTCGCGCTCTATCTGCTCTTTAAGAATATCAACGCTTCCGAACGCCTTCTCTACGGCGATGGCTAATTCTCCTTCGGTCTTTAATTTAGACTTCTTTGGTGCAAACTGCTCGAAGTAGAAGGCGTGGTTCCACGCCTGCGCAGCATTGTTGAAGATGGCGCCATCGGCCTGTAAGATAATATCTTCCAGCGATGTGGCCTCTGCGAAGGGTGTGCCTGCGATTAATGAGTTTAACTTCTCGACATAGGCTGCTGCGTGCTTGCCGTGGTGGTAGCGCAGAGTCTCGGCCGAGATATGCGGTTCGAGTGCCTGCTCGGCATAGGGTAGGGGTGTGAGGTGAAACTTGTCGATTTTTGCTTTGGATACCATATCTTAATTATTAATAGGTGAATAATATATCTACACCTATCAAATGTGATGCCTTTTTGTGCATAGCAGGCCCGTAATCGAAAAAATATAATATGCTCCTCTTGCCCTCACCAAAGAGGTCCGTTTTTTGGAAATTAAAAGAAAAATATTATCTTTGCAATGAGTATTGAATTGCGTATGCCGAAACTTTATATCATAGCAGGATGCAATGGTGCGGGCAAAACTACGGCTTCGTATGCTGTGTTGCCCGAGATGTTGGAGTGTCACGAGTTCGTGAATGCCGATGAGATTGCTAAGGGTCTCTCGCCGTTCAATCCCTCGCGTGTCTCTATCGAGGCTGGTCGCTTGATGCGTAAGCGTATGGATGCGCTTATGGCCGATGGCGCGGATTTTGCTTTTGAGACTACACTGGCGACTCGTTACTATACGCGATTTATCCGTATGGCGCAGGAGAGGGGTTACTTCGTATCGTTGCTCTACTTCTGGTTGCCTACGCCCGACCAAGCCGTTGAGCGTGTGGCACGCCGTGTGGCCGAGGGTGGACACAATGTGCCTGCCGAGGTGGTGCGACGCAGATATTACCGTGGTATACGCTATCTGACTTCGCTATATACAAAAGAGTGTGATTATTGGGTTATCTACGACAATAGCTCAGTCGAGGGAGTAAAACGAATCGCCTGTGGTAGTCGCGACGAGATTCGCGAGGTTGTAGATTCATCATCATATCGTCAAATATGCAAACTGTAAAGTCTATGAGTGAAGTGGAGATTGAGCAGATGCAGGAGAAAATTGATGCTGGAATCCTATTGACGCAGCAGCGTCTTAAAGAGAAGTGCAAAAAGGAGGATGGCGAGTTGGTCATTATGCGCGACGGCAAGGTTACGCATATCACGGCTGACGAAATCGAGTAAGCCTGCATTGAGCCGTATCACGGCCGAATAGTAACAGAAATTCTTTATTAACAAACAACCCCTGAACCGTGTGGCTCAGGGGTTTAGTTTTTCGCTCTGCTCCTATTACAGATTCTCCAATGTATAGCGTATCATCTTTTCGCGGATGTTGGTCGCGTATGAGGGATACATAGAGTGATTCTGGTCGGGGTAAATCATCATATCGTACTGCTTGCCCGCACGATTCAGGGCGTGGCACATCTCCATCGTATTCTGGAAATGAACATTGTCATCGGCCGTGCCGTGCATAATAAGCAGCTGTGTGCGGTCGGCAAGGCGGTCGGCAAAGTTGATAGGTGAGTTGTCGTCATAACCTGCGGGGTTATCCTGCGGCAGGCCGTTGTAAATCTCGGTGTAGATTGTGTCGTAGTAACGCCACGATGTTACGGGAGCAACGGCAATAGCCATCTTGAAGAGTCCGTCACCCTTCAAGGCGCAACCCAATGCCATAAATCCACCATACGACCAGCCGTAGATGCCTATGCGCTCGGCGTCAACATAACTCTGTAATGCCATATAGCGTGCGAATGATATCTGGTCCTCGACCTCCAACGCGCCGAGGTTGCCGTAGGTCTGCTTCTTGAACTTCTCGCCCATATATCCTGTTCCGCGACCGTCACAGCATACAACGATATAGCCATTGGCCACCATCACGCTCTCCCAGCCCATTGAGAAACTGTCGGCCACAGATTGTGAGCCAGGGCCAGAGTATTGTGTTAGCAGCACGGGATACTTCTTCGCAGGGTCGAAATCCACGGGCTTGATGATGTAGGCGTTGAGATTGTCGCCACGCTCGGTAGTGAAGGTGAAGAACTCCTTTACGGGGAGAGTCTTGATGCGCTCGTTAAGCTCGGGATTCTCCACGAGAGTGCGAATCAACTTGCCATCGCCACTGCGAAGTTCCACCTCGCGGGCAGCGTTTGCCGCTGTGTAGTTTGAGATATAGTACTTCATACCCTTGCTCGGAGAGATTGAGTATGTACCATCCTTTTCGGTCAGGCGCTGCTTCTTCTTGCCTTTATAGTCAATAGAGTAGAGGCTGCGACGAAGCGGAGAGGCCTCGGTTGACATATAATATATGCGGTCGGGCGTAGTCTCCACAACACTTGTCACCTGCCACTCGCCAGCGGTCAGGGCGCGAACGAGGCCCTTCTTTATAGAGTGTAGGTAGATATGATTCCAACCCGTAGCCGTCTCGTTTTGCACGATGAAGCGGTCACCGTCAATAAAGCGAACGGTGCTCAGCGCGGGACGCTCAACATAGGTGGGTGAGGTCTCATCGTAGATTACCTTCTGCTCGCCATTGTCGCGGCAGAGTACAACCTCAAAGTGATTCTGCTTGCGATTTATGCGGAAGAAGTACAACTCACCAGCGGGTGTCCACTCGATAAAGGGTACATACTGGTCGGTCTCGGCGCCTACATCAATCTTGCTCTTCTGGCCCGATGCGATGTCGTAGAGCCACAACTCAACTGTCGAGTTGCGGTCGCCCGCCTTGGGGTACTTAAAAGAGTAGGGCTTGTTGTAGAGGTCGCCATCAAAGCGCATCATCTCAAATGTGGGCACCTGGCTCTCGTCGAAGCGCAGGTATGCAATCTTCTTCGAGTCGGGAGAGAATGCGTATGCCTTTGTGAAGCCATACTCCTCCTCATATACCCAGTCGGCTGTGCCGTTGATAACTTTGTTCCACTCGCCATCGGTTGTTATGGCCTTCGCCTGGCCACCGAGTGTAGCTACGTAGAGGTTGTTATCCTTGGCGTAGGCAATCATCTTTGAGTCGGGCGAGAGCGACAGGTCGCGTATCTCGTTAAGCGCTGCAATCTGCTTGCCTCCATCGAGCGAAACAATCTGATAGTCGGCATAGAACGAGTGACGATACACCGAACGGAAGTTATTACCCAAGATAATCATATCCTCGGCAGGCGAGAGTTCGTAGCTCGCAAAGCGGCCCTTGTATAGCGTGTCGCACACTGCCTCGTCGGCATAGCTGTGGCGAATAACCGCGCCAGCACGGCTTACGGTGTAGTGCTCGCCATCATTCATCGAACGAAGTCCGCTCACACCGCGGTTGAGGCGTGTAATCTCGTTCAACTCACGAAATGTCTTCTGCGAAAAAGCATCGGCACTCGTTAGAAGGAGCGCCGTTGCAATAATAAGTTTGGTAAAAGTCTTTATCATAATTTACTAAATATCATCAACATTGAAATCATAGCCGAGGCGTTTACCTGTCACGAACTTCGAGTTATCCATCTTCGAGTTGAACTGGTCTACGGTCACACGCTTGTTATCCTCGTACGAGGGCACGAGCAGGTCGAAGTTTATGGCGTAGTTTATCGCCGTCTCCATAATAGCTATGAGGTCCTCGCGCGTAATCTTCTCCTTGCCGAAGGCCATAGGGCGCACAGCGTTCTGACGCTTACCCTCCACGAAGAAGCACTTCTCGCGGTTGATAAATATACGGCCAATCAGGTATCCCTCGTCGGCATTACGGTTGAACTTGAAAGAGTCGGAGAGGAAGTTATAGATATCAATCACACCGCAGTATGAGTTATCTCTCTCGCGCTGCACATACTCGTTCTGCCAGATGATATGGTTTGAGTCAAACTCGAAGATATCGGTATGCATACGGAATATGAGCAGGTCGCTGGCTATCTGCAATTGCGCCTCAAACTTGCCACGGTCGCGATACTCTATACGCACTCGCTTGTCGAGTTTGCCGTCAAGTTCATCGTCCAGCTCCGATGCAATCTCGAACAAGACATCCTTCAACTCGTTAAAGGTTGTGAAGGCGTTGTCGAAGATGTGCTGTTTGAGCGTCGATTTGTTGATTATCGTTGCGAGAATCTTCTCGCGTAAGGGTGATTTATCCATTTTAGTAGGTTTTATTTCAGGTTAAGCGTTTGTCCCGCACTAAGGTCGTCTGTTATTTTCAGGCGGTTCATATGTGCCAACTTGTTGAGGCGTATGCCATACTCCTGAGCAATCGAGGTCAGCGTCTCGCCCTCCTTTACGGTGTGGGTTGAGCCCTCGCCAAACCACTTTGCCTGCTTCTGCTCGATGTATATCAACTCGCCCTCGATGGGGTTGGCCGTACTCTTGATATTCACCTCGTTGTACTTGCGCAGCGTGCGCTCGGTAAGTGCAAAGGTCGATGCTATCTGCTCGAAGGTATCGCCATCGCGCGCAATGACGAAGTGGGTGTTGTTATTCACAAATACGCTAAATCCGTTGTATGTTCTCTCGGGTACGCGGTAGTGGTTGGGGTCCACGCGCGCCTCCGTTGTCACGGGGATATCTACACTACTCTTGTCGGCAAACTCCTTTGTTACATTGTGCTCGGCGCGCAGATGGGCATTGAATAGCGCTGCACCATTGTTCTCGTCAAACAGATATAGTTTGTTGTCCTCGATAATCTTCGTTAGGCGGTGTGCATAGTCGGGTGCCGTAGCATAACCCGCAGCTTTCAGTCCGCGAGCCCAGCTGCGGTAGTCAGAAGCCGAGTAGGCGAATAGGGAGTCATAACGCGGTGATTGGTCCAAAAACTTAGCGTGGTCCTCGTAAGACTCCTCTACGGTATCATATTTGCGAAAGCACTCATCGGGTGCATCGTCGGTGTGGTATACTCTCTCACCCTTCCAATCCTTCTTGCACTTGATGCCGAAGTGGTTGTTCGAACGACGAGCGAGGTTGCTGTTGCCGCTGTCCGATTCGAGGATACCCTGCGCCAAGGTGATACTTGCGGGGATGCCATAGCGCTCCATATGGTCTATGGCTATGTGCTTATATTTTTCGATATACTCCTCCTTGGTCTGGCGACTTTGTGCAGAAGCGCTGGCTGCCAAAAGCGTCAATAGTGCGATGAAAAGGAGCTTTGAATATTTGTAAAAAGTCATCTCTGTGTATTTAACTATAAACGCAAAGATAAATTATTTTGTATTAATAATCAATAGCGAGGGGGTATAACTCTCAATAAATTCACAATATGAGACCTTTGCATATAATCACTCCTGTGAAGAACTCCATCGACTCAACTTCGAGGACTATTAGGGCTCTGCTTGCATCGCAAACAACACTTCCCTACACATACACCATCTACAACGACTTCTCCACGCCCGAAAATAGCGCCTTGCTGGATAGATACTCCTCGCAGATGGGTTTCGAGTTGGTGAATATAGCGGACTTAACATCGCATCCCTCGCCTAATTACCTACTTGTCTTGCAGCATAGCCAAATGTTAGCCCTCGAAGCGGGTGCCGATTTGCTTATCGTGGAGTCCGATGTTGTGGTTGCGCCCGACACCGTGCAGAGGCTTGCCGAGGGTGCTGCCGAGCGCAAGGATTGCGGTATTGCAGCAGCTGTCACGGTAGATGAGGCGGGGCAGATAAACTATCCGTATGAGTACGCACGAGGTCACGAAGGTGAGGATTATGGCGTAAGACGGCATTGTAGTTTTTGCTGTTCACTGCTAACAAATCAGCTGCTCTCGGCCTTTGATTTTGGGGAGTTAGACCCCACTAAACATTGGTTCGATGTCGCCATATCGCAGAGGTCGCTGGCTCTGGGATTTAAGAATTATCTCTTCTGCTCGTTGCCTGTTATGCATCGTCCACATGCAAGTCGCCCGTGGAAGCAGTTGAAATATTCGCACCCGCTAAGGTATTATTGGACAAAGTTTACCAAGGGGCTCGATAAGATTTAACTAAGGTCGTAGATAACCTATGCAGACTAAAAAGAGAAAAGTTAAGGTCGTTGTGCCCGTATATAAGGAGTCTCTAAGCGGCAGGGAGGAGGCTTCGTTGCAGCAGACTATAAAGATGCTAGGGCGCTACCCCATAACGCTATTAGTGCCCGAGGATTTGAATGTAGAGATACTGCAAAAGCAGTTTTCTGGGGTGGAGATTATGCGCGTGAGCAACGAGTGGCTGGGGCGTTGTGGTATTACAGGATATAACAGAATGATGCTCTCGCGAGAGTTTTACGAGATGTTTATTGATTATGAGTATATCCTTATATGCCAAACTGATGCGTGGATTTTTCGCGATGAGTTGGAGTATTGGTGCGATGCAGGATATGACTATATCGGAGCGCCGTGGCCCAAGCGAAAGCGATACGACCTGCCCATTATTCGCCACTACTTGATGCTTCGCCGTCTTTTATTTAGTAGCCAGAGGCGTATAATCCGCCAGCAGGGTTTCAATAAGGTTGGAAATGGAGGTCTGTCGCTGCGTCGTGTAGAGGCTTTTATTGCCTCGTGCCATCGTCACGCGGAGGTTATAGAGATATTCAAAGAGCACACAGGTACACTCTACAATGAGGATTGGTTTTGGAGCATCATACCGCAGGAGTTGAAATACCCTTCGCTCGAAGTGGCGCTGGGTTTCTCGTTTGATGTTCGTCCGCAGATGTGCTTTGAGTTGTCGGGCGGAAAACTGCCCTTCGGTTGCCACGGCTGGTATAAGAAGCGGCATATAGAGTTCTGGAAACCTATTATAGAGGCTTAGAAAAAATGAGTGTACTAACAAACCGTGTTAGTACACTCTTAATATTTAAAATTTCACCACATCACCATCTCCTGCAAACGAAGAGAATGTCGCCGTAGCATCTGTGAAGTAATATACGGCGATATTATCATCTGTCTCGTTGTACATCGAGCGTAGGCTGGGGTTAGCATCAAGCATCGACTTCTTGGCCTCCACGCGCTCATCTTCAACAAGTGTAGTGGCAACTCGTATCCACTCCGTGCCGTTCACTGCGCACAACTCAACCTTGGGATTCTGGGCTATTTGCTGCGCAACACGCTTCTTGTGGCCTGTGATGATATACATCTTACCCTCGAAGATATGCAACGCACCAAAAGGTCGCACGCGCGCCTGGTCGCCATCAACGGTTGCGATGAAGAATGGACCATTGGCCATCAGGTAGTCATATACTCGCTGCTGGCCCTCGGTATTGGCTGAGGCGTATGCGCTATGCTCTACGGGCGTAGCGGGCGCTTCTGCGGTGTTCTCCGACTTGGGCGAGCAGGCTACAATGGTTGCAGCAATAGTAAACAGGAATAAAATCTTTTTCATAATTGGTTCTAATTTGAATTAACACTCTGCGTAAATTTACGAATAATAACACAGATTTGCAAACGCCATCTGTGAGGCCAAAAAAAAGCGATGACGCCAGAGCCTAAACTCTGCATCATCGCTATAATTATTATCGACCTTCCTGCGGGGTGGGATTACTCCTCTGTTGCAGGCTCAAAGTCCTTCAACGCCTCGCGGAGCTTGTCGCATACTCGGCTCTCGATATTACGCTCCATTGTGCAAATCATACTGCAAATAGCCTTTGCAGATGAACCACCGTGACCAATCATAACAGGCGCATTCACACCGATAACGATTGTGCCACCTACGCTCTCGTAGTTAAGTGCGTTCCAGAAGTTCATATGGTAGTAGAGCTTGGGGCAGATAGGCTCCAATACGGGACGCAACAATTTGAGCAACCACGGCTTGAAGGGATTGAGTCGAGTGTTGATGCGGTACATAGCCTCAGCCATCTTCAAGATAACATTACCTACGAAGCCATCGCAAACAACTACATCACAATACTTACCAGTCAAGATATACGATGACTCAACATTACCCACGAAGTTGATATTCTTCTGCTCCTTCAACATATCGTAAGTAGCCTTGGCCTGAGCGTTACCCTTGCCCTCCTCTTCGCCGATGTTGAGCAGACCGATACGAGGATTCTTAATACCAAGAACTGCCTCTGCGTAGATAGAGCCCAAAAGACCGTACTGTGTGAGCACCTCGGGCTTGGCATCTACATTAAGACCTACATCTAACAACAATCCGCGTCGGTTCATAACGATAGGTATAAGCGTCGAGATTACGGGGCGGATAACACCCTTGATGGGCTTCACCACCTGCATGCAACCTACCATCATCGCACCTGTTGAACCTGCGCTGGCAAAACCGTCAATCTTGCCCTCTGCCAAGTGACGGAAACCTACCGCCATACTTGAATCCTTCTTTGAAATGAAAGACTTGGCTGGGTGGTCACCCATCTCGATAACCTCGGTAGTGCCTACGATGTCGAATTTGTCGGCCGAACAATTATGTTTTTTCAGTAAGTCGAGGATACGCTTCTCATCGCCGAATAGCACAACGCGGCTATCCTTGCCAATCTTGTCAAGAGCCATAACAGCACCCTCGATGGCTACCTCGGGAGCGAAGTCGCCACCCATAGCGTCGATACCGATTTTTAACATATAGGATTATTTAAGTGTCGGATAAATAAAAATTAAGAGAGAGCACACCTTAGAGGAGGCTCTCTCCATACTTTGTAGTAATCACTACTCAGCCTTCTTCTCGATAGCCAACTTGCCACGGTAGAAACCGCACTCGGGGCATACGCGGTGGTAGAGAACCGCTGAGCCACAGTTAGAGCAAGTAACAACGGTAGGAACTACCGCCTTGTAGTGAGTTCTTCTCTTGTCGCGTCGTGTAGACGAAACCTTGTGTTTAGGATGTGCCATTTTACAATATCAATTTTAGTTTATGTTTGTTCTTTTATCTTTTGTTCTATGCCTCTTTCTCCATTTGAGCCTTCAATGCTGCCAACTTATTGAAGTCACCCTCGTTTATGCCGCTGTTATCGCTCTCGGCCTCAGCCTCCAAAGCCTCCATATCGGCCTCGGTAGCGATAGTGAACCGCGCCAGCATATCGGGGTTGCATTCACCTTCGGGATGAACTCTCTGATAGGGCAGAGACAGAACTATGCTTTCGTAAATATATTGTGTGAGGTCGACCTCGTTCTCTGCGGGATTAAGCCACATTACCTCGCCGTCGTACTCACCCTCTTCGTTCGAGATGCGTACAATCAGGTGTCCCTCGTAGTCGATAGGCACCTGGCAAGGCTCCAAACAACGGTCGCACTCGCAAGTCACCTCGCCCGTGATGGTGAAATCAAAGTCAAGTTGGCTGTCGCTCTTGAACATTGTTGTCTCCACACGGCAGTTACCGCCCATAATCTCCTTGCTCTCGTAGGCCACAAACAAGGCATCATCGACCTCGAAAACGAAGTCGAAAGAGCTGTTTTTCAAGCCTTTATACGCCACGGAATATTGTTTGTTAACCTCCATCTCGCAACAAATAGCAGGCAAAAGTACAAATTTTTCGCTAATTCTGCAAATAATTGTTATTTTTGTAGTGTATGATTGTAACTAATTTGCAACTTGTTATGTTTTTTTGCAAGTTTTGCGATAAGAATTGAAGCGATGCTATGAATCGAAAATTTCAAATATCCGTAAAAAGCAACTTTGCGGAGCTGTGGCGATACAATATAGTGGTGATGTGTGGCGCGTTTAACGATGCTGGCGAGCAGATTACAACCACATCTGCGCAGAGTGTAATCGCAACGGTGGGGGATAATCTTAAATCGGCACCTGCCGAGGCAGAAGGCTCGCGCGATGTGAAGGTTACAAGCGTGCCGTGCGATAACATCAAGGCCTACATATATTTAATGCCCCACACTCTTCCCTCTGCGCGCACACCCGAGGATACTCCCACCTTTGGCGTCAGAGTGAAGGTGAAGGCTGATGATGAGGTGTTATACAATGTTGTTCACAAGGTTAACCAATGGTCGGGAGCGACAATAGAGTTGAAACTTCCAAAGAAAGAATAATAAGTTATCAAAAAAGGTGTTTTCTGCGTTACGCTTGAAGTAAAAATAAATAAAAAGGGGACTATTAGGTCCCCTTTTTGTGTTATAGAGTATTGCCTACTGCTGCTCAGTTAGCGTAGCTGTTAGAACATATACTTTACCCTGTTCGAGTAGAATATCCTCCGCAGGCTGCGCTATTGCAGAGTATGTGCCATTAATTCCGTGGATAGTAATTGTGTAATCCGTATCCTTGCGCAATGCCTGATTCCCAGCATAGCCACTCTTTGCTCCATACACGGGCATATATACAGACAACTTTCCATCATCGGGTACAGTTATGCGAGATGTGCCAGTCATATTGCCCAATGATATAACATAATCAGTTGTTCTATTGCCAGTAGACCAGTATGGATTACCTTCAATAATTTTTGAGAAAGTAATCGTTGCATCGTAATATACATTTTTACTGCTCGATAGCGTAGCTTGATAAACTTCTTTGCCTTTTGCCTGCTCGGGCAGAGTCAAATCCCATTTAATTACGGCATTTAACTTTGTGAAGTTAATATCTGCGTTGTTGCCATCGAATGTAACCGCTGATACCATTGCGTCATAATTCTTCAAGTGGCTGGCATCTTTGGCGCCCTCTTGATACACCTTATTTGTGCCCGCCAAGAATTTGCTCGACATCCAGAACAGACCATCTGCCGCTCCTCCATAGAGTGCAAAGGTGGGAACATTGGCTGCTATGCCTGAGTAGTAGTGCATATCGTTAAAGCCGTCCAAGCCAGTAGCTTTTACGGGAGGATATATTGCCACATAGTAAGAATCGTTATTCACCTCAAAGCCCAATGGCGCAGTAAATGTTGCTACATCGCCAGCACCGTCGGTAGAGGTAAATTCATAGACTGCTGTTCTTTGTTTGAGGTTGTCCAGCTCGATTACCGTAATCTTCTCATTGGCTTCCCACTCCACCTTTAAGCCCAGATTGGGGTCTTCTGTAAGGTCTGTATATGTGCTGCGAGTATGTTTGTCGCCAATAGAGGCTGTGATTGTAAATTGCTTGTCGAGATTGCTTATACCCTCGTCACTCTTTGCGCAACCCACAACGGCGAGTGCAGCAGCTGCAAAATAGATAATCTTTTTCATTGTTCTTCTCTTTTTGTGTTAATTCCAATTCCAACTTCCTCCACGCTCATAATCGGGTACGCCTGATTGAGCAAATCCACTCTCAATTTCCACTTCGAGTACCTCCACTTCGGGGGTCTCGTAGGCCTTCTTCTTTTCTAACTGTTTCATAGCACTTAAAGTTTAGAGCCTCCCAGTTCCCGAGAGCAGGCGTGTTAACACAAAAAAATAAGTGTGGGAACTTATTGCTTTATCCTAAAATCAGGCTCTCGCATAGCCTTTGCAGTAGATAAAACAATAGCCCACACCGAATATGACACTATTGTATAACATCATTGCAATAATGGTGCTACATAGGTATCAAACGCGATGTGGTGCTACTGCCATCATCTTCACTGCGAACAAATTTGCGAGATTTGATTTTAGAAGACAATTTCAATAACACCTAAATATGTATGGCGTCATACACATAGGACAACGCCTACCACAAATATATGAAGAAAAGGGGGATTTACCAAAAAAAATAGAGTCTTTAATATATAAAAAATAACGGCCACCCGAATGGGTAGCCGTTAAAGTATCTAAGTTTGAACAGATTACTTGTTGTAAGCCTTCATAACTGAGATAAGGTCGAGAACCTTGTTTGAGTAACCCCACTCGTTGTCGTACCAAGATACAACCTTAACGAATGTGTCAGTCAAAGCGATACCAGCCTTAGCGTCGAAGATTGAAGTGCGAGCGTCACCCAAGAAGTCAGATGAAACAACATCCTCGTTAGTGTAACCGAGAACACCTGCCAACTCACCCTCAGAAGCAGCCTTCATAGCCTCGCAAATCTCAGCGTATGTAGCGGGCTTAGCCAAGTTTACAGTCAAGTCAACAACTGATACATCCAAAGTAGGAACGCGGAATGCCATACCTGTAAGCTTACCGTTCAACTCGGGAAGAACTACACCTACAGCCTTAGCAGCACCTGTTGAAGAGGGGATGATGTTGCCTGCAGCAGCACGACCACCACGCCAGTCCTTCAAAGAGGGACCGTCAACAGTCTTCTGAGTTGCAGTTGTAGCGTGAACAGTTGTCATCAAACCGTCAGCGATACCCCAGTTGTCGTTCAAAACCTTAGCGATGGGAGCCAAGCAGTTTGTAGTACAAGATGCGTTAGAAACGATAGTCTGACCAGCGTAAGTGTTAGTGTTAACACCGCAAAC
>JAZOPO010000024.1:0-29788 GCA_045655585.1 Alistipes sp. | reverse complement strand
GTGGTTATAGCAGTGAGGTTCCACCTCTTCCCATTCCGAACAGAGAAGTTAAGCTCACTAACGCCGATGGTACTGCCTATTTAGGTGGGAGAGTAGGTAGCCGCCTCTTCAAGCCGAGTCCTATTAGGGCTCGGTTTTTTTTGTGTATGTATACAACAGGTTTGCTCCTTTTCTTTTTGCATATAGTACCATATCTTTTGCAAGCCTTGCAGTGTAATAAAGTATTGTTTTGTTACAATAAAAAGATTATCTTTGAATAAAGATTCTAATTATGGCTACTGAATATACTTGTGTTACTCGCAAAATAGAAGTTCGATTGCATTGCAATGGTGATTCGGAAGAGGATAAGATCCTGCTAAAAGAGCATTACCGTATTTGGAATGAGATTAACGACAATCTATATAGAGTTGTTAATCGTATAATGACTCATTATTTCTTGAATGATGAGTATATATCTCGCCTACGCGCAGCCAATCCTCGATATACTGAAATTGAGAAAATACTAAAACACTGCCGAAGAAATAAACTGCTGCAAGAGGAAATAGATAAATTACAGGACGAGAAGCGTAGTTTAGATGCTCAATTTATCGATAAGAAGAATGAGTTTTTGGGAGCATCTCAGGAGCATAATACCATTTTAAGAGTTGTGAGAAAGGAGTTCCGTGATTTAATACCGTCTGATGTATTCGATTGTGTAATTGCTGAACGAGTTAAATATTCCGAAAGAACAACTCGTACTCAAATTCAAAATGGTGAGCGCTCTGTACCGAACTATCGCAAGGGAATGCCCGTTCCGTTTAGAATTAAAATTGGAGCAAGTCATAAGGAGTTAGCGATCAAGAGGAGAGTAGATAATCCAGATTATATATATGTAAAATTCCCCGAAGGCCTCGAGTGGGATTTGCATTTTGGTAAGGATCCCAGCAACAATCGCGAAATAGTGGAACGAATTCTTAGTGGTCAGTATGACGCTGGCAGTTCCTCTATTCAGGAGAAAAATAAGAAGTTCTTCCTTAATTTGGTCGTAAAAATACCCAAGAGTCAGGTAAAGCGCGATATGAATAGAGTCGTAGGTGTGGATCTGGGTATAAATATTCCGCTATATGCAGCGCTAAATGATAACGAACAAGCACGATTGAGTATTGGTTCTCGCGAACAATTTCTTAAAGTTCGCACGCAGATGTCAAATCGTCGACGAGCTATGTATCGAGATTCACGCCACTCTACTAATGGAGGCCACGGGCGTAAACAAAAGTTGCAGGCACTTGAAAAGTTGAAGGCAAAAGAGCGTAGTTGGGTGAGTCTGCAAAACCATATATTCAGCAAGAGTGTTATTGAGTTTGCTCAGAAACATAATGCTGGTGTTATTCAGATGGAGCGTTTGACAGGTATCGGCAAGGATGATAATAACGAAGTTACCAGCAGCGGTAAATTTTTAACTCGCTATTGGTCTTATTTTGAGTTGCAAACATTTATCGAATATAAGGCCGATGCCGTTGGCATTGTGGTGCGTTATGTTGATCCATATCACACCAGTCAGACTTGTAGTTATTGTGGACATTATGAGCCTGGACAGCGATTAGACCAACCGACATTTATTTGCAAGAATCCTGAATGTAAGAAGGGTAAAGGCAGGTTGATGAGTGATGGTACATACGGGGGCGTCAATGCTGATTGGAATGCGGCACGAAATATTGCGATGAGTACAAAATATGTTGCTAAAAAGCAAAAATAGAGTATCTTTGTATCATATATTTGTTCTTTGAAATATAGTTATGAATTTCACTTTATATAATAGGCAAGTTGGAATCTGCTTTATGAAGTAGATGCTTCTCTGTAATAGAGGAGTTTGCCTTAGTTTGAGGTTTGAATTGAAAAAATGGCAAGATGTGTTCTTGTTAATATTCAAGCACTCAAAAAATTCACTTGATTTTTTTAGATACAATGTTGGAATTCAATATATTCCAGCTTACAGGTTGTAACAACCTTGATTTTCAAGTGAATATCCAACCAGAAGGAATCGAACCTCCGCCACCTCGTATTGTAACAACCTTGATTTTCAAGTGAATATCCAACATGGTTATTATGATAGTCGTATCACGCGTAGTTGTAACAACCTTGATTTTCAAGTGAATATCCAACTTCATTCAACATCTCAGCAGATGTCGAGTAGTTGTAACAACCTTGATTTTCAAGTGAAATTTATAAGAAGACTATATTCAAAGAAAAAATACCCCTGTCGATTTTTCGATGGGGGTATTTTTATACCTTATATATAATATATATACTATCCTTTCAGCACTACGCTTACGCGGCCGATTTTGCCGCCTAGGGGTGGCGCAAGTTTTGCGACGCTGCACTCTACCTCGACGATTTGCGGGAACTGCTCCTTCACGGCACCGATGATGTTCTGCGCTACGCGCTCGATGGTGCGGCACTTGATGCGCATCACCTCGCGGACAATCTCATAGACCGTAAGGTAGTTCACAGCCTTCTCCACAGCATCCTCGTCGGCCACTGCGCCGAGTTCGGTGGTGATTGTCAGCTCCACGATGAAGCGGTTGCCCACAATCTGCTCCAAGTCGTAGCAGCCGTGGTAGGCGCGGAACTCCATCTCCTGCAAGCGTATAGTATAAAGCATAGCGAAAGGAATTACTCAACGATAATCAAATAGTAGTTCTTCTTACCGCGCTGTGCAATCATATACTTGCCTGCGATGAGGTTCTCCTCTGTTACGGTGAGCATAGGATCTGCAACCTTCTCCTTGTTGAGCGATACGCCACCGCCCTGAACCATCTTGCGGCACTCGCCCTTTGAGGGGAATACCTTTGTAAGGTCAGCGCAGAGGTCTACGAACGAGCAACCCAACTGCTCCTTGCTGATAGTGAACTGGGGAACGCCCTCGAATACCTGCAAGAGTGTCTGCTCGTCGAGCTTGTGCAACGCCTCCGATGTTGCGCCACCAAAGAGAATCTGTGACGCCTCGACAGCCTTCTCGTACTCCTCAGCAGAGTGGATCATTGTTGTGATCTCCTTCGCCAAAGTCTTCTGCAACTCACGCATATGGGGTGCCTCCTCGTGGCGTGCGATGAGTGACTCGATAGTCTCGCGGTCGAGAAGTGTGAAGATCTTGATATAGCGCTTTGCATCCTCGTCGCTTACGTTCAACCAGAACTGGTAGAACTTGTAGGGCGATGTGTACTTGGGTGAGAGCCATACGTTACCGCTCTCGGTCTTACCGAACTTCGTACCGTCAGCCTTGGTGATAAGGGGGCAAGTGATTGCAAATGCCTCGTTCCCAGAGCCGAGCTTACGGCGGATAAGCTCCGTACCTGTGGTGATGTTACCCCACTGGTCAGCACCACCCAACTGAACCTTACAGTTCATAGTCTGGTAGAGGTGCAAGAAGTCGTAACCCTGCAAGAGCTGGTATGTAAACTCGGTGAACGACATACCCTCGCCCTCGCCCGAGAAGCGCTTCTTAACAGAGTCCTTAGCCATCATATAGTTTACGGTGATGCACTTACCGATGTCGCGTGCGAAATCGAGGAATGAGAACTCCTTCATCCAGTCGTAGTTGTTCACCAAAAGGGCCTTGTTCTCGGCGTCAGACTCGAAGTCGATGAGCTTCGCAAGCTGTGCCTTGATAGCCTCCTGATTGTGGCGCAATGTAGCCTCGTCCAAGAGGTTACGCTCCTGAGACTTACCGCTGGGGTCGCCAATCATACCCGTAGCACCACCAACCAATGCGATGGGACGGTGGCCACACATCTGGAAGTGCTTCAAAATCATAACACCTACCAAGTGACCAATATGCAATGAGTCGGCTGTGGGGTCGATGCCCAAGTAAGCCGTAGTCATCTCCTTCTCGAGCTGCTCCTTAGCGCCGGGCATAATGGTGTGAATCATACCGCGCCACTCCAACTCCTCTACAAAATTCTTTGTTGCCATTTTGTCTGTTGTTTTTATCTCTTTAATTTACAATTTTTCTTTTTCTGGGGAGGCTGCTTGCTCCTCGCGAGGACTACTCGTACTCCATGTCGAGCTCCTTTTTAAGCTCCAACACCAGCGGATTCTTCTCCGTGATATGCTTGATTCTATCCTCCAACTTTATGGGGCGTGAAGCCTTTATCTTCTCGTTGACCTTAACCTCCAACTCCAATGAGCCCGTTACCCCTGCCGTGCGCGCTATGGCCAGCAGCACCTCGGTCTTCGAGCGCATAATCTCCTCGTAGAGCGTCTGCGAGGGCACCTCCACGGTTATGGTGTGGCCCGCAATCTGCATCTTCTCGAATGCCACCACAAAGCGAGGTCGCTCGGTGAGCACTGCCTCGATGACTGCGTCGCGGCGTGAGGTAATCTTCTGCTCGCTCTGCGGGTCGAAGTTTGTCGGCACCTCCTCCTTCTTCTTCTGCTCCTCTTGGGGCTCTAAGGTGGAGTTCATCGCTGTGTTCATCAGGCTCGCAATCGAGAGTCCTGCCACCGACGAACGAGCCGAGTATGCTCCTGCGGGGCGTGGTGTCGGCTGTGGTGTTGTGGCCTGCTGTTGCGTTGCTGTCGGCTGCGGTGCGGCCTGTTGAGCCTCCTGCTTGGGAGGTTGTGAAGCCTCTACCTTTGTCTGCGTGGCAGCGATAGTCGCCGTAGGTTGTGCGCCCACATTTCCCGAGGGCACTGCTGTTGACACACCCGTCTGCGCCTGAGCCACATTGGGCACTTGCGGCACATTACCACCGGCAGGTGTTATCTTGTCGGGAAGGTCGGGTAGGGGATAGTTCTCCTCTATTGGGGTGTCGTCATTTTTTTTTTTGCCAAGACTTGCAATCTTCATAAGTCCCAGCTCAACCAACAATCTCTGATTTGACGATTGTTTTATCTTTCCGTCCGCCTCGGTGAGTAGCGAAATAGCACCGAATAGGAACTCCGTGTCGCAAGTTGCGGCCTGATGGCGGTAGCGCCCCAAGAGCGTGCCCGTCAATTCTATGAGCGAGATAGCAGGGCCTTTGGCCAGAAGCAAGTCGCGCATATGCTGATTCAGACCAGCCATAAATGTCTGACCTGAAAAGCCCTTCGAGAGCACCTCATCAAAGCGAATAAGCGCTGTGGTGTAGTCTCCCGCGAGTAGCAACTCGGTCATCGAGAAGTAGGTGTCGTAATCCAGCACATTGAGAGTCTGCGCCACCTCCTTGTATTTCAGGTCGGCATTGCAGAACGACACAGCCTTGTCGAACATCGACAACGCATCGCGCATACCTCCGTCTGCCTTCTGTGCAATAAGGTTCAACGACTCCTCGTCGTAGCGCACACCCTCCTTGTCGGCGATATGTTTCAGGTACAAAACAGAGTCCTCGACCTTGATGCGGTTGAAGTCGTATACCTGACAGCGCGACAGAATGGTGGGGATAATCTTATGCTTCTCGGTTGTAGCCAAGATAAACACGGCGTGCTTGGGCGGCTCCTCCAAAGTTTTCAGGAAGGCGTTGAATGCCTGTGACGAGAGCATATGAACCTCGTCGATGATAAAGAGCGAGTATTTACCAATCTGTGGCATAATACGCACCTGCTCAATAAGAGCACGAATGTCGTCCACCGAGTTGTTCGATGCGGCATCCAGCTCGTGAATATTCATCGAGCGACCCTCGTTGAATGCACGGCACGACTCACACTCGTTGCAAGCCTCGGCACCCACGGGGTTGAGACAGTTTATAGACTTGGCGAAGATACGCGCACAGGTAGTCTTACCCACTCCGCGCGGTCCGCAGAAGAGGTAGGCGTGTGCCAACTGACCACGCTCAATGGCATTTTTCAGCGTAGATGTGATACTATGCTGACCCACCACCGAGGTGAATGTCGCTGGACGATATTTTCTTGCCGATACTATAAACTCACTCATAACTCTGCAAAGGTAGTAAATTTTTTAGCAAATAGGTTATGCTTGGGCCACAAATTACGCCTCTACAATCGTAACCTCAATACCTCTTTGCGTCAACGCATCGAGCATATGGCGCGGGATACCAGCGTCGGTAATAATCTGGTCGATGTCGTCTATCGAACATATACGGCTAAATCCGCGGCGGCCAAACTTCGAGGAGTCGCACAAAACTATTGTCTTTTGCGCTGCGCGAATCATCGTACGATTCAGGTTGGCCTCCAACAAATTGGTTGTTGTGAGTCCATACTCGGGGTCAAGACCATCTACTCCGATAAAGAGTTTGCTACCGGCGAAATTTTCCATCTGTCGCTCAGCGTCGCCACCCACGGCCGAGAGCGAGCTGCTACGCACGATGCCACCGAGCTGAATAACCTCTATGTTGCGGTCCTTCGAGAGTACCGATGCTACATTCAGCGCCGAGGTGATAACGGTCAGGCGGCCACCCAACTCGTCGGTGTTAATCTCGCGTGCGAAGTATAGAACCGTTGTTCCCGAGGCGATGATAATCGAGTCGTTAGGCTCAACGAGCTTGACGGCCTGTCTGCCGATGGCAATCTTCTCGCTGGGGAACTGCTGCTCCTTGACATTTACATCGCGGTCGTTGATGTAGGGACTAATCTTTATGGCCTTGCCGTGTGCGCGGTAGAGTACATTGTTGCGCTCCAATATTGAGAGGTCCTTGCGGATTGTCACCTCCGATACATTGAGCATAACCGATAGCTCGGTAACGCTCACCGAGCCCTTGCTCTCCAACTCACGCGTGATAAATTCGTGCCTTTCCGTAATATTCATCTTCTCTTGCTTTTATTCTGTGCGTAAAGATAATAAAAAAGCAGAAAAAATTTGCCTGTGTTTCGAAATAATAGTACTTTTGTTTTGTGATGAAAACTCTTTCCGCACAGCGGCATCACTACCCAAACAACCGAATATACACAAACAAAATAATTTTTTATTATGCTCGAATTTTTCAATCCGCCTGCGCCGAAACCTCGTATGGCGGCTGATAAGATTGACGGCGAGTATCGCCGTATGCGTTTGAAGGTATTCCTGGGTGCCTTCTTTGGTTACGCATCTTACTATTTGGTGCGTAAAAATCTATCGTTGGCAGCACCCGATATGATGGCCGATGGCCTGCTCGACAAGGAGACTGCGGGTTTTGCTATGGCTGGTATCCCTATCGCTTACGCTTTCAGTAAGTTCTTGATGGGTAGCCTTTCGGACCGCTCGGACGCCCGTAAGTTCTTGGTTGTAGGCCTTATTATCGCGGCTACGGTGATGATGAGTGTAGGTTTTATCCCCTACTCATCGTCTATCGCCGTTAATGGTGCTATCCTCTTTGCCTTTATGCTGGTTGTAGGTTGGCTTTCGGGTATGGGTTGGCCTCCTTGTGGCCGTATTATGGCTCACTGGTTCTCGCAGAACGAGCGCAGTTTCAAGATGTCAATCTGGAACACATCACACAATACAGGTTCTGGTACTTTGGCTCTGTTGGCTTCGGCTGGCGTTATAGTCTTTGCCTCTATGGGTATTACCGAGAGCTGGCGTGCAGCCTTCATTTTCCCCGCTATCGTGGCTCTGTGTGTTGCAGGCTTCTGCTGGTGGGCTTTGCGTGATACGCCCGAGTCGTGCGGCTTGCCCCCCATCGAGGAGTATCGTAACGACTATTCGAGCCGTAAGGCTGCTAAGGGCGAGGAGACAAAGATTCCCTTCCGCCGTTTGTTCGTAGATTATGTATTCAAGAACCACCTGCTTTGGTTGATTGCCTTTGCCAATGTGTTCGTATACTTCGTGCGCTACGGTATTAGCGACTGGTCGCCCACATATCTCCAAGAGACAGGCCTTATGACCTCGTTGGAGAGCCGTTTTGCATTCTCACTCTATGAGTATTCGGGTATCCCCGGCACAATCATCTGCGGTTGGATTTCGTCACGCTTCTTCCAAGGTCGTTGCGCTCCCGTTGTGGTGTTGTACTTGGCAATGGTGACTATCGGTGTTACGCTCTATTGGCAGGCTGCGGCTATTGCAGGTCTACTCGACTTGGAGTCAGTTAATACTATTGTCTACTGCGCTTTGTCTATGACAGGTTTTTCTATCTATGGTCCTATCGCTCTTATCGGTATTCAGGCCCTGAGCTTCGTGCCGAAGAATGCGGCTGGTACAGCGGCAGGTTTCGTAGGTCTGTTTGGTTATCTGTTGGGTGACGCTATCCTCTCGAAGATTGTTGTTGGTCAGGTAGCAGGTAGCTCACTTGGTTGGAGCGCCATCTTCTGTATGTTTATCTTTGGTGCTTTGTCGGCTATGATTATCAGTATGATTACTTGGCGCAAGGAGCATCAGGTTATGCTCGAGCGTTTGCAGCAGAAGTAAACCTAAAATAATAATTTAACTCTGCCACAGCAGGACAAAATGTCTTGTTGTGGCATTTTTTTATGCCATACTCTGCCAGCGGGTGCGATAAATGTCCGATTTGAGCCTCTGGCAAAGCTTTTGCGTGAGTTGATGTAAACAGATGAAAACAAACAAAAATAATATACTATGAACATCAATTCACTTACAATCAAGGCGCAGGAGGCTCTGCAATCGGCTGTAACCCTCGCGCGCAATGCAGGTCAGCAGGCTGTTGAGCCGCAGCACCTGCTCTCGGCTTTGGTTGCCGAAGATGATTCTTTGTCGGCTTTTTTGCTTGGCCGCGTTGGTGTTAATGTGCGTATGCTTCGTGACCAGGTGCGCGCAGCTGTTGAGTCTCTGCCCAAGGTGTCGGGTGGCAATGGCGAGCAGTACTTTTCGACCGATACCACTAAGACCATACAGCGTGCGGTGGATTTCACCCGCACCTTTAATGATAAATACGCCTCTGTCGAGCATCTGCTCCTGGGCCTTGTTGCCGAGCGCGGTGCCGCATCGGATATGTTGAAGCGCAATGGTGCTTCGGAGAAGGATTTGGTTGCCGCCATTCGTGAGTTCCGCAAGGGTGCCACCGTCGATTCGCAAACCTCGTCACAGGAGTTCAATGCGCTGGGTAAGTACGCCATCAACCTCAATGAGATGGCGCGTAGCGGTAAGCTCGACCCCGTCATCGGTCGTGATGAGGAGATTCGTCGCGTGTTGCAAATCCTCTCGCGCCGCACCAAGAATAACCCCATTCTTGTGGGTGAGGCGGGTGTTGGTAAGACCGCTATTGCCGAGGGTATCGCCCACCGTGTGGTAGATGGTGATGTGCCTGAGAATTTGAAGTCGAAGTTGATTTTCTCACTCGATATGGGTGCACTGGTTGCAGGTGCGAAGTATCAGGGCGAGTTCGAGGAGCGCTTGAAGGGTGTTGTGCAGGAGGTTATCGCCAGCGATGGCGAGATTCTGCTCTTCATTGACGAGATTCACACCTTGGTAGGTGCGGGTAAGTCGAGCGGAGCGATGGATGCCGCCAATATCCTGAAACCTGCCTTGGCGCGTGGTGAGTTGCGTACCATTGGTGCTACGACACTAGATGAGTTCCAGAAATATTTTGAGCAGGATAAGGCTTTGGAGCGCCGTTTCCAGAAGGTTATGGTCGATGAGCCCACAACCGAGGGTGCCATATCCATCCTTCGCGGTTTGAAGGAGCGCTACGAGAATCACCATCAGGTGCGCATCAAGGACGAGGCTATCATCGCCGCCGTGGAGCTCTCGCACCGCTATATCACTTCGCGTTTCCTGCCCGATAAGGCTATCGACCTCGTGGACGAGGCTGCGGCACACCTGCGCTTGGAGATGAACTCCGTTCCCGAGGATATCGACAACCTCGACCGTCGCATTCGCCAGTTGGAGATTGAGCGTGAGGCTATCCGCCGCGAAAATGACGAGCAGAGAGTGGAGAACCTCACACGCGATATTGAGGAGTTGAAATCCAAGGAGTCGGCTTTGCGTGCCAAGTGGCAGGGCGAGCGAGATTTGTTGCAGAAGATACAGCAGAATAAGGACTCTATCGAGCATCTAAAAGTCGAGGCTCAGCAGGCCGAGCGCGCAGGCGACTATGGCCGTGTGGCGGAGATTCGCTATGGCAAGATTGTCGAGGCCGAGAAGCAGATTGAGGCGTTGCAGGAGCAGTTGCGCCTCACTACCGCTTCGGGCGATGCGATGATTAAGGAGGAGGTAGACTCGCAGGATATTGCCGAGGTGGTATCGCGTTGGACAGGCATCCCCGTGCAGCGAATGCTATCGTCGGAGCGCGAGAAGTTGCTCAATATGGAGCGTGAGTTGCACCGCCGCGTTGTTGGTCAGCAGCAGGCCATTGAGGTTATCTCGGATGCCGTGCGCCGTTCGCGCGCGGGACTCAACGACTCGCGCAAGCCTATCGGCTCGTTCATCTTCCTCGGTACGACAGGTGTGGGTAAAACGGAGCTTGCCAAGGCGCTGGCGGAGTTCCTTTTTAACGACGAGCAGATGATGACCCGCATAGATATGAGCGAGTATCAGAAGCGTCACAGCGTCTCGCGCCTTGTGGGAGCACCTCCGGGATATGTCGGCTACGATGAGGGCGGACAACTCACCGAGGCGGTACGCCGCAAGCCATATTCTGTTGTGCTGTTGGACGAGATTGAGAAGGCGCACCCCGATGTCTTCAACATCCTGTTGCAGGTGTTGGACGATGGACGCCTTACCGATAATAAGGGTCGCACGGTGGACTTCCGCAATACGATAATCATTATGACCTCGAATATGGGCTCACACATCATTCAGGAGAACTTCTCGGCTGCCTTTGATGGCTCGACCGTGCCAGCCGATGTTGTTGAGCGCACGCGCCGCGATGTGGTGGAGTTGTTGAAGGTGCAGCTAAAACCCGAGTTCCTGAACCGCATTGACGAGATTGTGATGTTCGAGCCACTCACACGCCACGATATAGAGCAGATTGTCGATATCCAGATGGCCTCAATTCGCCGAATGCTTGCACAAAATGGCATCTCGCTCGAATACACAGCTGCGGCTCGCACGCTCATTGCGCAGATGGGTTACGACCCCTTGTTTGGTGCGCGCCCCGTCAAGCGTGTTATCCAGCGCGAGGTTGTAAACGACCTCTCGAAGCGAATCCTTGCGGGCGAGGTGGAGCGCGAGAAGCCTATAAAGATTGATGCCGAGGGGGAGAAGTTGGTCTTTTCAAATTAAAATTTATTCCGTCCGAATTTTCGGGCGGAATTTTTTATTTCGTGGAGTTTTCGTAAATTTGCCTAACTAAAAGGAGAACTACAAGCTTCGGCTCTGCAATATTGGAGCTGCTTGCAGCGACCAAAGTCCCCTCCTGAGGAGGGGATTTAGGGGAGGGTAAGATTTGTAGATGAGGCCCGTGGCCGCAAGGTATGCCGTGATGAGCGGTAAAACTTAAATGATAATGTAAAAGAGATATTAAACCACTAAATATTATGAAAATAGCTGTTCCCACACGCGACGGTCGTGTCGATGACCACTTTGGCCATTGTGACCACTATACAATTTTTACCATCGAGAATCGCCAGATTGTCGCCCGCCAAACATTGCCCTCACCCGAGGGTTGCGGTTGTAAATCGGGCATCGCCGCCGACCTTAAAGCCTTGGGCGTAGAGGTTATGTTGGCAGGAAATATGGGCGAGGGTGCAAAGAATGTCTTGCAGAAGCACGATATTGCCGTGGTGCGCGGTTGCACGGGCGATATTGAGACCCTTGTGCAGTCGTACCTGCTTGGCTTTATTCTCGACTCGGGCGAGAAGTGCGACCATCACGATTGCGCACACCACTAGTTATTACATATCTATAAAGGAATAGGGTGCTAACGCGAAGTTAGTCACCCTATCTTTTTATCGTAGCGTCTCGGCCTTTATGCGGCTTAGCGTCTCGGGCGTCATCAGCAGATACGATGCTATGTGTCGGCTCGAAGCACGCTTCACGGCCTCGGGATATTGGCGCACGAAGTTCTCGTAACGCTCACGCACGCTGGTAAAGCGCATCTCGTTGGCCTTTTGTTGCGATATGACCAGCATCATCTCCAAAATACGGCTATATAGTTTCTGCAACGATAGAGAGTCGGAACAGATGCGCTGAATATCTTTGTAATCAATCAAATAATATGTCGTTGGCTCCAACGCCTCAATCATCAACTCGGTAGGCTTCTGCTGGAAGGTGCTCTCTATGCAGCATACCATATCGCCTCGTGCCGAGAAGTGCTCGGTAACATCAATCCCCTTCTTGTAGTAGAATTGGCGTACAAAACCCTGCTTGATAATCAAGATACCCTTCGACACACTGCCGCTGGCAAGTATCATCTCTCCCTTCTCTGCCTGTTTGAACTGCATAATAGAGCATAGCAGTCGTAGCTCGCGCTTCCCGATGGGAGGCGTTTGCATAGAGTAGTTTTGGAGGATGCGCTGATTGCGAATTCGCAGTATTTCAATCTTCTCTCTCATTCAGGCAGATGAATTAATAAATATCTTATCAAAAATAGGAATATTAGTTGAAATAAAGATTGATATAAATCATTTTGGCCCATAATGGTACACCATATAACAAAAAAGGGGGTCGTACAACCTAAAAAACGACCCCATAGGCGAAAAATAACACTAAATACAACCTAATTAATAAAAGATAATTTCCGCCTCTTTTGAAGTTTAAGGTTTTTGTTTTTTGATAGAAGTAGTTTTTACAAAACAAAGGTACATTAACGCAATGGTGTTGGCAATGACTGATGTCAAGAAATAAATATATCAATACAAAAAGGGCTGTCCAACACATCGTGTTAAACAGCCCTCTAATATTTGCTCCCTTGCGGGGATTACTTTGCGTAGCTTACCGAACGAGTCTCGCGGATAACGGTAATCTTCACCTGTCCCGGGTATGTCATCTCGTCCTGAATCTTCTTTGCTATGTCGTGTGACAATGACTCTGACTCCTGGTCCGAAAGCTTGTCGGCACCAACGATTACGCGCAACTCGCGACCTGCCTGAATAGCATATGTCTTCACCACGCCAGGATATGAGAGTGCGATATCCTCCATCTCCTTCAATCGCTTGATGTATGACTCCACAACCTCGCGGCGAGCACCGGGGCGAGCGCCTGAGATAGCGTCACAAACCTGAATGATGGGCGCGATGAGCGATGTCATCTCCACCTCGTCGTGGTGAGCACCTACGGCGTTGCATACATCGGCCTTCTCCTTGTACTTCTCGGCGAGCTTCATACCGATAATTGCGTGTGGCAACTCGGGCTCATCGTCGGGCACCTTACCAATATCGTGCAACAATCCTGCGCGGCGTGCAGCCTTGGGGTTGAGGCCCAGCTCCGATGCCATAATACCTGCCAAGTTAGCAGTCTCACGAGCGTGCTGCAACAGGTTCTGACCATATGATGAGCGGTACTTCATCTTACCGATAAGACGAATCAACTCGGGGTGCAAGCCGTGGATACCCAAATCGATGGCTGTGCGCTTACCTACCTCGACAATCTCCTCCTCAATCTGCTTCTTAACCTTTGCTACAACCTCCTCGATGCGTGCGGGGTGGATGCGGCCATCGGTTACAAGCTGGTGCAGAGCAAGGCGTGCAATCTCGCGGCGTACGGGGTCGAAGCCACTGAGGATGATAGCCTCGGGTGTGTCGTCAACGATAATCTCAATACCCGTAGCAGCCTCCAAGGCGCGTATGTTACGACCCTCGCGGCCGATGATACGACCCTTCACCTCGTCGCTGTCGATGTTAAACACCGTTACTGCATTCTCGATGGCTGTCTCTGTTGCCACGCGCTGGATAGAGGTCACGATGATACGCTTTGCCTGCTTCGTTGCGGTGAGCTTTGCCTCCTCGATTGTCTCGTTGATATATGAGTCAGCCTCGGCCTTTGCCTCTGCCTTCATATTCTCCATAAGGATGTTCTTCGCCTCCTCGGCGCTCATACCCGAAATCTGCTCCAAGCGAACATTCTGCTCCTTGATGATGCCTGCCAGCTCCTCCTTCTTGGTGTTGAGGCCCTGCATCTGGCTATCCATCTGGCTCTTCAAACGGTCATTCTCCTTAATCTTGCCGTCGAGGTCGCGCTGCTGATTTTGGAGTGTAGCCTCCAACTGCTTAGCACGCTGCTCGATTTGAGCAATCTCCTGATTGCGCTTGTTCACGGCGCGGTCGTGCTCGCTTTTGAGCTGAATAAACTTCTCTTTTGCTTGGAGAATCTTCTCCTTCTTAATCATTTCGCCCTCGGCCTCAGCCTCTTTCAAGGCTGCTGCACATTGAGTCTTTATCGTGTTCTTCGTGATATATGCTGTGACTAAGTAGTAGGCGCAGACACTCACGATTGCCGATATAATGGCTGTTATTACTATTGTTACCATTAGTGTTGTGAGTTAATTGGTTAATATTATTATAGTGTTTTTATCTTAAAAAAAATCCGCATAGAAGTTCCTTTTCTTGTTTGACGAATCTGCAGATAAGTCAAGGTGTGGGGCTCCGGAGTTCGCAATCGTCCAATGGTGCGCGAACACACCCCTTGCGGGGTTAAGGCCTGATTTTGAGAAACCGAGAGTTGACCCAATATAAAAAGTGTTCAGTTTCGCAAAGCTATAAGGAAATCTATGCGGGTAGATTTTTCTATGTAAAGAACTTTTCGGGGTTTTTCGAGCAGTTTTTCCTGCCCCCCCTCTTTTATCTCTCTCTTATCTTTTATCTTTGAACTTTCCTCTTTTCTCTATTTCAGTCGGTTGAGGTGTTTGTCCAATCGCTGTGAGAGTGCATCCAGTGCCTGTGTATCTTCGTCACTCATCTCGCTCTGGCGCGCGATAGATATGTTGTTGATACAAAGTTGCAGGGCGGCTATCGCCAAACAATCCTGAATAGAGAAGTTCTCTCCAAAGGCTTTCTGCCATTTGCTGACGCTGGCGTTCACCTCACGCTCGGCCATACGATATATCTCCTCCTTCTCGGGGGCTATCTCCAAGCCGTAGGCCTTGCCGGCCAATCGTAGGTGTATCTTCTGTGTTGTCTTCTCCTGCTTCGCCATCGTCCTATGGGTTTATTCTTCGTCCTGTTAGTTTGATGCTTTTGTCAGTAGCGCTATGCACTTGTCATCCTCCGGCAATAACAGGTTGATGCGTGCGCGCGATTTTGCTTTGTCGGTAGCATTACCACCCAGACTCTCTGCCAGACGCAGACGCTGCACCTCGGCTTTCAGCTCGCGCAGTTGCTCCTGCTGCTCACGCACCTCGGCACGCAAATCGTCACGCTCCTTGCACACTTGGGCATAGTCGGCTTCAAGTTTTTCGTGCTGAGCAATCACTCGCTCGGCCTGTGCCTGAATGTGGGTTATGATACTTTTACAAGCCATCTGTTGTGGTTATCCTATTTTTTAACACTCAAAGATATAAATAAAATATCTTTTTCGCAAATTTTCCTTCTTCCGAGAGCCTAAAATAGACAAATGTTATCTATCTTGCGTTATCTCTTGCGTGAGGGGGCAATCACCTCGCCATAGAGGTCATAGCCCTCGGCATCTGTGATGCGTACATCGTAGAATTTGCCGCGGCGCAGTTGTCGCAGCTCGGCGGGAATCAATATCTCCTGGTCCACCTCGGGTGAGTCGTACTCCGAGCGAGCCACATAGTAGTCGCCCTGACGCGAGTCCACTACAACGCGCATCGTGCGTCCCACGCGCGCAAGGTTGTTCTCCAATGCTATCTGCTCCTGTATGAGCATTATACGGTCGGCACGGCGCTGCTTCTCCTCCTCGGCAACATCATCTTTGAGGTTATCGGCCGAGTATGTTCCCTCCTCCTCCGAGTAGGGGAATACTCCCAGGCGCTCGAAGCGTACCTCACGCACAAAAGCCTCCAACTCGGCAACATCTTCTGCTGTTTCGCCCGGGTAGCCAACCAAAAGCGTTGTGCGCAGGGCAATGTCGGGAATGAGCTTGCGCAGGCGACGGATAAGCTCCATAGCCTCGGCCTTGGTGTGGCGGCGCTTCATCGCCGAAAGCATATTGTCTGATATGTGCTGGAAGGGTATGTCGAGATATTTACAAATCTTGGGTTCGCGTGCCATCACCTCGATAACATCCTCGGGGAAGGCAGCAGGGTAGGCGTAGTGCAGACGAATCCACTCAATGCCCTCGATGCGGCATAGCTCGGTCAGCAGGTCGGCCAAGCGACGACGACCGTAGAGGTCGATGCCGTAGTATGTCGTATCCTGCGCGATGACCATAATCTCCTTCACGCCGCGTTCAGCCAGCTTGCGTGCCTCGTCGAGAATCTGCTCCATCGGCACCGACTCGTGCTTACCACGAATCAGCGGTATGGCGCAGTAGCCACAGAGCCAGTTACAGCCCTCCGAAATTTTCAGGTATGCGTAGTGCGAGGGTGTGGTGAGTACACGCTCGGTCTCGTTCTTGGCCTTGTACTCAGCGCCCAGTGTGGCAACAATGTCGGCCCAGTCCTTTACACCAAAATAGTCATCTACCTCGGGTATCTCTGCGCGCAGTTCGTCGGCATAACGCTCGCTCAAACAGCCTATTACAAAGAGTTTTTCGATTAGTCCAGCCTCCTTGGCCGCTACGGCGTCGAGTATTGTCTCGATGCTCTCCTGCTTGGCGTCGCCGATAAATCCGCAGGTGTTGATAACCACCACCTTGGCATCTGTGCGGTCGCTGTCGAACGATAGCTGATAACCCGCCGCTGCGAGTTGCGCCATCAAGTGCTCGCTATCGACCGTATTCTTCGAGCAACCGAGTGTTATGACATTTATCTTTTTCATCTTGTGCTATTTCTGCTCCCCGAAAAGGGCGTCAACAAATTGGCGACGGTCGAACATACGAAGCTGGTCGATGCCCTCGCCGATACCGATATAGCGCACGGGAATATGGAACTGGTCGCTGATGCCAATCACAACACCACCCTTGGCTGTGCCGTCCAACTTGGTGATTGTGAGCGATGTAACCTGCGTAGCCTGTGTAAATTGGCGTGCCTGCTCAAAGGCGTTCTGTCCTGTCGAGCCATCCAGTACGAGCATCACCTCGTGCGGAGCGTTGGGTATAACCTTCGCCATCACATTGCGAATCTTGGTAAGCTCGTTCATCAAGCCAATCTTGTTGTGCAGACGACCCGCAGTGTCAATCAACACCACATCCGCACCGTTTGCCACAGCCGATTTCAGCGTGTCGTACGCCACCGATGCAGGGTCTGAGCCCATCTCCTGACGAATCATCGTTGCACCTGCGCGCTCGGCCCAAACGGCGAGCTGGTCAATCGCCGCCGCACGGAATGTATCAGCCGCACCTATATATACCTTGCGACCAGCCTTTGTGAGCTGTGCCGCGAGTTTACCGATAGTGGTAGTCTTGCCAGCGCCGTTCACACCCACAACCATCATCACATAGGGCGTGCCCTCCTGCACCTCCAATCCGAAGTCCTCCTGCGATGAGTGTGACTCCTCCATCAGCTGTGCAATCTCGTCACGCAGAATGGCGTTGAGCTCCGAGGTGTTCATATACTTGTCGCGTGCGATGCGCTCCTCGATGTGGTTGATGATTTTTACGGTTGTCTCAACACCCACATCCGAGGTGATAAGCACCTCCTCCAAGTCGTCCAGCACATCGGCATCTACTGTCGAGCGGCCAGCCACGGCGCGTGCCAACTTCGAGAAGAAGCCTGTCTTGGTCTTCTCCAAGCCCTCAGCCAGCTCCTGTGTCTTCGCCTGCTCCTCGCGTGCTACCTCCTGCGCCTCTACGGCCTGCTGCTCGGGTGTCGCCTCGGGCGCGGTGTTATCTTTTTTCTTCTTAAAAAGGTCAAAAAATCCCATAATCGTTTTTCGTTTTGCGCCCGCGCGCTTGCACAGGCATATTATTATGCAAAGTTATGATTTTTTGAGGATAATACCAAATAATAATATTGTAGCACAATTCCCCGCCGCGAGCGTTGTTTGTTTTGCGAAAGTTTTATTATATTTGTAGAGTCGAGGGCGTGCTCTCGGCAGACATATTATATAGAAAGTGTTTTCGCGCACTCCTTGTTAGAAAATGTGGAAGTTTTCATTAGTTGGAGGTCGAACGAACAACACTCACTTCTTGTTTAGCATATGGTGTGGGCGCAATTCTTGTGTCCGCAATCCCCATATCTATTCAGGTGTGGGGTATTGCATCGTTTATTCCAACTAAGGTCTTTCCACAACCTTCTAACAGATAAACGAAATCGACTCCACACTTTCTTTTTTTATGCAATCATCGTTTTAGGAGTTGGAGCGAGAAATTCGTGGAATAATTATGAAAAGGATTTTTGTAATTTTATCGTTCGGTTTGCTTTGGGGATGCGTAAAACAATCAACACACAATCAGGCTTTGAGAACCATCGATTCATTAAAGGTGGCAAATCAAACCTTAATAAAAGAAAATGATGAGTTGCTTAATGGCGAAAAACGCTTAATAGACTATATAGAGCTACATAATAGAAATAATGATGTACTTAAATCTTATGATTTTATTGTTAAGTTAAGGTCAAAACATCCTGAGTCAGATTATATAACGAAAAATGAACAACTGCTAATCGCTATCGAGAATGAGGCGCAAATCATATTAGATAGTATACAGAAAGTAAAACAAGATAGTATTCGTCGAGCAAACATTCACGAATTAGGTATATGGAAGATCGGTGAATATGTTGATGATTTTGGAGAGCCAACGGGCGAGAAATTTTTGTATGCTAATGTTTTGGGAGTGTTTAGTAACTCTGCAACGGCTCGCAATATATTGGGGGTAAAAGTAAAGGTCTTTAATGATGGTAGTATAGGTTTATATTATGATGAATATAATGATGGAACATATGAAAATGAGAAGATTCGAAATATAAAAATTGTGAATAAAGAAGCAAGGAAAGTATATGAAAGTCTTTGGGATGCGTGGAATCCAGATGACTGTTTGTTTGATAATGATAAATCTTCACCAAGAGAGAGTATGACATTAGAGGAGGTTTTAACAAAAGAAGGCGAATACGAATTTTATATTAATTTAAAATATAATACAAAATATCAGTTTATAATAAACTCTAATTATCTCGAAAATGCGATTTTAAAGGCTGGTATAAAAAAATTATAAATGGTCTTTATGTATTAGCAGTATGTTTTTGTCTATTCTTTTTTTGAAAATCCCTCCATATATGTATTAAAAAAACAATATTCCCTAGAGACAATATTATTTGGGGAAATATAGACGGTAAGGTAGATGATATACAAGTGAGTATATTTATAAAGGCAATCAATTTAAACCGCTTGCAAAATATTTTTTTTGCAAATTTGGCATAATGACGATTGAATAAAAGGTGAAAATACATCATAAATAAAAAATGTAGAATGCCATAACAGGTAACAACCGCAAATATAAGTTTCCCATTTGAATAAAAAGGATACCAAGAAAGGAGGGTCATAATCGGGGTGCATATTCGGAAATATGCTTTGATTTTGCGTAAAATTGAGTCGTTATTCATATAAAAAAGGTTTTTGCAAATATAATTGTAGAAATACGACTTAATCAAATAAAACTATTGCACTGTTCGAATGAGTGCAATAATTTAAGGTATATATACAAAAAAAATGCGCATCCACTTCGGGTGCGCATTTTTTTGTATTAAACTTTGGGGTTTAATGCAAAAATTATTTCTCTGCGAAGTAAGCCTTAATCTCAGCCTCGTCGAGGATGTTCTGTGTCTTAAAGATATAAGCACCAGTCTTCTCCGACTTCACCATCTTGATACACTTGGTGTACTTCTTTGCTGTACCCGTTTTGAGGGTTGCAACTACTTTCTTTGCCATAACTTACGTCCTTGATTACTTAATTTCACGATGTACTGTTACCTTCTTCAAGTAAGGATTGTACTTCTTACGCTCCAAACGATCGGGTGTGTTCTTCTTGTTCTTAGTGGTGATGTAGCGTGACATACCTGCAACGCCTGACTCCTTCTGCTCAGTGCACTCGAGGATCACCTGAACTCTGTTACCTTTCTTTGCCATTTGTCCTTAATAATTTTTAGTAAACCTTCTTAGGAGCAACGGCGTCCTTCAAAGCGGCAGCCAAGCCCTTCTTGTTAATAGTTTTCATACCGGCAGTTGTTACCTTCAAAGTAAACCAACGGCCCTCCTCCTCAGACCAAAAACGCTTTGTCTTCAAGTTAGTGTTGAACTTGCGCTTAGTCTTGCGGTTTGAGTGAGAAACATTGTTACCCACTACGGCAGTTTTACCTGTGATTTCGCAAACTCTCATTGTTTTTTACATTTTAGTTTTTATCCCCTCACAATAAGGGTTCGCAAAGGTAAGCAAAATAAATTCATTTATCAAAGTTTTTTAACTTTTTTCGGAACTTACCCCTGCATTTAAGCAAAAGAGGCTGCCGACCGCAGTCCAGCAACCTCATTTTTCTCTGTTTTAGGGCGAAAAACTACTCGCCACGGATTATCTTCACGCCACGCGGAGCCTTGATGTCGGACTTTATCGTACCATCGGCCTTACGCTCGTGCGAGATTACGATATCGCCATAGGGTGTGGGGAATGAGCCTTTTGCCCACTGCAAGTCGCCCAGATGGGGCGTGATGCGCACCACCTTGCCGCCAGCCTCCACGACCTCCACGCCCAGCGTGTGGCGTATGAGCCAGGTTGTCGGGCCCGATGCCCAGCCGTGGCACAGGCTGTGGCGGAAGCCCTCGTAGCAGTATGCGCCAAAGTCGCCGTGAATATCCTTCTTGCCCTCGGGTACGAGCTCGTCGATAGGAGCAGCGTTGGGCAGCCAGTCGATGTTGAAATCCTCCCAGAACGATGTAGCGCCCATATCGAGCATACCGCCCCAGAAGTCGCGGATGACCTGCATAGCACCCTCGTAGTTGCCAGCCTTGGCCATCGCCTCCAACATATAATATCCGTAGAATGTCGAGAATCCTCGCGCACCCTCCACCTTTAACACCTCGTTGGCCTTTTCTGCCTCCACGATGCCTGCCAGTGCCATCAACGCTGCGGCCTGCTTGCTACCCGGGGCTGTGGGGTGCTTGGCCTTGGCGAAATATTGCTCTACGACGGTGGGGGCTACGGCAACCATCTTTGCATAGCGGTCGCGGCATCGCTCGGCCATAGCCTGCTCGCCGAGGTGGTCGCAAAGCTCACCGCCAGCCTTTATGGCCATCATCATCAGCGCCTGCGTACCAGCCTTCATCGCGGGTTTGTTGGCCTTTGACGGCCAGTCGAGGAAGTCACCGCCGCTGGTCTCGAAGCCATTGTCGTCAATGCGCTTGGTGAGCAAAATATCCAGCAGGCCGACAAGATAGTCGCGCTGATTTTCAAGATATTGCTTGTCACCGTGGAAGTGATACCAGTCGCTCTGAACGATAATCCACCACAGCGAGTAGGGGTACATCGTATTCATCCAGTTGGGTAGCGGTGTTACGCTTTTCAGCAGGTCCAGACTCTTGGGCACAACCTCGTTATATCCAAATGTGTGGCTTATAGTCATCACCTCGGGGTGCATATCGCCCATCCACACCAGGCGGTCGCGCTTGATGCCGTCCCACAGATACTCCTGCATATTGAGATGCACGGTGCGTGCTCCCGTCTGCCAAATCTTGTTCAGTCGCTCGTCGTTGCACTCGAATGAGCCACGGTAGGGTATGTCGCGCATAATAGATATGGCGCGTATCTCTTTGAGGTGCAACTCGCGGTTGTCGTCCAGCAGGTCGATACGCACAAAGCGGAAGCCCGAGTTACCCCACTCCCTTGTGCCAAGCCACGGAAGCGTGGTCTCAAAGTCGCGTATGGCGTGGTCGTTGGTAGCACCATTCTTGCCGTCAATCTCGCACATAGCCTCGCTTGCCGACTCGCCATAGCGCACGCGAATGCGTATGGGTGAGTGGTCTGCGGGCATACCCGTCACAATCTGCAAGCCGCCGTGCAACTCGCGTCCGAAGTCGAGCAGGATTGAGGGGTGCTCGGTCTTGGAGCTCTTCACCACGCAGATGTGGCTGTTGGTAAGGTCGGCCTGACCATTGCCCTCGCGCAGCAGGTACTCTATGTTGGTGATGTTCTCGCCGTGCTCGGTCCACACGATGCGTGTGGGGGAGATATACTCGCGAGTGAGCTCGCCCGAGTGGGTTTCTGTCACGGGTTCATCGGTGGGTATGCGGTCAATGAGGTGTGTCGCAACTCCGCCAACAACAGCAATAATTAGTGCTAAAAGAAGTTTCTTCATATCTTTTTAGGCTTTTTTTAACTCTTTGTAGAGCATCTCTATCACATAGGCCGAGGCGCGATTTATAATCTGCCCACGGTCCGTACCGCAGTTACGCAGCGCGGTGATGGTCTGCGTGGGTGTCGCTACGGCCATCCACACCGTGCCAACGGGTTTCTCTTCTGTGCCGCCCGAGGGTCCTGCTATGCCTGTGGTGGCTATGGCGTAGTCTGCTCCCGTCACGCGGCGCGCACCCTCGGCCATCTGGCGTGCCACCTGCTCGCTAACGGCTCCGTGAAGCATAATATCGTCGTAGTTCACGCCCAAGATATCGCGCTTCGCCTCGTTGGCGTAGGCTACCACACCACCTAAGAAGTAGGCCGAAGCACCCGCCATCGCTGTGAAGCGTGAGGCGATAGTGCCTCCCGTGCAACTCTCAGCCGTGGCAAGGGTTAGGTTGTTGTCTATAAGTATATTGTGAATCAGCTCCTGAACGGTTGCACCCTCGAAGCCCACGATATGGTCGGGGATAATTCGATACAACTTATCAAACTCGGCATCTATCAGCGCGCGTGCGGCCGTGCCGTCCTCCTCGTCGTATGCCGACAGGCGCAGGCGAACAATGTTGGGCGCAGGCAGGTAGGCGAGTTTTAGATTCTTGGGTAGGGCGTCCTCCCACTCCTCGATGCGTGCTGCGAGCATTGACTCGGGCAGACCCGATGTAATCATCGTGCGGTGTATGTTGGAGTGCAGGGCGAAGTGAGCCTTCAAGCGAGGCATAACCTCATCCTCCATCAAATGCTCCATCTCGAATGGCACGCCCGGCAGCGATATTGTCACTCGTCCCTCGGCATCTTCAAACCACATTCCCGGCGCAGTGCCGTGGGCATTGAATAGCACCGTGCAGCAGTCGGGCACCATCGCCTGACCCTGGTTTAGAGCGTTGTACTCTATGCCGCGGCGTTCGAGCATCGTGCGCACGTGGGTGGCAACACGCTCGTCCTCGTGCATATCAGACGAGAATATCTTAGCCAAAGTATGCTTTGTAATATCGTCTTTTGTAGGACCTAAACCGCCTGTGATTATCACCACCTGAGATTGCGAGAGTGCTCGCGCGAGTGTCTGCTCTATCTGCTGAGCCGTATCGCCTATGGAAACCTTCTCGTGTACGGTGATACCTGCCTTGTTGAGATGCTTGGCGATGCTCGTAGAGTTGGTGTCAACAATCTGACCGATGAGTATCTCGTCGCCAATGGTTATGATTGTAGCTTTAATCATCTCTTAGTTGTTTTCTGTTTTTGTCTGCTGTGCTTTCAGCTCCGCCTTGCGCAGACGCTCATTCAGCCCAGCACTTATGTCGCGTATAGACTTGCCGCCGCCGTAGATATACTCCGAGCCAATCTGCACCAGCGTAGCACCAGCGTCCAACATAGCCTGCGCATCGTCGGCTGTCGATATGCCTCCGCAACCGATAATGGGGTAGGTGCCCTTAGCTCGCTCGTGTATGCGACTCACCACCTCACGGGCACGCTCTTTCAGAGGCTTGCCCGACAAAGCACCCGGGATACGCCCCAAGGCGTGCATCGTGTTTTTCGAGTTTTCCAAGCCGTAACGCCCCGTAGTGCCTCCGCACGCCACAATACCATCAAGCGGCGTATCGAGCATAATATCGGTCATTATATCTATCTCCTCGTCGGTGAGGTCGGGCGATATTTTCAGCAATATAGGGCGATATTGATTCTGGCCACGACGGAACTCAAACAGCGGTGTCAGCAGAGCCATAATCTCGTCCCTGTCGCGCGGAACATATGTCGCCTCGGCGCTGTTGCAGCAGATGTTGACGGTAAAGTAGTCGGCATACTGATACAGCGGGCGGAACATTCTCAGGTAGTCGATGGCGGCATCTTCGCGCGGCGTGTTGGCACCCTTGGCGATGTTGCAGCCTACGATTATGCGGCTGTTGTGACTCTTGATATTCTTTATAACCTGCTCCACGCCAGCGCTCTCAATCTCTGCGCAGTGGAGTAGTGCGCGGTCGCCTTCAAGACGGTAGAGCGAGTGTCGTTGCGCGTTGTGCTGGGGGTGGGGCGTGATGGAGCCAACCTCTATAAATCCAAATCCCGTAGCCTCGGCTGCATCTATCATCGTGCCGTTGCGGTCGTAACCCGCCGCCAATCCTATGCGCGATGAGAACTTCATACCGAAGGCCTCCAATTCGAGCTTGGGGGCAGGCACAGCATACATTCGTCGCAAGATGAAACAACCCATAGGCAGGCGCGAGAGCAGCTGCATACGCCATCTTTTCAGGCGCAGGGTGAAATCATCGCTGGCGATGTAGCGTATCAGGGGTGTGAATATTTGCTTTATCATAGTTTTAGTCGGCTTTTGCCCATAAGGAACGACTCCTTGTTAAGTACAAAAGTATGAAATTTTCTCTAAAAATACTCTTCTCGGTAGGCGTAATTGTTGCGCATAGACTCAAAATCTTCGCTCTCGGCCTTCAAACGCGCGCTCTGCATCGAAAGGTCGCAGTGAGATGTGATACTTTGGCACATCTCTTGCCAGCTTATTGGCTTGCGCTCAACTCTCTGCACCTGCTCGGGATACCACTCCGTGAGCGGCAACGAGAAACGCTCTGCAATGGCGCGCACTACGGCTGCCGAGGCGTTTGCCTTGCCCTGTGCCGAATAGCCTGCAATGTGAGGCGTAGCAACGGTGGCCTTCGCCAATAACTCTCTGTCAATCATCGGCTCCCACTCCCACACATCGAGCAAGAGTCGTTGCTGGGCGCCAAGCAGTGCCTGCGTGTCGGCCACCTCACCGCGCGAGGCGTTGATGATAACAGCATCGGGGCGCATCAGTGATATCATCTGCTCGTTTATCAGATGGCGCGTTGAGGGGTCGAGTGGCGTGTGGAAGGTGATAATATCCGAGTTGGCAACAACCTCCTCCAACGGCAGAAAATCTCCACCCTCGCGCTCCTTGCGGGGCGGGTCGCAACACAAAACACGAAATCCCCACTCGCGGGCATACTGCTCCACCAGCGAGCCTACATTTCCTACGCCAACGATGCCGAGCGTGCGCTCCTGTGGTTGCCAGCCGTCGCTCTTGGCAAGCAGAGCCATAGCAGCGGCTACCCACTGCAAAACACCTGCCGCATTGCATCCTGCGGCGGTTACGACCTCTATGCCTCGCTTGCGGCAGTAGTCGAGGTCTATGTGGTCGAAGCCGATGGTGGCCGTGGCGATAAGTTTTACGCTCGATGAGTCGAGTAACTCGCCCGTGCAGCGTGTGCGCGTGCGGATTATGAGCGCGTCGGCATCTTTTACATCTTCGACACTAAACTCACTACCTGCTCGGTATACGACCTCGGCATAGGGTTCGAGAACCCCTCCGATGTAGGGTATTGCACTGTCAATTACAACCTTCATTTGGTTTAATCGGTTATTTTCTACCACAAATATATGTAAAAATTGAAATTTTCGTATCTTTGCACGATTAAATAGATATATAATATCTCAACTTGGGAAGTAAATGAGCAGACATTCACTCATAATATGGGCACTTGCCGCGGCATCGGCGCTGGTTGTGGCGTGTGGTGGTGGCACCGCAAAGAAGGGTGGTAAGTTGGTCGATAGCGCCGACTCGCTCTCCTACATCATAGGCATAAATATTGCCTATAACATTATGCAGATGGACTCTACGATGCGTGCCGATGTTGTGATGGCTGGTATTGAGGATGGCTTGAAGGGGGCAGAGAAGATTTCCTTCGAGGAGGGTCGTAACTACCTGCTCAGCTATATGAACTTCGATGTCTACGAGCGTGTGCGCAAGTACGAGGAGCAGTATCTCAAAGACTTGGCTGCCTCGGACGCCGCCATCGTGCGCTCGAAGAGTGGCCTTACATACAAGGTGGGCGAGCTGGGCGATATGAGCCGAACAATCTCCTCGGACCGCGACACGGTGGCTTTCACCTATCGTGCGACGAATATGGAGGGCAAGGAGGTCGATGTTGACGAGGAGCGTGCCGACACCCTGCGTAATATGGTAGGTCGTCTGCAAGATGGTCTCAAAGAGGGTGTTAAGCTGGTAGGCCCGGGTGGTAAGATTACGCTGTGGATACCCTCGTCAATGGCCTATGGATCGGAGGGCGACAAGGCTAAGGGTATCGATGCCAACGCGATGTTGCGCTACGAGGTGGAAATTGTTGAGGTGAAGCGTTACCGTTAAGAAGAAAATTATTGAACAGTAAATAAAGTTAAACAAAAGATGAGAAAGATTATTTATTCAATGGCCGTTGTGCTCTGCGCAGTGGTAATGGTATCTTGCGGAGGCAAGAATACATTGGTAAAGAAGGGTAGCAAGTCGAAGGTTGACTCGCTCTCTTATGCAATAGGTGTTGACATCGGTTTGGGCGTTGCAAGCAATATGCCCGACTTGAAGTTCGACTGGGAGGTGTTGGGCAACTCTTCTGAGAAGGCTCTGGCTACCGAGGTTAAGAGAGGTGAGGAGGATAAGGCTCACACCGAGTATGTTGAGACACTTCAAGAGTTCTTCAACAATGCTCGTATTGACCGTGTTAACGCATATATCGAGACTTTGAATATCCCCGACTCGTTGATGGGTGTTGAGCCTATCGACTTCTCTGAGTTCGACACTTTCGAGAACGATGACGAGCGTAAGAAGATTTCTGAGGCTTATGGTTACGATATGGGTTGCCGTTTGCGCGATGCTCGTGTGCCCTTGCACCTCTACTGGTTCAACAAGGGTGTTATCGAGGGTGCTACTGGCGCAGCTTCAATCGATGCACACGGTGCGATGATGATTATTCAGGAGTATTTCAGCGTTGTATTGCCTATGAAGAATAAGCGCGAGTCTGAGGCTTGGTTGGCAAAGATAGAGAAGAAGAGCGGCGTTAAGAAGACCGAGAGTGGCCTTTTGTATCGCATCGACCGCAAGGGTGACGAGAGCATTAAGCCCACAGCTAAGGACCGAGTAACCGTTGATTACGAGGGTAAGACTCGTGATGGTAACATCTTCGATTCATCTTACCAGCGTGGCCAGAGCGCTACATTCTCTCTCTCAGGCGTTATCGCTGGTTGGACCGAGGGCCTTCAATTGGTAGGCAAGGGTGGCCAGATTACATTGTGGATTCCCGCAGAGCTTGGCTATGGTGCTTATGGTGGCGGTGGCGCTATCGGCCCCAACGAGGCTTTGGAGTTCAAGGTTGAGTTGCACGATGTTGTAAGCTCGGCTGCTGCTGCTCCCGCACCTGTAAACGAGGTTCCCGAGAAGTAATATGCTTTGAAAACGATAGATAGAAAAATTCCCGAACTTCAACAAGGTTCGGGAATTTTTGTTTAACTTTGGTTGTAGAACTGTAAATCCAAATCTATAATGAAACACACTTTTTCGCTATTGTGGGCGCTGATTTTTGTTGCCGTTATGCTTGGTTGTAGTGGTTGCAAATCCGCTGCGCCCAAACATAAAGATGCGTCACGCGAACTGCTGGGGAGTGTTGCCGATACGAAGAGCGGTGATGCGAGTGGCGTAGGAGAGTGCAAGAAGAGTGTGGCGGAGAGGATTGATGCCGATGGCGACGGGACGATTTCTGCTGCCGAGGCAGAGCGTGTTGTCATCTTGAAGATTGAGAAAATAGATGCCGATATACTCTTGGTGTTGGAGCGTTTTTCGAATTTGGAGCGATTGGAGATTAGGGGCGTTGATACTCCTTCGCTGGCGCTGTCGAAAAATACGAAATTAAAGCACCTTGTTTGTTGCGAGTGTAACTTAACTAAGCTCGACTTGTCGCGAAATGTAGCGCTGGAATATGTCGATTGCTCATCAAACCAACTCACCGTGCTTGATGTTTCGAAAAATGCAGAGTTAGATAATCTATATTGCGATTATAACCCGCTGAAAACGCTTTACTTGGCAAGCGGTCATAAATTCGGCCATCTATCTGCGCCCGAAGATACCGCTATTATATATAAATAAATGAGGATGTCTAACAACTTGTTGACATCCCCATCTATCTCTCCTTGCGGCCTCCGTCTTAGAACGGCAGGTCATCAACCTCAGCCATAGGTGCTGCGGGTGCTGCATACGATGGCTCCTCGCCAAAGGGAGGCATATCGGGCATTGCAGGTGCTACGGCAGGAGCCTCCTCCACCTTGGGCTGCACACGCCAAGCGCGCACATCGGTGTACCACTTGCCGTTGAACTCGCGTGACTCGATATTTACCGACACGGTGCAGGTCATACCCTCGCGCAGACGCGACACCTCTGACTCCTTGTTAAAGAATATCACGCAAATCTTGCGCGAAAACTCCTGCGGCAACTCGAAGATAACCTCCTGACGCTGCCAATCGCCGCGTGCCGATGTTCCCTTGGTTGCGGGCATTATTTTGTAAACTACGCCTTCAAATTCCATAATTTTTTCTGTTTAATTGATTTTATAGGTGTAAAGATACGAAAACAAATCGAAATTGAAAAAAATATCCCGATTTAGGGCGTTAGTTACCCCTCGGGAATTGATTTTGCGAGATTATTTCGCTATATTTGTGAGTAGTTAAAACCGAAAATACTGACGACCGTGAAACAGTTTAATGACTCTAACTTCCTTTTGCAAAGCCCCACGGCCGAGCGCTTATATCACGACCACGCGGCAAAGATGCCCATCATCGACTACCACTGCCACCTCAATCCCGAGTATGTGGCTTCCGACCACCGTTTCCGCAACTTGGCGGAGATTTGGCTCGATGGCGACCACTACAAGTGGCGCGCTATGCGCACCAATGGCGTTGGTGAGCGCTTCTGCACAGGCGATGCGTCGGATTGGGAGAAGTTCGAGAAGTGGGCTGAGACTGTGCCCTACACGATGCGTAATCCGCTCTATCACTGGACACACCTCGAACTAAAAACAGCCTTTGGCGAGGAGCGTCTGCTCTCACCCGCCACAGCGCGCGACATCTACGACCGTTGCTCGGCGATGTTGCAGCAGCCCGAATACTCGGCACGCGGACTTATGCGTAGATATAATGTCGAGGTTGTCTGCACCACGGACGACCCCGTAGACTCGTTGGAGCACCACATCAAGTGCCGTGAGGACGGCTTCGAGTGCAAGGTGCTGCCCACTTGGCGACCCGACAAGGCTATGGCTGTTGAGAGCCCCGCAGCTTTTAAGGCATATATCGACAGACTCTCGGAGGTGTCGGGCGTGGAGATTCGCTCGTTTGCTACGCTGCTTGATGCTCTGCGTGTGCGCCACCGTTTCTTCGAGAGCGTGGGTTGCCGTCTGAGTGACCACGGTATCGAGGAGTTCTACGCCGAGGATTACACTACGGCGGAGATTGAGGCTATCTTTGCGAAGGTATATGGTGGCGAGCAGCTTACGGATCTTGAGCTTCGCAAATACAAGAGCGCTATGCTTGTCGAGTTCGCTATTATGGATTGGGAGACAGGCTGGACGCAGCAGTTCCACTTCGGCGTTATCCGCAACAACAACTCACGCAAGATGGCTACCATAGGTGTGGACACAGGCTTTGACTCTATCGGCGACTTTACTCTCGCGAAGAATATGGCCAAGTATCTCGACCGCCTCGATGTGCAGGGTAAGCTCACGAAGACTATCCTCTACAACCTCAATCCGCGCGATAACGAGATGGTGGCAACGATGATTGGTA
>JAZOPO010000023.1:0-15027 GCA_045655585.1 Alistipes sp. | reverse complement strand
CACCACCTTTGATCTGCAATTTAATAAATGCAGCAACCTCTTTTGCCATAGTTTTCCTTGGTTAATTATTCTTTTTCAACTTGTGTAAAGCTCAACTCCATAGGAGTCTTGCGTCCAAAAATCTTCACAGAGACTGTGAGCTTCTTGCGCTCGTCATCGCCTGTCTCAATAGTACCTTGGAAGCTTGAGAAAGGACCGTCTGTAACCTTGACGGTCTCGCCAACAACGAAAGGAACCTCGTTCTCCTCCTCTTGCGTACTCAACTCATCAACACGACCTAAGATGCGGCTCACCTCTTGTGGACGTAACGGTGTAGCTTTCATCTGACGGCTGTCTTCCTTGGTGTCACCCAAGAAGCCAAGTACATTGGGGGTATTGCGAATAATGATTGGAATCTGACCTACGAAAGCCGCTTCAACCAAAACGTAACCGGGGTAAGAGACCTTCTCCTTAGAAATCTTCTTACCGTTACGAATGGTATAAACTTTCTCTGTGGGAATGAGAACCTGAGAAATATAGTCCTCCAAGTGGTTGTGACGAATCTCGGCCTCGATATACTCCTTGACCTTTTGCTCTTTGCCGCCTACTGCGCGGACTACATACCACTCCTTCTTAATTTCGCTCATCGTCTTAAACTAACAACAATTAACGACCAATATTACCCAAAGTCTTATAAATTGCGGCCATAATGTTCTCGAATGAAATGTCCATCAACAACACTACAATAGCAAAAATCGCCGAAGCGACCATAACGACTACCGTCGAATTCTGCAACTGCGGGAAAGATGGCCAAGCCACTTTGTGAACAAGTTCGTTATATGATTCTTTTATGTAATTAAACATAACGCTTTTAATCTTTTTAATTTGGCAGGAGCAGAGAGATTCGAACTCCCATCAACGGTTTTGGAGACCGCTATTCTACCCTTGAACTATGCTCCTAAAAATGAGAGGGATTATAGGGATAACCCCTCTCTGTATGTGTTGGTAAAATTACTCAACGATTGCGAGTACCTGACCTGCACCTACTGTACGACCACCCTCACGGATTGCGAAACGAAGACCCTCGTTCAACGCTACGGGATAGATCAAAGTTACAGTGATAGTTACGTGGTCACCGGGCATTACCATATCTACACCCTGGGGGGGTGAGATCTCACCAGTTACATCCATAGTACGGAGATAGAACTGGGGACGGTACTTGTTGTGGAAAGGTGTGTGACGACCACCCTCTTCCTTCTTCAAGATATACACCTCAGCAGTGAACTTAGTGTGGGGCTTGATAGAACCGGGCTTAGCTACAACCATACCGCGCTTAACCTCCTTCTTATCGATACCACGCATCAAAAGACCTACGTTATCACCAGCCTCACCCTCATCGAGGAGCTTACGGAACATCTCAACACCAGTACAAGTAGAAGTCAAAGTCTTCTCACCCAAACCGATAATCTCAACGGGGTCACCAACGTGGATGATACCAGTCTCGATACGGCCAGTTACTACTGTACCACGACCTGTGATTGAGAATACATCCTCAACAGGCATCAAGAAAGGCTTCTCGTTCTCACGAGGAGGAATGGGTACGTACTCATCAACTGAGTTCATCAACTCCATAATCTTCTCCTCCCATACAGGCTCGCCGTTCAAACCACCGAGTGCAGAACCGCGGATGATAGGAGCATCCTCATCGAAGTCATACTTAGCCAAAAGATCACGAACCTCCATCTCAACGAGGTCAAGCATCTCAGCATCGTCAACCATATCACACTTGTTCAAGAAAACAACGATACGGGGAACGTTTACCTGCTTTGCGAGAAGAACATGCTCGTTAGTCTGGGGCATAGGACCGTCAGTAGCAGCAACTACCAAGATAGCACCGTCCATCTGTGCAGCACCAGTTACCATGTTCTTTACATAGTCGGCGTGACCCGGACAGTCTACGTGAGCATAGTGACGTGAAGCAGTCTGATACTCTACGTGAGCAGTGTTGATGGTGATACCACGCTCCTTCTCCTCGGGTGCGTTGTCGATTGAATCGAATGAACGAAGCTCAGACAAACCCTTGTTTGCAAGAACTGTTGTGATCGCAGCAGTAAGAGTAGTCTTACCGTGGTCAACGTGTCCGATAGTACCGATGTTTACGTGCGGTTTCGAACGGTCAAATTTTTCCTTTGCCATAGTATTATAAGTATTAAGTTTCTTAAAAATTTCTTTTCAACATACAAACGAGTAACACTCGCTCTTATTACCCTGAGGCAAGAAGAAATCGTGTTACCATCTTAGAGCGGAAGACGAGGCTCAAACTCGCGACCCTTAGCTTGGAAGGCTAATGCTCTATCAACTGAGCTACTTCCGCAAAAACAAACCGCATCAAGGCAGCTTATCAATTGTCCTCATCAGACGCTTGCAACCCCGACCGGTTCGACATAAGTGGGAAGAGATGGATTCGAACCACCGAAGGCGTACGCCAGCAGATTTACAGTCTGCCCCATTTGGCCACTCTGGTATCTTCCCAATATTTTCTTTACGGCTGCGTTATCTCGCTCCAAAAGTTTGGAGCCGATGGAGGGATTCGAACCCACGACCCCGAGATTACAAATCACGTGCTCTGGCCAACTGAGCTACATCGGCATTAACCGTTTACGGGATGCAAAGGTAGGGATATTTTTTTTATCTGCAAATTTTTTGAGATATTTTTTTTCAAAAAATTTCATTTTTCTATTTTTAAGCCCTACTTCGCTTGTTCAAAGAACCACGATTGTCCGATTCCTATGGTTGTGTCGGAAAATCGAGTGCAAATATAACTACTCTTTCCCTAATTAAAAAACAATTGACGCTTTTTTTTTCAAAAAAGTTGAAAAAATATTATTTCTGCGCATACCTATATTATATATAACAAAAAATTACCCCGTTTCTTGGCGCTGGATTCTCCGGCCAACCGGCAAACACAAAAAAAAGTCCGAACCATCGGTTCGGACTTGTGAAAAGTAAATCTTTCTAAAAGATTACTTGTTCTTCTTATCGTAGCGTTTTGCGTAACGGCTCATAAACTTATCCACGCGACCAGCGGTGTCAACCAACTTCATCTTACCTGTGTAGAAGGGGTGAGATGTGTTAGAGATTTCCATCTTGTATACAGGATAGGTTTCGCCGTTCACTTCGATGGTCTCCTTTGTCGAAACGGCGGACCTGCACAAAAACACGTGGTCGTTAGACATATCCTTGAACGCCACTAAACGATAATTCTCAGGGTGAATACCTTTTTTCATTTCGTCTTTTTGTTTAATTAAGTACTTAATTCGGCGCAAAGGTAAGCATTTTATTCTCATCTGCAAACACTTTGGCGAAAAAGAATACAAAAAAATTAACAATCTATATTATTTTCACAAGGTACGGATTTTGCAGCTCGACTCGGGGAAATAGAAAACTATGGAATTTATGTTTTGGTTATGGTATTTGTTCATTGGTCTTATCGCGGGATGGATAGCCAATGTGATTGTCAAGGGTAGCGGCGCGGGGCTCGTCATCAATATGATTGTCGGCATCATAGGCGGATTGTTGGGCGGCTGGCTCGTGGGGCTGTGGGGCTGGATTCCTACAAATACATTCAGCACGCTGTTTGCCTCGGTGGTGGGCGCGATAATACTACTTATTATAGTTTCGCTCATCACGCCACGCCGAAGCGAGGGCGACTAAACGAGCAAAGTTAGGCCGAGATGAGGCATAAATAGGTAAAATTTTCGGTGATAGTTTCATTTTATAAAATTTTATCCTATCTTTGCATCGCAAAATGGTCGGTCACAGCACCGCATCATTGGCCGGACCCATAGCTCAGTTGGTTAGAGCAGCGGACTCATAATCCGAAGGTCGTGGGATCATGCCCCTCTGGGTCCACTCAAAAGTCTTGACTTAGGTCAGGACTTTTTCTTTTTTATGCTCCCTCGCGAGAAATATTGGCCTACGGGTTTTGAAGTTAGCGATTTTATCGCTTACTTTGTATAAATATATCCCTAAAACTATGACAAAATCCAAAGTATATTTCACCGACTTCCGCACCAAGGCTCGCGGCGACGGTATGCCCACCAAGCTCAAAAAACTAATGCGCAAGGCGGGCATCGACCAGATTGATATGGATGGCAAGTTCGTAGCCATCAAACTTCACTTCGGCGAGTTAGGCAACATCAGCTACCTGCGCCCCAACTACGCGCGTGCCGTAGTAGATGTAGTCAAGGAGCTGGGCGGCAAGCCGTTCCTAACAGACTGCAACACGATGTACCCGGGCAGTCGCAAGAATGCCATCGAGCATCTCTACTGCGCGTGGGAGAATGGTTTCACGCCGATGACCGTAGGCTGTCCCATCATCATTGGTGACGGCTTGAAGGGCACGGACGATGTGGAGGTACCTGTCGAGGGTGGCGAGTATGTCAAGGCCGCAAAGATTGGCCGCGCTGTGATGGATGCCGATATATTTATCAGCCTGAGCCACTTCAAGGGCCACGAGATGACGGGCTTTGGTGGCACTATCAAGAATATTGGTATGGGTTGCGGCTCGCGTGCAGGAAAGACCGAGCAGCATAGCGGTGGCCAGCCTCGCATCAGCGAGAAGCGTTGCCGCGGCTGTAAGCTCTGTATGACGCAGTGTGCAAACAGCGGATTGGTATTTGACGAGCAAACTCGCAAGATGAAGGTCGACACCGAGAAGTGCGTTGGCTGTGGCCGTTGCTTGGGCGCTTGTAACTTCGACGCCATCAGCTTCGTGAATGAGCAGGCTCCTGCGATGCTCAACCGCCGTATGGCCGAGTACACGAAGGCTGTTGTGTCGGGTCGTCCGCAGTTCCACATCTCGCTCATCGTGGATGTGTCGCCCTACTGCGACTGCCACGCCGAGAACGACGCTCCCATCCTGCCCAATATCGGTATGTTTGCATCGATGGACCCCTTGGCTCTCGACCAAGCCTGCGTAGATGCCTGCCTTGCGGCTACGCCTATGCCGGGCAGCCACCTACACGACCGTATGCACTCGCACGACTTCTGCGACCACCACGACCACTTCAAGAACTCGACACCCGAGTCGGAGTGGCGCTCGTGCTTGGAGCACGCCGAGAAGATTGGCCTCGGAAGCAGAGATTACGAATTGATAAAGTGGTTACCATAACAACAAGAAAGGCTGTCCCGCAGGACAGCCTTTTTGTCTCGAAACAGAGTTGTTTACTCCGAAGAGCCACAACCTTTATTCCTAAAAGTTATATGGCGTGAGCTATTTTATAGCAACCATATTTATAATCGAGCGCTCGGCCGCCTTGCGAGTCGGCTCGTCAATCTCAACTTCGGGCGACTCGTTCTCCAAGCAAGAGAGGATATTCTCCAAAGTCACCATCTTCATATAACGGCACTCGTTGCAGCCGCAAGTAGAATCCATCGGTGGCGCGGGAATAAAGGTCTTAGCGGGGTAACGCTTGCGCATCTCGGCCAAGATACCCGACTCAGTCACGACGATAAACTCCTCGGCCTCCGACTCTCCGCAGTAATCCAAAATACCTGCCGTAGAGCCAACATAGTCGGCAACCTCGACAATATAGGCCTTACACTCGGGGTGTACGACAACCTTTGCTGCGGGGTGTTGCGCCTTCAATTCGAGAATCTTCTCCAACGAGAACTCCTCGTGAACGGTGCACGCTCCGTCCCATATAACCATATTATCACGGCCTGTAAGTTTCTGAATATAAGAGCCTAAGTTTCTATCGGGAGCGAAGATTATAGGCTGCTCACGCGGAATGCTCTCCACAACCTGCAACGCGTTGGTCGAAGTACAGCAAATATCGGTCAGCGCCTTCACACCCACCGATGTGTTTACATACGATACAACCTTATGGTCGGGGTACTTCGCCTTGAAAGCGGCAAAAGCCTCCGCCTCGCACGACTCGGCGAGCGAACACCCTGCCTCGGGAACGGGCAGAAGCACCTTCTTGTCGGGCGAGAGAACCTTGGCAGTCTCGGCCATAAAGTTCACACCCGCAAAGAGGATGATGGGCGCATCTATGTCGCGCGCCTTAACCGACAGAGCAAGCGAGTCACCCAAGAAATCGGCCACCTCCTGAACATCGTCCGAGGTGTAGTAGTGCGCTAAGATGACTGCCCCCTTCTGCTTTTTGAGTTGTTCTATACGCTCTTTGATTTCAATCTTTGTCATAGAGCCAATCATTTATTACTCAACCTGAATATTCATACTAATATCCATACCCTTAACGGTATGTGTCAAGGCACCCACGCTGATGTAATCCACGCCAGTAGATGCAACCTCCTTCAAACGAGGTATGCTCATATTGCCCGATGCCTCTGTCTTGATGCCCTTGCCTGCTGCGTTGATAATCTTCACCGCCTCGGTCATAGTCTGGGTATCCATATTGTCGAGCATAATGATATCGGCACCAGCCTCAATAGCCTGATTAACCTCGTCGAGAGTTGTTGTCTCAACCTCAATCTTGATGCCCTCAGCGATGCGTGCACGCACCTGCTCAACAGCCTTAGCGATGCCACCCGCCATCTTGATATGGTTATCCTTAATCATAGCCATATCGTACAGACCCATACGGTGGTTTGTGCCGCCACCGTGCTTCACTGCGAGCTTATCCAACACGCGAAGACCGGGAGCTGTCTTACGAGTATCGAGCAACTCGGTGTGAGTGTCGGCCAACTCCTTTACATACTTTGCAGTCTCGGTTGCGATACCGCACATACGCTGAAATATGTTCAACGAGAGGCGCTCGCCACGAAGAAGTGTTGGGTATGTAGCCTCCACTTTGAGGATAACATCGCCCTTCTTCACCGCATCACCATCCTTGAAGTAGGGAGTGAAGACAACATCTTGCTGGAAACGATCATACACCATCTTCACAATCTCCAAACCCGAGATAACACCATCTTGCTTGGCGGTCATTGTAGCCGCAGCGTTCATTGATTCGGGAATGATAGACTCGGTGGTGATATCGCCCGTGTTAATATCCTCCTCGATACCGAGGTCGAGTAATTTGTTGATTAAGTTCTCGTACTGCATATTTCGCTTAAAAGTTAAAATAGTTACTATTCACAGGTGCGGTGGTTATCTGCTCGCCACGACGCTGCACCGAGTGCAGAGCGTAGGCCTCATCGGCACAGGGGAAGTCCTCACGATAGTGACCTCCACGGCTCTCCTTACGCAACAGCGCAGGCGACATAATCAGACGCGCCACACATAATAAACGGCGAGATGCTTCAAGATAGTATTCGCGGTTCTGCTCGCCACCTCGCTCAGCCTGCTTCTGCTTGATGATAACGCCCAAGTCGGCAATCTTCTGCAAGCCCTCCTGCAAGCCCTCCTCGCTACGGATAATACCTGCGTGTGAGTTCATTATCTCCGACACCTGAGCCTTCAACTCGGCATACAACTGCGCATTATCGTTATCGCGGCTATACTGCTTGTCAAACGAGGGGAACTCCTTCACCGCTCCCACCTTCACGGTATCCTCCACAGCACGGTTGGCAAAGACGAGACACTCGATAAGCGAGTTTGATGCCAGACGATTAGCACCCATAATACCTGTTGCTGCCACCTCGCCACACACATACAGACGCTCTACATCCGTACGACCGTTGCTGTTCGACATAACGCCACCCACCGAGTAGTGCGCCGCAGGTGCTACGGGAATCTCCTGCGTAAGGTCGTAGCCAAACTCCTTGCACTGCGCATAGATGCCGGGGAAGCGTTTGATAATCATATCCTTGTCGAGATGCCTCAACGAGAGGGTTACATAAGGCATACCATCTCGCTTCATCTGCTTATATATCGAGCGTGCCACAATATCGCGCGGAGCTAACTCCGCGAGCTCGTGTATGGGCACCATAAATCGCTTACCATCCTTACCCAACAGATGTGCTCTCTCGCCACGCACCGCCTCGCTGATGAGGAACGCACGCGACGAATCTTTAAGGTACAAACCCGAGGGGTGGAACTGGATAAACTCCATATCCAAGATGCGGCAGCCCGCCTTGTAGGCAATGGCCACGCCATCTCCGATTGTTGTCTGAGGATTTGTTGTACGGGCATAAACAGCCGAAGCACCACCCGAGGTGAGGAATACATGGTTGGCAAATAGCATCACCTCGCTGCCATCACTCTCGGCCTGCAACTCCTCGTTCTCGCTCCAACAACGCACGCCATAGCACACGCCATCCTTAACCAAAAGGTCCAGAAGAAGCGTACTCTCAAAAATCTTGACATTGTCGCGCTCCAACACCTTAGAGATTGCAAACTCGGTAATCCAACGACCCGTCGCATCGCCACCAGCGTGCAGGATACGACGCTTGTGGTGTCCGCCCTCCAAGCCCAGAGCCAGGGAGCCGTTCTCGGTGTCGAACTTCATACCATCGGCAATAATCTCCTCGATTCTATCGGGGCCCTCGTTTACGAGAATCTCAACAGAATCCTCCTCGCACAGACCTCGACCCGCGATGAGCGTGTCCGACTTATGTATCTCGGGATTATCGTCATTAGATGTCACAGCAGCGATACCGCCCTGTGCGTTGAACGAATTACTCTCGCGCAGGAACGACTTGGTTATCACCGCCACACTGCCCTTCATTGACGCCTTGTAGGCGGCATACAATCCGGCAAGTCCGCTACCGACGATTATATAATCAAATTTATGCATCTTGTTTGGGTAATGATAATGCAAATATCATCAAAAAAGTTTAGAAATACTACCTTTTTTGCGAAAAAATAGCGTGCAGGGGCATTATTTATTTAAGGTTATGCCATTCCGCAATGCAAACACCCTAAAATAAGAGAGGGTGACTAACAAATTTCGTTAGCACCCCCCCATTTCTATAAAAGTTGTATAATAAGAGCTATTTTGAGGCTGGTCGCAGTCCGAGAAAGCGCAGTTTGCTGGGCGCAAATGAGCATTTCGAGGACAAGCTAGACGCCAAAAGAGCCTTGTTAGACGACTTTTTACTGCTTGTTTACATTTGTCAAAGGTTTCCCCTCGTACTCGCCTGTAAGAGTATTAAGGAACGCTACAATCTCGGCAGTCTCCTTATCGGTGAGTGTTACGCCAGACTGATAAGTTGCCATATCGCGCACAGCCTGCTCCAAAGTGGCGCGTGTTCCGTCGTGATAGTAGGGCCAAGTGAGAGCCACATTTCTCAGGCCGGGGACCTTGAAGCGATGGCGGTCACGCTCCTGCTGAGTCTGCTTATAGCGACCGTTATCCTCCTCGGTGAGTTCAAGACCGCGATCAGCAAAGTAGTGCTCACGAAGACCCATCAACTCGTAAGACTCACCACCAAGGTTTGCACCCACATGGCAGGTAGCGCAGTTATACTCCTTGAAGAGTTCATAACCCGTCTTTGCCTCGGCCGTAATGGCGTTGCCATCGCCACGCAAGTATTTATCAAACGGAGAGTTAGGCGTTAGAAGCGTCATCTCAAACTCCTCGATAGCATCGGTGATATTTGCCTGTGTAATACCGTCGGGATATATCTCAGCAAAGGCCTTGACATAGTGCTTATCCTTTTCGAGTTTGGCGATAATCTCATCAAACGAAGTGCTGGCCATCTCAACGGGGTTGAGAGGAGGTCCTGCGGCCTGGTCAGCCAGCGTTGCTGCGCGACCATCCCAGAACTGTACGAAGTTATATACAGCGTTGAATGTTGTAGGTGCATTCACGCCACCCTTCTGACCCTGAACGCCCTCCGAGTACTGCCTGTTATCAACACCAGCCATCGAGAGGTCGTGGCACGATGCACACGAAACTGTATTATCCACAGAGAGTCTTGCGTCGTGATACAACTCCTTACCCAACTGCACCTTACGCGCATCTACGGGCAGCGCCTCTGCAATGGGACGAATGGGCTCACCTGCAAACTCAGCTGCAAGGCCATCGTTATAATAGACCTGACGATACTCACGCGCCCACGCTGCGATAACATCACGCTTGGCGCTGGTCATCTGGCTACCCCAGTGCATCAGATAGTACTTCGCCATAGGCATACGCTTATCGAGCGCCACCTTCTCCACCTTGGCAACATCCACAGGGTTGGGCTTCTCACCGTTGCTCAATGCCGACATCAGCGGAGTAATATCGTAGGCACGATAACCCTCGCTTATATCCTTCTTCACCAAATCACCCGCAACGGGCAGATTGGCATAGAACGGAAGCTCGGCATCCGATGAGTGGCAGGCAAGGCAGCCTCCCTCTTGGAGAATCTCCAAAGTCTGCTCGCCGAGGCTCAGTGTCGCCGCGGGCGGACGATTAACGACGGTGTAGATAGTTGTGACTGCTACAACCACCGACAGCAACAAAATCACGACTGTACTCTTTTTCATAATCTATCGTTTTTCGTAATTACGGTTTTTCAGTTGATAAAGATACAAAAAATGAAATCTATGCGCCAATAAAAAGTTATAAAAAATATTTATCCCACTATAAGATATGCCACTACCGAGCAGAGCGTAAGCACCGTACCCACCAGTGTTTCATAGGGAATAAGCCTCAGGCGCTCCTTGATACTCATCTCGACAGAGCCTCCCGTGGCGTGGAAGAACGAGCCGTGAGGCAGGTGGTCCAACACCGTAGCACCCACATTCACCAAGGCAGCACCCCACACAGCCGAGACGCCCGATGCGAGTATAGCCTGCGAGAACGACGCCGAGGCAATGGTAGCACCCGCCGTTGTAGATGCCGTTGCCGCCGACATTATTGCACCCGACAACGGAGCCAGCAGAACGCGAGCCGACTCGCCATCACCGAGCAACGAGATTAGCATATCGGTAAGCGACGAAGCCTTGATAATTCCCGCTATGGCACCCGTGCTGACCAGCAACACCGCCACAACAGACATCTTCTCCAAGCCGTAGCTTATGCTCTCGCCCGTGCGACGCCATTGGCGCGTAGCACATATTCCAACTATACCGCCTACGGGCAACGCAATAAGAGGGTCGATGGCAATTCCAGCAATGGGGCGTAACATAAGTAGAGCCATAACCACCACAGGGCCTGCGATGCTTGCCATAAACGAGGGCAAGCCCTCCTCCTTGACACTTGGCGCACTCATCGCGCCACCCGTTGCACCTGCGCGCTTGGCAAGCAGAGGAAGGATTATATATACTGTAACGATAAGGCCAATTACCGTCGAAGCCACATTGACAAGCATCACCGACGAGAGCGGCGCACCGAAGTTCTCAGCCGCGATGATGGTGTTGGGGTTGGGCGAGATTATGTTTCCGCACTTACCGCCACCAATCATAGCAAGCAACATTCCAAACTTAGGTATCTTCAATCGCTCGGAGATGATGACCGCAATGGGTGCAACGGTGATAACCGCCACATCGATAAACACGCCCACAGCCGTAAGCAACATCGTAGATAGTGCCAACGCCAAGTAGAGGTGCTTATCACCCAGCTTATTTATAATAGTGTGCGAGATAGAGGCCGCAGCACCAGTCTTGATAAGCACGCCCGACAACACTCCCGCAGCAATGATTCGCACGATAGCAGGGGTTATATCCTTCACACCCGAAATCATATTACTCACCGTGCCGTCCAGGCCCATACCGCCAATCAGGCCACCTACAACGGCACCCAACAGCAGGCTGTAAACGGGAGAGAATTTTCGTATAATCAGCACTATGGCCAACACAAGGCCGATGATTGCACCTATTGCGCTCATAATAAATCAAATTATGTTATTACATCTTTTTCAACTACTTTATCTTCAACAGTTTGGCTATCTGCACAGCTGTGCGCTCCACATTGGCCGCCGCAACATCTTGCTGCATAGCACGCTCCAACGGCATCGGGCCCGAAACAACGGGGAACATAGCGGCAAAATCACTCTCAGCCAACTCCTTGCAATACTCGACAGCACCACCAATAGCAATGCAAGGAATACCCTGCTTGCATGCCGCACACAACACTCCACTCGGCGCCTTACCCATAACCGTCTGGCCATCTAGGCGCCCCTCGCCTGTTACGACAAGGTCGCTACCCTTTATAATATCATCGAAGCGCATCGCACCCAGCACCATCTCGATACCTCGCTCCAAGCGCGCACCCAACAGAGCCTTAAAACCTCCGCCCAGGCCGCCAGCAGCACCTGCACCTTGCAACGAGGCTATATCCTCGCCATTATATCGCTTAACGACCTCTGCAAAGTTACGCAAGCCCTCGTCCAACTGCTCCACCATAGCCGCATCAGCACCCTTCTGCGGAGCAAAGACATAGGCCGCACCCTCGGGGCCATAGAGAGGATTGGTCACATCGCAGGCAACAATAAACTCCGCATCGTGCAACTCTCCCATTGCACCGCTACCATCTATCGAGGCTATCTGCGCCAAAATTTCACCGCCACCGACAAGTTCACACCCCTCGGCATCGAGAAAACGAAATCCCAGCGCTCGCAACATACCCACGCCAGCATCATTCGTTGCGCTGCCACCTATACCCACAAGAAACTTACGACAACCCCTCGCCAGAGCATCGGCAATCATCTCGCCTGTGCCGTAGGTTGTGGTCTTCATAGGGTTACGCTCCTCGGGAGTAAGCAGAGGCAGTCCGCTCGCTGCCGACATCTCCATCACGGCCGTATGGCCATCATCTACAATACCATAGCACACCTCCACCCTGCGCATCAGCGGGTCGGAAACCCCGATACGCACCATCTCGCCACCAAGCGTCTGCACGAGAGCCTCCACCGTGCCCTCACCGCCATCGGCGACACTCACCTTGCGTACCTGAGCCTGAGGGAAGACCTGATTGAAGCCTCGCTCGAAGGCGCTGGCCACCTCGTAAGAGGAGAGCGAGCCTTTAAATGAATCTATTGCTATGGTTATTCTGTTCATAATCAGCCTATTTTATAGTAAGTAAATCCCATTCCGCGCAACACCTCACCGTTGTATATATTACGGCCATCGGCAATAACCCGGCCACGCATCACGCGCTGCAAGGTCGCCCACGCAGGCAAACGGAACTCCTTCCACTCGGTCACCACAGCCAAAGCATCGGCATCGGTGGCAGCCTCATATATGTTATTTGTATAAGTCAACCTGTCACCATATATCGCTCGCGCATTATCCATCGCAACAGGGTCAAATACCTTCACCACACAACCTGCCTCCAACAGAGCGTCGATAAGCACCAGTGACGGTGCCTCGCGCAAGTCGTCAGTATCGGGCTTAAACGATAGTCCCCACACGGCAATAGTCTTGCCCTGCAACTCTCCCGCAAAGTGACGATTAAGTTTCTCGAACAATATTCTCTTCTGACGATTATTCACCCTCTCGACAGCCTTAACGACCTCCATCGAGTAGCCCAGCTTCTCGGCTGTAGCAATCAGCGCACGCACATCCTTCGGGAAACACGAGCCACCATATCCGCAGCCCGCATACAAGAACTTAGAGCCAATTCGCGCATCGGCGCCTATACCCTTGCGTACCATATTGACATCTGCTCCCGTCAACTCGCACAAGTTGGCAATATCGTTCATAAACGAGATGCGCGTGGCCAACATAGCATTGGCTGCATACTTGGTCATCTCGGCCGTAACAACATCGGTAAAGAGCAGACGGTCGGTCATCATCAGCGGCGAGTAGAGTGTGGTCATCAGCGCACGCGCACGCTCGCTCTCAACACCCACAACAACACGGTCGGGCATCATAAAGTCGCGCACAGCACGCCCCTCCTTCAAAAATTCGGGATTTGAAGCCACATCAAACTCCATATCTAAGCCTCTACGCTGCAACTCCTCTGCCACAATGGCCTTAACCTTAGCCGTAGTACCTACGGGCACGGTAGACTTGACCGTAACCACAGCATACCCTGTAAGCGAGCGACCTATCGAGCGCGCAGCCTCCAACACATAGCTCACATCGGCACTGCCATCCTCCCCGGGAGGTGTTCCCACGGCGATAAAGACGGCATCCACGCCCTCCATACACTCCTCGGTCGAGCAGGCAAACGACAGACGCCCCGCGTGCAGGTTACGCTCCACGATGCTCTGCAACTCAGGCTCATAGATAGGAACAAAACCCTTGCTAAGTCGTTCAACCTTAGCCTCGTCGATATCTACACAACAAACATCCACACCCATATCGGCAAAACATCCGCCCGTTACCAGACCAACATATCCCGACCCGATGATTACAACTTTCATACTATCGTTAGTAAATTAATTATCTCCTCAAAAATAACAAAAAAAATCTACTCTACAAAACTCACACCCAATATCACAACACAAAACCACATATCAACCACGCAACGCGCCCGTTTTAGAAAAGCCGCAATTGCATTTCTGCATACTTTTTCTGAACAAACACCTTTTTGCCACGAAAAAAATCACACCGGAGACAAATTTTTTTTTTGAGATTTTTTTGCAAAAAGTAACCGAATAAAAAAGCTGGCTAAAAAGTCTAAATCAATCAATCCACACAGACTCACAATAGAGACAATTTTCTTTTTAACAAAATCAATACTAAACCGCCTAAAACAGCCTTACACACAGCCCACAAGAGTATAGATTTTATAATATTAAATAATTTAACTTCTAACCCTTAGCATAAACTACTCTCAAAAGCTATCAAGAACAATACACCAACATATATCAAACGGCTAAATCTCACAATATCAGGGTAATAGAAATATAGAACAACTTTGTTCTAAAACTCTAATTTACAGAAAATTACACTGAACATTTTGGTTAAAAAATATTTGGCGGCCTACATTTTTTATATTACTTTCGTTTGGTAATTAGCAACCACAAGAACAACCTAAAACCATTTTACAAGACCAATTTAACGATTAAAACGGGGTGCAAAAACCTCTTTTTGACGACCAATTTTGAAACCACTTATTTTTTTATTAACCAAATTACAATTTTTGTATGAAGAAGTTTTTACTAATCCTTGTGAGCTTGTTCATTATGGGTACGCCCGCGATGATGGCTCAATCCAGCAAAGTGGCTGGTAAGGTGACCGACGCTTCTGGTATGCCGCTTATC
>JAZOPO010000022.1:0-3116 GCA_045655585.1 Alistipes sp. | reverse complement strand
CCGCGTACACGGAGCATCTGTTGGCGAGATACTCAGCCTCTTCAACCGCAAGTACCTCTACATTGTGGCCGCGTGCTCGGCAGTGGCTATCCCCGTGAGCTACTATATCATAGACCAATGGATGCAGCAGTATGTCTATCGTACACCGATGTCGTGGTGGGTATATGCCTTGGCGGTGGGAGTTATCCTGTTGATTACCATCGTTACCGTTTCGCTCCGTTCGTGGAGTGCGGCAAATGAAAACCCTACACAATCAATTATGAAATAAAACAACAAAAGTATAAACAACTAAAAATTTACAGTTATGTTAAAAGTAGAAAATTTACAGAAGAGTTTTTTCACCGAGGAGATCGAGACTGTTGCTCTGAACGGTGTATCGTTTGAGGTTAAGGAGGGTGAGTTTGTTGCCATTATGGGACCTTCGGGTTGTGGTAAATCTACGCTGCTCAACATCTTGGGCTTGCTTGACAACCCCACAGGCGGCTCATACCAGCTGCTCAACCAAGAGGTGGGCGGTCTGAAAGAGAAGGAGCGCACCGCCTTCCGCAAGGGCAATATCGGCTTCGTATTCCAGTCGTTCAACCTGATCGACGAGTTGTCGGTTGCCGAAAATGTCGAGTTGCCGCTTATCTATATGGGCGTGAAGCCTTCGGAGCGTAAGGAGCGCGTAAAGAAGATGCTCGACCGTATGAACATCTCGCACCGTGCCGGCCACTTCCCGCAGCAGCTCTCGGGTGGTCAGCAGCAGCGTGTGGCTATCGCCCGTGCCCTTGTGTCGAACCCCAAACTAATCCTCGCCGATGAGCCTACGGGTAACCTCGACTCGAAGAATGGACAGGAGGTGATGACCCTGCTCAAAGAACTCCACCAGGAGGGTACAACCATCATTATGGTTACCCACTCGCAGCACGATGCCTCGTATGCGGGCCGTACCATCTGTTTGTTCGACGGCAAGATTGTAACCGATGTAAAGAGCAGACTATAAAACGCCTATTACCATAAGCAGAGAAGCGTTTCAGGTGTGGGTTGGCTTGACCGCCTCCCACATCACAAGAAGAATTCAAAATGCAAAATTCAGAATTCAAAATTGAATAATTAATAAAACAATAAGAATAGAAACCTATGAAAATCGCGTTTAAGAATTTTTTAATGACATTACGTCGTTACAAGGTCGCATCGCTGCTCAATGTAGTGGGCTTGACCCTCGCCTTTGTGGCATTTTACATCATCGCATCGCAGGTGTGGTACACCATCACCTACAACGGGCAATTCCCTAATGCCGACCGCACCTATCTTATCTCGCCCGACTTCGGTGGAGGTAACGATGGCGAGACACAGTGGAGTACCAACTCGCCCGGCAACTTGGCCTATACCGCTGCCGAACAGTTCCCCGATGCCGAGGAGGTCGCCTCAACAATGCCTTACCCACGCATTAGCCGCATTTGGATCAAGCGCAATGAGTACACTATGGAACCGTTCAATGAGTATGTATATCAAGGAACGGCCAATGTGCCAACATTCTTCGGTTTTGAGTGCCTAGCGGGCGACTTCTCACAACTCAAAGAGCCTAATACGATAGCGATGGCTCGCTCCAAGTCCGAAAAATTGGGCGTTGGTGTGGGCGATGTAATCTACTTTGAAGGTGGAAAATACAACGATGACGGCAAGCCGACAGTTCAGCAGACCATCGTAGCAATATATGAGGATATGCCCAAAAACTGTATGTTCAGCCATTGGGGTATTATGCAGAACGACGAAGGTGTCTATACCGAGGGTAATAACAACTGGAACTACTCGAATTTTGTGCGTATGCGCGAGGGTGCCGACCTCGACACCTACATCGAAATCTTTAAGAAGGGTTATGCCGATTGGTTCCTCGGAATGGTGCAGGAGTGGATGGCCGAGGTTGAAGACCCCGAAGAGAAGGCTATGGCCCAGGAGGAGTTGGAAAGCGGCGCACAGGTGCTGGAAACTCGACTCGTGAGTCTTGACAAACTCTATTATGATGGTAACTTCTACGATTCAGGCAACTTCCGTACAGGTAAGAGATCAACACCGATCATTCTCGGTAGCATTGCCTTTATCATCGTACTGATTGCTTTTATCAACTTCGTAAACTTCTTCTTTGCACTTGTTCCCGTGCGTATGCGTTCGGTGAACATCTGCAAGGTGTTCGGTGCAAGCCAGTGGACACTGCGCTGGAACTTCCTCTTCGAGGCTATCGGTTTGGTGCTACTCGCTATGGCTCTAACATTCTACCTGATGATTGCTATCCAAGAGAGCTTTATCACCAACTATTCTATCTGCTCGTTGGCTCTTGGAGATAATATCGCAGTCATTATTATGATGGTCGCACTGATGGTATTGTTGGCCGTTGTGGCGGCAATGTACCCTGCGTTCTACATCACTCGCTTCAATGCTTCGTTGGGCGTTAAGGGTGGCTTTGCACAATCGGCTACGGGTCGTCGTCTGCGCTCGGTGATGGTTGGTGTACAGTTCTCGGTAGCGATGATTCTGATTATCGTAACGGCCGTGTTCTGGTTGCAATATCGCTATATGATTAACTACGATTTGGGTTTTGATCGCGAGAATGTCGTAACCTTCGCTTCGTGGGATTTGGGTACACGCCCCGAAACGGTTGTGGAGCGATTGCAGCAACACCCCGACGCAGTAGATGTAACCGCTTCGGCAGTAAATCTATTCCGCTGCAACCAGATGTGGGGGCGTGAGTACGAGGGTAAAGAGTATGTGGTGAGAGCCAATCCCGTGCGTTGGAATTTCCTCGATTTCTTTGGTTTCGAGGTTATTGATGGCAACGGCTTTACCCCTTCGTCAGCCGAGCGTGACGAGATTGTAATGATGAATCGTATGCACCGCGATATCGGTATCCCGATTGGATATAAAGAGGGTAAGCAGTACCCCTATGTGGGCATTATCAAAGATATACGCCTTACATCGCTTGCTCAGGATGATGAGTACTACGCATTCTACTGCGCCGAAGCGGATAGCCGAATGAGTCACTTCTACATCCGTCTGCGTGCAGGAGCAAATGTCGAAGCATTTGCTGAATATGTAAAGAATTTATCGAAGGAGTTGGCACCTGCTGCCGATGACCC
>JAZOPO010000021.1:0-49509 GCA_045655585.1 Alistipes sp. | reverse complement strand
TGAGGCTGCCAAGGCTGGTAAGGATATCTGGTGCGAGAAGCCTATGACACGTACCATCGGTGAGGGTAAGAAGGTTATGGAGGCAGTTCGTCAGAATGGCCGTATCTTCCGCCTTAACACTTGGTTCCGTTTCAAGGATACTTTCTACGGCTTGGGTACAACAGTTGAGCCTTTGAAGAAGTTGGTTGACAGCGGCGTGCTGGGTTGGCCTTTGAAGGTTACAATCTCTGGTTACACCGGTTTTAACTGGAAGTTCTTCTGGGTAGGTAAGGAGAATTTGGTTGAGCAGCCTATCCCCAAGCACCTCGATTACGATTTATGGTTGGGTCCCGCACCCTACAAACCCTACAACGAGCACCGTACACACCAGACATTCCGTGGTTACTGGGATTACGATGGTGGTGGTTTGGGCGATATGGGTCAGCACTACATCGACCCCGTACAGTACATCTTGGGTAAGGACAACACATCTCCCATCAAGGTGGAGGTTGATGCTCCCCAGCAGCACCACGATGCTATCGGTACTTGGCGTAAGATTGTCTACACATACGACGACGGCTGCCAGATCATCCTCCAGGGTGAGCAGCACGGCGACCCCACAGCTCCCTACATCGAGGGGCCCAACGGTAAGGTTTACCAGGGTTTCCGCTGCGAGTTGAACGGTCAGCCCGCACACAATATTATGGATATTCTCTCGGAGTTGCCCGATCCCGAGCCGCAGAACACAGACTTCATCAAGTGTATCCACAACCGCGAGAAGTTTGCTCTTAACGAGATCAACGGTTTCCGCTCGGCTACCATCGTGAATATGGGTCTGTGCGCATTGCGCCTCAACCGCACTTTGGAGTTCGACCCCGTGAAGTTGCAGTTCATTAACGACGAGGCCGCAAATGCATTGATCGATCAGCCGATGCGCGGTCCCTGGAAGATTTAATTAACCATAAAGAGAGACTAACGATGAAAAGAATATTTTTATTTATCGCCCTGATGTTGATGCCCTTGACGGTTGTCAATGCTCAGGATGCACGCGGTCGTGCAACATCGACTATCGTGGCTGACGCCTTGGCTCAGCTGCCCGCCGAGTTGCCCACAACATACAACCAGGTTATGGCCGAGTTGGCATCGACAGGTGCCGAGGGTATCGAGCAGTTAGCTTTGATGCTCTCTCCTATGGCCGAGGGTGTAAACAATTCAGCTGTTGAGTACGCCGTAAATGGTGTTGCTTCATATGTATCGAAGGATGGCGCTGCACAGCGTGACGCTGTTCGTGCTGGCTTGAAGGCTGCTATCGAGAAGACTTCGGACAACCCCAACAAGGCATTCTTAATGACTGCTTTGCAGATTTGTGCTACTGCCGAGGATGCAGAGTTCTACGCTGGCTACTTGAAGGACCAGTATCAGGGTAACTTCGCAGCACGCGCTTTGGCTACAATCCACGGCACAGAGCCCGTAGTATATGAGTTGATGAAGAATCAGGCGCAGAACGGTGTAAGCAAGGTCCTCTTGGCGCAGATTGCATCATACAAGCACCACTTCCACGATGCTGAGCCTATCGTTATCGAGTGGTTGAAGGGTGCTACTCACGAGCTTACAACACAGATTTACCTCGCACTCGGTGCGTGGGGCGGTGCTGACGCTGCAAAGGTGTTGAGCGCTGCTGCTAAGGCTGTGGGTTACACATTCGAGGCTACCGACGCTTACGGTGCATACCTCACTCTCTTGAACGGCCACCTTATGAAGCACGAGCCTAAGATTGTGGAGAAGGAGGCTAAGAAGATGATGAAGTTTGCAAAGTCGAATGTTCGCTTGGCTGGTTTGGATTTGTTGGTACAGATGAAGGGCGCTGCTACAACTTCTTTGGTTGTTAAGGCTCTTGGTGATGACTGCCGCGAGTATCGCTACGGTGCTATGCGTTTGTCTGAGGCTTATGCTGACAACAACACCTACGCTGCTGTTGCTGGTGCTTTGGCTAAGGCCGAGAATGTAGCAAAGGTTGATATCTTGAACTGGTTGGGTGCACAGCACGCTGAGTCACAGATTTCTGCTATCGTTCCCTATGTTGGCAATGCAAACGACGATGTTGCTTGTGCCGCTATCGCTGCTGCGTCGAAGATTGGTGGCGAGGAGGCTTTGAAGGCTTTGGTTGCTCTTGTTCCCAATGCTAACAACAGCGAGGCTGTTGATGCTGCTTTGGTTAAGGGCTTGCTCTCATTCAACGGTACTATCAACGATGAGTTCGTAAGCGTTATCGACAACAACAACCACTCACGCGCTATCGCTAAGCAGGTACTCTCAAAGCGTCGTATCCCCGCAGCTGCATCTAAGGTGTTGGTATGGGTTGACAACGGTGGCGACGACAGCGCTATCCCCGCACTTACAACAAATGCTACTGAGAAGAATTTCAACGCATTGTGCAACCTCTTCGAGCAGGGTAAGCCTATGTCAGAGGCTATCATCAAGTCTATCCAGCAGAAGAGCGCTGCCGAGCAGGCTAAGATGATTCAGGGCCGTATGGAGAAGGCTGGCGCTAACAAGCACCTCTACTACCCCGTATTGGCTGCAACAGGTGCTAAGGAGGCTGTGGCTCCCATCATCGATGGTTACAAGTCATCAACAGGCGTAGCACAGAAGTCTGCATTCGAGGGTCTTTGCGCACTCAATGACGCAAGCGTATTGCCTACATTGTTGGAGGCTACTGCTAACGCTGAGCTCAAAGATAAGGCTATCGAGCGTTACATCAAGCTCACAGGCTCATCTGCTTTGAACAACGACCAGAAGTATATGAACTACCGCAAGGCGTTGGAGACAAATCCTGCTCTCAAATATAAGAATCAGGCTTTGAAGGCTCTCTCGGCAACACAGAACTATCAGGCTATGATGTTGGCTGCCGAGTATATGGACGATGCTGAGACTGCACAGGCTTCGGCTAACACCGTATTGGAGATTGCTACTAAGCACCCCGAGTTTTACTCAGCAGAGGTTAAGGCTCTCTTGGAGAAGGTATCTGCTACATTGAATGACGGTGACGCTGTTTACAAGCGCAAGGATATCGAGAAGTTCATCTCTGAGAACAAGGCTCGCGAGTCTCACTCAATCATCACTGAGCTCACTGACGAGGAGAAGGCAGAGGGCTTCGAGATGTTGTTCAACGGTCAGGATATGGACGCTTGGACAGGCAACTTGGAGGCTTACCAGCCCATCGACGGTTATATGTATGTAACTGCATCTTATGGCACAACAGGTAATCTCTACACTAAGAAGGAGTACTCAGACTTCGTTCTTCGTTTCGAGTTCTGCTTCGACCGCGACGGCGTGAACAACGGCGTAGGTATCCGTACTCCTATGGGTGTTGATGCTGCTTACCACGGTATGGAGTTGCAGGTTTTGCACCACGACTCACCTATTTATAAGAACTTGAAGGAGCATCAGGTGCACGGCTCTGTATACGGCATCATTCCCGCTAAGCGCATCAAGTGGGGTGCTTTGGGCGAGTGGCACACAGAGGAGATTCGTGCTAAGGGTGACCGCATCACAGTTATCGTTGATGGCGTAGTTATCCTCGATGGTAACATCCGCAAGGCTTGTAAGGGTCACAATGTTGCTCCCGATGGTGGCAATAAGAACCCCTACACTGTTGATGGTCGCAACCACCCCGGTTTGTTCAACAAGAAGGGTCATATCGGCTTCTTGGGTCACGGCGAGGGTATCAAGTACCGCAATGTTCGTGTGAAGGAGTTGTAATATTTACTCTGGTATCGATAAATACCCGCCCTTGGTGGCGGGTATTTTTTTTGTAGTTAGTATAAATTAGCAGGCGCAAATTAGACTATAAAGTGGTCGATAAGTATCAAAGCAGGGATAAAAACCATAAAAAATCACATTTTTTGCATTTTTTTTGCCAAAAAATTTGCAGTGTAAGAAATTTGCCCTATATTTGCAGTGTCAAAACAAAAATGGTGGATTCATCTAAGGGCTAGGATACATGCCTCTCACGCATGACATAGGGGTTCGAATCCCCTATCCACTACTAAAACCGCTGAATTTCAGCGGTTTTTTCTTTTTGTAGCCATTTTCTTAGCCAATACGACCTCGATGAACAATGGGGGCAGCCTGAGCATGAGAGGAAGGCTCTCTGCAAATGTAGATGGAGTGTATAGCTCCAGCCAGAGTAAGGGAGTAGAGTTACTTGTAAAAGTGATTAGGAGAAATAAAATAAAAACGCCAACCTTTTCGGGTTGGCGCTTTTTCTATTCATCGTAACTTGAATTATCCCAGCAGTGCGTACACAAATCCTCTTTCGGCAATCCGATGGCCTCTACCAAGTCGTCGAGGCGCTGGAATTTGAGCGAGGTGAGCTGCAAGTGGCGGCACATAATCTCCACCATCTCCTTATGCTTCTCCGAGTCGGGATTAGCGTACTCGGCAAATACTGAATCGGGTATATTCTCCATTCCGCCCTCCATATCGCGAATCACACGGCGTGCATATAGGTCGTATGTGCTACGCGATGTCGAGAAGTTCAGGAATCGGCAGGGGTAAATCAGTGGCGGGCAGGCAATACGCATATGAACCTCCTTTACGCCCTCGTCCAACAACTTTACAACATTGTCCTTGAGCTGTGTACCACGAACGATACTGTCGTCCATAAAGACAATCTTCTGGTCGCGAGTAAACTTACTGTTGGGCAGAAGCTTCATCTTTGCCACCAGGTCGCGCATCTTCTGATTCTGTGGCATAAAGCTACGGGGCCAAGTGGGGGTGTACTTCACGAAGGGGCGCTTGTAGGGGATACCCTTCTCGTTTGAGTAACCTACGGCGTGACCAACGCCCGAGTCGGGAATACCTGCCACGAAGTCGGGGTCGATGTCGTTATCGTGTCTTGCCATTGCAGCACCACAGCGGTAGCGACTATCCTCCACATTTATACCCTCATACCAAGCCGAGGGGTAGCCATAATATACCCACAGGAACGAGCAAATCTGCTTGCGCTTGCCCGGAGGTGTAATCTGTCTTACACCATCGGCGGTAATCTGTACCACCTCGCCCGGGCCAAGGTCGCGCACATAGTCGTAACCGAGGTTGTCGAAGCTCGAACTCTCGCTGGCGCAGACATAACCCTTGTCGTTCTTGCCGATGATGATGGGCGTACGGCCAAAGCGGTCGCGTGCGGCATACACGGCGTGGTCGGTCAGCACGAGCATCGAGCACGAGCCCTTAATCTTCTTCTGAGCGATGTCGATACCATCTTTAATAGTCTTTCCCTGACCTATGAGGATTGCGATAAGCTCCGAGGCATTGATTGCCGAGCCCGAGAGCTCTGCAAAGTGGTGTCCCTGGTCAAGTAGCTCCTGTGTGAGCTGCTCGATGTTGTCGATACGCGCCACCGTAACCACGGCGTAGCGACCCAGGTGAGATGTTATGGTGATTGGCTGCGACTCGCAATCCGAAATTACACCGATACCCATATTGGCATCTTCAAATCGGGGCAACTCGCTCTCAAACTTATTACGGAAATAGCCATCTTCGAGTGAGTGGATAGAACGGATAAACTTACCATTCTTAACAAAGGCCATACCTGCTCGCTTTGTACCGAGGTGCGAGTGGTAGTCGGTGCCGTAGAATACTTCGTTAACGCATTCGTTGCGCGATACACAACCAAAAAAACCTGACATAAAAGAGTCTTTATTTAATGAAACAATCGCCAGAGCAGGACTTTACGCCCTATTTGGGGCTCTTGCGCTAGCGCAAAGATAAGAAAAAAGTAATTTTTCGGTACCACCTCGCGCTATTTTTTGGCCGAAAAAATATATTCTTGCGCGCTTGCACTCTAAAATATGGCTATTGGTTTTTATTTCTTCGCCGAAATTTATACCTTTACAATGCCTAAGACGATAAACAGTAAACCAACCCAAATATGAAAAAGCTACTACTATCTATCTTTGCGATTCTATGTGGCGCGGTGGCAGCGAATGCCCAGAGCGCATCTGTAACGGTCAAGAAATATGGCGCCGAGCCTCTGCGCTTCTCCTCTGTCGAGGAGTGGGAGAGCGTTCATCGCCCCGTAATCTACAACTTCTTCCAGCACGAGGTCTACGGCTATATGCCTACACGCCAAGTGCCTATGAGCTACAAGGAGTTGTGCAGCGGCCCTGCGCTGGGTGGCAAGGCTATTCGCAAGCAGGTCTCTATCCGCGTGGAGGGTATGGCGACGCCTATCCTCGTGCTTATGTATATGCCCGCCAATGCCAACGGCCCTGTGCCTGCGTTCCTCGGTATGAACTTCAAGGGTAACCATCAGATTGTCGACGACCCTGCCATCATCATCTCCGAGAATGCCCCCAAGGGCGAGGAGTTGGGTAAGGACCCCAAGCGTGGTGCTGCTACAAGCCGCTGGCCTCTGGATAAGATTATCGATGCGGGCTATGCTGTGGTGACAATCTATCGTGGCGATGTAGACCCCGACTTCGACGACGGCTTCAAGAATGGTATCCACCCCTCATTCTATGCTAAGGGGCAGACCAAGCCCGAGGCGCACGAGTGGGGAACAATCGGCGCGTGGGCGTGGAGCCTCAGCCGTGTGATGGATTACCTCGAAACAGACCCCGCCATCGACACCAAGAAGGTGGCTGTCTTTGGTCATTCGCGTCTTGGCAAGACATCGCTGTGGGCAGGTGCTACCGACTCTCGCTTCGCCATTGTTATTTCTAACGACTCGGGATGCGGTGGTGCGGCCCTCTCAATCCGCAAGCACGGCGAGACCGTAGGCCGTATAAACACTGTGTTCCCCCACTGGTTCTGCGACAACTACAATAAATATAATAATAACGAGGAGGCTCTCTTCGTGGACCAGCAGGGTCTTATCGCCCTCATAGCTCCGCGTCCCGTATATGTTGCCAGCGCAATCCTCGACGACTGGGCCGACCCCGAGGGTGAGTTCCTATCTGCTCTGAATGCCTCTCCCGTATATGAACTCTACGGCTTGAAGGGTCTTAGCGGTAAAAAGATGCCTGCGCCCGACTCTCCCATTCACGGTGGCCATGTAGCTTATCACATTCGCACCGGCAAGCACGATATTAATAGTTATGATTGGGAGCAGTATATTAAATTTGCCAACTTCCACTTCGGAAAGTAAAGTTGCCTAAAAAGGTGTTTTCTGCGTTACGCTAGCCCTCGCAATCCTCAATTTATTGGGTGGCTTGGTCTGTTGCCTTTTGGCGTCTGGCTATTTATTATAGTATTTGATTATTAAAGCGTTGGCCTATGTGTCAGCGCTTTTTGTTATCACAATGTGGGTAGAACAGAAATTACCATAAACTTAGCTCTGCAATATGGAAATTAATATAGGTTGCAAATTGTAAGTAGTAAAAGCTGTTTTTATAATAAATGTTTATGATTCTGCGAAAATTTGCAGATAAAGCGGTAGTATTTAGCCTTTTACGGAATGATTTGCAATATGATTTATATGCATTCTTAAATCGCATAAATGCAATTTTGTGGCATATATATGTGAAAAAGTGCGGTTTTTGTGGATAAAAAGTTTGCATTATTAATAAATTTTACTAAATTTGCAACAAAACTAATTAATAAACTCTAACGATTATGAATGCGTCAGTTAAGGAGTATGTCGAGCAATTTATGGCCGACATCGTAGCAAAGAATCCCAATGAGCCCGAATTCCATCAGGCAGTACGCGAGGTGGTTGAGAGCGTGGCTCCCTATATAATGGAGAATCCCCAGCTTATCAAGATGAAGGTTTTGGAGCGCATTGCCGAGCCCGAGCGTGTTATCTTGTTCCGTGTTCCGTGGGTTTCGGACAAGGGCGAGGTTATGATTAATAAGGGTTACCGCGTGCAGATGAACAGCGCCATTGGTCCCTACAAGGGCGGTATCCGTTTCCATTCAAGCGTAAACCTCAGCATCTTGAAGTTCCTTGCCTTTGAGCAGACTTTCAAGAACTCTCTTACCACATTGCCTATGGGTGGCGGTAAGGGTGGTTCTGACTTCAACCCCAAGGGTAAGTCTGATATGGAGATTATGCGCTTCTGCCAGAGCTTCGTTACAGAGCTTTATCGTCATATTGGTCCCGACACCGATGTTCCCGCAGGTGATATTGGCGTAGGTGGCCGCGAGGTAGGTTATATGTTCGGTCAGTACAAGCGTTTGCAGAACGAGTTTACAGGCACTTACACAGGTAAGGGTCTCACCTTTGGTGGCTCTATTATGCGTCCCGAGGCTACGGGTTATGGTGCTTGCTACTTCGGTCAGGCTATGCTTGCTACAAAGGGCGACTCTTACGCAGGTAAGGTGGTTGCAATCTCGGGTTCGGGTAATGTGGCTCAGTTTGCTGCCGAGAAGGCTCTGTCGATGGGTGCTAAGGTTGTTACAATGTCCGACTCTAACGGTTATATCTACGACCCCGATGGCATCGACGAGGATAAGTTGCAGTACATCTTCGAGTTGAAGAATATGTTGCGTGGCCGTATCCGCGAGTATGCAGTGAAGTATCCTTCGGCTCAGTACTTCGAGGGCGAGCGTCCTTGGGGTGTTAAGTGCGACATCGCAATGCCTTGCGCTACACAGAACGAGCTCAATGGCGAGGAGGCTGCTAAGTTGGTTGCCAATGGCTGTATGTGTGTTGTCGAGGGTGCTAATATGCCCACAACGCCCGAGGCTATTGAGATTTTCCAGAAGGCTAAGATTCTCTACTCACCCGGTAAGGCATCAAATGCTGGTGGTGTAGCAACCTCAGGTTTGGAGATGACGCAGAACTCTATGCGTTTGAAGTGGAGCGCCGAGGAGGTAGACTCTAAGCTTCAAGAGATTATGAAGAAAATTCACTCTGTGTGTGTTGAGTATGGTACCGAGCCCGATGGCTATGTCAACTATGTAAAGGGTGCGAATATCGCAGGCTTTATGACTGTTGCCGAGGCTATGCTTGCTCAGGGTATCGTATAGTGCTCGACACAAGGTATAGGTTAGGTTTTAAGAGGTTAGGAAGTTAGGTTAATAGGAAAAAGTAAGATTTTTTGCGATCGCGGCATCTTGGGTTAGGGGTGTCGCGATTTTTTGTTGTTCTGGCCTTTACCATTGCTGAAAAAGTAGTTATCTTTGAGCTATTAATGAAAATCTTATCACGATGAAACAGAGCTGGAAACCCGGTACGATGATATACCCTCTGCCCGCCGTGCTTATTAGCTGTGGCGCAGATGAGCAGGAGCAAAACCTCTTCACCGTAGCGTGGACAGGCACGGTGTGCACCAATCCGCCAATGTGCTATATATCAGTGCGTCCCGAGCGTCACTCCTACGATATTATCAAGCGCACGGGGGAGTTCGTTATAAACCTCACAAATCGTAAGTTGGCGCGTGCTACCGACTGGTGTGGCGTGCGCTCTGGTCGTGACTACGATAAGTTTGCGGAGATGGGACTCACGCCCGAGCCTGCGGCAGTTGTTGCGGCACCCGTCGTGGCCGAGTCGCCCGTGGCTATCGAGTGTCGCGTGAAGCAGATTGTACCCCTCGGCTCGCACGATATGTTCATCGCAGATGTTGTCAATGTGCTGGTTGATGAGGAGTATATCAACCCTGAAACTGGTAAGTTGGAGCTCGAAAGAGCCGATATGATTACCTATTGCCACGGCGAATATTTCCGCTTAGGGGAAGCTCTTGGACACTTCGGCTGGTCGGTGCGTAAGAAGAAGAAAAAGAGCACTAAGCGTGCGCGATAGCATCAGAAAAAATCTCTTATAATATTTGCAGAAATGGTCTCTTGCGGTGAAAAATAGCTCTGGTTTCGGTGTTTATTACGAAAAATGGGGCTATTGAGGGCGCTTGGGGCGTTTTAATGCCATTTTTTGTTGGTGTGGTGGTTTATTTTTTATACTTTTGCGGTAATATGCTCGGACTATGTCCGTTTGTTAGGCATATGAGCGTTTAGGAAAAGATAAACAACTAAATACTATGAGAAAATTTTTGATGTTGATGATGCTTTTTGCGGCAGTTGTAACCACCGCAACAGCACAGAGCCAACAGGAACTTATCGAGATGTATCGCAACGGTACACTCTCTCAGTCACAGATTGACAATCTTCAAAAACAGCAGCAGCGTTCTACCGTTGCTCGCAATCGTCAAACAACAAAGCCCGCTGCAACAAAAGCTAATGATGCACAGCAGTCAATGGCACAGCAGCAGTTGGGTTATCTCGACCAAAATGGTCAGTTTATCCCCGTTCAGCAGCAGCCCGCAAAGCCTAAGGTTGATACATCAGACCCCCGCTATAAGGAGTATATGGAGCTTTTGAACGATGAGTTCAATCCCAAGAAGGGTCAATTGGAGAAGTTAGCTGATGCAGCTCGTCGTGACTCACTTCTTATGGAGATGCCCGAGTTGCGATATGTCACAGCCGAGGAGCGTCCCGATACTCGTATCTTTGGTCAGGATTTATTCTCAAACAGTGGTATCACCTTCGAGCCTAACCTCAATATCGCTACTCCCGACAACTATATCCTCGGTCCGAGTGACGATGTTATCATCGATATTTGGGGTAACTCGCAGTCAAGCGACTCTTATACAATCTCTCCCGATGGTAAGATATATGTTCCCAATGTAGGTCCCATCACATTGTCAGGTTTGACAGTGAAGGAGGCTACACGCCGCGTGCGTAACTCACTTAGCAACATCTACGAGGGTCTTAACGACGGCTCGGTACAGATGAAACTCTCGTTGGGTAACATTCGTAGCATTCAGGTTAATGTTATGGGCGAGGTTGGTCGTCAGGGTACATACACTCTCCCGTCGCTTGCTACTCTCTTCCACGCTTTGCATCAGTCGGGTGGCGTGAATGAGTTGGGTACACTGCGTAGCATCAAGCTCTTCCGCGCAGGTAAGCTCTTCTCGGAGGTGGATGTCTACGACTATATCCTCAATGGCAAGAGCGAGAATGATATCGCTTTGCGTGATGGTGACTTGATTTCTGTTACAGCATACGGCAAGTTGGTTGAGATGTCGGGCGAGGTTAAGCGTCCTATGTTCTACGAGATGCGTGATGGCGAGACCGTAGCAGATGTTATCAACTTTGCAGGAGGCTTTACCAACGAGGCTAACAACCGCGTGGTGAGCGTAACACGCCGTCAGGGTGGTATGTATCAGTCATTTGCTGTTGATGGTAAGGATTTGGATAAGTTTGTAGTTGAGGATGGCGATGTAATCTCTGTTGCGGGTAGCATCGAGCGCTACGAGAACCGCGTGGAGATTAAGGGTGCTGTTTATCGCGAGGGCTTCTACGCCATCGACGAGCAGACTCGTACCTTGAAGCAGCTTATCGCTCGTGCTGACGGTCTGCGCGAGGACGCCTTTATGCAGCGTGCTGTTCTCTACCGCGAGAAGGCCGACTGGACTATGGAGGCACAGTCTATCGACCTCGCAGGTTTGATGGCAGGTCGCGTGGCCGATGTAGCATTGCGTGCCAACGATATTCTTTTGATTGCATCAGTTTCGGATATGCAGGAGGACTACACCGTAACAGTCTTTGGCTCGGTTAGCCGCCCCGATACATATCCCTACGCTGAGAATATGACCGTTGAGGATTTGTTGGTTGCAGCAGGTGGTCTGTTGGAGTCAGCATCTACGGCTAATGTAACCGTTACACGCCGTATCAAGAATCCTAAGAGTATGGCCATCAGCGAGCAGTTGTTCGAAACCTTCACAATCAATCTCAACGATGACCTTGCTGTCGACGGTGCTGGCTTTGCGCTCGAACCCTTCGACCAGGTATTTGTGCGCCGTTCGCCCGTCTATATCACACAGAGCAGTGTTACGGTAAATGGTGAGGTTGCTTTCGAGGGTAACTATCCTCTTGCTCATCGTAATATGCGCCTCTCTGAGGTTGTTGCAGCGGCAGGTGGTGCTAATCCGGGTGCATTTATCGAGGGTGCTTACCTCTTGCGTCGTATGACCGAGGAGGAGCAGCAGCAGAGTCAGGCTCTTACAGAGATGATTGACAAGCAGGCTGGCACCGAGAAGGACTCGCTTAGTATGGAGAATGTAAAACTCAAAGATGTATATCCCGTAGGTATTAACTTGGAGCAGGCTCTTGCTCAGCCCGGTTCAAGTGCCGATGTAGTGTTGCGTGACGGTGATGTAATCTCTATCCCGCAGTACAACGGTACAGTTCGCGTGATGGGTTCTGTTATGTATCCCAACTCGGTGACATTCCAAGATGGCAAGAACTTGAAGTACTATGTGAAGTCGGCTGGTGGTTTTGATAACCGTGCTCGCAAGAATCGTGCTTTCGTGATATATATGAATGGTATGGTTGACTCGGGTAAGTCGGCTAAGATTCGTCCAGGTTGTATCGTGATTATCCCCAGCAAGGCTAAGACTGAGCCCGTAAGATGGAGCGATGTAATCGGTTTGTTGTCATCTACTGCCTCTACGACAGCAGTTGTAATTTCGGCTATTAACCTTGCAAAATAGTAGTGTATTATGGAGCAAATGCAATATAACAACCTGCCCGAGGAGCAGGAGATTGATTTGGTAGAGTTGATTCAGAAGATGTGGATTAACCGTGGCCTTATCATTAAGTTTACAGCTCTCTTTATGGTTATAGGCCTGTTTGTGGCAATTTTTAGCTCAAAGGTCTATACAGCATCGTGTGATGTGGTACCACAGTCGTCAGACTCATCTGGTGCATCTCGTATGAGTTCTTTGGCAGCGTTGGCTGGTATCAACCTCGGTCAGATGCAGGATGTGAAGACTCTCTCGCCTACGGTGTATGAGAATATAATGGCTAGCACAACATTCCGCAAGGAGCTTATGCAGACCAAGATAGACTTCGAGAAGGCGGGTCGCCCCGTTAGCTTCTTCGAGTACTACACCAGCGAGGAGTTCAATAAGCCCGGCGTGGCCGACTATGTGATGAAATATACCATCGGCTTGCCCTTTGTTATCTTGAATGCTATCCGCGGTGAGCAGCCTGAACCCAACTACGATATGTTGGTAGATGAGGGTAAGGCCTCTATCGAGTCGCTCACCAAGGAGGAGTTTGAGTGTATGGCTGAATTGAGTAATTGTGTCGGTATTACTCTTGAAGATAAAAAGGGTTTTGTGACCATCACTGCTAATATGCCCGAGGCACTTGCTGCGGCACAGCTGGCGCAGGCTACACTTGCGCTGTTGCAGAAGTATATCACCGAGTTCAAAATCGAGAAGGTGCAGTCAAATCTCGACTTTGTTCAGGAGCGTTATGACGAGGCTAAGCAGAATTTTGAGGATATACAGGCTCGTCGTGCAAAGTTCCGCGATGCCAATATGAATACCTCGCGTTACTCGGCTCGCACTGAGTTGGAGAGGCTCGATGCTGAGTATACATTGGCAATGGGATTGTACCAGGAGCTTGCTACTCAGCTCGAGCAGGCTAAGATTAGCGTTAAGGAGACAATGCCTATCCTTACCGTAATCAAGCCCGTAACAGTACCTTACAAGAAGACAAAGCCTCAGCGCGCTACAATCCTTATGGCCTTCACTTTCTTGGGTGTTGTGGCAGGTGCGGGTTGCGTGTTGGGTATTCCCACCGTTGCAAATATTGTGGGTAGCGATAAGTTGAAGAACCTTGTTAAGGAGCTTCCCGCAAAGGAGGAACCCGCTGAGACAGCTGAGGCATAAGCCGCAAGGTTGTTCAGAAGTTAGGATAAGTTAGGTTAAAATTAGGAGTACTATGCCGAAGATTTCGGAACGCGCGGTCGAGATGCCCGCATCGCCCATTCGTAAGTTGGTGCCTTTGGCCGATGCAGCCAAGAAGCGCGGTGTGAAGATATACCACCTCAATATCGGTCAGCCCGACCTGCCCACGCCGCAGGAGGGTCTCGATGCCTTGAAGCGAATTGACCGTAAGGTGTTGGAGTATAGCCCCAGTGATGGTTACCTGTCGCTTCGCGAGAAGCTGGTGGGCTACTACGACCAGTATCAGATTAAGCTCTCAGCCGATGATATTATCATCACCACGGGAGGCTCGGAGGCTGTTTTGTTTGCCTTTATGTCGTGTCTGAACCCGGGTGACGAAATCATCGTGCCCGAGCCTGCATACGCCAACTATATGGCCTTTGCAATCTCGGCAGGAGCAGTTATCCGTACCGTGTCTACCTCTATCGAGGAGGGTTTTGCCCTGCCCAAGGTGGAGCAGTTCGAGGAGCTTATCAACGAGCGTACGCGTGGAATCTTGATTTGTAACCCCAACAACCCCACGGGATACCTCTATACCCGCAAGGAGATGAACCGCATTCGCGACTTGGTCAAGAAGTACGATTTGTTCCTCTTCTCGGACGAGGTCTACCGCGAATTTATCTATACAGGCTCACCCTATATCTCGGCTTGCCACTTGGAGGGTATTGAGGATAATGTGGTGCTTATCGACTCTGTGTCGAAGCGCTACTCGGAGTGTGGTATCCGCATCGGAGCGCTCATTACAAAGAATAGAGAGTTGCGCAAGGCGGTGATGAAGTTCTGTCAGGCGCGCCTTAGTCCGCCACTTATCGGCCAGATTGTTGCCGAGGCCTCGTTGGATGCTTCGCGCAACTATATGATTCGTACCTACGAGGAGTATATCGAGCGCCGTAACTGCCTGATTGATGGCCTGAATAAGATACAGGGTGTCTACTCTCCCATCCCTATGGGTGCATTCTACACGGTGGCTCGCCTGCCCATCGACGATAGCGATAAGTTCTGCGCTTGGTGCTTGTCGGAGTTTGAGTATGAGGGTGAGACGGTTATGATGGCCCCCGCGTCGGGATTCTACACCGACCACACCAAGGGCCGCAACGAGGTGCGTATCGCCTATGTCCTTAATAAGGAGGATTTGCGTCGCGCGTTGTTTATCTTGGGTAAGGCTTTGGAGGCCTACCCGGGAAGAGTAGGTTAGACTATTTGATTTTTTAGAAATAAGTATGGTGCCCGCATTTTGTCGGGCACCATCTTTTTTATGTTCCCTTCGCCCGAAAAGAGAGGCCGACATATTGACAATTCCACGAAAAATATATAACTTTGTGTAATATGCTTGTCGTGTGTATAATATTCGGAGTAGACAGGCGTTTTTCAATCGAAACTTAAAACTTCTACAATATGGAAAAATTTATCCTTTCGCTCGATCAGGGCACCAGCAGCTCGCGAGCAATCGTCTTCGACCATAAGGGTCAGATTCGCTCTGTCGCACAGCGCGAGTTTACTCAATATTTCCCTAAGTCGGGTTGGGTGGAGCATAATCCCCACGAGATATGGTCATCGCAGGCATCAGTTATTGCTGAGGCTATCACCTCAATTGGCATCAATGGCCACAACATCGCAGGTATAGGTATCACCAACCAGCGCGAGACAACAATCGTGTGGGATAGCGAGACCGAGGAGCCTATCTATAACGCCATCGTATGGCAGGACCGCCGTACCTCGGAGTATTGCGACAAACTCAAAGAGGAGGGCTATACCGAGTTTATCCGTTCACGCACAGGTCTTATCATCGATGCATATTTCAGCGCTACGAAGATTAAGTGGATTTTGGATAATGTCCCCGGGGCGCGCGAGCGTGCCGAGAAGGGTAAGTTGATGTTCGGTACGGTTGATACTTGGCTTGTTTGGCGCTTGACCCGCGGTGATGTACACATCACAGATGTAAGTAACGCGTCGCGTACTATGCTCTTTAATATCCACACCTTGCAGTGGGACGAGGAGTTGTTGCGCCTGTTCGATATTCCGCTCTCGATGATGCCTAAGGTGTGCTCTTCGAGCGAGGTCTATGGCCATACCAAGTCTACAATCTTTGCTCACGAGGTACCCATCGCAGGTATCGCAGGTGACCAGCAGGCTGCTCTCTTTGGTCAGATGTGCGTTGAGCCGGGTGCTGTGAAGAATACATACGGTACGGGTTGCTTCCTGTTGATGAATAGTGGCGAGAAGCCTATCGACTCTAAGAATAACCTCTTGACCACCATCGCGTGGAAGATTGGCGATAAGGTAAACTACGCACTCGAAGGTAGTATCTTCGTTGGTGGCTCTGTTGTGCAGTGGTTGCGCGACGGCCTAGGCATTATCCGCTCATCGAGCGAGGTGGAGGCCTTGGCGGCATCTGTGCCCGACACTGGCGGTGTATATTTCGTACCCGCTTTGACCGGTCTGGCAGCTCCCTACTGGGATCAGTATGCTCGCGGTAGCATCAGTGGCATCAGCCGAGGTACAACGGCTGCGCATATCGCTCGTGCTGCATTGGAGGGTATCGCATATCAGACCCTGGACATCGTGGATGCTATGCAGCGCGACTCTGGTATCGAGCTCTGCGAGTTGAAGGTCGATGGTGGTGCGGCACGCAACAATCTGTTGATGCAGTTCCAGTCGGATCTGCTTGCAACACGCGTTATCCGTCCGCAGGTGACCGAGACAACGGCTCTTGGCGCAGCTTACTTGGCGGGTCTTGCCGTAGGTTATTGGGATAGCATCGACGACATCAAGCAGCAGTGGCAGGCCGAGCAGATCTTCGAGCCTACTCAGGAGCGTGAGTCTATCGACAAGGCTGTCGAGGGCTGGCACGATGCTGTGCGTCGCGTGTTGAAGAATTATTAAGCTAAAACCACTAAAACAAATCTTATATGGAGACTCCCTTTTTTACACAATGTTTATTTGAGTTCATCGGCACGCTGGTGCTGATACTTATGGGCGATGGCGTGGTTGCCAACAACTGCCTGAAAGGAACGAAGGGTAACAATGGCGGTTGGATTGTCATCACCATTGCTTGGGGCTTGGCCGTGATGTGCGGTGTGCTTATCGCAGGTCCTTACTCTGGTGCTCACCTCAGTCCGGCTGTTACCGTAGGTCTTGCCGTTGCAGGTACATTCCCGTGGGCAAATGTTGCGGGTTATATCGTGGCACAGATGCTTGGTGCAATGTGCGGCGCTACGCTGGTATACCTCTTCTACAAGGACCACTTCGACATTACCGACGACAAGGCTACCAAACTCGGTGTGTTCTGTACCATTCCCGCCATCGAGAATAAGGGTCGTAACTTTTTCAGCGAGGTGGTGGCTACAATGTTGCTCATCTTCGTGATTTTGGCTATCGGTAACACCGAGAATACCCCCGCCGTAGGTTTGGGTGGTTTGGGTAGCTTCCCCACAGCTATGTTGATTATGGCCGTAGGTATGTCACTCGGCGGTACAACGGGTTATGCCTTGAACCCTGCGCGTGACCTCGGTCCTCGTCTTGCTCACGCACTTCTTCCCATCAAGGACAAGGGCGCAAGCAACTGGAATTACAGCTGGGTACCCGCCTTTGGTCCGCTCGTTGGCGCGGCATTAGCTGCATTGGCGTATGTTGCGGTATACAATTTTTAATACAACTTCTTGCGGATTTTAAATAAAATAACAAAGGCTGTCCTTGCGGGACAGCCTTTGTTATTTTGGTGGGGTAGTGTTAGAAGTAGAATCCTACACCCAACTGTATTGTGTTGATTTTGTTTTTACCTGTCGAGTAACCCAACACCTCGCTAGCCTTGAATGAGCCGTTGTAGCGAGCCGAGATGCCAATCTTCCAAATCTCAACCTCGACACCTGCTGCATAGCCGATGGTGGGGCGCTTGATGTCCCACTGCATACCCTCGGTGGTACCCTTAGTGTTTGTCATCACGCAGAATGTGGGGCCTGCCTGCAACGAAACCAAACCCAATAGTTTGTACTGCACGAGCAAAGGTACATCAATCTTGTCGAGTTTGAGTTTTGTATCTTCGCTCAAACCCTCGACACCAAAGGCGTTGTGCGAGTAAATCACCTCGGGACGAACACCCAAGTTACCCCAGCTAACCTCGCCCTGTACGCCAGCAAACCAGCCTGAGTTTGAGTTCATTTTGAGGTTTAGAACATCGTTCTTGAAGTTGTTTGACTGGTAATCCCAACCAGCTTTCACACCAAACTTGAACTTTGGCAGAAGCTCTGCCGATGCCTGCGAAGTGATGCAAATCGCAGCCAAAATAAGAAGTAGTCTTTTCATATCTCTTCGTTTTAGTTATTATTATCTTCCGCGCGAACCCGTAGAGCGTGAGTTGCCCGATGAGCTTGAATTGTTGTTTGTTGTCGAGCGTGATGTGCCACTGCTCTTTGTCTGTGTAGCCTGAGCTGGCTTGCTGTTACCGCGCGAGCCCTTCACCGATGAGCTATTGTTTCGGTTGCCGCTTGTTGGCTGCGAGCCCTGCTTAGGCTTAGAGCTCTGCGGCTTCTGCACATTTGTATTACCTCGCTGCGAGTTGCCCTGCTGAGGTGCTACATTATTGCGCGAGGTGTTGTTATTGCGCGAGTCGCGCACCGTGTTGCGATAGTCGCTGCCCGAGTTGTAACCATTGCCACGGTTGTTTTGCGGCTGTCGCAAATTGTCGTTCTCACGATTACCCTGTGGTGGCTTAGCCTGCGGCTGACGATTGTTGTTCTGAGGCGGCCTTGCCTGCGGCTGACGGTTGTCGTTCTGCGGAGGTCTAGCTTGCGGCTGACGGTTGCCCGGTGAAGGTTTGTAACCGTTGTTGGGCCTATCCTGAGGCCTTTGCATATGCGAGGGCTGCGGAGGTCTGCTCTGCGGGCGATTATCGCGCAGTACGGGTTGATTGTGCATTCCGCAGAAGTGCTTGTACTCCCTGCGGTGCGTGCGGTTATACTTCCACGGGTCGTGGATATTCAGCACCACCTTGTAGAACTTATACAAATCTCTGGGGTAGCCCAGTGCGTAGGGCAGTTGTCTTGCCGAGAGCCAACGATTGCCACTGAGGTAGTAGAACAGGGCGTTGTTTACATCGTAGTAGAAGTTGAAATCGGGGAAATAGTAGTAGTGCGCGCAGTCGTATCCCGCAGGTCCCCAAGCGGGCTGCAACGATATGTTTGCCGTAGTGATAACTCGCGTGTCAGAGTAGTAACCCACGCTGCACGATGCGAGCATTAAGCCTAAAAGGATTGTTGCAAGTCGTTTCATAGCTTTTCGGTTTTATCTGTTTGCACTCTTTTCATAACGGGCTGAATCGCTCACCCCACCCGTTTACTCTTTTAGCGCTTTGCGCCTTTTGCTCCCTTAGCTCCCGAGATAGAGTAGTTGAATATGTTCTCCTTGTAGCTTGTGGTCTTGAACGACGAGTCGCGCTTGCGCTGGAAGGCTATGTCGATAAGTCGCTCGGTAAGCTCGGTGAACGACACACCTGTGGCCTCCCATAAATAAAACGATAGAGAGCCCGGAATAGTATTTATCTCGTTGACATAAATTTGCTGTGTAGCCTCGTCAATCATAAAGTCGATACGCGACACGCCATCGCAGTTCAAGGCCTTGAAGGTCTCCACGGCCGTGCGACGGATAAAGTCGGTCTGCTCCTGCGGCAGACGAGCGGGAATCTCGCGCACAGTAGAGTGCATACCGCGTGACTCCTTCACGCCACCCTTCGCACCGCCTTTTGTGCCACCGCCAAGATACTTATCCTCGTAGCTGAGAATCTCGCCACTGCGAATAGGAGCCTCGCACACCGATGCCTCGCACTCGTAGTAGTTACCCAATACCGAGCAGTTAATCTCTTTGAGCTTCTCGACCAGCTTCTCCACGATGATGCGCTTTGAGTATGTTATGGCGCTCTCCACAGCCTCCACCAACTCCTCGCGGTTGTGCACAGCCTTGATACCTACACTCGAACCCGAGTCGGCAGGCTTCACAATCATAGGGTAGGGGAGCTTCGCCTCCACACGCTCCACGACGCTCTGCTGTGCGTCGAACCACTCCTTGTCCGAGAACCACGCATAGTCGATGACGGGGATACCGCACGCCGAGAGAATCATCTTCATCGTAATCTTATCCATTCCGTTCGCCGATGCCAGCACATTGCAGCCAGCATAGGGGATGCCCGTCATCTCGATTGTACCCTGAAACGAGCCATCTTCGCAGTTTGTGCCGTGCAGGGCGGGCAGGATAACATCTATGGTTGCCGCCACATCGCTACCAAACAGGGGCTTGCGCACCTTGTAGAGATGGTTGTCGCCATATATGGGGCGCAGATATACCTGCTCGCAGGCAGCGTAGAGCTTGTCCAGATTCTTGTAGTTGGCACTATCGCGCAGCTGCGCACCTGTGTACCACACTCCCTCCTTCGAGATGTATATGGGTGTGATGTCGTATTTTGTGGTGTCGATAGCCTCCATTGCCTGAATGGCTGTGAGCACCGATATTTCGTTCTCCACAGAGCGTCCTCCGAAGATTACGCCGACATTAATTTTGCTGTTCATCGTATTTTTGAGTTAATTGTTTTCTATCTTTTCTTCTGTCCTACTTGAATGAGTCGGGCAGGTCGTTTTCGTAGAGTATCACATCGCCCGCGCGCATCGTTGTGGCAAGGTAAGCCGAAGCCTCGGCAAACGAGTCGGTCTGGATTATCTTTTCCGTTGAGAATCCTGCCTCGCCGAGTCCTGCGACAATGGCATCGCGGTTTACGCGGTTCACGACGATGGCTATATCGGCTGCCGAGGCGATATTTGCGCCCAGCGCCTTGTTGTTGCGGTATTGGCTCTCGCCCATCTCTACAAATCCGGGTGTCACCACTATCTTTCTACCTCCCGCGTTGAAGTCGCGCAACACTTCGAGCGCCATCTTCGCTCCCGCAGGGTTTGAGTTGTAGGCATCGTCAATGATGGTTATTCCTCTCGCCGTACGCTTGATGCTCAGGCGGTGCTCAATCTGCTCAATCTGGCGCATAGCGCGCTTCTGCTGAGCCTCAGGCACCTGCAATACATCGGCTACAGCCACCGCCGCCAGGAGGTTGAGTATATTTCCACGGCCTGCAAGGTGTGTAGAGTAGTCGTTGCGCAAAGCCTCGCCACTCTTTATGGCAAATGTAGTCTGCGAGGGTGTGTAGTTAATTTGTTCGGCACGATAATCGGCATTCTTGGCCTCCACGCCGTAGCCAATCATACGGCAGGGGTATGACAACTTCGCCGCCGCAATAGGCTCAGAGTCGAGGTTCACCACACCCACGCCATCTGCGGGCAGGGCATCAATGAGCTCGAACTTCGTGCGCAGAACATTCTCCACCGAGCCAAATGTCTCCAAGTGCATCTCGCCAACAGCCGTAACAACGCCGATTGTGGGGTGTACCAAGTCGCAAATCTCCTTGATGTCGCCCACCTGCTTTGCACCCATCTCGACGATAAATATCTGATGATGAGGCTTTAACTGCTCCCTCACGGTGCGGATAACGCCCAATGTGGTGTTGAAGTTTCCCGGTGTCATCAGTACATTATATCGCTCCGAGAGTATGCGGTAGAGGTAGTGTTTTGTCGAGGTCTTGCCAAAGCTGCCCGTCACGCCAATAATCGTCAGGTTGGGCATCGAGCGCAAGATGCGCTTCGCGTCGTTGTAGTACCAGCGCGAGATTGCTGCCTCCAAGGGCTTGTTCACAAGGTTTGCCACGAGCATCACCACAGGCAGTGCCAGCAATGCCATAGCCATCGCGGGGGCATAGTCAGGAATATATATTATCACCAACGCAACCGCCACACCTATCAGCAGAGCCGCCGTCAGGAACAGTCGCTTCACGCGCATCGTGTAGACAATCGGCTTCTTGTATGTTGTGCGGAACTCCTGCCACGCCATAACCACCATCATTGCCGCTGCAAATCCCAGGAATACCTCCTGCGAGATAGGTAGCAGGCCCATCACAGCCAGTGCCGCAATCATCGCCGCACGGCCGAACTTGTGTCCCGTGCGAAACCAGCGGGCGTAGCGCTCCTCGCGGTATGAGTTGTGCTGGAACATATGCACATCATATCGCACTACGGCTGCCCACAGCATAGCGTATGCCACCCAAAATATAATATTCATCCAAAGCATATCCTACTTTTTCATCTCTTTACTTAAAAAACTCTCCGCCACACGCAGGAACAGGGGCGTATTCTCCAAAAATGCGTAGTGTCCAGCACCTGTCACCGTCACAAGACCTGCATCGGGAATCTGCTTCTCCATCTTTTTTGCGTCGGCCAACGGTGTTGCTGTGTCATTTTCGCCCCAGAAGAGCAGCGTGGGAGCCGCAATCTCGGGCATCAGGTGGCACAAATCCTCATTTACAACCTTCGACAATATAGCACGCATCATCGGCGAGGCCTGCCCATAATCTGCCGAGCCAGCCTTCGCACGGCGCTGCTCGATAATCTTCTCGGCGCGCGCCTTGCCAACAACCACGGGCAATAACTTTTTCAGGAGCTTGAAGGTGTAGACCTTGCGGTAGTATGTTAGCGAACGCTTGGGCTTCACGCCTGCTGCATCGACCAACATAACCTTCTGCACCTTGTTGCGCGAGGCATAGACTATCGACACACGGCCGCCAAACGAGTGGCCAATCAGAATTGGATTCTCCACCCCCTCGTGCTGCGCCAACGCCTCGATGGAGCGGGTGTACTCCTCCACGCCCCACACCTCGCGGGGCTCTTCGCTCTGACCGAAGCCTGCAAAGTCGACGGTCAGCACACGGAAATGCGCCTCCAAAAATGGGCGTATTGCGTTGAAAGTCGTAGCGTTACAGCCCCAGCCGTGCAGTAGCAGAATGGGGTGTCCCTCGCCGCAATCCTCGTAGTGGAGCTGGCAGTTGTTGTATGTGAAGAATTTGTCCATAATTTCTCGGATACAAATTTAACTTTTTTTTCGTCAATAACGATATTTTGTCTTCTAATTATTGATTTATTGCACTTGTCTTTTCTGCGAAAAATACATATCTTTGTTACAACATACTAATTAACACGGAAAGTGTAATATTTCAGCACCGCACTTTCTAATTTTATCAAATTGCTATCGGGGTGCGGATAGTATAATTTTTTCGCTATGAAAAAGACCTCAATTTTTGGAATTTTTGCTATTGTACTGCTTGCTTGCGTTGGTTTTACAGCGTGTAATAACGATGTAGTTGAAACTCCTGAGCCCGAAACTTACACCGTTACACTCGGTTGGAGTGGCGAAATCAATGTGGAGTATGAGCCTCTATCTACTCGTGCGGTGACTGATGATTTGTATGGCATTCAGGTATATTCTGCTCCAATAAGCGATTCGGGAAATAGTGCAATGGTTAGTTGGGCCCCATATGCATATGGATTGTTTGATGGTGGTGCTAATATCTCAATTAACTTGCTTAAAGACTACAAATATAAATTTGTAGCAACAATGGTTAGAAATGGTAAAAATAGACTAACAGAAATTGGAGGTGATTATATTTACCCATTTAGTAACGCTAAACATACAAATAGCTTTGATTATCAGTCTAATAAGGAATTATTTGGTCTTGGTTCTGGTCAAACATTATTAATTGGAAATAACGCTCCTGTCAATATAGCCAATGTGGATAGATATTATGGAGAATTGACTGATTATATTCCTAATGAGAATAATCATAATGCAAAAATAGATATGAAGCGCACCTCATTTGGCGCGAAGTTTATTGCAAAGGGTAAATTAGCAACAGAGGGCACACTGCAAGTTATAATTGGAGATGCTCCTGTTATGGAACTCGCTTTAACAAATAGTGATAACCAAATTTTTGACATATTTACTTTCTCAAAAGTGTATTCGGCTTGGGCTAATAATGATTATTCAGAAACGATATCTGTGGTTATTAATTGGTTGCGACCTGACGGTAAGACACAGCCTCTTGGAACTCATAATATAACATATAAGAGAAATGCAACAACTGTCGTGAATGTAAACATTGAAAATGATGTAGCACCCAGCGGTGTAGGTTTCGATATTGCTGATGGAGAACAAGGAACTCCTGTTGAGGATGAGGAAAATGAGGTTACCATCACCGATGGAGAGGTGGTAGATACCGAGGTAGAAACAAATTAAGAGTAGACATATTTATAACAAAAACAGCAGATTCCGAAAGAATCTGCTGTTTTTATTTGCCATAATACCAATTACTTATTCATAATCTCATTTTGGCGGTTGATGCTCTCCACATGGATGGCCTCCAATACCGTGCGTACAAACTCCTCGCTCAGACCCATACGGCGGGTGATGGTGAGCATACGGCGGCAGATATCCTCCCAGCGGTTGCTCTGCAAGATAGCCACATTGTTCGCCTTCTTAATCTCGCCAATCTTGTCGCTGGTATGCATACGGCGGTTCAGGAGGTCAAAAATCTCGGCGTCAATCTGGTCAATCTGGCGGCGGCAGACATTCAGTTCATCATTGAACTCGGGGTCGTCGGCTGACTTTGCACGCCACATAATGTTGTCCAACATAGTGATGCAATCCTGCGGTGTAACTTGCTGTGAAGCATCGCTCCACGCCTTGTCGGGGGTGATGTGGCTCTCAATCATCATACCATCGAAGCAGAGGTCGGCAGCCTGCTGTGCAATGCCCTGCAACAGCGGACGGCAACCGCAGATGTGCGACGGGTCGCAAATCATCATCATCTCGGGGAAGCGGCTACGCATCTCGAAAATCATATGCCACATAGGCGGGTTGCGGTACTTGCTGTCGCCAAAGTATGCAAATCCGCGGTGAATCAAGCCGATGTTCTCCTGCGGGATACCCTCGTTGATAAGACGATTTACGGCGCCAGCCCACAAGCCGATGTCGGGTGTCATAGGATTCTTAACCAGCACGGTCACCTCCTTGTTGTCGTGCAGAGCCTCGGCAATCTCCTGAATGGCGAAGGGCGACACCGTAGTGCGCGCACCAATCCACAGAATATCAACGCCATACTTCAATGCCAACTTCACGTGCGCCTTGTTGGCAACCTCCACGGCAATGGGTAGACCTGTCTGCTCCTTAATCTCCTGTAACCACGCCAAGGCGGGCTCGCCAATACCCTCGAATGTTCCGGGATTTGTGCGGGGCTTCCACACGCCTGCGCGGATGACATCAACCTTACCCGAGCGGGCAAGCTGCGTAGCTGTCTCGATGGTCTGCTCGCGCGTCTCGGCGCTGCACGGACCCGCAATAATTAGGGGACGCTTCTCCTCAAGAATAAATCTTCCCATATCTTCTAACCTTTTTTAACCTAACCTAATTTACCACGCTGTGGCGTTAATGCAATATCTCTCTGATTTTGTTTGCCTTCTGCATAGCCTCGATGAGTCCCTCGCGGTCGTCACGCTCAATCATACGGCGCATAATCTGCAACTGGTGGATATGCTCGCGCAGAACATCCAAGATGTTGTATTTGTTCTCCAAGAAAATCGGAGCCCAAGTCTGCGGTAAACTCTTGGCAAGTCGCACCGTACTCTCGAAACCTCCACCCGCAAGGTCGAAGATATGCTCCTCCTCGCGCTCCTTCTCCAAGACGGTGAGGGCCAAGGCAAACGAGGTGATGTGCGAGATGTGCGACACATAGGCGCAGTGCATATCCTGCTCCTCGGCCGACATATGGATAATTGGCATACCCAGCGTGCTGTATATCCTCTCGACCTGTTGCACGGCGTCGTCATCGGAGAGATGGCGGTCGCAGATTACCACCGTGCGACCTTTGAAGGCGTTGTGCTCGGCGGCATCGGGACCACTATTCTCGGTACCCCACATCGGGTGTGTCGCAACCAGGCGACCACGGCGAGGGTGCATCATAGTTACCTCGCACAACTCCTGCTTTGTGGAGCCCATATCCATCAAAATCTGGTCGGGGCGTATGCGATTAAGTATCTTTGTCGCCATTACGGGCAGCGTATCCACGGGCGTGGCCAGCACGATGAGGTCGCTCTTCGCAAGAGCCTCGTCCATTGTCACTATGGCGTCCACGAGTCCTAAGTCGAGGGCACGCTGAGCACTCTTCTCGGAGTGCTCAATGCCCCAAACCTCGTCACATAGCGCATTATCTCTGAGGCTCAGTGCAAACGAACCTCCGATAAGACCCAGACCTATGATGGTTGCTTTCATCGCTAATCTTATTTGTTAAAACGAGCCTTTACTCGCTCAGCAGCCTCGGCCAGACGCTCAGCAGGCATACAGAGTGAGATGCGGATATACTTCGTACCCTCCGAGCCGAAGATGCCACCGGGTGTTACGAATACATCGCACTCGTTGAGAACCTTATCCGAGAATGCGAAGCAGTCGCCCTCGAAGTCTGTGGGCATAGCAGCCCATACGAACAGACCAGCCTGACCCTTAACATAGTCGCAGCCAAGTGCATCGAGCAATGCGTAGCCGTGTGCCTCGCGCTCGTAGTATGTAGCGTTCAACTCGTCAAACCACTCGTTGCCCAAAGCCAAAGCCTCGGCAGCAGCAGCCTGCACGGGGAAGAACATACCTGAGTCCATATTCGACTTGAAACGCAGAATGTCGCTGATGATGTCGGCACGACCTGCAACAACACCTACACGCCAGCCCGCCATAGAGTGACCCTTACTTGTTGAGTTCATCTCGATAGCTACATCCTTTGCACCCTCCACATTGAAGATGCTGAGTTGGAGGTTGTTACGAACGAAGCTGTAAGGGTTGTCGTGTACGAGAAGGATGTTGTGCTTGCCAGCGAAGGCAACCAACTTCTCGAATAACTCAACTGTGGGGTGTGTACCTGTGGGCATATTGGGATAGTTGACAAACATCAACTTCACCTTGCTCAAATCCTCCTTCTCAATCTCCTCGAAGTCGGGGTAGAAGCCGTTTGCAGCGTTAAGACGATACTCCAAAACCTCGCCGCCAGACAATGTTACGGCAGCACGGTAAGTGGGGTAGCCGGGGTTGGGAACCAACACTTTGTCACCAGCATCGAGGAATGCCATACAGATGTGCATAATACCCTCCTTAGAGCCGAGCAAGGGCAACACCTCGCTCTTGGGGTCGAGTGTCACATTGTACCACTTCTGGTACCAGTCGGCATAAGCCTTGCGCAACAACTCGCTACCATTGTAGGGCTGGTATGCGTGTACATCGGGGCGCTGAGCCTCCTTTGCCAAACGGTCGATTACAGCCTGTGCAGGGGGCATATCGGGGCTACCGATACCGAGTGAGATGATGTCGCGACCTGCCTTGCGCAACTCTGCGATTTCGCGGTTCTTCTTTGAAAAGTAATACTCCTTAATGCTATCCATACGGTGCGAGGGAGTGATTTCTACCTTTGCCATAGTTTTCTTGTTTTTATAGTTTATATTAATCTTTTAATCTTATCTCTATTTGCCCGAACGATACACGCCATACACATGCATCTCCTCGGTCGCCTCTTGCAGACGATTTAGATTGCGAATATAATCATCTAAACACGAAAATTCCAAATCTATGTGGAATAAATAGTGCCACGGCTCGCTGGGAATGGGGTATGACTGCAACTTCGAGAGGTTTATACCCTCCAAACAACTCAGCGCTCTAAGCAACGAGCCCTCCTGATGGTCGGTCTTGAAGTATAGCGACGCCTTGTTTACATTTGGGTCGATGTTGTGGTCGTAGCGCTTCAAAACCATAAAACGGGTGTAGTTGCTCTTTATGGTGTTAATCTCGGGAGCGATAATCTTCAAGCCAAACATCTCGGCGGCAAGCTCGCTGGCGATGGCTGCCGTGTGGCGCAGACCATTCTCGGCAATATGCTTGGCGCTGAGGGCGGTATCCTCGCTCTCGATGAGCTTCCAATTATGCTCGTCCAAGTAGTCAATGCACTGCAACAGAGCCATCGAGTGCGACTCCACCTCGCGTATATCCTCCAACTCTACATCGGGCAACACCATCAAATTCTGCTTGATGGGTAGATACACCTCGCCTGTCACCTGCAAGTTCTCGTCCTGCAAGATGCTGTAATTGGGAATGATTGAGCCAGCAATGGAGTTCTCAATGGCCATCAATCCCATATGTGCCTCGCCACGTTTTACAGCTGTTGCCACCGCGCGGAATGTGTCGCAGGGCAGAATCTCAATATTGCGGCCAAAGTGTAGATTGGCGGCAATGTGGTGGAAACTGCCTTCGTATCCCTGTATCGCTATTTTGTGCATAATCCTAATATCAAAAAATCCCGACCACACATCTGCGGTCAGGATTTATAAAACTATATATGAAACAACTTCATTTTAGCATACCATATCCTGACCGTTCGCACGGTAAAAGTAAAATCGCTTAAAATAAAAGTGGTTCATCATTGTCATACTCATTTTTTACCCGTCCAACGGGCCTAATCCGAATACAAATATATCGCAATTAGATGAGAAATCAAAATTATATGCAATTTTTTTCTGCATAAATAATCAATTGCCTCTTTGCTTGTGTTGTTATTTCCCGTTCCACTGCATCACATTTGCAGGCGGGCGGCCAGCGGCCAATTCACGCTTCATAAAATCCATATAGGGCGCTGCGTGTTCGAAGAAACGGTGATATCCCTCGCATAGATAGTTTAGACCTAGCTCGCCATCTGCCTCCACAAAGCGGTTGCGTGGGCACTCGCCGTGGCAAGCAAACTCATAACGACAACTGCGGCAACGCGAGTGTAGACCTTTATACTTCATAGCACCGAATGACTGTTGTTGCGTGCCGTACATCATTTCCGAGAGCGACTTTTTGCAAATGTTTCCTAATTTATGTTCTGGAAAGACGAAGTGGTCGCACGAATATACATCGCCATTATACTCCATCACGGCAGCGTGCCCGCAGTAACTATTCAGCGTGCAGAGTCCAGGCTGCTCGCCGACCCAATTTGCCAGTGTGGAGTCGAATATCTGAATGAACATCTTGCCTACATCTTTTTTTACCCACTCGTCGAATATCTCGCAGAGGAAGTTGCCCCACTGCTCGGGTGTTACCGAAAAATCGGTAACATCTCCACCTCGGTCGCCTCCCGAAGCTAGTTGTAGACCGTCGTTGCGCTCAATGATGCGCTCTACTACGGGCGTGAATTGCAGGTATTGGCAGTGCAGTTCGTCACGGAAGAAGTGATAGAAATCCAGAGGATAGTCGCCGTTAAAGTCGTTCACCACCGCCATAGCATTCCACTCCACGCCATAGCGATTGAGTAGGTTGATGCCTCGCAGAACATCTTTGAATGACGAACGACCCGCCTTGTTGCGGCGAAATTCGTCGTGAAACTCCTCTGGGCCATCTATTGATACGCCCACCAAGAAGTTGTTTTTGCGGAAAAACTCGCACCACTTAGCATCTATTAATGTGCCGTTGGTCTGTATGCTGTTTACTATGGTGCGCCCTGCGGCATATTTGCGTTGCAGTTCGAGCGCCTTGCGATAGAAGGCTATGGGGCGCAACAGAGGTTCGCCGCCGTGCCAAGTGAAGTACACTTCGAGTGTTGTCTGCGAGCGAATATACTCCGCAATGAAGCGTTCCAACACCTCGTCGTTCATTAGTGTGCGGGGCGTAGTGTTATATAGTGCTGCCTTTTCGAGGTAGTAGCAGTACTCACAAGCCAAATTGCAGGCCGCTCCGACGGGCTTTGCCATAACATAGAGCGGCCTTGCAAAGGGCATTATAATTGGATTCTTGTCACTCACTTGTTTACTTCTGTTTTTGGGCAAATCTTATGGGGTCGTCGTATTGTTCTTGCAAGCGCTTCAACTCCTCCATCATCTGCTTTGTAACTTGCTCATACTCGGGTTTACCGTAGAGGTTGTTTAACTCCTGCGGGTCCTCCTGCAAGTCGAACAACTCCCATACATCGATGTCATTGTAGTAGTGAATGAGTTTGTAACGCTCGGTGCGTACGCCATAGTGGCGCTTAACCATATGCACGGCGGGGAATTCGTAGTAGTGGTAGTAGAGCGACTTGCGCCAATCTGCGGGCTTCTCGCCTTTGAGTAGTGGCACGATAGACTCTCCGTGAATATCCTCGGGCACGGGTACACCTGCCAATTCGAGGAATGTGGGTGCGTAGTCGATATTCTGCACCATCTCCTCGATGTCGCCCTTGGGCTCGAAGCCGTCGGGTAGGCTCATAACAAGAGGAGTGCGGAACGACTCCTCGTACATAAATCGCTTGTCAAACCAGCCGTGCTCACCCATATAGAAACCTTGGTCAGAGGTGTAAACCACCAGCGTGTTATCCTTCAACCCATTTGCCTCCAAATAATCCAGTACGCGACCGACATTGTCGTCAACCGACTTTACAACCTTGGCATAGTCACGCATATATCGCTGGAACTTCCACTCTGCAAGGTCGTTACCTTGTGGATTCTTTGTGTAGAAGTCCTCCGAAATCTTGCCGTAGAACTCATCATATACAGCCTTCTCCTCGGCTGTAAGACGGCTTACTGCATATTTGTACTCTCGGTATTCGCGCGACTTCTCATCTTTGGGGATAATCTTATTGTCGGCGGCGAGCTTCATATCCTTTGCGATGCTCATCTCCTGTGCCTGTGCTGCCACGCGACCCTCGTAGTTGTCGTAGAATGTGTCGGGAATGGGGAATGTTGTATCCTCATACTCGTTTAGATACTTCAAATCTGGCTGCCACTCGCGATGACACGCCTTGTGGTGGATAAGCAGGCAGAAAGGCTTCTCCTTGTCGCGGTTATCCAGCCAATTCAAGCTCTTATCGGTTATGAGGTCCGATATATAGCCCTCGTTGCGAAGCGTGTCCTGCGGGGTTATGAAACGCGGGTTGTAATAATCTCCCTGCCCGGGTATAATCTCCCAATAGTCAAAACCTGTCGGTGCGCTCTTCAAATGCCACTTACCCACAACGGCTGTCTGGTAGCCTGCTGCCTGCAACAACTTGGGGAATGTCTGCTGCGAAGAGTCAAAAACAGTGTTTGCGTTATTGTCGGCGAAGCCGTTGGCGTGGCTGTGCTTACCCGTAATCATACAGGCACGGCTGGGGCCACTCAGCGAGTTGGCTACAAAACTATTCGTAAAGCGCACTCCATCCTCGGCTATGCGGTCAAGGTTGGGGGTGTGAACATAACGGCGGTCGTAGCAGCTCATCATCTGAGCCGTATGGTCATCAGTCATAATGTAGACAATGTTATACGGCCCTTGCGGCTCGGCCTGCTTGGGTGCACACGATGGCAGCGATGCCACAGCTGCAGCTCCCGTCAGCGAGTAGAAAAGTTTTGAATTTAGATTTTTCATAGATCAGGTTTTTAGGGGATATTTACTCTACAAATTTAATCACCTCCTTGTTGCGGGACTTGGCGGCGGGCTCCTCGTCAGCGTAGCCTATGCCGATGCAGATAAGAGGCTCGTAACCCTCGCTGAAACCGAGTGATTTGAGGAAAGTTTCGCCCTCGGGCTGCAAGAAGAACATCACAGGACCTGCCATACACACCGTGCCCAAGCCCAGCGACTTTGCCGCGAGCATCATATTCTCGGCCATAAGTCCACAATCTACCTGAGTAAATTTCGACGGTTTATGACCGATGAAAATCACCGCGGGGGCGTTGCGGAACATATTCTTGAACGAGGGGTCGGCAATCATCTTCTCGCCGGGAGTACCCTTCATACTCTGCTTGTAGGCCTCGGTAGCTCTTTTAATCCACTCCTTTGAGCCTACTACGCGCACCTCCCACTGCTGGGCATTCATCGCATTGGGCGCGTTGATACCGCACTCAACGACCTGCTCCAACAACTCGCGGGGTACGGCTTGGTCCTTGTAGGCGCGGACGCTGCGGCGCGACATAATATTTTCAATCACAGGATTTTTACACTCCTGGCAACAATCGCTCTGTGCGGGTTGGTTGTTCGTGCAACCAACAAATACCATAAGGCTGGCAATGGCAAAAAACAACTTTCTCATATCTCTCTCGTTTTAAGTTCTACTTAAAAACAAATATACAAAAAATGTGATATTATTCCGCACTGTTTGGGCGAAAATGTTTTATTTTTCGTATATTTACTAAGCGTTTTTTCGTAAACATCTGATGCTATGAAACGACTTCTTTTTCTGTTGATTTTTATCTGCTCAGCTTTTGTGGCATACGGCCAGACACCCCGAATGATGTATGGCGATTCGGAGCGTACGGGACGACCATTCAGCAAGGACCCCTATGTGATTAAGCTCGATGGCCGATACCTTATCTACTGCACCATTCCCTCCAAAAAGGGCGACCCTACAACGGGTACATCGGTGGGCATTGCCGAGAGCCGTGACCTCGTAAATTGGCATAAGGTGGGCGAGATAACCGCCGCTTCGCTGCGCGACAGTGAAAACAAGGGTTTGGCTGCCCCGGGATTTTTGGTGCGAGATGGTGTGATACATATCTTCTACCAGAACTATTCCAAGGATGGCTCGCCCTGTGCTATATGTCACGCAACATCAACAGATGGAATAAACTTCGTGCGTGATGCCTCAAATCCCATCTTCCGCCCTACGGGCGAGTGGAACAACGGGCGTGCTATCGATGCTGAGGTTGTATTCTTCAAGGGTAAATACTTCCTGTACTACGCTACGCGCGACCCCAAGGGAAAGGTGCAGATGCAGGGCGTGGCAACGGCTGAAGCCGACACCGATTTCAGCCGCGGCGAGTGGAGTATGGCCTCAGATGCCCCTATCCTGAAACCCGAGCTGCCGTGGGAGAAGCTCTGCATCGAGGCGGCATCTATCATTCGGCGTGGCAATCGCCTTGTGATGTTCTATGCGGGCGCGTATAATAACTCTCCCCAGCAGATTGGCGTAGCCATCAGCCGAGATGGTATGCATTGGAAGCGTATGTTCGACGAGCCATTTTTGGCCAATGGTAAGAAGGGTGAGTGGAATGAGCGCGAGTCGGGCCATCCCCATATCTTCGAGGATACAGATGGTCGCACCTATCTATTTTTTCAGGGTAACAAAGAGAAGGGGCACTGGTATTTGTCAAATAGAGATAGGGTGGCGAGGCAAAAAGCCCTACATCAAGCAGTAGAGACTACAACTCGCGGAAATCGACAATGCCATTCATTACGGCATATATTGTCTGGCGGCCGATAGACTTCGAGCCTATCTTTTCGCTGATGTTGCGGCGGTGGAAGATGACCGTGGGGGTCGATATGTTGAGCATATCGGCTATCTCCTTGTTAATATAGCCCTTGACAATAAGCGCCAGCACATCTTTCTCGCGCTGAGACAGCAATTCGCTCTCGGCCTCCTCCAAGTGCGGCTCCATGCCGTGTGCCGTATGCGCCGTGCTGTGCATCGTAAGAAAAGCCTTCAACAACTCTCGCTCGGGGCGGTGAATATCCACCGCACGGAAACCCTCGGCAACGGCCTGCGTGCCCTCGGTGAGGACTATGCAGCGGCGATGTATCGGGGTGAAGTAGTCGATGTTGTCGGCAAGAATGGCTGCCGCGACAAAGAGATGTATTGTCGCCTCGGGAGCATCGTCCAGAAACTCATCCATAGAGTTATACGCCACGATATCCACCTCGCGGAACATACCCACAAAGGGGGCAATATCCGTAAGGATTGTTCGCATCGCCAGACAGCAGAGCGAATTGGGGTGTATAACAGCTATTTTCGGACGGTGATTCATATTACAAAGATATGGATTTTCTCGAAAAGATAAAACTATCATTTATGATAGGTATAAATAAAGGTGCCAACCTCTGCGGTCAGCACCTATCTGAATCTCATCTACCCAATTACTTAGGCATATCGCACAATTTCCAACCCTCGCGGTAGTTGTGCTTAATCATCTCGCTAACGAACTGCTTAGCATTGATGGGGTCGGTGTATGTCTTGTTGAATGTCGGGTGGCCATCCTTAATCGAGAAGCCATCCTCAATCATAATCTTCAATGTCTCGTTGTCGCCGATGTTGGTGAACTGCATATTCTTGCCGTCCCACTCCAAAATCTTATGCAGACCCTGCAAGCGAACTGCCAATACACCCATCACGACCATCTCGTTGAAGGGACCTGCCTCCAAGAAGTTCGAAGCCGTAGTCTTGCGTGTAGCCTTGTTCTCCTTACAAGCACGAATCCAATCCTTGCCGTGTGACAAATCAACATGCAGTGCGCGGTTGGGCACCTTCGGTACGCGACCTGATACGAGGTAGGGCTGACGACCATCCTTACCACATACCAAGATATCCTTCGTACCGTAGAAGATTGTAGCACCACCAGCCACATTCAAATCCTTGCCGGGCTCCAAGCTGTCGGGACGGGGAGGAGTGATACCGCCATCGTACCAACGAACAGTTACCTCGGGCAACTTGATATTGTGAATCTTACCGCGCTCGGGGAAGGTGTATGTCACCATCTGAGCCTGCGGTGCGCAGTCAGTAAGCAATGCTGTCGACGAACCCTGAACCTTAGTGGGATAACCCAAGTTAAGAGCCTTGAATGCGGGGTGGAGCACATGGCAAGCCATATCGCCCAATGCGCCTGTACCGAAATCCCACCAGCCACGCCAGTTCCAAGGCTGATATACATTATTGTAGGGGCGGAACTTAGCCGGACCGAGGAACAAATCCCACTTCAAAGTGTCGGGTACGGCGTGTACCTCCTTGGGAGTCATCAAGCCCTGCGGCCAGATGGGGCGGTCGGTGAAGGCCTCCACATGGGTAACCTCGCCAATCTCGCCATTCCAAATCCAGTTACATACAGTCTCTACACCCTCAGCCGATGTACCTTGATTACCCATCTGTGTTGCAAGACCAGTCTTCTCCGTTAGCTTGGTGAGCAGGCGTGACTCATATACAGAGTGTGTAAGCGGCTTCTCGCAATATACGTGCTTGCCGAGGTTCATAGCCTCTGACGAGATGAGGGCGTGTGTGTGGTCAGCCGTAGCACACATAATAGCGTCAAACTCACTGCCAATCTTGTCGTACATCTCACGCCAGTCGTAGAAGCGCTTAGCCTTGGGGTAGCGCTCGAATATCTTCTTCGAGTAAGCCCAGTCGGTGTCGCACAATGCTACGATGTTCTCCTCTTCGAGGTCTCTTAGTACGCTTGCACCACGACCGCCGATACCGATACCGGCGATGTTGAGTTTGTCCGATGGAGCCTTATGACCAAAGGCCGCACCCATAACATTATTTGGAACGATTGTCATTGCAGCCGCTCCGGCAGCCGTACTCTTCAAGAAGTCGGCGCGAGAAAGTTTCTTAGACATTGTATGCGTTTTTAGGTTTTACAATAAATTCGTTATAGACAAAGATAACAATTTTTTCTTAATTTCCACCACCAAAAACTATAACTATTGATAGTTGATGTGCGTAGAAATAACTTTTACCTTTGCGCCATACATTTTATAAATTGAAAAACTATACATATGATGATAACTAAGCGATTTTTTACTCTGTTTTTAGCCATTGCAGCTTTCTCTGTTGGTGTCTTTGCCGATGAGCGACAGCGTGCAGATACTACACTCTATGACCACATCTCACTCGATGAGGTAGGTGTTGCGGTGCGTATGCCCAAGCAGCACTACGGCCTGCGTCAGCAGCCCATCTCATCAAGCGTCATAGGTGGTGATTTAATTCGCAACGAGCGTATCCTGTCGATAAAGGATCTTTCAGCCATTATGCCTAACTTCTACCAACCCGATTATGGCTCTAAGATGACTTCGTCGATTTATGTTCGTGGCTTTGGCGCACGCATCGACCAGCCTATCATTGGTCTTACGGTCGATGGCGTGCCATACCTTAATAAGAACAACTACGACTTCGATATGTTCGATGTGGCACGCGTGGAGCTTCTGCGTGGCCCGCAGAGTACGCTCTATGGTCGTAATACTATGGGTGGCCAGATGAATGTATATACTCTCTCTCCGATGAACTATCAGGGCGTGCGCGCGCAGGTGGAGTACAGCTCAGGTAATACCTTGCAGGCAAAGGCTTCGTACTATGGTCGCAGCAAGGGTGGTAAGTTCGGCTATTCGGCAGGTGGCTATTACAACCGCACCGATGGCTTCTTCGACAACGCCTTCGATGGTCGCAATGTCGATTGGGGCGAGAGCAGCGGTGGCCGTATTCGCTTGGTTGGCGACTTGGGCCGTGGCTGGGAGATAGATAACACAGCTTCGTTTGGCTACAACTACGAGGGCGGATATGCTTATGCACTCTACGATGCCGAGAGTAACACTGTTGGCGATGTTAACTACAACGATCCCAGCGGATATATGCGTTATTCGTTCAATAATGGTCTTGTTGTCTCGCACACTAGCGATAAGATTAAATTCACATCGACAACGAGCTACCAGTTTATGCACGACCGTATGCGTATGGACCAGGACTATACTCCCTTGTCGTATTTTACGCTGGTGCAGGAGCAGCACGAGCACGCCTTTACCGAGGATTTGGTCTTGCGCTCGAATGATAAGACAAATCGTTACCAGTGGCTTGTGGGTGCCTATGGCTTCTATAAGAAGATTGATATGGCTGCGCCCGTTACTATTTTGAAGGATGGTATCGACAACCTTGTGCTTGGCAATATGCCCGCTATGATTAAGAATTTGTTAGAATTCGACCGCGACGCACTTACTATTGATAGCAACTTCGACCTGCCGACCTACGGCCTTGCTCTCTACCATGAGTCATCTGTTAAGGCAGGTGAGCGCTGGCGCTTCACTGCGGGTCTGCGATTAGATTATGAGGCTTCGAAGATGTCGTATGATAACTACTCGGCCATCGGTTACAAGATGGGCGCTATGCGCCCGGGTATGAAGCCAATGATTCCCGACTTCCGCACCGTTGAGGTGCCGTTTAAGGGCGAGGAGAAGATGGATTATTTGGAGCTGTTGCCCAAGTTCGCTGTGAACTACACAACAGGTGCTGGCGACCTTTATGCTACCGTGACACGCGGTTATAAGGCAGGAGGATTTAACACTCAGATTTTCTCAGATATCTTGCAGAATAAGGTTAAGTCAGCGTTGATGAACGATGCTATGTCTGCTATGGGACGCCCCTCGTCGGGTGAGGAGTCGTCGCCCTACGATGCTGCATCGGTTACGACCTACGACCCCGAGTACAGCTGGAACTATGAGGTGGGTGGCCACTTGCAGTTTGCTGATGGCCGTGTGGGTGTTGATTTTGCAGCCTTCTGGATTGAGTGTCGTGATCAGCAGCTTACCGTCTTCCCCGATGGAACTACTACGGGCCGTATGATGTCAAATGCAGGTCACTCGCGTAGCCGCGGTGTTGAGGTGTCGGCTTCGTGGGATGTATTTAAGTTGATGTCGATGAGCCACCTCCGTCTGATGGCAAACTATGGCTATACAAATGCCAAGTTTATGGAGTTCAATGACGGTATCAACGACTATTCGGGCAACTTCCTTCCCTATGCTCCCCAGCATACCGCTTCTGTTGGTGCAGCTTATAATCTATGGATTGGTGGCAAGGCTCTTGACGAGGTTGTTTTCAACGCCTCTATGCAGGGTGCAGGTAAGATTTTCTGGAATGAGGCAAATACTCTCTCGCAGGACTTCTACACGCAGTTGAACGCATCGGTGGAGTTGCGCAAGGGCGACTTCTCGCTCTCGTTGTGGGGCCGTAACCTTACAAACACCGACTTCTACACCTTCTACTTCAAGTCGATGAATAACAACTTCTACAACCACGGCAAGCCTATTCGTATTGGTGCGACGCTGTCGTTTGCGATGTAAAACGAAGCTATTTAAATATTAGGTTTACAGCCTGTCCTTCGGGACTGGCTTTTTTTTGTTATAGGAATTATAGGAATTATAGGAATTATAGGAATTATAGGAATTATAGGAATTATAGGAATTATAGGAATTATAGGAATTATATTACACCTATAATACTTATACCTCCTATAACACCTATATCAGATCTTGAATTTTAACCCACCACAAGGGTGGCTTTTCCTCCATCTCTCGTCTACAAAAAAATAAGGGCCACCCTTGCGGGCAGCCCTATCGTTTTAGGTAAAATTCTGATTACTCGAGAACCTTAACCTTGATGTTGCGGAACCATACATCGTCACCGTGATCCTGGAAGCCGATGTAACCCTCGTGGTTCTCACCACCGCAGTTGTTAAGCAAATTGAAAGCTACGGGCCACTTCTCCTCTGAGAACTTAGATGCCTGCAACATCTCAGTCCACTGGGGAGTCCACAAGTGGTACTCTACAACAGCCTCGTCGTTCTGGTAGTGAACAACTGTGCCCTTGTAAACCATAATCTTAACCTTGTTCCACTCGCCTGCAGGCTTAGAGTTCTGGGGCTTAGCGGGAATCATGTCATACAATGAAGATGACATACGGTTACCATCCTTACCCAACTTTGCATCGGGGTGATTTACGTTATCCAATACCTGGCACTCGGGTGCTGAGATATAGATAGGCTCGTAACCGCCTTTGTCGTTCTTAACCTCCTGAGCCAAGTAGAAGATACCAGAGTTACCACCCTTTGAAACCTTCCACTCCAACTCCAACTCGAAGTTCTTAAACTTCTGAGCAGCGAAGATGATATCACCACCCTCGCCAGTCTGAGCCTCACCGCCGCCTGAGCCGTTAAACTTCAAGCAACCGTCCTCGATAGTCCAACGAGCAGGAACGTGATCCTTACCGTAACCTCTCCAACCGTCGAGGCTTGTACCGTCGAACAATACGATAGTGTTGGGATCCTCAGCAGCAGCCTCAGCCTTCTTTGCACCATTACCACCACAGCTTGCAAGCATAGATACCATAGCGGCCATCATTAATACTTTTTTCATTTTCTAATAATCGTTTTAATTTGTTGTCAAATTATTTAGGCATATTAGGCAACAAGCCACCCCAACCCTCACGGTAGTTGTGCTTAATCATCTCGCTAACGAATGCCTTAGCGTTGATAGGATCAGTGTATGTCTTGTTGAATGTGGGGTGACCATCGTGGATTGAGAAGCCGTCCTCAATCATAATCTTGATAGTCTCGTCGTCCTTAATGTTAGTGAACTGCATATTAGCACCGTCCCACTCGAGAACCTTGTTCAAGCCCTGGAGACGAACACCCAATACACCCATTACTACCATCTCGTTGAAAGGACCAGCCTCTGAGAAGTCAGAGTTAGTGATTGTACGGTTAGCCTTATCCTCCTTACAAGCGCGAACCCAATCCTTACCGTGTGAGAGCTCGACGTGGCGCGCACGCTTAGGAGCGTTAGGTACACGACCAGATACCAAGTAAGGATCTACGCCGTAGCAACCGCATACGAGGATGTCCTTAGTACCGTAGAAGATAGCACCACCACCAGACATGTTGAGGTTCTTACCGGGCTCCAATCCCTCGGGACGAGGAGGTGTCAAACCACCATCATACCAAGTTACAGTTACCTCGGGCAACTTAACCTTATCCTTCTTGCCGCGCTCGGGGAATACCAATGTAACCATCTGAGCCTGAGGTGCGCAGTCGGTCAAGAGAGCAGTTGAAGAACCCTGAACCTTAGTGGGATAACCCAACTGGAGAGCCTTAAATACGGGGTGCAAAATGTGGCAAGCCATATCACCCAATGCACCTGTACCGAAGTCCCACCAACCACGCCAGTTCCAAGGCTGGTATACATTGTTGTAAGGACGATACTTAGCCGGGCCGAGGAACAAATCCCAATTCAAAGTCTCGGGAATTGCGTGTACCTCCTTGGGAACCATCAAGCCCTGGGGCCAGATAGGACGGTCAGTGAACGCGTCTACGCGAGTTACCTCACCGATCTCACCATTCCAAATCCAGTTACATACTGTCTCAACACCCTCGCCAGATGAACCCTGGTTACCCATCTGTGTAGCAACGCCGTTCTTAGCTGCGAGCTTAGTCAAAAGACGAGACTCGTAAACTGAGTGAGTAAGGGGCTTCTCGCAATATACGTGCTTGCCCATCTCCATAGCATTAGCAGCTACCAATGCGTGAGTATGGTCAGGAGTTGCACACATTACGGCGTCGATCTGGTTGCCGATCTTGTCGTACATCTCACGCCAATCCCAGAAACGCTGAGCCTTACCGTACTTGTTGAATGTACCCTTGGCATAGTTCCAATCGGTATCACACAATGCAACGATGTTCTCCTCCTTCAAGTCGTTAAGAACGCTTGCACCACGACCACCGACACCAACACCTGCGATGTTCAATTTGTCAGACGGAGCCTTGTGTCCGAAAGCTGCACCCATTACGTTGTTGGGGACAACTGTCATTGCTGCCAGACCTGCACCTGAGGTCTTCAAAAAGTCAGCTCTTGAAATTTTCTTTGACATTGTTGTTAAATTTTAGGTTAATAAAGAGTTATCTAAATTAATGTCTTTCTCTTGTCTGTCGGGCCCAGCCTCGCGGCTCGGCCTCTGTGGCTAAGATTAGTAGCGTATGCAGGGCAGGCTCTCCACGAAGAAGAAGCTGCGCTCGATGCAGTTTATCGGGGGGAGTGTGAAGTTGCGCACCTCCACGAAGATGTCCTTCACTCCTGTGCGTATTCCCTCGGCTACTATCTTCTCAAAATCTATCTTCTCGCTCTCGCCCAAGATGCCGTAATCTCGTATGTGGAGCAGTGTCACTCTCTTGTTGAGTCGTTTGAGCAACTCCTTAACATCAACACCCGCCTCGCGTGCCTCGTATGTGTCTATCTCGAAGCTCACCTTCTCGGGGTCGGTGTTTGCCACGATGGTCTCGAATATCGACTTGCCATCTACCGCCTTCAACTCAACCTCGCGGGGGTGGTAGCAAAACTGCATTCCACGCTCTGCTGCGAGCTCGCCTATGCGGTTGAAGTATGTGGCATACTGGGCTACAACCTCGTCGGTGGGATAGTCGGGCAGGCGCGACATCACTATGTATCGACAGCCTAACTCCTTGTGAATATCCAACGCCTTGCACCACCACTCGTCGTTGGGGTCGGGCTGTGTCTGCTGCTGTGCTACGCTGTTCTCTGCATTGTCTACAACCTGCTCTGCACTACCAGCATCGTTCTGCACCGCCTCCACATTTACTGCGCCCTCCTGTGCCACTTCCTGCGTTGCCTCCTCATTTGCCGCCTCGTCTGCCTCCTTGGTTGCCACCTGGGGCACCTCGTAGAGATGGTTTAGGTGGGCACTTGCTATTTTGAGCCCAAAACCGTTGGCTAATGCCTTGAACTTCTCGGGAGACATATCGTGCACCCTGCCACCGTAGTAGGAACCCACCTCAATCATTGTGTAGCCTATGCGTGCTACCTCGGAGAGTGTTCCCTGCGGGTCGTCATACATTCCCGCGTCGAGCGATGGTAGGTGTAGACCTATGTCGGTCTTTATGTTGCTCAGCGCCTCGTCTACAACCTCTGTAAACTCATTCACCGCGTGCTTCAAGCCTACGATTGAACTCGCCACATCGAACATCGACGATAGTCCCTGCTTGAAAAATCCAAGTCTATCCATTCGCTACCCTGTTATGCTTTGCTCTCGGAGTTATCCTCCTCAGCCTCCTCAGCCTCCTCTGCCACGCCGTAACTTACCTCGCGACGCTCTAACTCGTCCTCCTCAGATGAAGAGTCTGCGTCAACAGTTGCCTCGGGCTCGTTGTCGTTCTGCTTATTTGCCTCAGCCTCTGCGGCAGCCTTCTCTGCGGCCATCTGCTCCTGATACTCAGCCTCAGCCTTTGCGCGCTGCTTCTCGATGCGCTCAGCGATGCCGATGCCGTACTCGTAGAGGATATAGCAAGGAACGAAAATCAAACACTGACTAATCACATCGGGAGGTGTGATTACTGCAGCAAGAACCAGCAGGGCCACAACAGCCACCTTGCGGTACTGACGCATACCGTCTGATGTAACCAAGCCAATCGAAGCCAGCAAGCGAATAAGCAACGGAAGCTGGAACGCAATAGCTCCAGCAAACGATACGCTGATGACGGTTGTCATAAACGAGCTTACATCGATGATGTTGCTGATCTGGTCGCTAACCTGATAGTTACCCAAGAAGTTTACAGCCAAGGGAGCTATAAGGAAATAACCAAACAGCAAACCCATAATAAACCAGATGGGCGTCTCAACAACATAGCGTATGCTCTGCTTGCGCTGATGGGGCGGGAGTGCGGGCTTCACGAAGAGCCACAACTCGTAGATAAGGTAGGGAAATGCAATAACAAAAGCTCCGACGATTGAACTCTTGATGTGCAACATAAACTGTCCAGCCATCTTGTTGTTGAACAGCTCCACCGCTTCGGGGTTGATGTTCAGTGCGTCAGAACCAATCAATTCTGCCAACCAATCAAAGAAGCGGTTTGTTGGAAATGTCTCGCGAATGGGTGCGAATACAACATCCAACACGATACCCTTCATCGCAAAAAGCACGATGAAGAGCAGTGCAAAAATAAGCGCTACGCGAATCAGAATCTTGCGAACCTCGTCAAGGTGTTCGCCAAATGTCATCTCCGCTTGGTCGTTAACCTGCTGTTTGCTCATCTCCCTAAACCTCAGTCAAGTAAGTTTTTATTTCTCCTCCTCTTTTGACTCGGGCTTTTTGTCCTCCTCGGGCTTTGTAGCTGTATTTACAGCGTCCTTGAACTCGCGAATACCACGACCTGCACCACGCATCAACTCGGGCAATTTCTTACCGCCGAACAAAAGCAAAAGTGCCAATACAATAAGTAAAATTTCGCTAGTACCAAGACCGCCGATGAATAACAATTCCATAATAAATCTTTTTTAATCTATTTTGTTAAAATAATATATACACTTTTCAACCCGAAAGATACGAATAATATTTTATTTATACAAGACGAACTCCTTATTTTTTGATTTTTGTCAATTTAGCTCTCCAAATAAAAAACGCGCGGTTGCCAGCAATATTGTGACAACCGCGCGCCTAAATGGGGTATTAGCTATCGAAGATAATCCTCGAAATAGTTAGTTATTTTATTATATAGGTGTAGGGCGTCGCGGCCATACACATTATGCTCGGCGCAGGGGTAGGGCATATAATCAATGGTGTGGATGTTGTTCTTCACGCACTCGCGCACGAAGCTGAGCGAATGCTCCCATACAACCACGGGGTCAACGGCTCCCTGGCAGATAAGCAACTTGCCTTTGAGCGAGGTGGCCTTGTTGATAAGGCTTGTCTTCTCGAAGCCCTCGGGGTTGTTGTGAACATTATCCATATAACGCTCGCCATACATCACCTCGTACCACTTCCAGTCGATTACGGGACCACCAGCCACGGCCACCTTGAATATGTCGGGGTAGTTTGTGATGAGCGATATAGTCATAAAGCCGCCGTAGCTCCATCCGTGTACGCCGATGCGCTCCTTGTCAACCCACTCGTGTGACATCAGCCACTCCATACCGGCCATCTGGTCGGCCATCTCGGCTTGACCGCACTGGCGGTGGATAGCCTTCTCGAACTCTGCTCCACGGTTTGATGTTCCGCGGTTGTCCATTACGAATACTACATATCCGCGCTGTGCCATATACATCTCCCAGCGACGAAGCGATGCAAGGTAAGTGTTCTGCACCAGCTGCGAGTGCGGGCCACCATATACATAAAGTATCACGGGATACTTCTTCGTGGGGTCGAAGTTCTGGGGCTTGATAAGGCGGTAGTAGTTGTCGTACTTGCCGTCAGCACTCTTCACCGTGCCGATGGTGATGGGGGTATAGTTATAACCCACGGTGGGGTCCTCGGCGCGGAAGAGCTCGCGTGCGGGCTTGCCATCGGTGCGACCCAGCTCCACTACGCGGGGAACATAGAGCGATGAGTATGTGTCGAGGAAGTATTTTCCGCTCTTGCTGACAGAGGCCGCGTGCCAACCCTCGGCTGTGGTGAGGCGTGTCTGCTTGCCGCTTTTGAGCTCCACCTTGAAGAGATGGTTGTCGATGGGTGACACCTCGGCCGATGTGTAGTATACATTCTTGTCATCCTGTGCTACATACTTTACGCTGGCATCTGTCTTCGTCAGGCGCTTAACCTCGCCCTCGTCGTTGCAGAGGTAGAGATTCCAGTAGCCGTCGCGGTTATCTGTCGAGTAGATAAACTGCGTGGGGTCGCCATCGAGGAACACCAACGGATGCTGAGGCTCTACCCAGCGGTCGTTATGCTCGGTGAGAATCTGCTTTAACCGTGCACCTGTTGCGGCATCGTATGAGTTCAGATGAATGTTCTTCTGCGCGCGGTCCAGCACCTGAATGTAGATGCGCTTCGAGTCGGGTGACCAGGTGATGTTTGTGAGGTAGCGCTCCTCGTCGAAGTCTGTAACCTGCAAATACACGGTCTTGCCGCTTGCAATGTCGTATACGCCGAGGCTTACAATCTCCGAGGGCATACCGTTCATCGGGTACTTGATGCTCTTCAATGAGCCTGTGCGGGTGGTGATGTCGAGCAATGGAAACTCTGTTACACGCGACTCGTCCTTCTGATAGAACGCCAACTTTGTAGCATCGGGCGAGAAGAAGATACCTCCCGAGATGCCAAACTCGTTACGGCTTACACTCTGACCGCATACGATGTTCTTGTCGGCAAACGATGTCACGGTCACCTCCTTCTCTCCGTCGAAGAGGTAGAGGTTGTTCTCGCGTGTGTAGGCATAAAGGTTGCCCTTGCCACTCTGGCGTGTGAGGTTCTCGCCTGCGGGAATCTTTGCTGCCGAGATAACCTTGCGCTCCGCGAGGCTTATTATGTTACGCTTGTTGTGGGCTGCCACAACGAGCGAGTTTTCATCTTCGTAGGCGTAGGGCGGGAATGTCTTGAAGTTAGTGTCGAGCAGTGTGTTCAACTCGTCGAGAGTGATGAGCGTGCGCTGCTTGCCTGTGCGTGCATCATACGCCACAAGGTTGTTTTGTTCTACGACCGAGTACGAGTCGCTCGCACCTACCCACTGTGTGGGGTATGTCTTGGCCGTGAGGTCACGATTGAGGACCACATCCTCGATTGTGAGGAGCTTGCCCGAAGTTTGTGCTGCCGAAATGGTTGTCATAAGCACAGCTGTTACTAAAAGAATTAAGTTTCGCATCATTTTATATATGTATTATTGTTTTCCGATAGCGAAAATAGAGATTTTTGCGCATATATCCGCATCGTGGCACCTGTTTTTTTGAAAAGATCCGTTTTGAGGGTGCAAAAAGGGCTCTTTTGGGTCGTTTTGGGGCCGAAAAGCAACTTTTTTGCAATAAAATTGATTTTTTTTCTTGTTTTTTTTGCAGTTTAGAAAAATATGCCTACATTTGCACACCTTTTCGAGGAAACGGTTACACCGCTCCAAGAAATAGAGGCCCAGATGGCGGAATCGGTAGACGCGCTGGTCTCAAACACCAGTAGGTTCACCCCTGTGCCGGTTCGACCCCGGCTCTGGGTACCAGACGGAGAGAGTTGAAAAACTTTCTCCGTTTTTTTTGTTTATGCAAAATAAAATTTTGATTTGAAATTTGGTAACTCTCCACGAAGTGTATATCTTTGTGTGCTTCAAACAAAAGGCGAATTAAACTAAAACAACAAATATGAAAGTAGAAAATGCAAAAATGGTGTCGGTACACTACACCTTGACCGTTGATGGTCAGATTGCCGACCAGTCACGCGAGGGTCAGCCCTTGCAGTTCATCTGCGGTACAGGTATGCTTTTGCCCAAGTTCGAGGGTGCTATCATCGGCAAGGAGCCCGGTGAGAAGGTATCGTTTACATTGGCTCCCGCCGATGGTTATGGCGAGATTATCCCCGAGGCTGTTGTAGACCTCCCCAAGTCAATCTTTATGATTGATGGCAAGGTTGCTGATAACTTGCTCTTCGTTGGCAATCAGATTCCTATGAGCGATGCTCAGGGTAACCGTATGCTCGGCGTAGTTAAGGAGATTGGCGAGGAGACCGTTAAGATGGACTTCAACCACCCTATGGCTGGCAAGACCTTGAACTTCGATGTAGAGGTTGTTGAGGTACGCGATGTTACTCCCGAGGATTTGGCTTCACAGGGCGGTTGCAACTGCGGTTGCCACGGTGACTGCGAGAGCGGTTGCGAGGGTGGCAAGTGCGGCGACGAGGGTTGCGGTTGCTAATCTGTAAATATTCAATATCTTAGGCGCTGCATTAGTGGCGCCTTTTTTTTATAGAATTATGCTCTCTATTGCCGATATTGTCGATGCTGTAGCCTGCCCCTATACGGTGTGGCGCACGCTTGGTGGCCTGCAATTTTTGATGCGCGACGCGCGGCCCGTATATGTTGCGGGTAATGCCGCCGTGTCGTTTTATGTGACGCACAAGGGTTGTCGCAAGGTGTTGAAGTGTTATATCCGCACCAACGAAAATCTCCCCGCAATCTACGGTGCAGAATACCACTCGAAGGAGTTGTGCGTTATAGATATTGTCGGGCGTCATCGTTGGGTTGATTGTCTGCTGATGGATTATGTCGAGGGTTGCACACTCGATGAGGCTATCTGTCGAGCCACCAGCGAGCAGGAGTATCTCGCTCTGGCCGAGGGGTTCGATGCTATGGCGCTGGCTCTGCTCGCCTCGAATCGTGCCCACGGCGACTTGAAACCAGAGAATATCATCGTTCACGACAATGGCGAGATGGTGGCCATCGATTGGGATAACGCCTTCGTCCCTGCCTTTGCTGGACGGCGCGCGCCCGAGATTGGCACAGCGGCATATCAGCACCCCGCGCGCACGGCGGAGATGTTCGACAAACATATTGACGACTACTCGATAGTCTTCATCTCCACGATGTTGCACCTTATGGCGGAGGATACCGCTACGGCCGAGTATTATAAAGCATACCACGAGCCGCTGCACGCCCCTGCGGAGTTTGTAAATCTTAGCGGCTGGCGGGCGACATCGGCCTTGGAAAATATCCTTGAAGCATTTGCTCGCAGAGGTATGGCGCGCGAGTATCGTGTTGCGCAGATGCTCTCTTCGTCTACGCCATATCTGTCGGATTTGGAGCGTGTTATGAATCTGTGTCGTGGCGCTTTTGCGAGCGATGCGAAGCAGCCTACGCTCGAATATGGTGCCCACGGCTGGTGGGGTTGTAAGAGCGATGAGCAGTGGATTATACCTCCTCTGTATGGCGGAGGCTTTGAGCCCTCGGAGGGAATGATACTGCTGGAATTGGGTGGCTATCGCCACTTTGTGTCGATGGAGGATGGTCGTGTGGTTGCAAGTTTCGATAGCGTGACAAATGTAGGTCCTCTGCGTGGTGGCTCTACGCGCATACGCTTGGCCGATGGTGGCGAGCGTGTAATCACGCGCGAGGAGTTGATAAATTGCCCTAAAAATCATATCTTTGTACGATAAAGTGTTTTGACTATGTATTCGCAGGAGATTACACGCCGACATCGTGCAGCATTTGTGCTTATGCTCGACCGCTCTGCATCTATGCAGGGCAGGGTGCGTTTTGGCCGTATGGTAACAACCAAGGCCGAGGCGGTGGCTATGACTGCTAATATGCTGGTGACCGAACTTATGGACCGTTGTCGTCGCACGGACGCTCTGCGCAACTACTTCGATGTGGCGGTTGTGGGGTATGGCAACGATAAGGTCGAGAATCTTCTCTCGGAAGATGGCTTTGTGAGTGTTGAGGCCCTCTCGCGACGCACTCCCCGTATGGGGCGTCTGGCCGTGGAGGAGGACCTGGCCGATGGCACGGCGGCAATCATTGAGCATAGCCGTCCCTGCTGGGTTGAGGCCGATGCCGAGGGTACGACACCGATGTATGAGGCTATGATGCGTGTGCGCGATATGGTCGAGCAGTGGTGCGCCAAACCCGAGAATAGAGAGAGCTTTCCCCCGATTGTTATAAATATCACCGATGGCGAACCTACGGATTGTGACGATAACGAGTTGCGAGACATCTGTGCGCAGGTGCGTCGCATCTCAACTGAAGATGGGCAGACGCTGCTGCTGAATGTACACATCTGCACCGACTGGACTCTGCCATCAATACTCTTCCCTATGCCCGACGAGCTGACGGGTGCTGGCCGTCAGGCACGCACGCTGGCCGAGTGTTCGAGCGTTATGCCTTCGGTCTTCGACGGAGTTATTGCTGAGATGAAGGGTATGGGTGCCGTGCCGCCATTCTACGGTATGGGCTATAATGCATCGGTTGTCGAGTTGCTGTCGATTATAAATATTGGCTCGCGTAGCATAATTAATATGGAGTAGTATGGCAACGATACAATCATTCCGCACAGCATTGGAGACTCCCCGAAGCCACTTTTCGACTTTGGCTGGGTTGTCGCGTATGGACGAAAGTGTTATGCGCTCGACATATTTTGCCGAGGCAAAGGTGAGGTGTGGCGGTCGTAATATGATGATATATATGCCGTTGTCGGCATCGTCATTGCGCCGTGTGGAGCGATTTATCCCTCTAAAACGCCACCTTGTGAGTGCCATCGTGCCGCAACTTACCATTCTGCGCGAGGAGATGCGTTGGGTAGATGCCCTGGGTCGCGAGATGGCTTGCGATATTCTTTGTGAGCCACTGCCAGCAGGCCTGCCATTTGCTGATGCTGTGGCATCGATAGCCGACGAGCAGGAGGCCACGCAGCTGATTGACGCTCTGGATGAGTTGCAGGCTAATTTGCAGAGCGCAGGCATATCGCATAATAATATCCGCGAAGAGAATATACTTGTTGACGAGGATTACCATCTTCATCTCGTGCGCTGGTACTATGCTACCGATGGCGTGGGAGGTGACGATGAGACCTTTGCAGCATTGCACACGAAGATTGCATCTCGTCTTGATGGAATGGTGGTGCACGATGCAGATTTAGATAGTTATTGCGCAGCAACACCCCTTACGGGCCATCTCTCCGTGCGCTTTATGCGCGAGGGCTTGGCCGCCGTTGAACACGATACGGGCTGGGGCTTTGTTGATAGCGACAATAATATAGTCATTGAGCCTAAGTATGAGTGGGTGAGTGACTTTTGTGAAGGCCGTGCCGAGGTGCAGACTCCGCAGGGTATGGGTCTTATCAATCGCCACGGCGAGTATATCATCGAACCTCGCTATAAGGTTGTTGACTACGATGTTGTGAGTGGTAACTCGCAGGTGCTTGGCGATGAGGGTTGGATGGTATTTAATTATGAGGGTGAGAGACTCGAAGAGTTGGAGGATTGGGATGATGAAATGGCCAATTACCCCCCCCCCGAGCGAATGCAAAATAATTTGATATACAATAAAATAACAATAAAACAGAGAGAACTATGGAACAGACAAAATGTCTTATTATCGGTAGCGGACCTGCGGGTTTTACCGCTGCAATTTACACCTCGCGTGCTAACCTCTCGCCCATCGTGTATGAGGGTATCGAGCCCGGAGGACAGCTCACCACAACCACCGAGATTGAAAACTTCCCCGGCTATCCCGAGGGTATCAGCGGTACGGAGATGATGGCACAATTAAAGCAGCAGGCACAGCGTTTTGGTGCTGACGTGCGCTTCGGCATTGTGACCGACATCGATTTCAGCGTGCGCCCCTTTGTTGTGAGCATCGACGGCGAGAAGAAGATTGAGGCCGAGTCGATTATCGTTGCTACGGGTGCGTCGGCAAAGTATTTGGGCTTGGAGTCGGAGTTGAAGTATCGCGGTCAGGGCGTGAGCGCTTGCGCTACGTGCGACGGCTTCTTCTACCGCAAGCAGGATGTGGCTGTTGTGGGCGGTGGCGATACCGCGTGCGAGGAGGCTACCTATCTCGCTTCGATTTGTAAGCAGGTCTATCTGATTGTCAGAAAACCATTCTTGCGTGCATCGAAGGCTATGCAGGAG
>JAZOPO010000020.1:0-28049 GCA_045655585.1 Alistipes sp. | reverse complement strand
TAGGTGTTACGCACCATAAACTCCTTCAAGATATCGTTCTGGATAGTACCAGCCAACTGGTCGAGTGTACAACCCTGCTCCAAACCTGTAACGATGTAGAATGCCAATACGGGCAATACGGCACCGTTCATAGTCATAGATACTGACATCTTGTCCAAAGGAATACCGTTGAACAATACCTTCATATCCTCTACTGAGCAGATAGATACACCAGCCTTACCAACATCACCTACTACGCGGGGGTGGTCAGCATCGTAACCACGGTGTGTAGCGAGGTCGAATGCTACTGACAAACCCTTCTGACCAGCAGCAAGGTTACGACGGTAGAATGCGTTAGACTCCTCGGCAGTAGAGAAACCTGCATACTGACGGATAGTCCAGGGACGCATTACATACATTGTTGAGTAAGGACCACGCAAGTTGGGAGCGATACCTGCTGCATAGTTCAAGTGCTCCAACTCCTCCAAATCCTTAGCCGTATAGTTAGCCTTAACGGGTATCTGCTCGGCTGTGAGCCAAGGCTGTGCTGCCTCAGCAGAAGCGGCGCAGCACTGTGCCTGACCGCCTTCGTATGATAAATTTTCAAATTTTGCTCTCATTGCTTTGCTTTTTAGATACCCAACTCTTTAAGGTAGAACTTCAAAGTATCGAGTACATTGCTCTTTACATTAATGAAATTGTTGATACCCTGTGCCTCCAACTCAGGTGTGCAAGCAGGTGCACCAGCAACAACCAAGATGGCCTTGCCGCCGAGCAACTCCTTAACCTTGGGAGCTACCTCTGCGTAATCGTCATCTGATGCGCAAACAACTACGATGTCAGCCTTAGCCTCCAAAGCTGCTGCTACGCCCTCCTCAACAGAGTGGAAGAATGTGTTGTCCTGAACACGGATACCAGCGCAAGCGAAGAAGTTGCAAGAGAACTGTGCACGAGCACGAGCCATTGACAAGCTACCGCAAGTAAGCATAAATGCCTTGGGCTCCTTGCCGCTGCGGTCTACATGCAGACGCATAGCCTCGAATGCCATAGCACCACGGTAGGGAGTAAGAACATTCTCACCCTCAGCGCGAGTTACTACATCAGCAGATACTGCTGCATCAGCAACCTCAGTGAAGTTAGGATACTGGTTAGCACCCAACAAAATCTGACGACGAGTAGTGATGTTCTTATCCTTAGCTGCTGCCGAAGCCTTAACCTTCTCTACGATGAAGCCAGCCTTGAATGCCGCAACATAGCCACCCTTATCCTCTACTTCGAGGAAGAGCTTCCAAGCCTGCTCGGCGATGTTCTTTGTAAGAGTCTCGATGTAGTATGAACCACCTGCGGGGTCAACAACCTGGTCGAAGTGTGACTCGTGCTTCAAAAGAAGCTCTACATTGCGAGCGATACGCTTTGAGAACTCGTTGGGCTCCTCGTATGAAGCGTTGAAGGGAACAACCTCCAAAGAGTGTACGCCAGCCAAAGTAGCAGACATAGCCTCGGTTGTGCCACGCAACATATTTACATAGGGGTCGTATACTGTCTGGTTCCAAGTAGATGTAACGGCGTGTGCGAACATCTTGCAAGAGCACTCCTTCTCGGGGTTGTAGCCCTTAACGATGTTAGCCCACAACATACGAGCTGCGCGGAACTTAGCAATCTCCATAAAGTAGTTAGAGGTAACAGCAAATGAGAAACGAATCTTGCGAGCTACCAAGTCAACGGGAAGACCCATCTCGGTGAGCTTAACCAAGTAGTCGTGACCTGCTGCCAAAGTGAATGCCAACTCCTCAACGATAGTAGAACCTGCGTTGCTGAAAATCTGGCCTGATACATTCACTACGCGAATGTTCTTGTACTCGGCAGTCTTCTGGATGAATGCTGCAACAGCCTCGTAGCAAGCAGTACCCTCTGCGTCACCGCAGCAGTAGATGCCCTTCTGAGAGAGATCCTTAACGATGGGGTCGAATACGAAGTTAATCTTAACCTCGTCCTTGTTCAAGCCCAAAGCCTCAACCTTAGCAAAGATAAGGTCAGCAGTTGCAACAAAGTTCTTGCCAGCGAATGTGAGCTCAACTGCGGGGATGCAGATACCCTCCAAGAGAGTGTCGATATCCTCAGCTGTAACTGTCTCCATTGCGCACAAGCAGAAGCCAAGTGAGTTTACGCCAGAGTTAAGCAAAGCCAAAGCCTCCTCGTTAGCAGCCTTGGGGCACTTTACATTAACAGTCTGGTGGATAGCCCAGTCGTTGCCGTTGTGAGTACCGCGTACATAGGGGAACTCGCCGGCCTGTGAGCCCAAAAATTCGATGCCTTCGAGATTCTCGGCGCGGTAGTAGGGGCGCACATTAAATCCCTCGGCAGTTTTCCATACAAGCTTACGCTCGTAGTCAGCACCTTTAAGGTCTGTTGTAATGACTGCTTCCCACTGCTCGGTCGAAACCGCGGGGAATTCAGCGAACAACTTTTCTTTTTCGGTATTAGCCATAATTGTTCGGAAATTTAGTTATTAGTGTATGTTTATATGTTTTGTGTGTTCATTTCGAGGTTGTGATTCGTAATGAATCACGCAAAGATAACAATATTTATATTAAAAAAGGAATCTTTCGTTAAGAAATTAACAACTATTTAACTTACCGTGCTCTTTTTCGTTTTGAGTTCAAATTTGCGGTCGGTGGGTGTGGAGGCGTGAAATTGGTCAATATGTACAAATTTGCACTGATAGTATGAGATGATGCGCGTTGCGTTAATTTTTGCTTGATTTTGAGTTTTATTGTGATTTTTGCAGTGTCTTGCGCGAAAAGTGGGTGTTGTTTTATGAAAATGACAATTTTTTTAGGCTGTTTTTGTGAAAAAGAGTATCCAAAATCGTAAAATGAGCGAAAAAATACTATTTTTGTCACGGTGGATATTGGTGGTGTTAAAAAGGTCTTTATGGTCACTTTTTAAAAATGTTCCATTATGTCCCGTGCTGTGAGGCAAAAGAGTGCAAACAAAAATAATTTTAATATACTATGCTAAGATTTAAGATGGTTGAGGCGGCGTTGAATCACACCGCTGTTGAGGTCGAGGCTCCGAGCGCAAGACCTTCGGACTATTTTGGTGTGAAAGTTTTTGGTCGCAATGTGATGCGTAAGTATCTCGACAAGCCTACTTACGATGCGCTGCTCAATACTATGGATAACGGCACTCCGCTCTCGTTGGAGTTGGCCGACAGCGTGGCTGCGGGTATGCGTCAGTGGGCGCTTGATAACGGCGCAGACCACTACACTCACTGGTTCCAACCCCTGACGGGAGGTACAGCCGAGAAGCACGACTCGTTCTCTGACCCCGACGGAAAGGGTTTGGTTATTGAGTCTTTCTCGGGTAAGGTGTTGGCTCAGCAGGAGCCCGACGCTTCGTCGTTCCCCAATGGTGGTATCCGCAACACCTTCGAGGCGCGCGGTTACTCGGCGTGGGACCCCACATCGCCTGCGTTTATCGTAGATACTACGCTCTGTATTCCCACCGTCTTTATCGCATATACGGGTGAGGCTTTGGACTACAAAGTGCCCCTGTTGCGCTCTATATCGGCTGTGGATAAGGCTGCTACGGAGGTGTGCCACTACTTCGATAAGAATGTTAGTCGTGTATATACATATCTCGGTTGGGAGCAGGAGTATTTCCTTGTTGACGAGAGCCTCTGGGCGGCGCGTCCCGACCTTGTGCTGACGGGTCGTACGCTTATGGGTCACGAGGCGGCTAAGAATCAGCAGTTGGAGGACCACTACTTTGGTGCTATCCCCGCGCGCGTAATCAACTTTATGAAAGAGTTGGAGTACGAGAGCTTGAAGCTCGGTATCCCCGTCAAGACTCGCCACAACGAGGCTGCTCCGGGTCAGTTTGAGTTGGCTCCCGTGTATGAGGAGGCTAACCTTGCCAACGACCATAACCAGCTCTTGATGACCATTATGGATAAGATTGCCCGCCGTCATCGTTTCCGTGTGTTGTTGCACGAGAAGCCCTTCAAGGGTATCAATGGCTCGGGTAAGCACAACAACTGGTCGCTGGGTACAGATACAGGTGTAAACCTCTTTGGCCCGGGCAAGACTCCCTCGGAGAATTTGCAGTTTATAACTTTCTTGGTGAATGTTATCGCGGCTGTGCATAAGCATAATGGTCTGTTGAAGGCGGCAATTATGAGCGCAACAAATATCCATCGTCTGGGCTCAAACGAGGCTCCTCCCGCAATCATATCTACATTCCTCGGCTCGCAGATTTCGTCTGTCTTGGATAAGTTGGAGCGTAGCACAAGCGACGACGCTATCCGCTTTGATGCCAAGAGTGTTTTGAAGATGAGTGGCATCTCGCAAATTCCATCTATCCTGCTGGATAACACCGACCGTAACCGTACATCGCCCTTTGCCTTTACGGGTAATCGTTTCGAGTTCCGTGCTGTTGGCTCGTCAGATAACTGTGCCGAGGCTATCATCACACTCTGCACTGCGGCAGCCGAGCAGCTCACTGAGTTTAAGCGCGAGGTTGATGCCAAGATTGAGAGTGGCGTGAAGAAGGAGAGGGCTATTTACGAGACCTTGAAGCATATTATCCGCAAGTGCAAGGATATTCACTTCGACGGCAATGGTTACTCTGATGAGTGGAAGCAGGAGGCTGCGCGCCGTGGCTTGGATTGCGAGACATCGGTGCCCCTTATCTTTGACCGCTGTCTTGACGAGAAGAGTATCAAGATGTTTGGCGATATGGGCGTTTATAGCAAGGTGGAGATTGAGGCTCGTACCGAGGTTAAGTGGGAGACCTACACCAAGAAGATACAGATTGAGGCGCGTGTGCTGGGCGATATAACTATGAATAATATCATTCCCGTGGCGTCGAAGTATGAGTCGCTGCTGCTGGATAAGGCCTACAAGATGAAGGAGCTAGGCTTGAATTATGACTCGGATATTGAGCTTATTCACAAGATTCAGAGTCACACCTCGGCTATACAGCGTCTGGTGAATGAGATGGTCGAGGCGCGTAAGGTTGCCAATCGTATTGAGGACCAGCGCGAGAAGGCTATCCAGTATCACGACACGGTGGCTGTGTATCTCGACGAGATTCGTCAGCATATCGACCGCTTGGAGGAGGTTATTGATGACCAGCTATGGCCATTGCCCAAGTATCGTGAACTCTTATTTATTCGATAAAGAGAAGATATTGTCTTGTTATACAACTTTTATAGAGTTGCATTGAGAAAAAAAGATTGCCTTGACGGGCAATCTTTTTTGTTATGAAAAATCTCCTGCAACGACCGTAACCATATCTTTTGGGTCGAGATATTTTTGAGCCAGCGAGCGTAGCTCCTCGGCTGTGGTGCTGCGTATGCGGTTGAGGTTGTCGGCAATGTGTGAGTTGTCAAATCCGCAGAGGATATTTTCTGTTGTTACATCGGCTATGCCAAACGGACCGTCTAAGATTCGCATCATCTCGCCTGCCATAATATTCTTCACCAGAGCCAACTCCTGCTCGGGGATTATCTCGTGGCGCAGGGTCTCTATCTCGCTGGCAATCTGCTCCAAGGCGGCCTCTGTAACCTCGGTGCCAACCTGTGTGGCGATGGCCAGATAACCTGCATTCTGGAAGTTTACCATAGCTGAGAATACGCCGTATGTAAATCCGTTGCGCTCGCGTAGGTTCTGCATCAGGCGTGAGCCGAAGTAGCCGCCCAACACCATCGAGAGCACTTGCATAGGGATAAACTCCTCGTGTGTGCGGGGGAAGAGCAGGCTACCCATACGAATAGATGACTGCACTGCGCCATCGTGCTGTATGCGTGCATCGTGGCGCGTGTCAAAGGCGGGGAATGATGTCTGCTCGATAATACCCGACTTGGATAGTTTGTTGGCAATATCCATTATTCGGCCAAGCACCTGCTCGCTGATACTGCCGCTGCATACCACGATGCAGTTGTCGGCCGTATAGCAACGCTTGTAGTGCTCCTCGATATTCTCGCGGCATAGCTGGTCGTAAGCACTCTCGGGGTACGATATGCCGTAGGGGTGCTTCTCGCCAAAGATAGCCTTCGCGAAGTTCTCGCGTGCCATTGTCTCCACCTTGCGACGCTCGATTGAGAGCTGCTGGCGACGCTTGGCGCTGTAAATAGCTACCTCGCGCTCGGGGAAGGTGGGGCGGAGGATTACCTCCTCGATAACCTCGGCGGTCTGCGGGAAGAACTTCGACAGGGCGCAGAATGTAATATAAGAGTAGTCGCGGTCGATGTTTATATCGAAGTATGAGCCGTAGTAATCCAACTGCTCGGCAATCTGCTGTGAGGTCATATTCTCGCTACCCTCGGCCAGCATATTAGCCGTAGCCGATGCGGTGAAGGGGTGCTTCTGTGTGACGGTGCCAGCGTGGAATACAAACGAAACACGCACCACCTCATATTCGGGGCAGTTGATGGCGTGTACAGGAGTGCCGTTGGCGGCGGTGTGGCGCACGGCCTGCGGTACATCTATCGTGGCGGGTATGGTAAGTGGTGGCTGTGTCATTTCTTTGCTCTGTAAATTAGTGTTGATGAGTTCTCTTTGCGGAATGTGCGACGCGAGAAGTCGGCTACATCGTCGGCCGAAAGCGAGCGGTAAATCTCCACCTCGCGGTTGATGAGCGGCAGGTCGCCAATCATCTCGTAGTAGCCCAAATTCATAGCCTTGTTCATCACATTCAGTTCACCGAAAAGGGTGTTAGCTTCGAACTTGTTTTTGACCTTTTCGAGCTCGTAAGCCGTTATGTTACAGCGTTGAAGGTCCTCTATCTCTTCCCAGAAGGCTGCCTCGGCCTCGGCCTCGGTAGTGGTGGGGTGGAGTTGACCCGTGAATACAAACATACCGCGGTCAACATCGCCCGAGATGTAGGCATTGGCGCTTGCGAAGAGTTGCTTTTTCTTTATCAGTCGCTCGTACAATCGTGCCGAGTCGCCACCAGCCAGTAGGTCGGAGGTCATATCGCCCAAGAAGAAGTCGCGCGAGAGGCGGTCACCCATCTGGAAGGCGATGGTTATGGTTGTGGCGGGTACATCACGCTCAACTGTCTTGCGGCGTGCCTCACACTGCTCGGGCTCGGGGGTGATTACGGGCGTGGGGTAGGGTGTATCCTCAATGTCGCCAAACCACTTCTCGGCCAGCTCAAATACGCGCTCAGGCTCGATGTCGGCCGATACCGATAGAATGGCGTTTGAGGGGTGGTAGAAGCGACGGTAGAAGTCGTGAATCTCCTCCAATGAAACATTCTCGATGTGGTCGGGCGAAAGACCAATAGTAGCCCAACGATATGGGTGTGAGGTATATACCATATCGCGCAGCAGCATATTCAGGTCGCCATAGGGCTGGTTCAGGTAACGCTGACGAAACTCCTCGACAACAACTCTCTTCTCTATCTCAACAGCCTCGGCCGATAGATTCAGTCCCGTCATACGGTCGCTTTCGAGCCATAGAGCCGTCTCAATGTTGTCAACGGGCAGGGTGATGTAAAAATCGGTATAATCGTTGTTGGTAAAGGCGTTGTTTTCGCCACAAGCCATCTGTACGGGGGTGTCGAAGTCGGGTACATTGTGCGTGCCACGAAACATCAGATGCTCAAACAGATGGGCCAGACCAGTGCGCTCGGCTCGCTCGTTGCGTGCTCCCACACGGTAGAGAATATTCACCGCCGCCATACGCGATGCGCGGTCACGGTTGGCAATTACGGTGAGGGAATTTTTTAATATTTTCTTTTGGTATGTTATCATAACGCTATTTGCATATTGATTGCAAAAATAGAGATTTTTCCCGATAAATGCGCTTCCGTGGGGGCTTTTGTTGCTTGCCTAAGAAAAATAATTGCAGAATAATTTGTTGCCCAAATGGCGTTTGCACAGAATTAGTAAAGTTGTTAAATTATTAACATTGAAAAAACTATGAAAACAAATCCAAAAGTTGTATCTTTGCCAAGATTTGAGGTAAACTCTGTCTACGACAGGCGATTCTGCGTGCGACAGATGATTCTATCGACTATTGTGAAATTATTTACAAAAACATCAAAATAAACTAATTAGTTATGTCAGAGAAGAAATTTATCACTTGTGATGGTAACTATGCTGCGGCTCACATCGCCTACAAATTTTCGGAGGTAGCTGCAATTTACCCCATCACTCCTTCATCGACAATGGCTGAGTATGTCGACGAGTGGGCTGCTCAGGGTCAGAAGAATATGTTTGGTGAGACCGTTAAGGTCGTAGAGATGCAGTCTGAGGCTGGCGCAGCAGGTGCTGTTCACGGCTCATTGCAGAGCGGTGCGTTGACCACTACATTTACAGCATCACAGGGTTTGTTGCTGATGATTCCCAATATGTACAAGATTGCTGGTGAGTTGCACCCGGGCGTATTCCATGTATCGGCTCGTGCTTTGGCAGCGTCATCTCTTTCAATCTTTGGTGACCATCAGGATGTAATGGCTACACGCCAGACAGGTTTTGCTATGTTGGCTACATCATCTGTACAGGAGGTTATGGACCTTGCAGGTGTGGCTCACATCGTAGCATTGAAGGCTCGTATTCCCTTCCTCCACTTCTTTGATGGCTTCCGTACATCACACGAGATTCAGAAGGTAGAGCTCATCGACGACGCTTCGCTTACATCACTACTCGACCGCGACGCTTTGAAGGCGTTCCGCGCTGCGGCTTTGAATCCTAACCACCCCGTAACTCGTGGTACAGCTCAGAACCCCGATATCTACTTCCAGTCTCGTGAGGCTTCTAACAAGTTCTACAACGCAGTACCCGATATGGTTGCTGAGACTATGGAGAAGATTTCTGAGATTACAGGTCGTTGCTACAAGCCCTTCACATACTATGGTGCTGAGGACGCTGAGAATGTAATCGTTGCTATGGGTTCTATCACAGAGACTATCAAGGAGACTATCGACTACTTGGCAGCTCAGGGCAAGAAGGTGGGTCTTATCACCGTACACCTCTACCGTCCCTTCTCAGAGAAGTACTTCTTCAATGTTGTTCCCGCATCTGTTAAGCGTGTATGCGTTTTGGACCGCACTAAGGAGCCCGGCTCAAATGGTGAGCCTTTGTACCTCGATGTTAAGGATATGTTCTTCGGTAAGGAGAACCAGCCTTTGGTTATCGGCGGTCGCTATGGTCTCTCTTCAAAGGATACAACTCCTGCACACATTATGGCAGTTGTTGAGAACTTGGAGGCAGCAGAGCCTAAGAACCACTTCACTGTGGGTATCAACGACGATGTTACAAACCTCTCATTGCCCGTAGGCGAGGAGATTGCTCTTGCTAAGGAGGGTACTTTCGAGGGCTTGTTCTTCGGTTTGGGTGCTGATGGTACTGTGGGTGCTAACAAGAACTCAATTAAGATTATCGGTGGCTCTACTGACAAGTATTGCCAGGCATACTTCTCATACGACTCTAAGAAGTCAGGTGGTTATACATCTTCACACTTGCGTTTCGGTGATTCTCCTATTCGCTCACCTTACCTTGTGACTACTCCCGACTTTGTGGCTTGCCATGTTCCCTCGTATGTTGACAAGTATGATGTATTGAAGGGCTTGAAGAAGGGTGGTTCATTCCTTTTGAACTCTGTTCACGATGCTGCTACTACTTGCGCTACATTGCCCGACCATATGAAGGTTTATTTGGCAAAGAACAATATCAACTTTTATATCATCAACGCAACAAAGATTGCTTCGGAGTTGGGCCTCGGTAACCGTACCAACACCATTATGCAGTCTGCATTCTTCAAGATTGCAAATGTAATTCCTTTCGAGAAGGCTGTTGAGGAGATGAAGAAGGCTATCTTGAAGTCTTACGGCAAGAAGGGTGAGGATATCGTTAATATGAACTATGCTGCTGTTGACGCAGGTGGTAACGCAGTAGAGAAGGTTGAGATTCCCGCTGAGTGGGCTTCAATCGAGGTTAAGGCTGCGGCTGCTGCGGTGGATATGTCACGCCCCGAGTTCGTTCGCAATATTGTAGACCCCATCAACGCATTGAAGGGTGACGACCTCCCCGTATCGGCATTCAATGGCCGCGAGGATGGTACTTGGGATAACGGCACTGCTGCTTACGAGAAGCGTGGTATCGCGGTGAATGTTCCCGAGTGGTCGGTTGAGAACTGTATCCAGTGTAACCAGTGTTCTTATGTTTGTCCTCACGCTGCTATCCGTCCCTTCCTTGCAACTGATGAGGAGGCTGCTGCATCGGGCTTGGCTTGGAAGCAGGGCTTGGGTGAGACTAAGGCTTACAAGTTCCGTATTCAGGTATCTCCTTTGGATTGTACAGGTTGCGGCAACTGTGTTGATGTATGTCCTTCTAAGACCAAGGCTCTTACAATGAAGTCTTTGGAGTCACAGATGGCTGAGGCTGAGAACTGGAATGCTGTTACAAAGAATGTAGGTTACAAGCAGGTTGTAGATAAGACTAAGACTGTGAAGAACTCTCAGTTTGCACAGCCTTTGTTCGAGTTCTCTGGTGCTTGTGCTGGTTGTGGTGAGACTCCTTATATCAAGACTATCACTCAACTCTTTGGTGACAAGATGATGGTTGCTAACGCTACAGGTTGTACATCTATCTACTCTGGTTCTGCACCTTCTACTCCTTACTGTACAAATGATAAGGGTCAGGGTCCCGCTTGGGCTAACTCACTCTTCGAGGATAACGCCGAGTTTGGTTTGGGTATGCATGTAGGTGTTGAGAAGTTGCGTGACCGCGTTCAGGCTTATATGGAGAAGGCTATCGCCGAGTGCGAGCAGTGCTCTGATGAGTTGAAGGGCGTAATGAAGGAGTGGATTGAGAACCGCGCTTCGTCGGCTAAGTCGGCTGAGGTTACCGAGCGTTTGATTCCTATGATGGAGGCTTGTGGTTGCGATGCTTGCCAGAAGATTCTCGAAATGAAGGATTGGCTCACTAAGAAGTCTCAGTGGATTATCGGTGGTGACGGCTGGGGCTACGATATCGGCTTCGGTGGTGTTGACCATGTATTGGCATCTGGTATGGATGTGAACATCTTGGTTGTTGATAACGAGGTTTACTCTAACACAGGTGGCCAGTCATCTAAGTCTACTCCCGTAGGTGCTGTTGCTAAGTTCGCATCAAGCGGTAAGCGTATCCGCAAGAAGGATTTGGGTGCTATCGCTATGACTTACGGCTATGTATATGTTGCTCAGGTTTCAATCGGTGCATCACAGGCTCAGTTGTTTAATGTGTTGAAGGAGGCTGAGGCTTATCCTGGTCCTTCACTCGTTATCGCTTACGCTCCCTGTATCAACCACGGTATCAAGGGCGGTATGACTCGCACACAGACCGTAGGTAAGCAGGCTGTTGAGTGCGGTTACTGGCACTTGTGGCACTACAATCCTCAGTTGGAGGAGCAGGGTAAGAATCCTTTCGTGATGGATTCTAAGGAGCCCGACTGGTCGAAGTTCCGCGACTTCTTGATGAAGGAGGTTCGTTACACTTCACTCCAAAAGGCATTCCCCGCTGAGGCTGAGGAGTTGTTCCAGGCAGCTGAGGAGAACGCTAAGTGGCGTTATAACAGCTACCAGCGTTTGGCTAAGTTGGAGTACTAATATACAATTTCAATGAATAATTAGGGTGCTGACTGAAAAGTCGGCACCTTTTTTTGTTGATTGCGTAATTGATATTTTTTTTCTACCTTTGCTAATATGAGAAACTATATCAATAAATCTGCTATCGGTGAGAATGTCCTCTACTTCTTGGTGTGGACTGCCATCCTGCTCGTGCCATTCCTCAATTCGAGTATGATGTCCGAGAAGCATATCTATCTGGCCAATATACTCATCGTGTGGAGTAAGCTGGTGCCCTATGTGCTTATCTTCGTCGTAAACAACTACCTGCTGGCTCCGCGTTATCTCTTCCAGCGACGCTATGGGATATACCTTATTACCGTGCTGGTGATGCTCACGGCGATTTTCTATCCGATAGATTACTACTACGACAAGTTGCAGTTGGTACCATACTACGCTCAGGATATGTACATCGTACACGGTAGAGCCTCGTTCACCGACTTGCAGTGGTATTGGAATGTGATTTTGGGCCTATTTATGATGGGTGCTAACGGCTGTATCAAGCTGATGTTTAGGTCTATACGCGACGAGCAGAAGATGGTGGAGATGGAGCGTCAGAGCCTGCGTGCCGAGATGGATTACTTGAAGTACCAGATTAACCCGCACTTCTTTATGAATACGCTGAACAATATCCACGCCTTGGTTGACATCGACCCCGATGCGGCTAAGTCTACGGTGATAGAACTCTCGAAGATGATGCGTTATGTGCTCTACGACTCGGAGAATGCCCATACAAACCTTACGCAGGAGGTGCAGTTTATGGAGAACTACATTGCGCTGATGCGTATCCGTTATATGAGCGATGTAGATGTGCGATTAGATGTAGAGAACCCCTTGCCAATGGACGCTAAGGTGCCACCGTTGCTTATCATCGTCTTTGTGGAGAACGCCTTCAAGCACGGTGTGAGCTACGACAAGCCATCGTATGTGCATATCAGGTTGTGGTGCCGTGATGGCTTTGCCCACTGCGAGGTGCGTAACTCGCGCCACAAGGGCTTGCAGGTGGAGAAGGGCGGCATAGGCTTGGAGAATGTAAAGAAGAGATTGGAGTTGCTCTTTGGCGAGGGATATACCCTTGATATAGACGAGAGCAATGAGCGTGAATATAAAGTGAAACTATCAATACCAATGTCGTATGATAAAGTGCATAGCAATAGATGATGAGCCTCTGGCATTGCGTCAGGTAAACAAATATATGGAGCGCATCGAGGGCCTCGAAGTGGTGGCTCTGTGCAATAGCGCTCACGCGGCACAGCAGGTGCTCGGCGAGAAGCAGGTTGATGTTATGTTCGTGGATATTAATATGCCCGACCTTAATGGCGTTGACTTTGTGCGTGGGTTGGAGAATCCGCCTATGGTGGTCTTCACTACGGCCTACTCGGAGTTTGCGGTTGATGGTTTTAGACTCGATGCCGTGGACTACCTGCTCAAACCATTCAGCTTCGACGACTTCCAGCGTGCCGTGAATAAGGCGCGTTCGCTCTTGGAGTTGCAGCGTCTGCGTGAGCAGCAGATTACCCCCTCGGCTGAGGCTGTGCCTGCGCAGGAGCAAAACGAGGATAAGGAGTGCATCTCGATTAAGGCCGACTACAAGGTGTCGCTGGTGCGCTATACCGATATTATATATATAGAGAGCGTGGGCGAGTATGTGCGTTTGCATCTTACCTCGGGCTCGTCGCTGATGACTCTGTTCAGACTCAAAAATATGGAGAGCGCCCTGCCCTCAAACCGCTTTATGCGTGTACATAGGTCGTATATTGTGAACCTAAGCCGTGTGAAGGAGTATGCTCGTGGAAGAGTATACCTGGACAACGGAGAGTATGTGCCCATCAGCGTGAATTACCGTGATGCTTTTCGTGAGTATATCGAGAGTATGCACCCAATAAATGGCGTGGAGTAGTGTAATTGGTGTAGGGTAGCGTGGTGTGCAAGTGGTGTGGGTAACGCAATACAATTAGTAGTTTGAGCCTTTATCCCAATCGAGGAAAGGCCGCAAGTGCGGTGTAACCCTTGGCTGAAAGCTCGTAGCAGAAGTGTTGCAGGCCATTGGTTATGACGATATATCGGGCACCTACCACAGCATTGTAGCGGGTGGCTTGCGAGAATACTTCGTGCAGGGTATCACGGCTGAGAAGATTTATATCCGTAGCCTTGCACTCGGCCAAAAGCAGAGGCTTGGCATCGTCACCCATAACAACAACATCGGCACGCTGAGCCATCGTGTTGAGGTTTACAGCATACTCCTCCACAATGGAGTGCAGAGCGGCCCCGCAGTGGTTGACAAGAAACGACACAAGATGTCGTCGTACCCACTCCTCGGGTGTCAGCACCACATATATCTTACGCACCTCATCGAAGACGAGTGTTCGCCCGCCCTCTTGCTTGGCTCGTAAATTTATGCGCGGAAAGTTTAGTTTTGGGTTCGATTCCATCGTGGGAACAAATTTTTTTATAACTTTGACACAAATATAGCGATAATTTGAAATATATGAAACGATTTTTCTCTATCATAACCCTTCTTATGTGTTGCTCTGCTGTGGCTATGGCGCAGGATGTTGTATCCGAGAATGCCCTTACGCCCCGAGCACGCATCGCCCCCTACAACACATCGGCATTGGCGCAGACGCACGCTGGCGTGGTTGTAAAGTCGCAGTACCTGCGTACCATAGGCGAGTGGAAGCAGACGGACGATGGTGATGCTACACTCTTTACGGCGCAGTTTACTGCTCCCTTCTCGTGGCTTAGCCGTCAGTCGGTGGTCCACATCGAGAGCGCATCGGGGGCCTACGAGGTGCTGATTAATGGCAAGAGGGTGGGTTACACCTCAAATGGCTTCTCTCCCGCCGAGTTTGACGCTACGAAGGCTACCAAGCAGGAGAACAACACTATCCAGATTCGTGTGCTGAAAAACCATTGGAGCGAGCGTTTGGAGTCTTTCGCCGTGGATAAGCAGCCGCGCGTGGGCGAGGTGTATATGCTCTCGCAGCCTATGATATATGTGCGTGATGTTGTGCATAACACGCGTGTGGAGCCTCAGATTAGTCAGGCTAATGTCGAGCTTGGCTTTGTTGTTAAGACCGAGTCGCTCAACCCTAAGCGTGCGCGTATACACTATGAGATTATCGAGTCGGATACCACGCTATTGACCTATGGCCACCAAGATGTTGTCTTGGAGATGAAGGGCGAGGATACTGTGAAGGTAGCTACGCAGATACCTCTTGCTATGGTGTGGAGTGCTGAGAGCCCTGTGCGCTATCGCGTGAACCTGAAAACGCAGATTGAGGGTCGTTATGTCGATTACCAGACCCATATGATAGGCTTCCGTGATGTATATTATGAGGGTGGCGAGTTGTATGTAAATGGCGTGAAGACCACTCTTAATATAAAAGATGTAGATGCTCGCACCGTAACCGACAAGGATATAGCGGCGGCGCGCAACGCTAACTATAATGCCGTGCGCTTCCTGAATGCGGCCGTGGAGCACGATAAGTATCGTATGTGCGACTCGCTGGGAATGTATGTCGTGGCGCAGGTTCCCATCTCTACTCGCAATAGCGGAGTGTCGCGCAAGGTGGGCGGCAATGAGTCGAATGACCCCGCGTGGAGTGAGGCTTACAAAGAAAGAGTAGAAAAATGTTACTATACAACGCGAAATTATGCTTGCGTGGTGGAGTATCAGCTGGCGGACGAGTCGGCTAATGGTATTAATCTGTATGAGAGTTACTTACGCCTTAAAGAGTTGGAGGCGAAGCGTCCTGTGAGCTACTCTGACGGCGGTGGCGAATGGAACAATGACAAAAAAAAGTAATTTTTTTTGAAAAAAGTTTGCAAAAAATTTGCACAGAATAAAAAAGTGCCTTATATTTGCACTCGCAATCAGGAACGAAAGTGACACGGTTGTAAAAGATGCCTCTTTAGCTCAGTTGGTAGAGCACGACACTCTTAATGTTGGGGTCCAGGGTTCGAGCCCCTGAGGGGGTACAACAAAAGGTCCGATGGTTTTTCCATCGGATTTTTTGTTTTTAAGCCTTCGAGCGAGAACCCTGTATGCGCCTCCCTCTCAGGGAGGATGGGAGGGTGTCAATATACGAGCACACGACTGCGCTTTTAGCCGAGCGCAGTCGAGCCCCTGAGGGGGTACTGAAAGGAAGAACAAAAGTTCTTCCTTTTTTTGTGTTTGGGCGTGGTGTAGGTGGTGTAGGTGGTGTAGGTGGTATAAGTATTATAAGTAATATAGGTGTTATATTTTGCTTTTTTATAATTCCCATAACTCCTATAATACTTATAATACTTATAATACTTATAATACTTATAATACCTATCCCTCCTATAACAAAAAAGGTGCTAATAGCACCTTTCTCTTTGCTCTTTGCTCTTTGAACTCTCCTCTTTTCTCTTTACTCCTCTTTGCTCTTCTTGATGACTGCGACATTTACAGCCTGACGGCCTTTGGGGTTGTCGTCCACTTCAAACTCGACATTCTGACCCTCGGTCAGCGCGCGGAAGCCCTCGGCAACGATGCCCGTGTAGTGTACAAAAATCTCACTATCATCCTCCATAAGGATAAAGCCGTAACCCTTTTTGCTGTCGAACCACTTTACTTTGCCAATCATAGTAGTGCCTGTTTAGTTGTTGATATTGCTCTGTATCAAAGATACTAATAATTGTTGATATATCAAATCTGTGTTGCGTTTTTTTGGAACTGAGTTTTGGTATGAAGGCAATATCTTAAAAAATATACCTATCTTTGTGCGTTATGGCCAAGCACTGTGGTGGAGTTTTGTAACCAACTCTACGGGCGGTCGCTATGACGATAAGAAAAACTATTGTACGATGAAGAGAATATTATCCCTCGCGCTAATGCTGTGTCTTTCGTTCACCTCGCAGGCACAAAAGCTATCCGAGTTCAAATTCAAGCCTTACGGTTTTGTCAAAAACTACATCTGCTACGACACGCGCGAGTGCGTAACGGTGATGGGTGAGATGTTCAATATGATGCCCAAAGATGTAGAGCTCAACGAAGACGGTAGCGAGGATATTAACGATGTGGACAAGCTCTCGTTTGTGTCGTTCACTACCCGTTTGGGATTAGATGTTTCGGGCCCCAATATCGGCAAGGCCACAGCCTCGGCAAAGATTGAGGCGGACTTCTGCGGCTACGGCTCTAACAATACGCTGTTTAGAATACGCCAAGCATACCTTGCGCTGGGCTGGGAGCGACTCACGCTCTACTGCGGTCAGACTTGGCACCCTATGGTCAATCAGGTTATGCCATCGGTTGTGGGATTATCAACAGGTTCGCCCTTTGCGGCCTTCAACCGCTCTCCGCAGGTTAAGATAGTGGCCGATATGGGCAAGGGCTGGGACTTCACGGCGGCGGCTCTGTATCAGTTCCCCAACCTCTCGACAGGCCCCAGCGGTGTTGATGTGTGCTATTCTAGGTGGAGTAAGTTGCCCGAGTTGTATATGTCTGTAAAGCACGCAGCCGAGCACTTTACCCTTGGCGTGGGTGTCGATGCGCTGAGTATTATGCCCCGCAAGACAAGTTTTGTCGAAAGAGAGCTAACGCAAGAGGACGGCACAACGAAGATGCAGAGCGTAGAGGTGAAGGTAAACGACCGTGTGACAGGCATCTCGCCCGAGGTGTTTGCCGACTACAAGAATGGCAAGTTCAACATCAAGGGTAAGGTTCTGTATGCCCAGAACACGGCTCACCTGACTATGGTTAGTGGCTTTGGTGCTACGGCCTATGACCCGCAGACGGGTAGTTATGAGTATGCTCCCGTGCGTTCTCTTGCCTCGTGGGTGAATGCTACCTATGGCAAGAAGCTCTGCGCTGGCCTGCTGCTCGGATACATCAAGAATCTTGGTGCTGCCAAGGATTTTATCTCTACCAACGACTTCTGGATGCGTGGCGCGAAGAATACCGACTATCTCTACCGCATAAGCCCCTCGCTGACATACTCCATCAATCATCTGAAATTGGCCTTGGAGATTGATTACACCTCAGTAGGCTATGGCGATGTGGCGCTCAATGGTAGTAGCAAGGCACTGCGCGAGGTGGGTAATACGCGTGCCTGCTTTATGATTATGTACTCTTTCTAACGACTCTATAAAATCCCAAGCACAATGAAAAAACTACTACTCACACTCTTTTTAGGAGCATCTGTAAGCATCGGCACTAAGGCCTTTGCGCAATCGGAGCCCGTAGCATTCTGGGGCAAGGAGGAGGCTTATCTGCTCAAACAGGCTGCGCATATGTTCTCCCTCGCCGACCAGGCGCTGACGGAAAATCCTCCCACGGTGGGTGCTCCCACGGCGCGCAAGCTGGCTCTCTACACGCTCGATGCTATGCTACACGAGACAAAATACGACAACACTGAGCCCTTCTGTAACTTCATCGACTCACGCATAGGCAAGGTTATCGAGGATATGAAGAGCCCCGTGAAAAAGGGCGTCAAGATATATAAGATATACAACGACGGCTTCGTGGTGCGCACCAAATATGCGACCATAGCATTCGATGTGGTGCGTGGCGCGTGCAAGGGGCAGAATATATTGTCCGACGAGCAGGTAGATGCCATCATCAAGGATTGCGACATTCTCTTCCTGAGCCACAACCACGGCGACCATGTGGACAAGTATGTGGTAAACCGCTTCATCGAGGCGGGTAAGCCCGTCATCGCCGCATCGGAGATACTACCCACGCTCGAAGGCGTCATACACTACCGTTCCGAAGAGGATATCCTCGACAAGGAGATTGAGTTGAAGAGTGGCGAGAAGTTACAGGTGAAGATTTTCCCCGGCCACCAGAGCCCTATGATGTGCAATATATATGTGGTTACCACTCCCGACAACTACACCGTAGCACACACGGGCGACCAGTACGACAAAAACGATATGGAGTGGATAGCACAGATTAAGCAGAACGCCCCCAAGATTGATGCGCTGATGATTAACTGCTGGTCATACCAGATTGCCGATGCCATCAAAGGCTTTGACCCTCGCTATGTGCTCACAGGCCACGAGAACGAGATGGGACACACCATCGACCACCGCGAGGCCTTTTGGCTCACATTCCAGAAGATGCAACCCGTCGAGCACGACTATGTAGTGATGGCGTGGGGCGAGTGGTTTAGCTTTAAGTAGTGGACAAAGAGAGACCAAGCAGTGGTTTTAGAAAGGTCAAGTGATGGCCTAAGAAAGGACAAGCAGAGGTCTGAAAAATTTGTATAACACTTTTTCTGCACGATATTTTGGTAGTTATTAAAAAATTTCTACCTTTGTGCCCGGGTAAGTCTTATACGACCAGCTCCCTGAGAATCCCCCAGGTGTGGAAGCAAGCAAGGGTATTAGGTTGTAGCGGTGCGATATAAGTAGCTTACCCTTTTTTTGTGCCTATATCTAAGGCAAAGAGGAGTAAAGAGAAAAGAGGAGTAAAGAGAAAAGTCCAAAGATGAAAGAGCAAAGAGAAAGGTGCTATTAGCACCTTTTTTGTTATAGGAGGGATAGGTGTTATAAGTATTATAGGTATTATAGGTATTATAGGTATTATATTTTGCTCTTTATAATTCCCATAACTCCTATAATTCCTATAAAATCTCTTTCCTCTTTCCTCTTTAATCCCGCTTCGCGGTCTTTTCCTACTCCTGCTTGGCGGCGCGTTTGCGGTCTACCTCGCTAAGAAGAATCTTACGCAGTCGCATACTCTTGGGAGTAACCTCTACATACTCATCGGCCTTGATATACTCCCACGCCTCCTCCAACGAGAATACCTTGGGAGGCACGATTACAGCCTTGTCATCAGCACCCGACGCACGCATATTAGTGAGCTGCTTAGCCTTGGTAACATTGATTGTGATGTCGCCCTGTCGTGTGCTCTCGCCCACAACCTGACCGCAGTAAACCTCGTCCATAGGAGCGATGAAGAAGCGACCTCTATCCTGCAACTTATCAATAGAGTAGGCGTAGGCTGTACCCGTCTCCGAGGCGATAAGCGAACCGTTGGTACGCATCTCTATCTCGCCCATCCACGGTGCAAACTCCTTCAAGCGGTGTGTCATAATAGCCTCACCAGCCGTAGCTGTAAGCATATTCGAGCGCAAGCCGATGATACCACGCGAGGGAACATCAAACTCCAAGCGTGTACGCTCGCCATCAGACTCCATATTCGTAAGCATACCCTTGCGCTTTGTCACCATCTCGATAACGGTACCTGCGCACTCGTCGGGACAATCAACAGTCATCTCCTCCACAGGCTCGCACTTCACGCCGTCAATCTCCTTGACGATAACCTTGGGCTGACCCACCTGCAACTCGTAACCCTCACGACGCATAGTCTCCACCAACACCGAGAGGTGCAACACACCACGACCGTAGACAATGAACGAGTCGGCATTCTGTCCCGGCTGAACACGCAATGCGAGGTTGCGCTCCAACTCTCTATCCAGACGCTCCTTCAAGTGGCGCGAGGTCACAAACTTGCCATCACGACCAAAGAAGGGTGAGTTGTTAATAGTAAAGAGCATAGACATCGTAGGCTCATCGATAGCAATGGGGGGCAGAGGCTCGGGGTTCTCAAAGTCGCAGATTGTGTCGCCAATCTCAAATCCCTCGATACCTACAATGGCGCAAATCTCGCCACACTGCACGCTCTCGACCTTGGCCTTACCCAGACCGTCGAATACCATCAACTCCTTAATCTTGGTCTTCACCTTGGTCTCACCGTCACGCTTGGCCAGAGTCACATTCTGTCCTGCGCGAAGCTCTCCGCGTGTGAGCTTACCCACAGCAATACGACCTACATAGGGTGAGTATTCGAGCGAGGTAACCAACATCTGCGGTGTACCCTCCACAACTTCGGGTGCAGGAATCTCGTCAATGATGGCATCCAAAAGCGGAGCGATAGAGTCGGTAGGCTCGTTCCAGATGTGTGACATCCAACCCTGCTTAGCCGAGCCGTAGATAGTCTTGTAGTCGAGCTGCTCCTCGGTAGCGTCCAGCGAGAACATAAGGTCGAAGACCTGCTCGTTTACCACCTCGGGACGGCAGTTGGGCTTATCCACCTTGTTTACCACAACGATGGGCTTCTTACCCAGCGACAACGCCTTCTGCAACACGAAGCGAGTCTGTGGCATAGTACCCTCAAAGGCATCTACGAGCAACAATACGCCGTCGCACATATTCAGCACGCGCTCCACCTCGCCACCAAAGTCGGCGTGGCCCGGGGTGTCGATGATGTTAGTCTTGTAGTCCTTATATCTTACCGAAACATTCTTCGAGAGGATGGTGATGCCTCGCTCGCGTTCGAGGTCGTTGTTGTCCATAATGAGGTCGCCCGTGTTGTTGTCGCCACGCAGTAGGTGGCCAGCAACTATCATCTTATCAACCAGCGTAGTCTTTCCGTGGTCGACATGGGCAATGATTGCAATGTTGCGAAGTTTTTGCATAGTAATTGAAATTAATGGTGCAAAATTAATAATTTTCGACAAAATGTGCTACTTTTGTTCTACTATTCAAAGCGCTAATATTATGATTTACGACATAAAGATAAAAGATTGTAGCCGTGTTGTTGTCGGCAATGTCGCCGAGCAGCTTGCGCGCCTGCTGCCCGAGAAGCGTATCATCGTGGTGTCGGACACCAATATAGACCGCCACTACCACGCGCTTTTAGCTCCCTACGAGAGTGTTCTTATAGGCCTTGGCGAGTCGAGTAAGACGCTGCATACGCTGGATGCCATCTATCATCGTTTCATAGAGTTAGGCGTTGACCGCTCGTGCTTTGTGCTGGGCGTAGGAGGTGGCATCGTAACCGATGTTGCAGGCTTTGCCGCTTCGACCTTTATGCGTGGCTTGGAGTTTGGCTTTGTCTCTTGCTCACTGCTCGGTCAGGTTGATGCCAGCGTGGGAGGTAAGAATGGCGTGAATGTCGAGGGATATAAGAATATGGTGGGCACATTTACCCAGCCCAAGTTTGTCATCTGCGATGTTGATTTGCTACGCACGCTCCCTGCGCGCGAGTTCCGCACAGGCTTGGCAGAGATTATCAAGGCGGGTATCATTGCCGATGGTGAGTTGTTCGAGATATTGGAGCAGACCGACTTTTCAACCTTGCAGCAGGATGCCGACCGTCTGAGAGATATAGTCTACCGTGCCATCAAGGTCAAGGCTGATATCGTGGAGCGCGATGAGCGCGAGTCGGGCGACAGACGCAAACTGAACCTTGGTCATACCTTGGCGCACGCCATAGAGAAGTCGTCGCCGAAGTTCAATCACGGCGAGGCTGTGGCCGTAGGGTTGGCCCTTATAGCCGATGCTGCTGCGCGTAAGGGGTTGCTCTCGGCGGAAGATAAGGAGCGTATAGTCACTCTGCTTGAGCGTGCAGGCTTTGTGTTGGAGCCTCCCGTTGAGATGCGTACCCTGCTCAAAGCCGTCAAGAACGACAAGAAGGCCGAGGGTAACGACATACATATCGTCTTCCCATTGGGCATTGGCTCGTGCGAGGTAGTAAAGATGCCCGTCGAGGAGTTTAAGGCGTTGTTTGCATAAGAGCAAAGAGGAAAGTTCAAAGAGCAAAGAGGAAAGTTCAAAGAGCAAAGATAAGGGTTATAGGAATTATAGGAATTATAGGAATTATATCTCACCTATACCACCTATCTCTAATTCCTGCGCGTTAGCCTGAACGCGGCCGGCAATGTTTTCGGAAGAAGGGCGACGCGCCGACGGAGGGTTAAAAAACGGAGACCTTTTCACGAAGTAAAAGCGCGACTGCGTCCGTTTTACCGACGGCAAGCGTTGCACCCGAAAACTTGTCACCGCGCAGTTTTTGCGCTACTTTTTGCTGTCAAAAAGTGGCAAGAAAAGATATAGGAATTATATCTCACCTATACCACCTATACCACTTATCCCACCTATACAAAACAAAAAAACAAGGGTGCCCTGCGGGACACCCTTTCTTATGCTATGTAAGTAAATTACTTAATCACAATATCATACTGGTCATACTTATCTGTGCGCCACGCAAGATGCTTGGTGTGCTTCGAGATAGCAAACAGAGGAGAGAATGTTCTCACGCTGATAGTCTTGCCATCGGGCTTGAATTCAAGGATACGCAACCAGCAGTCACCGCCATTACCGTTCCAGTCGCCATCGCCCTGCTGTGAGTTGAACATCATCTGCGGAATGTCGCGACCATCGGCAGCCTTGTCCACGCGGTAAGATGTTGTAGGCTGGAAGTTAACCTTCTCGCCATCCTTAATCTTGGGAGCCTCGCCTGTGTGACCACACAATACCATACATATATTCTTTGAGGGATATACCAGCTTCTGCCATACCGCCTCGGGCCAGTTGCAGGGACGCAGCGTGTAACCCTCCTTCACGATACGGTCACCTGCGGTGTTGAGCCACGAGTGTACAAGCACAATAACCTTGTGGTTTTTGTACTGCTCCGACTCGGTGAGCTTCTTTGCCCACTCGATAGCCTCGTCGCGCGGTGCAAACTCAAATGTGATGACGAGCAACTTACCCCACGCCTTATCCTCAAACTCGTATGCCGAGTTCTCCATAGTGTGTACGCCTTGCCAATTCTCGCAGGTAGACACCAAGTGCTTCTCAAATAGGATGTTACGCTCGGGACGAATAAACTCGGGAGCGATGGTGTGGCGTGATGTGGCTGTGATGTGGCCAATGTCGTGGTTACCCTGCGCTACAACATAGGGCAGACGGTTGTCCAGGCGGCTCAACGCACGCGATACAGCCTCCCACTGCTGACGGCCTGTCTGGTCGCCATTGTAGGGGTTGGGCAGCGCACCCGAAATCTGCTTGCCGTTGTGCTCAACCATATCGCCAGTGAAGAGTGCTGACTTGATATTCAGACGCTCTATGTTCTGTGCAATCCACGCAGTCTGCAAGTCAAACAGAGGCTGGTTAGCTGCAAACTTTGTATAGCTCTGTGGGTCGGGAACAAGAATCATACTAAACGAATTCTCATCCTCCAAAGTGGGGTAGATGGGAATCTGAGGCTCGCCCAAAGGCTTCTGAGCCATCGCTGTACCAGCAAATGCGAGAGTACAGATTAGTGCATAAATCTTTTTCATAGTTATCTCAGTTTTAGGTTCTCTTTTTGAATAGCATATTTAGAATAGCATACCCTCGTCAGCCTTGGGTGTGAATCCCAAATGACGATACGCCAGCTCCGTAGCCTCACGACCACGCGGTGTACGCTTGATGAAGCCCTCCTTTATCAGGAATGGCTCGTACACATCCTCAATAGTGCCAGCCTCCTCGCCCACAGCCGTAGCAATGGTGTTCAATCCCACGGGGCCACCCTTGAACTTCTCGATGATGGTCGAGAGAATCTTGTTGTCCATCTGGTCCAGTCCGCGCGAGTCGATGTTCAGCGCCTGCAAGGCTATGCGTGTGATTTCGAGGTCGATATGTCCCTCGCCCTTGACCATAGCAAAGTCCCTCACACGGCGCAGAAGTGCATTGGCAATACGGGGCGTGCCACGCGAGCGCAGAGCCACCTCGTGTGCCGCATCGTCGTCTATTGTGATGTCTATGATGCGTGCCGAGCGCTTCACGATACCCGCCAAGACGGGCGTGTCGTAATACTCCAAGTGGCAGGTGATGCCAAATCGCGCACGCAGAGGCGAGGTGAGCAGTCCACTACGGGTTGTCGCACCCACCAGCGTGAAGGGTGCAAGCTCAATCTGTATGGAGCGAGCCGAGGGACCTTTGTCCAGCACGATGTCAATCTTGTAATCCTCCATAGCCGAGTAGAGATACTCCTCCACGATGGGGCTGAGGCGGTGTATCTCGTCGATGAAGAGCACATCGCCAGCATCGAGATTGGTCAGCAGGCCAGCCAAATCACCGGGCTTATCCAACACGGGACCCGATGTCACTTTGAGCTGTGCGCCCATCTCGCGAGCGATGATGTTTGCCAAGGTTGTCTTGCCCAATCCCGGAGGACCGTGCAACAATACATGGTCGAGCGAGTCGCCACGCATAAGTGCCGCCTTGATGAAGACTTTGAGATTGTCCACAATCTTGTCCTGACCCGAGAAGGTTGATAACTCCTGCGGGCGTATGCGGTTTTCGTATTCGAGGTCACTCTCGATATTTCTCATATTTCTGTCTAATGCCATAACAAGAGCAAAGATAAGAAAAAATACCAAAACGAGGAATATTTGAGCCATAATAGTATGGTGAGTCCGAATAGAGTAATGCCCAGAACCAAAAATAGTATCAAATGAGGGCTAATGTTAAATAATTGTTACCTTTTTTATTGTAAATAAAAATAAAAATGCTATCTTTGAAAATTAAAAGTATACGCCAGAGTGCCAACAAGGCGTTAGTGCTTGAAAGCCAAGTCGGCTAGTAGAGATAGGAATATACAGAGGTAACCTGAAACGGGAAAGTAGGGTAGAAAGTTCTGGAAAATATTGGAGCAAAGCGACCGAAGTCCCACTCCTGAGGAGGGGGATTTAGGGGGAGGGTCAGAATTGTAAATGCGGCTATGCCGCAGGTGGAGTAGCGGGCAATGTGGCAATAGGTTATTTCACCCACAAAAAAAGGCTGCGATACCCTCCTGCAAAGGCTGTTCTCTTCCGTTTAGGAGCTTGCGACCGAAGTCCCACTCCTGAGGAGGGGGATTTAGGGGGAGGGTCAGAATTGTAAATGCGGCTATGCCGCAGGTGGAGTAGCGGGCAATGTGGCAATAGGTTATTTCACCCACAAAAAAAAGAGGGTTACGATACCCTCCTGCATAAGTGACCTCGAAAGGATTCGAACCTTCATCGTAAGAACCGGAATCTTATATTCTATCCATTGAACTACGAGGCCGCGACTGCAAAGATTGTAAAAAAAAATGAATAAGGCAAATAATATGAGTTGGCAGCGTTTGGAGTCTGTTATACGCTGGGCTGGTATGACTACTAACTATTTTGGTCGTCATATAGGACTTACTCGTTCGGAACCTTTGTATCAGATTAAGGCTGGTCAGCACGGCATCTCGCAGGCCTTGGCGCAGCGTATTGTCGACAAGTTCCCCACGATAAGCAAGGCTTGGTTGCTCACAGGCGAGGGCGATATGCTTGCTCGCGAGTCTCGTCGCTCGATACCCTTCTATGAGGGAGATATCTTTGGCGGTGTGGAGCACCTGCGTAGCGTGGAGCCGCGTTGCTATATGGATATTCCGCTCTTTGAGGAGTGCGACTTTGCCTACCGCACTACGGACGAGGCTATGGGCGAAGATGTGATGGTCGGAACGATAGTTTTTCTAAAAGAAACGGGCGTGGAGGCCATTATTTCGGGAGGATTGTATGTGATTGTATGCGCGAATTATGTACTTTTGCGTAGGGTGAGGATTGATGATGGTAAGCCGATGCGCACGCTTAGGTTGGAGACATCAAATCCCAAATATGATAATACCACCATCGACGCGAGTCAGGTCGAAGCTGTCTACCGCGTTGTTGGTAACTTGAAATTGTATTAACGGACTTAAAACTTTATAACTATGATTACTGTAAAAACAAAGGAGAATGCATCGTTGCTGATGGCTTTGGTGGCTGCTATTATCGTGGCTGTTGTTATGGCTCTTGGCGGAATGGTGTGGTGGCTTGTGTGCTGTGTGGCACTGGGCGTGTTTATTTTGATGGCGGTATTTTCGCTCTTTATGATGAAACAATATGTCGCCTACAAACTTAAACCCATTTACTCGATGGTTCTCTCGCGTGATGTTCATACCACAGAAATCATTGACGAGTTGAAGGATAAGCATGTGGAGAATATCTCCGAGGAGCTTGCTGCGTGGGCCGACGACAACGATAAGGAGATTGAGCGCTTGAAGCAGAGCGAGGCTTTCCGTAAGCAGTATCTTGGTAATGTGGCGCACGAGCTTAAAACGCCTATCTTCAACATTCAGGGCTATATCTCTACGCTACTCGATGGCGGTTTGGAGGATGAACTCATCAACCGCAAATACCTCGAACGCGCCGAGAAGAGTATCGACCGTCTGATTAACATCGTAAACGACCTCGATACCATCTCTAAGTTGGAGAACGATATGAACCGCTTGAAGATGGAGACCTTCGACATCGTAGCTCTGGCTAAGGAGATTGCCGAGCAGTTGGAGATGGAGTCAGCGAAGCGCAATATCAAACTCTCTGTCAAGGGTGCCGACTCTCTGCCCTCGCTGTTCCAGGTTACAGCCGACAAGCACTTCGTTGGTCAGGTGCTTGTAAACCTTATCGCCAACTCTATCCACTACGGTAAGGAGGGTGGCTCTACACGCATTAAGTTCCGCGATATGGGCGACAAGGTGCTCATCGAGGTTGAGGATACAGGTGTGGGTATCTCTAAGGAGGATATGCCTCGTATCTTCGAGCGTTTCTACCGTGTTGATAAGGGTCGCTCGCGCGAGCAGGGTGGTACAGGCTTGGGCCTTGCTATCGTTAAGCATATCGTTGAGGCTCACGGTGAGCGTATTACGGTGCGTAGCGAGCTGGGCGTGGGTACTACCTTTACATTCCCGCTTAAAAAGAAATAGTTATAGTTTTAATAAATTACGATGCTGAACAACTTATTATATATCGTCTGGGACTTTGACCCCGTGATGTTCTCCATTGGGGGATTTGAGTTGCGCTACTATGGCCTGATGTGGGCTATAACCTTCCTGCTGGGAGAGCGCTTCTTTACAAACTATGCCCGCCGTGAGGGCTTTGGTATGCAGATTATCGAGACAGGATTTATATGGATTGTGCTGGGTGCTATCCTTGGTGCTCGCATAGGTCACTGCCTCTTCTACGAGTTTGACTACTACATCACTCGTCCGTGGGCTATCATCACCGAGTTCCGTAATGGCGGTATGGCCAGCCACGGCTCGGCGCTCGGTATGTTGTTCGGTATGTGGATGACAGCGCGTAAACATAAGATGCCTTATGTTTGGTGGTTGGACCGCATTATGATTCCCGTAACTATTGGCGGAGCGTTGGTGCGTTTGGGTAATCTGATGAACTCGGAGATTGTTGGTCGTGTGACTGACGTGCCTTGGGCATTTCAGTTTGTTCGCCTGCATCCCAATATGCCTATCGAGAGTATTCCCGCACAGCACCCTGCACAGCTGTATGAGGCGTTGTGTTATATCATAACCTTCGTTATCTTGTGCGTGATGTACTATAAGTTCGATGTGGGTCGTCGCAAGCCGGGTATAATGTTCGGTGTGGGTGTTATGGGAGTATTTTTTACCCGCCCATTTATCGAGATGGTGAAGATGAATCAGGAGGCATTTGAGGCAGATATGTTCCTCAATATGGGTCAGCTGTTGAGCCTTCCGTTTATTGCATTGGCTCTCTATATGATATGGCAGGGCGCTAAGGGTCGCTTCCCCGTTGCTCGTCCCGATTGTGTGGAGAATCGTCCCGAGAAGGAGAGTAAGCAGAATAAGAAAAAGA
>JAZOPO010000019.1:0-76910 GCA_045655585.1 Alistipes sp. | reverse complement strand
AATTGTTACCGCAACTAATAGCTTCCTCGTTGCACCTAGTGCTTCGCGTGCATATTATGATTTTGTTGGCTGGGATACTCGTAAGGATGGTACGGGAGAGCGTTACCAGAAGGGCGAGACGATAAATGTAAATCTTACCGCTAATTTGACTCTATACGCTCAATGGAAGGCCCAGTCGCAGACAAATTAACAATGGGGCATAGGGGAAACAAAATGATGATTAAAAGAAACAGTAGTGAACAACAAACAAACATATATAAGTCTAATACTCTCACTTGTCGCGATGCTGGCATTTTGTGGTTGCATCAGGGACAATCTTATGGGTGTTGACCAGCGCACGCGCAAGTATATCGGCTTTACTGCGGCACTCACTGTTGAGACTCGTAGTGAGCAGCAGGTGCGTGGCAGCGCTCCACATCTCGATATCGAGGAGCAGGAGTGGCCACTCATCAGTGCCGACGAATTGGAGCATACGCGTGGCTCGATAACATCTCAGTTGGAGGGTTTAGAGGTTGGTATGTTTGCCCACACTCTAAAAGTGAACAATAACCAGACTGAGGTTAAAGACTTGATGACAAACAAGTCTTTTAAGTTTGTTGATAACGAGGAGATGGAGTCTGTTGGCGAGCCTGTTTTATGGGGTGAGGCGAGCGAGGATGGTGCCAACAAGTTACGCGCCTATGGTTATTCTAAAAACGGCTCATTCGATAATGTAGAAACTACCGATGGCAAAACTATCCTCACTTACACTGTCCCAGATGAAATAGCTAAACAGACGGATATTATCGCCACCGAAGTTAAAGAAGTTGCGAGCGACTATGGACAAAATATCCCCATCGCCTTTAAGCATATTCTTACGGGTGTTCGCTTTAAGGTTGGCTTTGACTGTAAGGTTACGAGCCTAAAAGTCGTTGGCGTATACAACAAGGGCGATTATACCATTGGTGATGTGTGGAGTAATCAATCCGCGCCCGAAACTGCCGTAGAATATGCGATGACATTACCCGATGGCGGTAAGCAACTCTCTGCTGGCGATTATATTTCCGATGAGAATGATATATTAATGATGATTCCTCAGCAGTTGCCCGAGAGCGCAGAGGTTGTGATGACTTACGATGGCGGAAACGGAAATAATACCATCACCGCTCCTCTTGCAGGCCTCAGCTGGAATTCAGGTGCTCTTGTGACCTATACAATTCGTAAAGATGAGGATACCCGTCCATATATCTATTTTGACCTACACGCAGGTAATGTAATCATTACTCCCACATCTTATGAGGGTTATGTTTATGTCGCAGGCGAGCTTGTGAAGGTTAGCGAAACGAATATATCTACCAGCGGTATGCGTTTTTATGTATATCAATCAACCGACGCAAATAAGGCATTAACAGGATATGCAACAGCTTTAAACCAAGGTAGTTGTCGTATTCCATCTTACGCACCCGTTAAGGTTGGTAGTAAACTTTGGAGTGAGTATATTACCAACAACACCAGCGTAGAAGATGTAATTGAAACTTGGGACGATGGTAAATATATCAGAGACGATAAACAATCTGCTCCCAATGAGGGGCATATTGGTACCGCCGTTGTGCGTGACGCAGGTCGTACTCATACAAAAAATTATATAATGGTGTCGGGAAGTGATGCCCAATATAATTTGACGATTGATAATATCTATTCGGTTATTCAGGAAAAGGTTAGAAGCGGTCAAGTGTTTCGTAATCGTCAAAAAGGAGGAATTTCTTTTACTCCAAGTGGTGGCACAGAGCTAAGAGTCAACTTAGTGGGTGATAACCGTATGGGATGTCTGCATATTGATAATACAGAAACAGACAAAATAATAATCGAAGGAACAGGTTCTCTGACAGCCGCTGATGCAGATTTTGAAACTGTTAATGATATTGATAATTTCTCAGGTATAGATATTGGGGATACCGAAAAAGGTTATGTTAGTAATCACTGGGCATCTGCAATTGGAGGTAATACATATTCCGAATTAACTGAAAATGTATATAATATCTATATTAATAGCGGAATAATTTTTGCTGGTGCAGCCATGGCCGAAGATTGTACAGCTATTGGAGGTGGTGGCAATGGATTAGGTCAAGTTTATATATCTGGTGGTGTCGTTACGGCCGTTGCTAGAACTGCCGGTACCGCCATTGGTGGCGGTATGGGACATACCGCTAATGGTGGGCCTGGATATGTCCATATCAGTGGTGGGAATGTCTATGCCTATAACTTCGCGAATAGATGGGGTATTCCTAGTTCTGCTATTGGTGGCGGTGGTTCACAATCTAGTATAGGTAATAAAGGAGATGTTATTATTAGCGGAGGCTATGTATACGCTTACTCAGCATTGGGAACGGCGATTGGCGGAGGTAGTAGCAAAACTCGTCAAGGCGGAGATGCTGTTGTTACAATAAGTGGTGGCTATATAATTGCAAGAAGCGGTAATAGTACCTGTATTGGTGGTGGAATGGGAGGTGATAGTTTTGCATCTAATGGTGTAACTCCCGCTTTCGGTGGCTCTGCAACGGTTACTATTAGTGGTAATCCTACCATTCGCACAGGTTCTATCGGAGGCGGTAAGACTACTAATCCCGAAGGCTCGCTTGGTCACGCAGTGATTAATATCTCTGGTGAAGCCGATATCTCGGCACAATTTGTTATGGCGGGTGGTGCCAAGAACGCTGCGACTACATTTAATATGAGTGGTGGCACAATCAGCAATAGCGATGTTCATAGCAAGGAGTATTATCGTGTCCAGAAGAATGGTGGTGCTGTCTATATGGAAGATGGTACATTTACAATGAGTGGCACAGCTAAAATACGCAACTGCTCGGCCGATGCTGGTGGCGCAGTGTATATTGCCAAAAGCGCGAATGCGAATGAAGACCCTAAGTTTGAGATGAATGGCGGAATAATAGAAAGCTGTCAGTCAGCAACAGATGGAGGCGCTGTATTCCTCAAAAATGGATCAGTGACTATGTCGGGTGGTATAATCCAAAACTGCCTTGCACAGAGTGGTAATGGTGGAGCTATCTATATTACCGAGGGTAACTTCTCTATGTCGGGTACAGATACTAGGATTAGCAATAACTCAGCTCTTAATCACGATACATCTAATGCTCGAAGTGGTGCTAAAATGGGCGATGGCGGTGGTATTTATGTGACATCGTCGACAACAGATGTAGATGTAAAAATCTTGTCGGGCACAATCGAGAACAATACCTGCGACCAAAATGGTGGTGGAGTATGCGTTTATATGGAGTCTGCGTCTAACTCGGACGAGGGCTCAGCCGCTCCCGAAGCTATTATCCAAATTGGCCAGAGCGTGGATGGCATTTACTCAGGTCCCAATATTAACAACAACAAAGCTGTCTTGTACGGCGGCGGATTGTATGCTAAGGGTTTAAATGCAAAGATTACAATCGATGGCGGTAGCATTAGCGATAATAGCGTGTCGAACTATGTCCCCAACGAAGATGTTTCTAATGAGGGTGGTACTGTGAAATTGAATAATGGAGAGGTTTCACACAAGATTGTACATTTCGATGTTAATACCAAGAATAACGACGAAACAGCCAAAGTAGATGGCGAGAACGATATAAAGATTGTTACGGCAACTAATAGTTTCCTCGTTGCACCAAGTGCTTCTCGTGCATATTATGATTTTGTTGGCTGGGATACTCGAAAGGATGGCACAGGAGAGCGTTATCAGAAGGGCGAGACGATAACTGTAAATCTGACCGCTAATTTGACTCTATACGCTCAATGGAAGGCCCAGTCGCAGACAAATTAACCAGGTCTAACGACAAATCAACGAACGCGTATTGGAAATAAATCCAACCTATAATGTGGGTTGGTTTTTTGTGTCTAGTCTCGGCCTTAATACTCGTCGCTATTATGATTTGTACCATAAAAAGAAAACGGATAACTTTTCAGTTATCCGTTTGGCGGTGCGTAGGGGACTCGAACCCCTGACCCCGTGCGTGACAGGCACGTATTCTAACCAGCTGAACTAACGCACCATTGCTGATTGCGAATGCAAAGGTAGTATAAATTTTGTAATCTACAACTTTTTACGACAAAAAAATTACTTTTCGAAGATAGAAAATTGCACACTACCATAGCTGCGCAGCTGCTTGAAGTGGGGATTGGTGCTGTAATCCTTTGATTTTGAGTGTTCAAAGATAAATATTCCACCATCTTTAAGCAAGTTGTTCTCAAAGACAAGTTCGATGATATTTTCTATTCCTTCGAGGTCGTAGGGGGCATCCGAGAATATCACATCGAACTGCTTGGTGCAACTTTTAAGGTATAAGAACGCATTTGCCTTGACGGGACGCAGATTATCGAAGCCAAATGTCTTGGCCGTAGAACGGATAAAGTTGTAGTGTACGGCATTTATCTCCACCGATGTCACCGCAGCAGCACCGCGCGATGCAAACTCATAGCTGATGGAGCCTGTGCCTGCAAACAAATCCAAAACCTCGATATCCTCGAAGTCAATCATATTGCCCAGCACATTAAACAAATTCTCCTTAGCAAAGTCGGTAGTAGGGCGGGCACGAAGATTTTTCGGGGGAGTGATGGTACGGCCACCGCAACGGCCACTGATTATTCTCATACTCGGAATAGTTTTTTGTATCCTATATTATATATAAGGTAAAAAGAATGTCCGCCCCGATGGAGCGGACATCTTATGTTTGTAGCCGCAGGAGATTACTCCCAGTTACCAGCCTCGTTGTTTGAACCCTCCATTGAACCGAACTTCAAACCAGCGTAAGCGTTAAAGTTGTTTACACGGTCATCGATAAGGTTAATGATGTTCTGACGGTATGCAACAGTGTCGAGGTAAGACTTGTAAGGTGCACGGCACTCTACAACGGGAACCAATACATTAGCACCTGTCATAACCTTTGCAGCCTCAAGAATAAACTCTACCTTGCCATCAGTGTGGGGGATATAACGCAAGTTGTTGATATCCTCCTTAGAGAGCTTGCGGGGGTTGAAGATTGTGTCGATAACAGCGATGTTGTACTTCTCAACATTCTTCTTACCAGACTTCTTCAACTGAGCCATAGCAACAGAGTCATCCTCGTCAACCAACTTACGCTCCATCTCCAAAGAGTCGTTCAAGATGAAGTAGATGAGCGAGTCGAAGTCACCTGTGAACTGCTGATACTTGCTCTTGTAAGCACGCTCAGCTGCACGAATGTCCTTCAACTTAACGATTACATCTGCATTGCGCTCCTCCAACTGCTTCTCGAAGCTAAGCGGAGTGTAAATCAATGTAGCAACCACATAAACAAGTCCGACGATTACCAGACCCAAAAGAAATTGTACTGCCTTTTTCATTTTTTAGTTATTTGTTATTAAGTTTGTATCAAATTAACACGATAAATCGACGATAAAATGCTTAACACTTATATCGCAGGCCAAATTTACGCAAAAATCTCTTTTGAAACAACTTTTAGCCAGAAAAAAGTTGTCGAAAAGTTGTCTGAGTGGCTTTCTTCGCCCGATTACTCGCAAATTTTCGTGTTAAATGGCTATGCAGGCACCGGAAAAACCACTTTAATCTCCGCCTTGGTAGATGTTTTGGCCGATATGGGTACCAAGTGCGTTTTGCTTGCCCCGACAGGTCGTGCAGCCAAGGTTTTGTCGCGTTATTCTAATCGTGAAGCACTGACAATACACAAGCGTATATATCGTGAAAAGACCAATGCCGACTACGAATCTAAGTTTTCACTCAATATAAACAAGGAGCGTGGGGCAGTATTTATTGTTGACGAGGCTTCGATGCTCTCCGACTCGTCGGGCGAGGGGCAGATATTCGGTAGTGGTTCGCTACTTGATGACCTTATTAAATATGTACGCAGTGGTCGTGAGTGTCGTTTGATTCTTGTTGGTGATAATGCACAGTTGCCGCCCGTGGGGTCGGATTATAGCCCTGCGTTGGATGAGTCGGTGATGCAAGGATATGGTGATGTGGTGTACGCCTCGATGGACGATGTAGTGCGTCAGGGTGCCGAGTCGGGTATTCTATTCAATGCTACGATGGTGAGATGTATGCTCGAAAATGGCATCTGTGAAGTACCGCTATTTGATATGAATTTTCCCGATATTGAGTCTATCAATGGAGGCGAGGTGATGGAGAAATTACAAGATTGCTACGACCGCTATGGCCGTGAGGAGACAATCGTCATCACGCGCTCAAACAAACGCGCAAATAGATATAATGAAGGTATTCGCCGATACAATCTCTCGGCCGAAGAGGCTATCGAGAGTGGCGATATGTTGATGGTGGTAAAGAATAACTATCACTACACGGAGCGCATCGAAGATTGCCCGATGAGTTTTATGGCCAACGGAGATGTTGCACTGCTCAAACGCATTCGTCGTTTTGAGGATTTTTATGGATTTCATTTTGCCGAGGCCGTACTATCGTTTCCCGACTATAACGACACGGAGATAGAGTGTAAAATATTGCTTGATACCATTGCTTCGGAGTCGCCATCGCTCACGCGCGAGGAGAGCCGACGATTGTTTGACGAGGTGGAAAAAGATTATACAGATATAAAGAGTAAGTTAAAGCGTTACAGAGAGATACGCGAGAATCCTCACTTCAATGCCGTGCAGGTCAAATTCTCCTATGCCGTGACTTGTCACAAGGCTCAGGGTGGCCAATGGCGAGCTGTATTTGTTGACCGTTGTCTGTTTGGCGACGAGCCTATGTCGCGCGATATGCTACGATGGCTGTACACGGCTCTGACGCGAGCAACGGATAAGCTGTATCTGGTCAATTTTGACGAACGATTTTTTGAATAGTCACCCAAAAAAGTTATCTTTGCTCACTTAAAACCCACTTTCAATGGCAGCAGATAAAAAATATGTGGAGACGCCTCTGATGAAGCAATATTATCAGATTAAGTCTGTACACCCCGACGCTATACTTCTATTTCGTGTAGGCGACTTCTACGAGACCTTCGGCGAAGATGCTATCAAGGCAAGCTCTATTCTTGGTATTACGCTCACGCGTCGTGCCAATGGTGCTGCATCTTTTGTTGAGCTGGCTGGTTTCCCATTTCACGCCGTAGATGTATATCTGCCTAAGCTGGTGCGCGCGGGCGAGCGAGTTGCCATCTGCGAGCAGTTGGAAGACCCTAAGACCGTCAAGGGTTTGGTTAAGCGAGGAGTCATCGAACTTGTTACACCGGGTGTGGTGTTGGGCGATAATATACTGCCCAACAAGGAGAACTCGTTCCTCGCATCGGTGTTCTTTGGCGATAAGGTTACGGGCGTGGCATTTCTGGATATCTCGACAGGTGAGTTTTATATGGCGCAGGGCGATGACCGCTATATAGACAAACTTATATCAAACCTTGCTCCCAAGGAGGTGTTGTATCAGCGTGGCTACGAAGATAGATTTCAGTCGTCGTTTGGTAATCGTCTATATACCTACCGTCTTGACGATTGGATTTTCTCGTCTGAGCTGAATTATGATAAACTCTGCAAGCAGTTTGGTACCAAGTCGCTCAAAGGCTTTGGTGTAGAGCATCTTGCGGAGGGTATAGCCGCAGCGGGTGCTATATTGTACTATTTGGAGTTTACCGAGCATCGTGAAATATCTCATATCTCATCAATCTCGCGTATCGACCAGAATGAGTTTGTGTGGATTGATAAATTCACGATTCGCAATCTTGAACTATTCTCATCTAATAACGCGCAGGGCAAGACTGGTTTTGCCGATGTTATTGACCGCACGCTGACCTCGATGGGTGGCCGCCTGCTGAAACGATGGGTGGCAATGCCACTTGTTGATGTGGAGCGCATACGCCGCCGTCAGGATGTGGTGGAGATTCTTGCGAAGGATGCAGACCTTGCCGAGGCGTTGCGAGAGCAGATTTCGGCTATTGGTGACTTGGAGCGCATATCGTCGCGCATCGCAGCGTCGCGTATCCTGCCTCGCGAGTTGGTGCAGTTGAAAAGTTCGCTTACAGCCGTTGAGACTTTGAAAGCCTTGTTGGAGTCAACCGACTATGAGCCTCTGCACACAATTGCTGCGCAGATAGACCCCATAGCAGTGTTGCGCGATAAGTTAGCACGCGAGATATACCCCGACCCCTCGAACAACCAAATTCAGAAGGGTGGTATCATTGCCGATGGTGTTTCAGCCGAGTTGGACGACCTGCGCCGCATTGCTATGCACGGCAAGGAGGTGTTGCAGCAAATCCTGCAACGCGAGAGCGAGGTTACGGGAATACCATCGTTGAAGATTAGCTACAACAATGTCTTTGGCTACTATATCGAGGTGCGCAATACCCATAAGGACAAGGTGCCCGAGTCGTGGATTCGTAAGCAGACCCTTACTGCTGCCGAGCGATACATCACCGAGGAGCTCAAAGAGTATGAGGAGAAGATTCTCGGTGCGCAGGATAGAATATTGGCCATCGAGCAGGAGATATACAACAATCTTATTCAATTTGCTGCAACCCATTTGAAGGCTATCTTGCAGGATGCTGCTGCCGTGGCTCGCATCGACTGCTTGCAGTCGTTTGCCCGTATGGCTTGCGAGTGCCATTATGTACGCCCCGTGCTGGACGATGGTAAGAAGATTGATATTCGCGAGGGCCGTCACCCCGTCATCGAGCGACTGATGCCCGTAGGCGAGGAGTATATCCCCAACGATGTGCTGTTGAACGACACCGACCAGCAGATTATGATGATTACCGGACCCAATATGTCGGGTAAGTCGGCATTGCTTCGACAGACAGCACTTATAATATTGATGGCGCAGATGGGCTCGTTTGTACCTGCTAAGTCAGCCTATATCGGTATTGTGGATAAGATTTTCACCCGTGTTGGAGCTTCGGATAACATCTCGCAAGGCGAATCTACATTTATGGTCGAGATGTTGGAGTCGGCAAGTATTCTCAATAATTTATCGGATAGAAGCCTTATCCTTCTGGATGAGATTGGTCGTGGAACAAGTACATACGATGGTATTTCAATAGCGTGGGCAATGGTGGAGTATATCCATAACTATCCTTCGGCGCACGCCAAGACGCTCTTTGCTACGCACTATCACGAGCTAAACGAGATGGAGCAGCTCTTTGAGCGTATAAAGAATTATCATGTCTCGGTGCGTGAGGTGGATAACACAATCGTCTTCCTGCGTAAGTTGGCGCGCGGTGGCACGGAGCACTCGTTTGGTATCCATGTGGCGCGAATGGCTGGTATGCCACAGACGATTGTAAAGCGTGCTTCGGAGATTCTCTCGACACTCGAAACTGTGTATGGTGATAATGATGTAGCGGCCGGTACGCCCGTTCGTCAGCGTAAGAAGCGCCAGCCGTCAGCCAAGCAGGTGGCAGATGTAGCAGGGCAGGGTAGTATGCAACTCTCGATGTTCCAGCTTGATGATCCCGTGTTGGTGCAGATTCGCGACCAGATAAAGGGATTGGATATCAATTCACTCACACCCATCGAGGCGCTTAATAAGCTAAATGAGATTAAAAAGTTGACTGGGTTATAAAATAAAAGGGGTAGTAATACCCCTTTTATTTTATCTTTGCTCTAATGCTCTCCATCAGCATCATTACTGCTACGGAATTAAATCCGCCTTCGGGGATAATTATATCCGCATATCGTTTCGATGGCTCAACAAACTCCTCGTGCATAGGCTTGACCGTTGTGAGATACTGTTCAATAACGGATTGCATACTGCGGCCTCGATTGCATACATCGCGTAATACGCGGCGCGCAAGGCGTACATCAGCATCAGTGTCGACATATACCTTTATATCCATCAGCTCGCGCAACTCTCTATTCTCGAATATCAATATTCCATCTATGATTATCACTTTCGATGGCTTGACTATAACTCTCTCTGCTGTTCTGTTATGCTCGACAAATGAATATACCGGTCGCTCAATCTCTTTGCCCAATTTCAATGCCTTGATATGCTCAACCATCATATCGGTGTCGAAAGCCTGCGGATGGTCATAATTAAGCTGTGAGCGTTGCTCATAACTCATATCGGAGTGCTCTTTGTAGTAATAATCGTGGCAAAGAGTTGATACATCCTCTGTGCCAAAAGACTCTTGCAGTTTTTTTACGAGTGTGCTTTTACCCGAGCCACTTCCGCCTGCAATACCTATGATAGTTACTTCCATATCATTTATTATAAAAAAAGGCCACCCGTTTGGGCAGCCTTTGGGCTATAAATTACGCATCGATATTTGCGTAGTGAGCATTCTTTTCGATAAACTCACGACGAGGTGGTACATCGTCACCCATCAACATTGAGAAGATGCGGTCAGCCTCGGCTGCATTCTCGATATTCACCTGACGCAAGATACGAGTCTCGGGGTTCATTGTAGTATCCCACAACTGCTGTGCGTTCATCTCACCAAGACCTTTGTATCGCTGGATGTGAACACCCTTTGCGCCCAACTCCTCGACGATAGCGTCTCGCTCAGCCTCAGTCCAGCAGTAACGCTCCTGCTGACCCTTCTTAACAAGGTACAAGGGCGGGGTAGCGATATATATGTGACCATTCTCGATAAGCTCCTTCATCTTGCGGAAGAAGAATGTAAGCATCAATGTTGCAATGTGAGCACCATCGACATCGGCATCGGTCATAATAATAATCTTGTCGTAACGCAGCTTTTCGAGGTTCAATGCCTTGCTATCCTCCTCGGTGCCGATTGATACACCTAGGGCGATAAACATATTCTTAATCTCCTCGTTCTCCCACATACGATGCTCCTGCGCCTTCTCGATGTTGAGAATCTTACCGCGCAAAGGCATAATAGCTTGGAAATTACGGTCACGGCCCTGCTTAGCAGTACCACCCGCAGAGTCTCCCTCGACGAAGAAAATCTCGGCGATAGAGCGGTCGCGGCTTGAACAGTCGGCCAACTTACCCGGCAGACCAGCACCCGACAAAACGGTCTTGCGCTGAACAGCTGCACGAGCATTGTGTGCTGCGTGACGAGCCGTAGCGGCCAAGATTACCTTCTGCACGATAGCCTTTGCATCGCGGGGGTGCTCCTCCAAGTAGAGAGCCATAGCAGACGACATAGCGCCATTTACTGCGGCTGACACCTCGCTGTTACCCAACTTTGTCTTGGTCTGACCCTCAAACTGAGGCTCAGCAACCTTAACAGATACAACGGCTGTCAAACCCTCGCGGAAGTCCTCACCGTTGATTTCAAACTTCAACTTAGCCAACATTCCAGACTCCTCGGCATACTTCTTCAATGTACGAGTCAAAGCCGAACGGAAACCTGTGAGGTGTGTACCACCCTCGATGGTGTTGATATTATTTACATAAGAGTGAACATTCTCCGAGAATGAGTTGTTGTACTGCATAGCAACCTCCACGGGAACGCCATTGTACTCAGTGTCGATGTAGATAACACTCTCGGTCAATGCCTCGCCGCGTGATGCGTCAAGATACTTAACAAACTCCTGCAAACCGTCCTTTGAGTAGAAGTGCTCGCTGAGGTACTCGCCCGCCTCGTCCTTGTGGCGCTTGTCTGTGAGTGAGAGGTGGATTCCCTTGTTCAAGAATGCCAACTCGCGCAAGCGGTTTGCCAATGTGTCGTACTTATACTCTGTGGTGAGTGTGAAAATTGTATTATCGGGCTTAAATGTGATGATTGTACCGCGGTCCTCGCAATCGCCTACAACCTCCATCTTAGATGTAGGGGTACCCTTGCTATAAGACTGCTTGTAAATCTTACCGCCACGGTGGATCTCAGCAACGAGTAGGGTAGAGAGCGCATTTACACACGATACACCTACACCGTGCAAACCACCCGACACCTTATAACTACCCTTGTCGAACTTACCACCTGCGTGAAGCACGGTAAGAACAACTTCGAGAGCCGACTTGCCCTCCTTCTCGTGGTAGTCGGTGGGGATACCTCGACCATTATCCTTTACGGTGATAGAGTTATCCTCGTTGATTGCTACATCGATGTGTGTACAGTAGCCAGCCAACGCCTCGTCGATAGAGTTGTCCACAACCTCATATACGAGGTGGTGCAAACCCTTTTCGCCGATGTCGCCAATATACATAGCGGGGCGCTTGCGCACGGCCTCCAATCCCTCCAACACTTGAATATTCGACGCTGAATACTCTTCCTCGTGTTTTACAATTTCCTGTTCAGTACTCATTATTTATTGCTTATATCAATTCAATTCATTAAATCGTACAAAAATACGATTTTTAATTCTCTTTTCCAAATATCGAATCATAGATTCGGTAAATTATTCGGAAAAACTTGCCGCCAAATCGATTTCCGATATTTTACCCTTCGAGAACATTATCGTGCGGGCAGGATATTGCTCGATAAGGGCAGTGTTGTGTGTAGACATTATTATAGCGCAACCTTTGGCTGTAATCTCTTGGAATAGGCGCATAATCTCGTCAGCTGTCACAGGGTCGAGGTTGCCCGTAGGCTCGTCGGCAAGAAGTAGGCGAGGAGAGTTTAGCAGTGCGCGTGCAATGACCAATCGCTGCTGCTCGCCACCCGAGAGCTCGAAAGGCATCTTGTAGGCCTTGTTGTCAAGTCTTACAAGTTTTAATACCTCATCTATTCGACGGCGAATATCGGTTTCCTTCTTCCAGCCTGTGGCCTTCATCACATCGTATAGATTGTAGAAAACATTGCGGTCATCAAGCAGCTGATAATCCTGAAAAACAATGCCCAATTTACGGCGCAAGTGGGGTATATCCGAACGGCTGATTTGTCGCAGGTCTATGCCAACTACTTTTCCCTTACCTTCAAGTAGTTGTACCTCGGCATATAAAGTTTTTAGTAATGTACTTTTGCCACTACCTACACGGCCGATGAAATAGACCATTTCACCCTCTTCGACTCTTAGATTTACATCCGATAACACCAACTCGTCCTCGGACTTCGGACCACGAAATGTGCCATCGGTGTGGTATATCGATACATCTCTAAGTTCAACTACGCACTTGTTTTTATTCATAATATCTACTATAACTTACACAACTTACAAAAATACAATTTTTTCGTAGAAAATAAGCCGTTTTTAAGAGAAAAATACAATTTAATATAATCCCGATTGAGTCTCGATACCGAGTAGATATATAAAAAATCCTCCCCTACGGCAAGGGGAGGAGATAGGAGGGGTGTTCGAATAATGACTTTTTGATGGCGAGATTTAATCTCGCTCTCATTTGTCAAAAAAAGTCCCCATCAAAAAGTGGAGGCGGCGGGAGTCGAACCCGCGTCCAAACCTGGAGCCCGAAGGCTTTCTACACGCTTATTCTGCGATTAATCCTCTTGCGCAGGATGGCCACAGACAGCCTAACCTTTTGCCGCAGCCTCTAAATTTTCGCACGATAACCGAGACACATATCGCACTATCCCTATAAAGATGATACCCCATATGAACCGTGACCAAAGGGCGGAGCCACAACTCGGGATACTCGTCTGCAAACCTCCTTGGGTTCGCGGATTAAGCCAATTTTCCTTGAAAATTAGGCAGCGACTGCATAGCTATTATTGCCATTTGTAGTTTGGGTGTTGCGATTTACGAGACCCCACACAATGCTCGGCGTGCTTACAAACCGACTCTGCAAGCTGTCAAAACCGGTCGCCCCCGTTCTGACACTGCAAAAATAGTGAAAATTATTTTATTTGAAAAATTTCTTCACCACGAACCATTGCCCGAATGATATTAATCAACTTTTAGATGAAAATTCCACCAAAATAGTTTTTAAAATTATTTATTAATTGTATCTTTGCGGCCAGTTAGAAAGTTAGGTTAATAAAATTATCATTATGGACTGGTTACATTCGCTTTTCTTGGGCGAGGGCATTGCCCACACAGTGTTGGTGTTGTCGATGGTTATCGCTGTGGGTATTATGCTCAGTAAAATTAAGATTGCAGGTATTTCAATCGGAGTTACTTGGATTTTGTTTGTCGGTATTCTCGCTGGCCACTTTGGTATGAGCGTAGACCACAACACATTGCACTTTATCAAGGAGTTCGGTTTGATTCTTTTTGTCTTCTCTATTGGTTTGCAGGTCGGTCCCGCATTCTTCTCGTCGTTCAAGGAGGGCGGCATAAAGATGGTTGGCTGTGCTGCAAGCGTGGTAGCATTGGGAGCTTTGACTACATATATTATACATCTTGTGACGGGCACTCCGATGACAACTATGGTTGGCGTTATGTCGGGTGCTGTGACAAACACTCCCGGACTTGGTGCTGCACAGCAGGCGTATGCCGATGCTACGGGTGTAAATGACCCCACCATCGCGTTGGGTTATGCTGTGGCATATCCGTTGGGTGTAATAGGTGTTATTTTATCGCTAATCGCCATTCGTTTCATCACGCGTGTGAATTTCGACGAGGAGAACAAGGCGTTGGAGGCTATGCGTGCCGAGCAGACAAATGTAATTCGTCTATCGGTTGAGTTTACCAATGGAACACTCGAAGGTCACACCATTGCTCACCTGCGAGACCTTATCAACCGCTCGTTTGTAATCTCTCGTATTATGCACAGCGATGGCACAATCACCATTGCCGATGGCACAAGTAAGTTAAAAGTGGGTGAGAAGTTGCGTGTAATCTGCTCTCCCGAAGATAGCGAGGCTGTTGTGGCATTCTTTGGTCAGCAGATTGAGATGACAAAGGAGGAGTGGGGTGCTTCACCCGAGTCACAGAAGCAGTTGGTATCGCGCCGAATTATCATTACAAAGCCTGAGATTAACGGTAAGAAGTTCTCGGATTTGCGCTTGCGTACAAGATATGGTATCAATATCACTCGCGTGAACCGTGCCGGTATCGACCTTATTCCCTATCAGGGTATGGAGTTGCAGATTGGCGACCGTGTGATGGTAGTTGGTGACGAGAAGGCTATCGAGCAGGTAGCTACCGTTTTGGGTAACTCTACGAAGAAGTTGCGCGAGCCGCACTTGCTGACCATCTTCCTGGGTATTGCTCTGGGTGTGTTGTTCGGCTCTATTCCTTTGATGAATATCCCCCAGCCCGTTAAGTTGGGTTTGGCCGGTGGTCCGCTTATCGTGGCTATCCTGATTAGCCGCTTTGGCCCGCACTTCCACTTGGTTACATACACAACGATGAGTGCCAACCTTATGCTTCGCGAGGTAGGTCTTGCTATGTTCCTTGCAGGTGTAGGAATTGGTGCTGGTGACGGATTTGTGGAGGCTATCGTAGGTGGCGGATACCGCTGGATTGGTTACGGATTTATCATCACCGTGTTGCCTATGATGGTTGTCGGTCTGTTTGCACGCCTTAAACTGAAAATGAATTACTACACGCTGATGGGACTCTTGGCTGGTAGCTGTACCAATCCGCCAGCGCTCGGATATGCAAATGCTACATCAGGAAACGATATGCCAGCGCTCGGCTACGCTACGGTTTATCCCGTTGTGATGTTCCTCAGAGTTCTTACAGCGCAGATGCTTATCCTGATGGTGATGTAAGATTTCAGATTATTAGATAGAGAAAATGGTGTCCAAAATTTTGGACACCATTTTTGTTATATTTATAGTAAGTAGTTTGCTTAAAAAAAAAGTAAAATAAAATCAGTATTTTGTTTTGCATAATAGCGTCGTTTTATATACCTTTGTCTTCGTAAACAAAAACTATTACAATTATGAAGAAGATTTTTTTACTTTCGCTTGCCGTAGTAGCCTTCATTGGTGTATCGGCACAGACTCCTGCCTGGCAGGAACAACTCAATCGCCTCGACAAGGAGGGTGACCAACTCTACGCCGACAAAAATTGGAAGAAGCTGGTTGCAAATCAGGAACAATACCGCAAGGTATTTATGTCCCAGCCCGACTCTGTGCGACAGAAGCATTTCTGGGACACCGACCTTAGCGGTAATTTCTATTACAATCTGGCTTGCTGGAAGACCTTGGCGGGAGATAAGAAGGGCGCGCTCAAAACCTATGAGTATTATACAGACCGCGTGATAGGCAAAGAGGAGATTAGACTTAGCAACATCTACCACGACACTGACCTCGATGCTCTGCGTGATGAGCCACGCTTCAAGGCGTGTATGGAGCGATTGGAGAAGTGGGGCAACTACAAGCAGAAATTGAAGGATGCCAAGCAGTATCACAGTGGCTTGGTGCCCGATGGATTTAAGTTCCGTTACGCATCACCCAACGACCCTGACTTGGTGAAAATTCGTGAGCATTTCAAGTTGGACAGCGTGGCTGGTGCGGGCGACGAGATTTCGAAGATTAAGAACCTCCTACACTGGGTACACGAGGTTGTTCCGCACGATGGTGGTTCGTACAACCCCGAGGTGAAGAATACTATTGCGATGGTGGAGTTGTGCAAGAAAGAGAATCGCGGTGTCAACTGCCGTATGATGGCGCAGATGCTCACCGAGGTCTTCTTGCTATGGGTTTCAAGGCTCGCTTTGTGACCTGTTTGCCACAGGATTTTGTGAGCGACTGCCATGTAATCACAACCGTGTATAGCAACACACTCAACAAATGGCTGTGGGTTGACCCTACATTCGATGCCTATGTTATGGACGAGAATGGCACAATGCTCTCTATTGCCGAGGTGCGCGAGCGCCTGCGTAATGACCAACCTTTGCAGATTAACGACTATGCGAACTGGAATCACAAGTCACAGCAGACTAAGGAGTACTACTTAGACCATTATATGGCGAAGAATCTCTACTACTTGGAGAGTATGGAGTGGGCGCGATTCAATCACGAAACTGTAATTGAGGGACAGACCTATCGCTACATAGCACTGATGCCTTACGATAAGATAAACTCTGAAACAAATTCAGTCAGATGGCACAATCTGCGCGTTTGCGACGACGAGTGGTTCTGGCAATCGCCCTACGAGGAGTAATAATAAAAGCGTGTCTAACGAATTTAGACACGCTTTTTTCTATATTAAAGTGCATATAAAAGAGGAATTTCAAGGCTTTCGCACTCCGAGAAACCGCAGCATACAGAGCGTATGTGAGGATTCGAGGAGAAGAGTAACGCAGAAATTGCCATTTATATATGCTTTATCAATAACACTACTGCGTGAGTAGACACACCCTCCTCGCGGCCCTCGAAACCGAGACGCTCGGTAGTTGTCGCCTTTACCGATACGCGGTCTACACCTATGCCCATAACCTCGGCCAGCGTGGCACGCATCGTATCAATATGTGGGCGCAGTTTGGGGCGCTGCATCGCTATTGTGCAATCTACATTCGAGATTGAGTATCCCTGCTCCGCCACAACATCGCACACACGGCGTAACAAAATCTTGGAGTCTATACCCTTAAACTCTGCCGAGGTGTCGGGGAAGAGTTTTCCTATATCACCCAACGCCAAAGCTCCCAGCAGAGCATCGCAAATGGCGTGTATCGCCACATCTCCATCGGAGTGAGCCACACAACCCTTCGTATGTTCAACCTTCACGCCGCCAAGATATAGAGGCAAACCCTCTGCCAAGGCGTGCACATCGTATCCGTGTCCAATTCTAATATCCATATCCTTAAAGTTTTAATCTTCTCATTATTCCTAAAATAACTCTGCGTTCGATTCGTGACTTCGATAGCCACCACCACGAAGCCATACGCCAACGGCGACCATCACAACTCAGACTTTTGCCCGATGGAAGAATGACGGCTGTGACAACAGCGACAATATCTTTGCGCATAACCACCTCCTGCAATCGGTAATTTCCATCACCCTCAAATATCACCACATCGCCCTCAATCTTCACAACGCGGTGCATAACATACGAGCCTCTATATCGGAACAACATTACAGCACCTTTGCGAATATCCTCGTCACGATGTCGTCGCATAACAACTCTGTCGCGGCCATCGCGCAGCAGAGGACGCATACTATTTCCCTTGACCATAATCGTTACATCTTGGCCCTCGGATAGTAATTGTTCAACCTCAGCAAAGAATATGTTATTTTTAATTATCATACTTCAAAAACTGTATCGTGCGATAGTTGTGCCGCCGCAGCATCGGGCAAACATTCGAGATGATACATAGGCACCGCACCAACAACAGCCGAGAGGATATTCATCACAGCATCTTCCAACTTCTCGTCAAAAGAGAATGCAGGTGGCAACGAGGGCAGTAGGGCACCGATGGCTTGCATCTTTCGCAGACGATAAATATTATTATGCGGAGCCTGCGACAGGCGCACAATGGCGCGAATGGGATAACTCTCATTTTTATAGCAAGGCGTCTTGCCACTCCACGGCGAGCCGTAGGCTATAACCTGTCCATTGCTTATACCGATAAATGGGCTATCGTCGTTTAGCAGCTGAGCACCCTTGATATTCTCTCGCCACAAGCGGGTATGTGTGCTCTTTCCCGTGCCAGACTCGCCCAAGAACAACACTGCCTCATTGTGGCAAACAATAACCGACGAATGTATTGCCGCCACCGAGTTTTCTGCCATACATACATTAACCAAAAACCAGATGCCAAAACGCAGAAACGACGCATCTACTCTCTCACCTACGCTTATGCGCGCACAGCTTGTGTCGTGGCGGTTGCAGGCAAAGATGTGAGCAGGAGTGTGCTTATTGGCTATCGTAAGGATATAATCCTCCTCGCTACGCAAAAAAACACATTCGGCATCACCCTCGGCAAAGTCAAAGCGTGTGAGCTCCTCGCAACCATCGCCCAATGATATAGCATCAATGGCCGTAATCTCCAAATCGCATTTAGCATCAGGCTCGAAATCAACAGCAAATGGTTCGAATGATGGCAAGTAGCGAGCAACTAACTCTGCCAGCATATCCTTAAACCGCACGCGGTGATTGGCTATAATATAATCGTTATACATACAATTCTTATTTCCCGTATAGGCGTTGTTATCAATGCAAATATAGAAAATATTTTCATCTTAGGCTTAAAGATTTTGAGATAGAGAAACATTTTCCTATTTTTGCACTCGAATTTAAGTTCATTTTATATGATTAGCAGAAGAATGCTCCGAATTAAGGTCGTTAAGGCCTTATATGCCCATATGAAGTCGGACGCCGACTCATTGATGGCCTCTGAAAAGATGCTCGTAACCTCTATTGATAAGACTTACGACCTCTATTTCCTTATGTTGTCACTCGTTGCCGAGATGGCTCACTATGCCGAGCAGCGTCAGGAGGCAGCCAAGAAGAAACAATTGCCCACCTACGAAGACCTCAATCCCAATCGTAAGTTTGTAGACAATGCCGTTGTTCGCCTTATTTCGCAGGGCGATTCTGTGAACGACTACTTGGCTAAGCGCAAACTCTCTTGGGCGCAGTATCCCGAGCTTGTAAAGACTCTGTTCACGCAGTTGGAGCAGAGTGACTACTATAAGAAGTATATGGCTTCGCAGGAGAGCTCATTCCGCGAGGATTTGGCACTCGTTACGGAGTTCTACACTCGCGAGTTGGAGGAGTCGGAGATGTTGGAGAATGTCTTGGACGAGATGTCTATCCTTTGGAACGACGATTTGGGCTTTGCATTAACTTTGGTAATCCGCACACTCTCAAATATGCGTGCTTCACACACCGATGTTAAGGTGCTGGATAAGTTCAAGAGCATTGAGGATCTGGACTTCGCGCGTGAGTTGTTCGCTAAGACTGCTGTAAACTTTGACAAATATCAGCTCGATATTGAGAAGTTTACCAATAACTGGGATATTGAGCGTATCGCATTTATGGATAATCTCATTATGGCTACCGCCATTGCCGAGTTGGTTACATTCCCGTCAATTCCCGTGAAGGTTACACTCGACGAGTACATTGAGATTGCGAAGTTCTACTCAACTCAGGGTAGTAGCACCTTTATCAACGGTATCCTCGACAAGCTTGTCGCTTCGCTTACTGAGCAGGGCCTCATTAACAAGAGTGGTCGCGGTTTGATTTAGATGAAACGACTCGGGGTATATATTGCAATTGCTCTTTTGGCCTGCACGGCGTGTGGCAACGGTGCCAATAAGTCGGCCAGCAGTATACCTGCGGTGGCTGGTGCGAACTCCCAGAGTGTGGTGATTGATAATGCGGCCATCGAGCAGGGTATATCCGACACGCTTCGCTTTGGCAAGATGCGCTCGGGCGAGGTTATTGCTAAGACGCTACGCATAGAGAACAATTGCGACCGCCCCATAGTTCTGTTGCGCCACACAACCAGTTGTGGGTGTATAAAGATTAGTTACGACCGTAAGCCCATTGCACCAAAGAGCAGTGCCGATATACATTTCGAATTCGATTCGCGCACGCTGCACGGATGGCAATTAAAGCTGATGGAGTTTTACTTTGCAGAGCAGGGCAAGCCGTTGAAGGTCTATGCTGATGCAGAGGTAGAATAGAGTAAAAGGTATCCAATTGTTGGATACCTTTTTTATTCCATATTATAAACCTCCAATAACTTATCGCACATAGCTGCCCACGAAAATCTTTTACGCTCTGTGGCAAAGTTTGCACTTAGGCGCGAGAGTGTATCATCGGAATATATCTTTTTAAGAGCATCGGCTATTGACTCTGTTGTCGGCTCACAAACCAAGCCTACGCTACCGTCGGGAACAATCTCGGGCAGGCCACCCACGCGTGTTATAATCATCGGCAGGGAGAAGTTGTATGCAATCTGTGTCACGCCACTCTGCGTGGCAGTGCGATAGGGCAGTGCCAAACAATCGGCTGCCGAGAAGTAGTATTTCACATCTTCGTCCGCTATGAAGTGGTCGTGCAGAACAATCTTATCTTGCAACCCCAACTCCTCAATAAGCGAAATATACTTCTCGCGTGAGGCGTAAAACTCTCCTGCAATAAGCAGTTTTCTATTCTCAGGTTGCCATTTTGCCCACGCTTCGAGCAGAAGGTCCAAGCCTTTGTAATCGCGTATCAGTCCAAAGAAAAGAGTGTAATCCACTGTTGGGTCGATGCCAATCTTCTGGCACGCCTCATTGCGCTCTACGGCCTCTCCGAAATTCTCGAACATAGGGTGGGGTGAGAATATAGCGGGTGCCTGCGTGTAGACCTTCAACTCGCCGTGTACCTGTTCGGACATATAAACGAAGCCGTCTACACCACTGAGATAGTAGTTATTGCACGGGCGGTCGATTATGTGGTGTTCGTGAGGCTCTACATTATCTATCTGGCATATAACCTTTGTTACGCCATTCGTGCGGGCGATGCGAGCTATCGTGCCGAAGCAGGGCGCCATAAATGGAGTCCAATACTTCATCAATATCATATCAGGCTTCTCGCGTTTTAGGCGCAAACCCAATGCCACCCAATTCAGCGGATTGATAGTATTCATCACACGCTCGATATATAAATCCTCGGGCGCAGGCGTATCAACATATTGCGTCTTGCCCGGAAAGAGCAACGACGGATACTGCACCGTGAAGGTGTAGATACGCACCTCGTGACCACGACTTTGGTATTCGCGGGCCATTGTCTGCATTATAGATGCCAAGCCACCACGATAGGGGTGTGCAGGACCGAGGAGTACAATCTTCATAGCCTATGTTATTTCATTATCTTGCGCTTGTTCAACTCAGCCTGATATGCACGCGCATTGGCCAAGTGCTGCGAGTAGCTCTTAGCAAAGTTGTGATAGCCATCAAATGTGGGGCGTGCGCAGAAGTACAGATAGTCGTGCTTCTCGAAGTTGAGAACGGCATCTATTGCCTGAATGCTCGGCATACAAATGGGCGAGGGCGGTAAACCCTTGTTTATGTATGTGTTGTATGGCGAGTCGTACTTCAAATAACTCTTCAAGATGCGGCGCAGACCGAAGCTCTGCATTGCATATTTAATGGTAGGGTCGGCCTGCAAGGGCATACCCGTGCGAAGACGATTCATATAAACACCCGCCACGCGTGGCATCTCGTCCACCTTGCGAGTCTCCTCATATACGATAGATGCCAATGTCGCAACCTCCACGCGATTAAGCCCCGTACGCTTACGCTTCTGGTCGCGCTCTGCGTTCCAGAAGTTTTTATACTCCTTGTACATACGCTCCACGAACTCCTCGGGTGTTACCGTCCAATAAAACTCGTAGGTATTGGGCAAAAAGATTGAAAACATCGTGAGCGGAGAGTCAAACCCCATCTTCTTGGCCAGAGCCTTGTCGGTAAAAACCTTCACCAACTCAACAGAATCGGCCTCCAACTGCGGAGCTAGCTTGCCAGCCAACTGAGCGGGAATCTTCACATTGTTCATCGTGACATTCACGGGAGTCTGCAAACCCAATTTGAGCATACGCACTATTTCGATGACATTCATTCCATCTTTCACGAGATAGTGGCCCTTCTTGTACGACGAAGAGAGGTTAAGACGCTTGGCGTACAGGTCAAATGCAAAATGATGCTTGATATTGGGTTTGAGCGAGTCTAACAGTGTTGTATATTCAGTATCGCGCGAAATAAACAGCTCCTTGCTCTGCTTAACGGCATTGCCCTTAAATGAGATAAATCCCCACGCTGCCGCTCCTGCTCCTGCGACCACAGCCACAAAAAATATAGATAATATAATCTTCTTCATCTCTAAAATATTTATACCGACTACAAATATACGATTTACCCACTAAAAAGCAAAATCACACTCGATTTATTATTGGGTAAATCCTACGGTCGCGATGAAGTAGCAACGATGCGGAGGGCGAGAAAAAGTCTACTCTTTTTTCTTGTTGTGGTATGGGCAGGCTGTATCCTCGCAACCACTACACTTAGAGTACTTGCGAGCACGATAACCGCGCACAATGGCACGCAGGAGCCAAGCGGCCACAGCGACACCTATTGCGTAGACTATGATATTCTGAACATTCATACTGCAAATATACGATTATTTCTGCTAATTATTCACCACGCCTTGCCATCCGTCACCCAATGCCATCACCAAATTGGCGTAGTTGATATATTGTTGGGCGAGAATCTCCACCATTTGCAGTTGCGAAGAGTACCAGGTCTGCTGTGTGGATATTACATCCATATAATTATACATTCCTATCGAGTAGAGAGCCTCGGTGAGTTCTGCTATGCGACCATTAGCCATAACATATTTAGCATATTTCTCCGCCTGCGAGCGATAGGTCGTTATAGCAACCAATGCCGACTCCACCTCTTCGAGGGCTGTTAATATTGTCTGTTCGTACTTAAATCTTGCCTCATCGTAGGTGGCACGGGCCATCTTCTCGCGGTTACGCAGTTTACCAAAATTAAATATTGGTTGAACGATATTGCCCACAGCACTCCATTTCCAATTACCATCGGCAAACATCTCTTTGACCGAGGAGCCGAACACGCCACCACTACCCGTTAATGCTATCGACGGAAAACGGTTGCTATACGCTATGCCCACCTGCGCGGCGGCAGCCTGCAAGTCGTAATATGACTCCATAATATCGGGACGCCGCTTCAAAATATCGGACGGAACACCTGCGGGTATAGTGGTGGGTAAATCTTCAAAATTCAGCAACTTGTCGTTGTTTATTTCCCTCATTGTTTGAGGTGTTGTGCCCAAGAGTGTCGATAGCGATAATTCGGCTTGTGTCAATGCTCGCGAGTATTGTTCAACATCGGCTGCTGCCGTATATACAAGACTCCGTGCCTGCTCCAAATCCAACATAGTTGTTGCTCCATAATAAAACATTGAGTCCATCAATGTGGCCGATTCTACTCTCAGAGTGTGACTGCGCTGGGCAATATCCAGACAACTGCGGTATTGTAATATGGTAAAGTAGGCCGTTGCCACCTCTTTGCTCAAAGAGAGCATAACACCACGATACGCCCACACCGTCGAGAGCATCTCTGCTTGCGCTTGGCGGTTAGTATGGCGCAAAGCCCCGAACAACGACACATTCCACGACACGGTAGGTTGCAGAACAAACTGATGACTCTCGCCCGTGGGTGTTTCATACTCGCTCTCGGCCGAGAGTTCGGCATTAAGCAAGGGCAGAAATGCAGACCGCGCAACCAACAGATTGTATCGTGCCGACTCTATGCGCGCGGTGGCCGTAGCAAGGTCTTTATTGTGGCTAAGGGCGTACCGTTCCAATGAGTCCAGCACCTCGTCGTTGTATATCTGCCACCAGCCACCGCCTACGCTATCTGCGTTAGATATATTGTCATAGATATACTTCGATGGAATTTCAACATCAGGCATAGCCAAATGCGGTGAGCAGGCGAGTGCGCCAAATAGCGCAGTTATTATGGAAAACAGAGTTCTCATAGTGCTATAATTTTGTTTGGCGACGCTTTTCAAATCCTCCAATCTTTGCCACAAGGTAGTAGGCGGCAGGGTAGAGGAATATACCGACCAATGTTGCAGCAAGCATACCTCCGACAAGTGCTACACCCATAATATTTCGTGCCGTTGAGTAGACTCCCGACGCAAAGACCAACGGCATAACGCCCAAGATAAAAGCAAAGGCGGTCATAATTATAGGCCTTACTCGCTGGCGAGCGGCGCTGATGGCAGCGTCAATGAGTGTGATGTTGTTTGACGCAAAGAACGATGTGTCGGCATACTCTACAACAAGTATTGCATTCTTTGCCGCAAGGCCAATAAGCATAACCAACGATATCTGCATATATACATTATTGACATACAATGTATCGGCAAAATGTGCTGCAACAACAGCAACCAATGCCCCCACAACTGCTATCGGCACACTCATAAGTATCGCCAACGGCAGCCCCCAACTATTATACAACGCCGCCAGTGCCAAAAAGACAAACACCAAAGCCAGAAGGTATATCGCAGCACCTCCCTTTGAGGCGTTTGCCTCTTGGTAAGACATTCCGCTCCAACTAAACCTAACATCTTTGGGCAGAGTCTTGTCGGCTATCGTCTCAATATCCTTCATCACATCGCCCGTAGATGCTTTGGCGGCGGGAGTAACGGTCAACGATATGGATTCATTGAGATTAAAAAGGGTTATATACTCCACACCAACCGTATCCTTGACCGTGGCAAACGCCGACAGAGGAACGCTCTCGCCTTTGTTGTTCTTCACAAAATAGTAATCCAACGAACGAGCATTTAACCTGCGGTCGGGAGCAGCCTGAATATACGATTGATATAGTTTGCCAAACTTATTGAAATTACCGATGTAGTTACCACCGAGATATGTCGATAGCGAGTTGTAAATATCCGTTAACGCCACGCCCTGACTCAAAGCCTGCTGCTTGTCAATATCTATTCTTCGGCGTGGAATATCGGCGCTGAACTGCGTGCTCACGCTGGCAACGGTGGGCGAGTGTCGTAGCGAATCCATCAGCCGTTGTGTTTGGTCGGAGAGATATGCTGTACCACGCCCCTCCAAGTCCTGCACTTCGAGCGTGATGCCCGATGTCACACCCAAACCTGGTATCGAGGGTGGAATAAATGCGTAGCACTCCGCTTCGGGAACTGCCACATATAACTCCTCGGTAAGTTGCGAGGCAATCTGCGCGGCTGAGAGCTTGCGTTGAGAGTAATCCTTCAAGACGACGAATATCACGCCACTATTTGTAGAACTTATGCCAGCCATTAGATTATATCCTGCGGCAAGCGATGTAAACTCCACATCGCTGCGTGATGCTATCACCTGCTCGGCGTGGTTCATAGCCTGCATAGTCGTTTGCAGGGATGATGCATCGGGTGTGCCGACAAATACCATCAGGTAACCTTGGTCCTCCTCTGGAAGAAATCCCGTGGGTAACATCTTCCAACCCACAACTACAAGACCGAGTGTCACGGCCACAAATACAGCTGTGCGTGCCGTATGCTTAACCATCGTGGAGGTAAATACTCCGTAAGCCTCCATACGGGCATCGAACCAGCAATTAAATCGCGCAAAGAAACCTCTTTTGGCCCGCTTCTTGGGTCGCAAAAGAATTGCGCAGAGTGCAGGCGAGAGTGTCAATGCGTTGAATGCCGAGAATACTATGGCGGTGGCTATGGTTATAGAGAACTGTCGAAACAACAATCCCGTTATACCCGATGTAAACGATACGGGAATAAATACAGCCAGCAGTACCACCGTAGTTGCAATGATGGGAGAAGAGACCTTGCGCATAGCGTCAATAGTTGCCTCCGTGCCACGCATACCGCGCTCGATATTTACCTGCACAGCCTCCACAACCACAATAGCATCGTCAACAACCAATCCGATGGCCAATACCATACCCAGCAGGGATATTATATTGAGCGAAAATCCCAACACAGGGAAAAGAATAAAGGTGCCAATGAGCGACACGGGGATTGCAATCAGAGGGATAATCGTTGCCCGCCAATCCTGCAAGAAGAGGTAGATAATTAGAATTACCAGTACCAATGCTATGATTAGCGTGCGAAATATATCCTTTATGCCATCTTCAATATTCCGCGTTGTATCTACAACGGTGTAGATATTCACACCATCAGGTAGTCGCTCCTCCAACCCGGCAATAACCTCCTTTACGCGCCCGCCCACCTCGACAGCATTACTGCCTGGCTCCTGATACACAACAATCATTGTCGAGGGCTCATTATCCAATAATGATTTCACACCATAACTCTGGCTACCCAACGCCACATCGGCAACATTCTCCAAGCGAATCTCGTTGCCGTTGTTGTCGAGCGATATGATAATCTTGGAAAACTCCTCGGCTGATGATATCTGTGGTGGTAGGGTGACCGTATAGGTGTATACGGCATCCTCGGGGGCTGGCTCAGCTCCGAACTTACCAGCAGGGTAGACACCGCTCTGCGTGCTGATGGCCGAGATAACCTCGTCAAGACTCAACCCGTAATAGTGCAGTCTGTCGGGCTTAATCCATATTCGCATAGCATACTCGCCCGCACCCATTATCGACACTTGCCCCACGCCATTAATCTTGGATATGCGATTTTCGAGATTTATATAGGCGTAGTTCGACAAAAATTCATCGTCATAGCGGCCATCACTTGCCAGTGCATACACCATCAAAAATCCCGTGTCACTCTTGCGTGTAACTACGCCCTGCTTCGTCACAGCTTCGGGTAGCTTTGATGTTGCAGCCGCCACATTATTTTGGGTAAATATGGCGTCCATATCGGGAGATGAGCCTATGTCGAATGTCACCTGCATAGTCATCGTACCGTCGTTGGCACTCATCGTCTGCATATAGAGCATATCGCTTACGCCCATAACCTCCTGCGCCAATGGCACGGCGACCGAGTTATTCACACTCTCGGCATCAGCACCAACATACGATGCCGACACCTGCACAACGGGCGGAGTGATGTCGGGATATTGCTGAATGGAGAGGTCTGTAAGAGCAACCGCCCCCATCAGAGTAATAGCAATAGCCAACGACATTGCAAATACTGGTCTTTTTATAAAGAATTCACCCATACTACTCGCTCTTTACCGGATTAATCTTCTCGCCATTGCGCAGCTTCTGACCACCCTCCATAACGACACTCTCGCCATCGAAAAGTCCCTGCTCAACAATCCATTTATTGCCAACAACCTCGCCTGTCTTAATCTCGCGATACTCCACCGTGCTATCTGCTCTCACAACCCACACCGACTCTATGCCCTGCGTGCGATTAACACACTGCTGTGGAATTAATATAACCCGCTGCCGATGGCCTATGCCCGTAGTAATTCGGCCATATTCGCCAACCTTTAATCGTCCCTCGGGATTAGGAATATCCACAACGAGGGTTATCGTTCCGCTCGTTGGCGAGATGCTCTGCTTTGTGTAGTTGTACACTCCCTTATAATTATATGGCGAGCCATCGGTTAGGCTCAGCTCTATATCCGAGAGTAGATTTTTGTTGTCGTACAGCGTGTGGCCACTCCCTGCATAGCGCATATATAGCGATGTGGGAATAGATATCTCAGCCGAAAGGGTGTCCATATTAGCGATAGTTGTCAGCGTAGAGAATTTCGTTCCCGGGCCTACATAGTCTCCTTCGTGAGCATCGCTCCACGCAATTATTCCGTCGATGGGGGAGTATATCTTCGCATAAGAGGCTTGTATGCGGGCACTCTCCAACGACTGACGGGCCGACTGTACAGCCGAGCGAGCCGAGGTGTATGCCGCGGTATATTGGTCGAGTTGCGAACGCGATATAGCATTTATCTTGGCCAGCGGTATAGCTCGCTCATAGTTGTTTCGTGCCTCTATTTCCTGCGCCTCCGCTGCCGAGAGTTGTGCTTGGGCTGCATAGAGTGCGGTGTTCAAGAGCTCGGCATCTATGACGAATAGCAATTCACCCCTCTTTACGGGCATACCTGCCGTGAAATTCTTTTTAAGCAGATAGCCATTTACGCGTGGCTGGATTACGGCCTCATAATTACTCCGCAGATGAGTCACAAAGTCGTATCGCATAACCATCGAGTCGGCCGTGGCTTCGGCTACTTTTATCTTCAATACAGGCGTCGACTCCGCCGCCTTGTGGCTATGGCGGCAAGATATGCACATTGTGATGGCAAGCACCAAATATAACGACAGAAACCTATGCATAGAGAAATGTTTTAATTCAATGAGCCAAGTGGTCAAAAAATATGCCACCAAACACCTATTTCGCCCATTTTTAGTGGATTATACACGATTTGCATACGATTTTTTTGAGAAAATTGTTTGGTTTTTAGAAATTTTCATATATTTGCAACTATAAAAACCAAATAAAAAAATTATCGATATGAAAAACTTGGTAGACCAGATTAACGCACAGATTGAGGTGTTCTCTGCTAACGCAGCAGCTCAGGTAGAGAAGAACAATAAGGCTGCGGGCACACGCGCTCGTAAGGCTGCTCTCGAATTGACAAAGCTCTTGAAGGAGTTTCGTAAGGTTTCTGTTGAGGAGGCTAAGAAATAATTGTCCTTCATCGCAGATGGTATAATGAGGATGTTCCGCAAAGGGGCATCCTCATTTATTTATATCTATTCCGGCTGCGCCAAATAATTTGCGTTGAAAATCATCTATGCCAATGTTCTCATCTAATCGCACCGCCTTGTTGTGGTCGCTAAGATAATAACGCTTGGCGGCAAAATCAAAATCACGGGAGAGGAGCGATGCTCTGAAATTTATATATGGCGAGTATATCGAGGCCATATCTGCCATTGTGTGAAATACAGAATATGTAGTAACAGCCGAATATTCGTTTGCGCAAGCTGCCTCCACCTTTTCTGCAAACCGCTCCCTATATTGGGCCGAAAACCACATTAACGATGCAATATGCAGTTGGTAGTATGTTGTAGTGGGTGAGGAGTGCAGAAATTTCTTATCCGCCCCATCGAACAAATCCTCACCGTGGTCGGCACAATATAACATCGCAGAGCAGGTGTTCGGTTGGAATTCGAGCAGAGAAATTATCTCATTTAGGAAATAATCGGTATATCGTATAGAGTTGTCGTAGGAATTACGAATAGCCTCGATATTTTTATCCGAGATAGAGACTTCATCATCGGGTAGAAAGTGAGCGAACTCGCGCGGATAACGCTGGCGATAATTGTAATGCGAGCCGTAGGAGTGTAGCACAAACAAAATCTTCTGTGCGCGAGAATCTTCAAGCGCATTCTGCATAATCTCCACTAATTGACAATCGTAAAAAGGCGCTTTGGCATATATCGTGAAATTTGCTTCGCCTGCCAGATGGTCAATCATTGCGGCTTGTGGTTGCTGGGTTGATATAAAATAGGTAGCAAATCCAGCTTCATTAAATAGAGCCAATAACCCCGTGCGTTTATAGAGTTCATCGTGTTGCGAGGTGTGGACAGAAGATAGAATCATCGGAACACTCTTGTGCGTGGTGTTGCTTTGTGTTGTCACTCGCCTAAAAATGGTAATATCTTCGTGCTGCGATAATAGCGGATTTGTGGCTCGGCTGTATCCATACAACTGCCAATTTGCAGCGCGCGAGGCCTCGCCTATAACAAGTACATAGACTTCGCGAACATCACTCTTGGGCTCGTGCTGGGCGTGATAGAGAAAGCCTTCGGAGCTCTTTTTGTAGTTGTCGATTTTGTTGGATTCATCTATTGCCAAGTAGAGATTGTAACACACATTTACAGGAAACACCTCTTTGAGCAGAACTCGTTTTACATCACCTCGACAGCCGAATATCAGTGTCATTAAACCTGCGAAGAGAGCCACAAAACCTGCGATGGCCATAATGCGACGAGTGGCCCTATTTAGTATAATATTTTTGTGGATATGTATCGTGGCGAGCCACAGCAACGGCAGGTATATAAGAATCACGAAAATAATAGCGGGGTAGATGTTGCCAAGTAGTTCGCCCGCCTCCGAGGAGTTGGTTGTTTTCAGGTTTAGAAACATATCGGCGGCGATGACCGAGTTACCGAACAGATAGGATAAAACAATTTGAAAAGCGCTGAGAAAAATAAAGACAAAACAAGCCCAAACGCATTCTCCCGAATAGCGTGAAATAGAACAGAGTAGGGTGTATGCACCCAGCGGCAGAAGAATACCCGTCAGGGATACCCATAGTGGATTTTTCTCGGTGTAGGTTAGAATAAATATAGGCAACATCAGCGATACTATGAGGTATATGGTAAGTCGTGTTGCGTTATATTTACTCTTCGAGGACATCAGAATGCTTCGTTTACATTTATTATCAACCCCCGCGAGTGTCGGCCAAATCCGTAATCAACACGCAGGACTGTTCTCCCTGCTGCTGCTAATCGGACTCCCACACCTGCGTTGGGTAATATCTTTGATGTATCGAAATTTTTGAATGAGTCGAAGACATTGCCTGCTCCGCCCCAAACGCACACGCCAATAGGTCCATATATCGTCTGGCGCAGCTCTACTTGTGCCGTCAGCATTTTACAATCCATATAACGCCCCAAATAGTAACCTCGCATACGACTTGCGCCACCCACCGATGGATAGTATATCCACGGCGTATGTTTCGACCATAGGTCGCCATACAAATCCAAGGCCATAATAGCTCCACGCCACAATGATTGGAAGTAATCGGTCTGAAAGTTGAAATTCCAGAGCGTTTTGTCGTAGTTGCCAAGTGATTTGGGACGCATCTCGCCCGTTAATGAGATGTAGAATCCTCGGGTGGGGTTGTACTCGTTATCGCGCGTGTCGTAAGTACCAATCAATGATACTCCGCTGGTAAATGCCGAACGAGTGTGCTGACCACCTGCCGAAAGATATGCTATGCCAAGCGAGTCTAATTTTGTCGCCTTACCGTAGTTTGCATTAACCCCTGCACCTGCCCAAATATTATTAGTGAAGCGGTGCAGATATTTAATAGATGTGTTGATTTGCTTACGGGTATACTCTGTTCGTTGATTTTTATCACCTGCCTCATATCCTAAGCCCCAAAACCTTGTAGGCATAGAACCTCCTGCGATGTTGTATGATATTTTGTCTGCTCCTCGACCGAGGTAGTTTGTGCCTATGGCTTGAATGTTAAAGAAACCATTGATAGATGCCATACCCGTCAGCGCAGCCGTCGAGTTGAAGCTGTGCTTGTCGCTGGTTTTATATGCTGCCGTAGCAGATGCGGCAAGCATTAGATTTGTCTCCTGCGTATAGGCAATACCCACACGCCCAGCGACTTGTATCTTTTCGTTTTGGATTAAGGGTTGGGTAAGGGCCGACGCAAGGCGTTGTGCAAAGGTCTTGCGCGAGGCTCGCTCAAATTGAAGACTTACGGCATTGTAATCCGTAGGGTCGTAGATGGTAGTTGTGCGGAGTGTATCTTCTTGGGTCGTAAGGTCTCCTGCCACGGATATTTCGGCCGCAAGCAAGACGAACATAAATAGAAGAAACACCCCTCTCATTATGGGCTATCTACGATATTTGTCAACTATCTCGTAGAACTCAGCCTGATCCTCCTTTGAGAATTCACCCTTCTTGCAGTAGACCAACTCGCCCTCTTTGGTGACAATCATAATGATAAATACATTGTTGCAGTCACCCAATCCCCACTCCTTGGCAACTTTGCGGTCGGTGTCGGTGATGATGGTAGCTTTATTCTTTGCAGTACGATTACGAGCCAAAGCACGAACGATACCATTAGGGAAGACAGTATCTTTAAGGTTGATGATACCAAAGCCCTCGATGTTGGGACCTGCGGCCTTCTTATTCTCCTCCATCTCCACAATGAAATCGTGGTTCTGGCGATGCTTATCGGGGTCAACATAGAATATGAGCATATTCTTATCTCCCCAATATGGCATATGGGTAGGGTCGTTTCTCAAATCACGCAATTCGAGATTTTCAACCATACGGGGCAGTGGGTCAACATCGGGAGCGATATTCTTTTGTGCATTTGCTGTTACTGCGAAAAATGTTGCTATGAGTAAAATTAGGTTCTTTTTCATAATTACAATTCCGTTTTATCAGAAAAACGGTGCAAATTTAGAAAAAATATCTCTCACTCAATTATTTTATCCTTTTTAGGCCGAAATTTTAGTGATTTTGAACATTTTTATCGCTAATTATCATCCTGCTAATAGCATATTTACCTCCACCAGATATTGTCAGCGTGAGATAAATACCTATATACACAATCTCCAACTTTGTAGCATCTGCCGTTATATCGCCAGCCAAGAATGCCATCACTACGGCTATGAACGACACCAACACCATCATTGCTGAGGCCAACCGTGTACCTATACCCATTATTATCATAGCAGCAAACAGGCCCTCGACCAATACAGTCAGGGCGAACGATGTGGCAGAGCTAAAATCGAGAATAGATTGAAACCCTATCACCAGATTGTTGTAATCCTGCAATTTTCCAACGATATGCAGCAACATAACTCCGCCAATAAAAACCCTCAAAACAAGTATTGCCACCTCGCAGGCACTACTCCGCAATTTATCTTTTATCAACTTTTTCATACTCTCTTAAAAGACAAAAAATATTCCATAGTAATTTAATGCGCAGGGAAATTTTGTCGCACGGCATAAAAGGAGTATATTTGCCAAAAAGATACAGAAGCTATGAAACAAAAAATACTTTTTGTCTGTTTAGGAAACATATGCCGTTCGCCGGCTGCTCACGGCGTGATGGAGGATGTGGTTAAGGCGCAGAATATGACCGAAAGGGTAGAGATTGACTCTGCTGGTACTTATGGAGGACATGCAGGTGAGTTGCCCGACCCGAGAATGCGCTCGGCGGCATCGCGTCGAGGATATAACCTGACACACCGTTCTCGCAAATTTCGCGAGGATGATTTCTACGAGTTCGACAAGATTATCGTGATGGACGACAGCAACTACGAGAATGTATCACGCCTTGCGCCCGAGAGAGCATATCTTAATAAGGTGTTCCGTTTCGTGGAGTTCTGCACGCATCACCCCGAATGGACCTATGTTCCCGACCCATACTACGAGGGCCGCGAGGGTTTTGAGTTGGTATTGGACCTGTTGGAAGATGGTTGCGAGGGCTTGATGGAGCAGATAAAGCAAGAGTTAGAATAAAAAAAGAGTGTCAGTTTTGACACTCTTTTTTGTTTATTTCAGCAACTCTGGCAGGAACGAACTGATTATCAGAATCACGATTCCACCAACCAATACTGCGATTGTTTTGCGTGAGCAGCCTTTCCACTCTTTGAGGATTATTCCCCACACATTAGAGAACACAACATTGAGCGCCATAAGGATACACCAGCTGAAAGTGAGCAGTGATGGCGAGTCGGTCAAGAAACCTTTACCGAGGCTCAATCCAAAGAACTGACTATACCAAAGCACACCCGCCAAGGCGCAGAAAAGAAGATTATTAACCCAAAGATTTCCCTTGGTATAATCTGCGAAAGTCTTGTTGCGCGCATTCTGATACAGGCAGTAGACTGCATTGGTCATAAAACCACCCAGTGTAACCATAAATGTCGCGGGCAGGGTCTTGTAAATATCAGCCGTAGCATCGCCGAAGTTAAGCACCTCGCCAAAGCCCAAACCAATGTTAAAACAAGCACTCATAAATCCAGCCAACAGAGCAACGGCGATACCCTTCGTAAAGTTAAAATCCTTTACTGCGGCACGCTTCTCCTCCTCCGAGAGAGATTGCGACTTCATATGACCAGCCACGCCGATAACGGCAATACCCAAAAGCGTTACAATCACACCCGACACAACCGACGCTGTCAGGTCACCCGGGCGACCAAGCAATAGGGGAGTGAGTATCGTACCCAAGCCTGCACAGGTGCCAAGTGCTATCGACTGTCCCAGTGCCACGCCTAAGTAACGCATCGAGAGACCAAAGGTCAAACCTCCAACGCCCCACAACACTCCAAACAGCGCAGTCAAAAGACTCTGTTTAGGGTAAGAGGCATACAACTCAAAGAGTGAGCTACCCTCGGGCACAGCCAGCGACGCACCCAAGATGGGGAATACCAGCCACGCAAAGACACCCTGCACAAGCCAATATGACTCCCAGCTCCACTGCTTGATTTTGTTGATAGGTACATAGCTACTCGACTGGCAAAATGCACCTACGGCAATTATCAATAATCCGATTATAATCTCCATATTTAAGCACGCTTCGATGTTACCTCTGCCTCATACTTGTTTACCTCGGCGATAAACTCCTCGCCTACGGGTACGCCATTCTTCTGGCAGAACATATCCCATACTGCATTCCACGGCAATGACTTACACTCCTCCAACAGAGCCAAACGCTCGAAGCCCTTGCCCTCGGCCTCATACTCGCGAAGCGTTGCCAGAGGCTCCAACAAAGCCTGCAACAGACACTTCTGTGTAGCACGCGCACCGATTACATAAGCACCGATACGATTTATCGAAGCATCGAAGTAGTCCAAGCCGATATGTACACGGCCCAAAGCATCGCAACGAACAATCTCCTTAGTCAAATCCAAAGTCTCGTCGTTAATGATTGTCACGTGGTCAGAATCCCAACGCACGGGACGGCTCACATGCAACATAACCTCGGGTGTAAATAGCAACAGTGAAGACATCTTATCACCGATAGACTCAGTGGGGTGGAAGTGACCTGTGTCGAGCGTAACCATAATGCCCTTTTGTGCAGCATAGCCGATATAGAAGTCGTTGCTACCAACTGTGTAGCTCTCCAAGCCGATGCCGAAGACCTTTGACTCTACGCTGTCGCGCATCCACTCGTACTTCTGCTCCAAAATCTCGTCCAGCGACTTCTTCAAAATCGCACGATACTTCATACGGTTTACGGTAATATCCTTCGAGCCATCGTGAATCCAGATGTTAAGCATTGCGGGGTCACCCTGACGGCGGCCCATCTCGTCGGCAATGGCGCGACAACGCTTTGTGTGCTCAACCCAGAATTGACGGATATCCTCCTTGGGGCTTGACAGCGTGAGGTCCTCACTCTTGGGGTGTGAGAACGATGTTGAATTAAAGTCGAGCTTCAAGCCATTCTTCTCGGCCCACTGCATCCAGCTCTCAAAGTGCTTAGGCTCCAACTGGTCGCGGTCCACGGGGCCTGTCTGACTGAAATCGGCATAATTTGCGTGCAGGCTCAAACGGTGATTACCCGGCAACAGTGATATTACCTTCTCTATATCGGCCTGCAACTCGGCAATGGTGCGAGCCTTACCTGGGTAGTTACCCGTAGCCTGAATACCTCCTGTCAATGCGCCAGCATTCTCGAAGCCGTTTACATCGTCAGCCTGCCAGCAATGCAGCGACAGTTGTATTTTCTGCAAGGTCTCCATCGCAGCATCGGTATCAACGCCTAATGCCGCATAACGCTCCTTGGCAATCTCGTAAGCCTTTTCGATAAGTTCTTTTTTCATTGGTTTTAGTTTTATAGGTTATTACTCTTTATATACTTTCAAATATTTTTCGTAGGCGGCACTCCACACCTCGCCACACTGCGGCTCATAGCGCTTTCTGTCGTCAAGCGATTGGCGAATCATCGCACGCATATCGCTGATGGTATCCACCACGCCGGCCCACTTAGCCTGCATCATAACATTACCTATGGCCGTCGACTCCGAAGAACCTGTCTCCACGGGAATACCTATGGCGTTGGCTGTATATTGGTTTAGCATCTGGTTGCGCGCTCCGCCACCTATTACATACAATCGCTCTATTGCCGTGGGTGACAACTCGCGCAGCATCTCAACCACCTGGCGATAACGCAACGCTAACGACTCAAATATACAACGCACATATTGTCCTATATTCTCGGGCGCAGGCTGCGATGTCTCTTTGCAATAATTAGAGATTGCCGCTGTCATAGACACAGGGTTGGCAAAGCACGGCGCATCGGGATTTATTAGTGAGCGGAACGCCTCCTCCTTCTCGGCCGAAGAGATTAAATCACCATAACTCATCTCTGTCCATTCGGCACGACAACGCTCCAAGAGCCACATACCGCAGATGTTTTTCAGCACGCGGATAGTGCCCTCGATGCCGCCCTCGTTTGTAAAGTTCATCGCAAAGCTCCTCTCCGAGATGATTGGCTCGGGAGACTCAATACCCATCAGCGACCAAGTACCAGAACTCAAATACGCAGACTTCTCGTCCTCCATCGGCACTGCCGCCACAGCTGAGCCTGTGTCGTGGCTCGCCACAGCAACAACCGGAACTGCACCCATACCCGTCAAGCGCTGAACCTCCTCAGTCAAAACACCTATCTGCTCGCCGGGCATAATCATACGGCCAAAATTATCAGCTGTCAAACCTAGCAAAAACAAAATATCTTCGTCCCACTGTTTGGTGCGGGGATTTATCATTTGCGCCGTAGAGGCTATTGTATATTCGGTGACCATCTCGCCCGAAAGCATATATGCAAGCGCATCGGGAATAAAGAGAATCTTATCTGCCGCAGCCAAAGCCGAGCAGTTATTGCGTCGCAGGGTGTCAAGTTGAAACACAGAGTTAAAATTCATTATCTGAATACCAGTCTTGTCGTACAACTCTTTGCGTGGCATACGCTTGAAGAACTCTTCGGGAGCGCCTACGGTGTGCGGGTCGCGGTAGCAGTAGGGCAGACGCAACATTCCGCCATCTTTGCCAAAGCAGACAAAATCCACACCCCAAGTATCAATACCTATGGCCGATACCTGAACGCCGCGCTCTGCAATCTTTGCCAGACCATCAATCACAGATTTATATATTGCGGGCAGGTCCCAGTAGAAGTGCCCCTGCATCTCGATTATAGGGTCGGGGAAGCGATGAATCTCCTCCATAGAGATTTTTCCGTTACAAAGGCTCGCTAATATAACACGACCGCTGGTAGCTCCAAGGTCGATGGCTGCAAAATGATGAATAGTCATCTTGGTAAAGTTTTAAGTTTCTTGGTTGTTTTCGCGCAAAACGGTTGATTGCACAATATTCAAACAAATTTACAAATTATATTTTTGATTTTGGCACTCGACTCTCGCATTTTTTTTGTTGAGTAGTATAAATTTTCAGCATTAACAGCTATTAAAGATGTTTTAACAAAATAGTGCAAGTAATATTATATAAAAATTTCCTTAAACGAAAATGTTTTTTTACCTTTGTGCACAAATATAAATGATGAAGGCCGCAAAGATTAATCGCAAGTTAAAGCACGAGAAACAGGTGGTGCGAGATATGATTTCGCTCTATTGTCGAAATGTGCACGGCACGCGTGAACTTTGCAACGAGTGTAGAGCATTGGCCGACTATGCCGACGAGCGCACAGAGCGATGCCCGCACATCGAAGAGAAGAATTTCTGCTCGCAGTGCAAGACACATTGCTACAAGCCCGAGATGCGGGAGAAGATTCGTCAGGTGATGCGATACTCGGGGCCGCGAATGATTTTTTATCATCCGATAGCCGCACTTCGTCATTTGTATTACACGCAGATTGAAAAGTTAAATTCAAACAAATAATAAACGATGAAACAGGATAATCAGATTTTTGAGCTTGTAGCCGAGGAGAAGGCACGCCAGATGCGCGGTATCGAGCTTATTGCATCGGAGAACTTCGTGAGCGAGCAGGTAATGGCAGCTATGGGTTCTGTACTTACAAACAAATATGCCGAGGGTTATCCCGCAGCACGCTACTACGGCGGTTGCGAGGTAGTAGACAAGGTAGAGAAGTTGGCTATCGAGCGCTTGTGCGAGTTGTACGGCGCAGAGTATGCCAATGTTCAGCCCCACTCAGGTGCACAGGCAAATATGGCGGTGTTCTTTGCTGTGTTGAAGCCCGGTGATACATTTATGGGTCTTGACCTTGCTCACGGTGGCCACCTCTCACACGGTTCACCCGTGAATATGTCTGGTATGTACTTCAACGCTGTTGGCTACCAGCTCAGCGAGGCTACTGGCACAATCGATTACGAGGATATGGAGCGCAAGGCTATGGAGCACAAGCCCAAGCTCATCGTTGGTGGTGCATCGGCTTACTCACGCGAGTGGGATTACAAGCGTATGCGCGAGATTGCTGACAAGGTAGGCGCTATCTTTATGGTAGATATGGCCCACACAGCAGGTCTTATTGCAGCTGGCATCTTGGACAACCCCGTGAAGTATGCTCACATCGTAACATCTACAACTCACAAGACACTCCGCGGTCCCCGTGGTGGTATCATCTTGATGGGCAAGGATTTCGAGAATCCCTGGGGCTACACTACTCCTAAGGGCGTAGTTAAGATGATGTCGCAGATTCTTAACTCAGCTGTATTCCCCGGTATTCAGGGTGGTCCGTTGGAGCACGTTATCGCAGCTAAGGCAGTTGCTTTTGGCGAGGCATTGCAGCCCGAGTATAAGGAGTATCAGAAGCAGGTGCAGAAGAACGCGACAGCTATGGCTGAGGCATTTGCAAAGCGTGGCTATACTGTAGTATCAAACGGTACTGACAATCACTTGATGTTGATTGACCTCCGCACTAAGTTCCCCGAGCTAACAGGTAAGCTTGCAGAGCGTTGCTTGGTTGCAGCCGACATTACTACAAACAAGAATATGGTTCCCTTCGACTCACGCTCTCCGTTCTTGACATCGGGTCTTCGCTTCGGTACACCCGCAATCACAACTCGTGGTGTTAAGGAGGATAAAATGGACTACATCGTTGAGTTGATCGATCGCGTATTGCACGACCCCGAGAACGAGGAGAACATCGCAGCAGTTCGCAAGGATGTAAACGCTATGATGGCCGAGTATCCTTTGTTCGCTTGGTAGTAAAAGTAAATATGAAATTACAAATAAATATAAATAGCGTAATCCGTCGCTCTTGTAACATATTGTGGGGGGGGTAATTACGCTCTTTATATAATATAACACTTTAAATGATAACCGTCTAAAAACGGTTATCATTTTTTGTTTGGTATTGAATCTAACCTTAAACGGAAATATAAATGGAGAAGAGAATTTACGAAGTGCCCGAAGTAGAGGTGCTTGAAATTAAAATTGAGCAAGGTTTCGCCCAGTCAGGTGGAGGTGTGTTTGATGTGCCCAATGGCGGAGATAATGATGGTCCTATTTGGATGTAACCCTAAAATTTCTAAGGCTATGAAAAGGATATTTGCATTTTTCGCAGTTGCGGCACTTTTCGCTGGCTGCCAGAAGGATATTATAGACGATTCTCCCGTTGAGACAACACTCTGTGCACCGCTTACGCTCACTGTGGGCGAGAGCACAACACGCATGTTTGATGATAATCTTGTATGGTCGTGGGAGGAAAGCGATGAGATTGTCGGTTATCAAAATGTGGGCGACAAGACACGCAACACTCTCGAACTAAAAGAGGGTAATAAATTCCACTGCGAGGCGTTTGCGTACTCAACCGAGGAGGCGACTGATTTCCATTTCTTCTATGCGAACGAAGACTCAAACACAAAGGCACTTACTGCCGTTCAGGATGGTACTTGGCGACCGGTGTTGGTTGGTACGGCTACGGCAACTACGCTTGGCGAGATTAGCACCGTTGCGATGGAGCATTTGAGTGCGGCGCTCGAAGTGCGAGTGTGGAAAGGAACAAAGGAGAACCCCATTGCTCGCAAAGTAACGGCAGCAAAACTCTGGTCAAATAGTGATTTTGTTGGCAAATGGAGTGTTGACAATAATTTGGCGTACACTCAGTCACTCGACGGTAGTCAGATTTCGCTTACCGACCTAAACAGCTCTACGGTTGTGTTTAATATGCCTGTCAATAAGGAGGAGGAGAGTTTTGCGGCCGACAAGCTTAAACTCACGCTTACAGTTGATGGAGTGAATCAAGGTTACTCATTACCTGAACTTAAATTTGTTGCGGGCAAGCGCACCGTTGTAAATATTGTTATTACAACAATGGCTAAATTGCAAACGATTGGTCGTATTCAAAATAATATTCCCGACAATGCTACTTTGGTGAGATTTGTAGTAAATAGCAATGAGACAAGTAGTAAAATATTGGGAGATGATACATATCCTATTTATGTTATAACAAAAAATATAACCGATACAGAAACAGAAATAGAGTTTCATACTCCTGCCGATAAAATTGTGGCTTCTGAGGATTGTTGGGGAATGTTTTATGAAAGAACACGCCTAAAGACAATTGAAGGATTTTCAAACATCGATACCTCGAATGTAACAAATATGAAAGATATGTTCTGGGGATGTTCGGCCTTAACCTCACTTGATTTGAGCGGTTTTAACACTTCTAATGTGACGGATATGAGTTATATGTTTATGAACTGTTCATCATTAGCCTCACTAGATTTGAGTAGTTTTAACACCTCTAATGTAACGGAAATGGATAGTATATTCAAAGGATGTTCGAATCTAATATCTATTACATTAAGTGAAAACTTTAATACATCTCAAGTGACAAACATGAGTTCTATGTTCTCTTTATGCACGAAATTAGAACAGCTTGATTTGAGTGATTTTAATACCTCAAATGTGTTTAGCATGATGAGTATGTTCTCAGGATGCTCAGCTTTAACATCTATTACATTTGGAGAAAATTTTAGTACTTCAAATGTTCTATATATGAAAAATATGTTTGATGGTTGTTCTTCTTTAACTACATTAAATTTGAGTTATTTTAACACCTCAAATGTTACTAATATGGCGAATATGTTTAAGAATTGCTCTGAGCTAACTTCATTGGTTTTTGGAAGCAATTTTAACACCTCGAAAGTTACAGATATGAGCTATATGTTTTATAACTGCAAAAAGATTCCAACTCCATTTGATCTAACTTGTTTTAATACCTCAGAAGTAACGAATATGAGTTATATGTTCTATGGATTGAACAATTTGCACACATTGAATTTGAGTACTTTTACTATTAAAAATAATAATGTTGTAGTAGACAATATGTTTGGCGGGGTGAAAAATGGTAATGGCATAACATATATAAAGGTACAACAAAGTGCTTATAGAATTCTATCAGGAAAGACTAATGTACTTGGTACTGATTGTAATTACAAATTTACTAAACCAGAAGGTGGATATTGGGAGTAATTATTAATTAAAAAAAAGAGTTTTTGGTTCGCCGAAAACTCTTTTTTTATGCTGTTACGAAAATCACCCGCCCTGATGGGCGAGTGACAACCAGACTAATGAGATGAGCGATTATCTCTCGCGTGTGCGCTTGCCGATTGAGCCGACATACTGCATCATTGCACCTCGGGGTGTTGATACAGTCAGTTCTGTGCGGCCCGTGACGGTAGATACATCCAACGAGAATTGATACTCCTGACCCTCATCCTTGGCAAGGAACGAGATATTCCACTGCGTGAGATACTTCACGGCGGTATAATTACCGATATGCTCCGTATCGAAATTCAGCGTTGACATCTGATGCGCTATGCCACACTCGGTGGGCAGATGCACCTCCAAATCCACTGGACTTACATAGATATAGAAGTAGTCTGCATACACCTGCCGCATCTCTCCGTTCGGCACGGCCTGCATCAGCGTAGGGTAGAAGGCGTAGGCGCGCGTAGCAATGAGTGAATCAATCATAAAGGCATAATTGTCAGCCCTCTTCTCTCGCCGCTCGGTACGAGTCATATTACTCATTACGCTCACATCTTTTGTTAGCGTGTCCCTCACTCCATATGCTGGCTGTATGACGGGAACTATTGTCGCAGTAGGAACCGAGTCGCGCTGGATTGTTATGCTCTGCTCTGTCTGGTTCTGCGCCACGCACGCGGTAAGAGCGCATAGCAGAATGGTCGGAATAGTGAATATATGTTTCATAGCTAATATATTTGCGATATTGTACCCATATACTGCACGGGGTTATACCACGGATTTGTGATTGTAAGCGTAGCACCGCCGTGCGAATGAATATCAAACAGGAATGTATACTCTTCTGTGGCATAGAGATATGTCTTGAACGACACCTGCCAGCCATACTCGGTTTGCTGTGTGACATAATCGCTCAAACTCGGAGAACCTGTATTCAGCAGAACATAACGATACGGAGGAACAATTCCTTTGTAGTAGGGTAGACAGATGTCCAACGACCCGCGCCATACGGTTACGGTGTAGTTGGCATTCGAGAGCAGATTTAGCGGCCCTGCGGGCTGCAACTGGATAGATTGAGGATTGAACTCAAAGTTATGAGAGAGCACCACCGAGTCAATCAGCTTGGCGCAGTCAGCCAAACGCTCTGCACGACGAGCAGCACGCTCCTCGTGAGTGGTTTGTCGCAGGTGGGACTCATAGGTCTGCGCTGCAGCATCTGGTGCAAGCGGGGCGCAGAGTAGGCACATCAGGGTGCAGACAATGGTGTAAGAGAGTCGTTTCATAGCATAAACGGTTTATGCCAAAACGACTTCAAAATTCTTGCCTAAATACCCATTTTGCGAAGAAATTCTCCCGTAGCACTCTGCTCCGAGCGCGCAATATCGGCAGGCGTACCCTGCGCGATGATTCTACCGCCACCAGCACCTCCTTCGGGGCCGATGTCGATGATATGGTCAGCAACCTTAATAACATCGAGATTGTGCTCGATGACAATGGCCGTATTACCACGGTCTACTAACTTATTTATCACACCCAGCAGCTGGCGAATATCCTCAAAGTGGAGTCCCGTTGTAGGCTCGTCAAGAATGTAGAGTGTGCGTCCCGTCTCGCTCTTTGAGAGTTCAGCTGCCAACTTAATACGCTGGCTCTCGCCGCCCGAAAGCGTTGTGCAAGGCTGACCCAAAGTAAGATAGCCAAGGCCTACATCCTGTATTGCTTTGAGCTTTTGATATATGCTGGGTATATTGGCGAAGAAATCTACTGCGATATTTACCGTCATATTCAGCACCTCGTTTATATTCTTACCCTTGTACTTCACCTCCAATGTTTCGCGGTTATAACGATTACCACCACACGCCTTGCAGCGCACATATACATCGGGAAGGAAGTTCATCTCTATGGTCTGCACACCCGCACCACGACACTCCTCGCAACGGCCACCCTTTACATTAAATGAGAAGCGGCCTGCCTTGAATCCGCGTATCTGTGCATCGGGCGTAGCCTCGAAAAGCTTGCGAATATCCGAAAAGACATTCGAGTAGGTTGCAGGGTTACTTCGCGGTGTGCGACCAATGGGGGATTGGTCTACAACAACCAACTTGTCGATATGCTCAATGCCCTCTATCGAATCGTAATCCAGCGGTTGGTCAAACGAGCGATACAGATGACGGCTCAAAATCGGGCGCAGGGTTTCGTTGATAAGTGTCGACTTACCCGAACCGCTGACTCCCGTAATGCAGATAAATTTTCCAAGCGGAAACTCCGCATCCACGCCTTTAAGATTATTACCTCGTGCGCCTCGGATTACGATGCTCTCGCCCGTGCCCTTGCGCAGCGACTCTGGAATCTCTATCTTGCGGCGACCACAGAGATAATCTGCCGTGATAGAGTTCGATTGCAGAATATCGTCTATCTTGCCCGTGGCTACTATTTGTCCACCACGACGACCCGCCTTAGGGCCTACATCGACAATATAGTCAGCCGAGCGCATCATATCTTCGTCGTGCTCAACAACTATCACCGAGTTACCTGCATCGCGCAGCTCCTGCAAGGTGGTTATAAGTCGGCGGTTGTCGCGTTGGTGAAGGCCGATACTCGGCTCATCGAGAATATACAATACATTCACCAATTTAGAGCCTATCTGCGTAGCAAGGCGTATGCGCTGACTCTCTCCACCCGACAGCGAACGCGCAGCTCGGCCAAGCGAGAGATAACCCAAACCAACCTGACACAAGAAGTGCAGACGCTCGCGTATCTCCTTCACAATCTCTTGGGCAATCTTGCGCTCCTTCTCGTTGAAGTGTTGCTCGATAGTGGACATCCACTCGGCAAAATCTGCTATGGACATAGCCGACACCTCGGCAATATTTTTATCGCCAATACGGAACTGCAAAGCCTCCTTCTTCAATCGTGTACCTCCGCATACACTGCACGGACGATATGCCATAAACTGCTCGCGCCACTTCTGTCCCTTCTTTGACTCCTCGTCGTCGGTGGCCTGCACATATTCGGCAATGCCCTCCCACGGAATCATTCTGCGACCAGAGGTAGATGTAAACTCCGACAAATCTACTGTCAAAGGCTTGGGGTCTCCATATAAAATAGCATTCATACCCTCCTCGGAGATGGTGTTTACAGGGTCTTCGAGTGTAAACTCGTAACGACGGCCCAGCATCGTGAGCAGGGCGAATATCTTATTGTTCTTATATTTTCCGATAGGCTCAATAGCTCCCTCGCGTAGCGACTTCTCCTTGTCGGGAATAATCTTGTCGCTGTCGAATACTGCCTCCGTACCCAAACCGCTGCATCGTGGGCAGGCACCCTGGGGCGAGTTGAATGAGAATGTATGGGGTGCGGGGTCCTCGAATGCCACACCTGTCGAAGGACACATCAAATGGCGCGAATAGTAACGCAAGCCATCGGTATTATAATCATACAGAGCCATCGTACCCTTGCCCTGACGCATAGACTCTTTGAGCGAGGTCATAACACGCTCCTCGGCCTCAGCCGATACTCGCATACGGTCGATAACAAGGTCAATGGTGTGTATCTTGTAGCGGTCGAGTTTCATTCCCGCCGTAATCTCGCGTATCTCGCCATCTATGCGGGCGTAGATATATCCACGCTTGGCCAACGACTCAAACAATTCGCGATAGTGGCCCTTGCGGCCCTTTACTATGGGTGCCATAAATGCCACCTTACGGCCATCGAAACCCTTTATAATCAATTCACAGATATGTTCATCGGTGTAATGCACCATCTCCTCGTTGGTGATAGGGGAGTAGGCTCTTGCTGCACGAGCATACAGCAGACGCAGGAAGTCGTTAATCTCGGTCACTGTACCCACCGTTGAGCGAGGATTTTTGTTGGTAGTCTTCTGCTCGATGGCCACCACGGGACTTAATCCCGTAATCTTATCCACATCGGGGCGCTCCATAGTACCGACAAATTGGCGTGCATAAGTAGACAGTGTCTCCATATAACGACGCTGTCCCTCGGCATAAATTGTATCAAAGGCGAGTGATGATTTACCCGAGCCAGAGAGTCCCGTTATTACAACCAACGCATTGCGGGGTATCTCGACATCCACATTTTTGAGGTTGTGAACGCGAGCACCCGTAACAACTATCTTATCTTCCTGATTTAACTTCATTGTTAGCAAACTATGCAATTATGACCAAACATAGCCAATAAAGAGTGCATCATATCGTGCAGTGACAATATTCCAATAAGGTCGGCAAAGCACACCAGTAATATGGCCAGCGTGAACCATCTCACAAACTTCACACCCCACGCCATTGCGAAGTGCGAGGCGAGAGCTGCTCCGACAATATTGCCCAAGCCGTGCCACAGACCATAGGCATAATCAACCTGGCCGTCAAGCATAAATATCAATAGAGAGAAGGGTGTTGCTACGAATATTATAAAGCCCTTAATTACATTTGCAGTTATAATATCCAGCTTCATCGACCATATCGTAACAGCCAGAATAACATATCCCAAGCCTATGTAGATATATCCGCCGTAAAATCCTAGCAACATAAACCAAATGTAGTGCCACCAGCGAATCTCCAACGGATGACCACCGTGTATGGTGGGGCGCTTGTGGCTTTGGTCGAATATCATATAGAGCAGCACAACCGTTAGCACCACACCCATACAAATCTTAAATACCAGGTCGCTGATATGCGTTGCCACCATCGAACCTGCTATGTTTCCTATTACGGCCGGTATGGATAGTTTTATACCGCTCTTTATGTCGAGCATACGCTTACGCAGGAAAGCTATCGAAGCGGTGAGATTTTGCAGTACCACAGCTATTCGGTTAGTTCCGTTGGCTACACTGATTGGCAGACCAAGCACCATAAACAGCGTCATAGAGATTATGGCGCCACCACCGGCAAGGGTATTGATAATACCCACGATGATGCCCGAGACAACCAACATTATAATCACAATCGTACTATCCGTCATAACCAAATAAGCGTTTTGATAATGTCAATATTCTAACCGAGTAAAAATATAAAAAAAATATGTAATAACGAAATTTTACAGCCTTTTTCCTGCAAATAAACAAAAACATCTACCCTTTTTGCAAGCAAGAGCAGATGTTTTGTAGCGAGATTATCTAAAAAACTATTTTCGAGCAATGTAGTAGAGGTCAAAACTTCGCTCCAAATCTTTGCCAACAGAGTAGTCATCCATCGTAATCGATGTAGTCAACTCGTTGTTGCTATTGAGCAGTCGACGGCGGTTTATGCGATTGAGAATATCGTATGGTATCTGCAATATCCAGCGTGGCAAACGATGCTGTAAGTCCAGAATATCAAAACGAGTTATGCGCTCCACACCACGACGATTAGTCTCGTAGTACTCCATAATCTTCTCATTTCCCGCTACTCCAAGCATCTCGACCTGCGAAAACTCAGCAGAGAGCAAATCCTTCAACTCCTGCGCGGTGTACTCTCTTATATGCCACGGATTGCGCGTAAGCGACATAGGTGCATTGGGTGTTGAGACGATAAAAGTTCCTCCCTTGCGCAGCACACGGCTAACCTCGGCAACAAACTCCTTATCGCGCTTTATGTGTTCTATAACCTGAAACGAAATGACAAAATCAAAACTCTCATCAGCAAAGTCGAGTGGAGGCACCGTCATCTGTCTAAACTCAGTATTGGCGGGCAGTTGCACATCATAGGCGCAACTCTTGTCAATGGTCACATATCGCGCAGCCGAAGGTGCTACCACCTCCACACCATAGCCCATACCCGTGCCTATCTCCAACACATCGCCCTGCACCAACTCCGCAGCCTTGTGATAGGCCAGAATTGAGCGCTGGAAGACATAGTTGTCCGATGCGTCCCTTTGTGAAACTCTCTCTGCCGTGTGAATGTTTGCCATTACTTAATGCGAATTTCGTATTTGTCTGCGATAATCGTACCGCGCTTCAAGAGCATACCCACAGCACGCTTAAAGACCTTCTTGCTCATCTTTGTAGCTGCGTGAATCTCATCGGGTGTTGAGTCGTCACCCACGGCCAATACTCCACCATTGTCCTGCAAAATTTTAAGCAGACCATCAGCCGAAGTTGCTACACCATCGTAACCCTCCTGACGCAGAGAGAGGTCAATGCGATTATCGTCCGTGATGCGACGCACAAAGCCCTCCAAACGGTCACCAATCTGCACCTTCTGGAAAATCTGATTCTTGTAAATCATACCCCAGTGGCGAGAGTCGATAATTGCTCGGTAGCCGATAGGGCTCTCCGATGCTATGAGGATATCAACCTTCTGGCGTGGTTTTACAGTAATTATATCATTATCGATAAAAGGCTTCAACTTCATTGTTGCCACACAACGGCCAGTGATATTATCCACATACAGCCACACGATATAGCTGCGGCCAGCCAACACACCTCCCTGCTGGTTGCGATTGGGCAGAAACAGGTCCTTACCCTTCAAGCCCCAATCGAGGAATGCTCCGTGGATATTTTTATCAACGACTTTAAGGTATGCCGCACGACCCTCGGTAATGAGCGGCTGGTCGGTTGTAGCCACCAAACGGTCCTCCGAGTCGTGATATACGAAGACCTCAATCTCGTCGCCTATGGCATTAGTTAGCGAAACATAGCGATTGGGCAACAAAACCTCCTGACCCTCATCATCCGCCAAGTACAGACCATAGTCCGAGATGCGGTTTACCTTCAATTTTTGAATGTGTCCTACTTTCATTTGCGATAATTTATTTGGCAAAAATACGATTTATCTACGAAATAATCTAACGAAACACGATAAATATACAGTGTAATCGACCCTTGGGCGAAGAATTACACCAAATACGGAAACAAAAACATTGGACCACATAGAATTTTATGGCGATATATTCGTTATTTATTTGGTTCGGGCAATATTTACGAATAAAAAATGCTTGGCAGTGAAACAAAAGTGCTTCAAATTTCGTAATTAGTGAAAAGCGTTTGTTTTTAGAGATATTTAGGCTCGGACTTAACTTAGAAGAAATTTTAATTTTATAAGATATGCGTCAATTAAAGATTACAAAATCGATTACCAACCGCGAGAGTGCGTCACTTGATAAATATTTGCAGGAGATTGGCAAGGAGGACCTTATCACCGTCGAGGAGGAGGTAGAACTTGCACAACGCATTCGCAAGGGTGACCAGGAGGCTTTGGATAAGCTCACTAAGGCTAATCTTCGTTTCGTAGTGTCGGTAGCAAAGCAGTATCAGAATCAGGGTCTTAGCTTGCCTGACCTCATCAACGAGGGTAACTTGGGTTTGATTAAGGCTGCCGAGAAGTTTGACGAGACACGAGGCTTTAAGTTTATCTCTTACGCAGTGTGGTGGATTCGCCAGTCTATCTTGCAGGCGTTGGCCGAGCAGTCGCGTATCGTTCGTCTGCCGTTGAATCAGGTGGGTTCACTCAATAAGATTAACAAGGCTTTCGCACGCTTCGAGCAGGAGCACGAGCGTACCCCGTCGCCCGAGGAGTTGGCTACTGAGTTGGAGCTCCCCAAGGAGAAGGTGTCGGACACATTGCGTGTTGCAGGTCGTCACATCTCTGTTGATGCTCCCTTTGCTGATGGAGAGGATAACAGCCTTTTGGATGTGTTGGTTAACACCGACTCGCCCAACGCCGACCGTGGTTTGATTAACGAGTCACTCGCAACAGAGGTTGACCGAGCATTGGAGACCTTAACCGAGCGTGAGCGCGATATTATCAAATATTTCTTCGGTATCGGTTGTTCGGAGATGACTTTGGAGGAGATTGGCGAGAAGTTTGACCTTACACGCGAGCGCGTTCGCCAGATTAAGGAGAAGGCCATTCGCCGTCTGCGTCAGTCATCACGAAGCAAATTATTGAAGTCGTACTTGGGATAACAAGTCCGTATAATAAAAAGAAAAAGAGGTGTCGCATTTGGCACCTCTTTTCTATTACATACATTATGCTAACTCCACATTATAATCTCATATGCAGGATAGGGTACTTCTTACCCTCTGCATCCAATTCAGACCTTCCTAATAAGTTAAAACCGAGATGTTCATAGAAGCCGACGGCTTGGGAATTTTGCTCATTTACATCGACATTTTGGATGCTAAAATTCTCGATAGCATAAAAGACCAACTTCTTTCCAACACCCATACCTCGATATCTATTCTCGATGAATAACATTTGAAGATTACCCTCTGCCACACCCATAAATCCTATCAACTCGCCGTCTTGTTCATACCCAAACAGATTTACCTGCGGGAAATAGGTCGGAAGCACTCTTTTATAGAATAGGAAATCTTCTCGCTTGAGAAAATGATGCGTGTTACTTACTGAATCTTCCCAAATCTCCATCAAACGCAGATAATCCGACACTTCAATGGCTCTAATCATAACATAACATGAGTTTGAAAAATAGCAGCTATTTTATTTTTGTTTCCGATAACTAATCTTTATTAAATCTCCAACTCCATAATATAATCGTCCATCACAAAACCAAATCCTATGTCGTTACACTCCTCGGCTATAACCTTAAAGTTTTTGGCGAGGTAAACCTCGTAAGCATGTGTGTTATTACGATTTACAGTCAGGTAAATAGACTCTAATCCGCACTCTTTGCAAATATCAATCATTCGCTGCAAACCCAACGAGAACAATCCTCGACCACGATTCTGTTTGAGGATATAGAACTTACTCAAAAAGAGTCTTTCGCCCTGTGGTTGCACCCCAAAGTAACCCAATATTTCGTCACCATCCTCAATCAAAAAGTAACGATAGCCCTGCATCAGTTGATGCGAGATAGCCTCAAAACTCTGAAACTTCTCAATCATATACTCCACCTGCTCGGGAGAACAAAATGCCACATTGGCCTCGCGCCAGACCTCGCGTGCAACCTTTGTCAGGCGACGCACATCGGCATCACTATAAATCTCACGAATATTCATCACCATACAATCGGCTCCTTTCCGATACTTTGTAGATACGCATTTGCTTGCGAAAAATGTTTACACCCGAAAAAACCTCTATACACCGACAGGGGCGAGGGGTGAACACTCTTCAAAATTAAATTCTGCGCAGGGTTGGCTATCTGCCCCTTTTTCTGAGCATAGCTTCCCCATAACATATAAACAACGTCTTGCTTCTGCTCGGCTATGATTCTTACAACGGCATCCGTAAACTGCTCCCAGCCACGACCTGCGTGCGAGGCAGCCTGATGCGCACGAACAGTCAATACGGAGTTAAGCAACAACACACCCTGCTCGGCCCAGCGATCGAGATTGCCGCTTGTGGGAATAGGAGTACCCAAGTCCGACTGAATCTCCTTAAAAATATTCTGCAACGATGGCGGAAAACGCACACCATCATTAACCGAAAAACACAGTCCATTTGCCTGACCCACATCGTGATAAGGGTCTTGACCTATAATAACTACTTTAAGTGACTCTACCGAGCATTTATCGAACGCGCGAAATATGTTTTTACCCGCAGGAAATACCGTTCCAGCCGAGTACTCCTCGCGAACAAACTTCGTCAATTCCTCAAAGTAAGGTTTATCAAATTCTGTTTGTAGGAGTTGTTTCCAATCCTCCGCAATCTTTACATCCATAAAAAATAAAATTTTTTCATTGTAAAAATATAAAAAAAATATAACTTTGCCGTGATAAAACCCTTAAAACATTATGAAAAAATTACTTTTGATTGCTTTGCTCGCGCTTACTGCCTCATACAGCGTTGAAGCAAAAAAGCCGAAACAACCGAAAATCAACAACATCATCTATATGATTGGTGATGGTATGGGATTGGGCCACATCTCAATGTTGCAGATTGAGCAGAAGTATGCTCCGTCGGCATTTGACCGTGCTCAGAACATAGCATTGACCAAGACTTATTCACTCAACAACCGCGTAACAGACTCAGCAGCTGCTGGTACTGCGTTGGCTACTGGTTACAAGACCAACAACTCAACACTTGGCCTCACTCCCGAGGGTACACGCGTAGAGTCAATCATCGCAAAGGCTGAGAAGGTGAACTATGCATCGGGTATTGTTGTTACCTGCTATGTGAACCACGCCACTCCCGCAGCGTTCTACGCTCATGTTGAGAAGCGCGGCGACAACGAGGGTATCATCAACGACTTTATGAAGAGCGATATCGATGTTGTATTTGGTGGTGGCACAAAGTACTTTGACCGTCACTTCAAGGCCCAGAACAAGAACTACATCACCGAGTTGCAGAACAAGGGTTACAAGGTTTTGTCTAACATCGACGAGATGGTAGGCGTGACTGAGGGTGATGTTGTAGGTCTTTTTGCTGAGGGCGATATGCCTCTCAAACGCGAGGGCCGCGGCGAGTACCTTAGTGATGCTACTGCAAAGGCTCTTGAAATCCTTACCAACAATGTAAAGAAGCAGAAGAAGGAGGGTTTCATTCTTATGGTCGAGGGCTCGAAGATTGACGGCGAGGGCCACGGCAAGAATGTCGAGGGTATCTTGGCTGAGACACGCGACTTTGAGAAGGCTATCAATGTTGCAATGGACTACGCAGATGCACACCCCGGCACATTGGTGGTAATCACATCTGACCACGAGACATCGGGTCTTGCAATCCCCAGTAATAAGACAGACTTTACTCTTCCCGAGAGTGGTATCAGTTACAGCTTCGCAACATCGAGCCACACTGGTGTTATGGTTCCCGTATATCTCTACGGTACTGGCGCTGACCAGATTAACGGTATTATGGAGAACTCGGAGCTCTCACAGAAGTTGCAGAGCTTAATCGGCGTATGGGAGAAGTAGGAATTTATCTCTGTACAAAAAAAATATCCTGTCCACGGTTTATGGACAGGATTTTTTTTGCGACTAATAGATTACTCCAAAATAAACTCCGAAACCTTGGTAATCTCACCTCGCTCAACAGTCAATGAACGAGTATTTTCAATAACCTTCTCGCTACCACCCTCCAATGTGTATTTAAAATCGATAGGATTATAAATGCCGGGGAATGCGGGGATAAAAATTGAAGTCGCCTCTGTTGTGCTCAACTCAATAGATGCACCACTCGCTGTCTGATTAGCATTCTCAAAGTAACCAGTGCGGCCGCTATAAATAAGGTCATACGGAGCTACGGGAGATACAGCAAAGTAACCTGATACAGCGCTGTTTGCTCTCTGTGTGTACAAAGACATCTGCTGCAACTTCGCACCTGCAACCGCTGCCTTTACGGGAATCTCGACCACACCTACAAGATGATGCATAGTTGCCATTGTATTCTCTGCAGTAGCCTCAAATACATTACTAATCATAGGAATCGATTTAAGACCTAAACCATTGCCCAACTTAGACTCAACAACTGATGCGCCAGTATTCTCATCCTTTGAAATAAAGTACCAATCTGAGTAAGTTACGGCAAAATATTCCGTTCCTACCTCCAACATATTAGTATCACTGCCACTCTGGGGCTTAAATGTTGCTGAAGCAGCATCATACTCCAATATTTTAGCAGTTGCTTCAGTATTACCATCCTCATAAACATAAACTGCATCACCATTCTCCCAAGCAAACTTCAAGCCAGCAGCGCTGTGTGATGCGCTTACGCGAGTATCGCCCTCGAAGCCAATCTTAATCTCTGATACAAACTTTGCATCATTTGAGGCTGCATCATCCTTGCTGCAACCTACCGCTGCCAAAACTACGGCAGCAGCAAACAAAAACATAATCTTTTTCATTGTTCTTCTGTCTTAAATTTGTTACTACCAATTATTACCACCATAAGGCATACCATCAATTGGATCTGATGCAGCAAAACCCTGCTCTACCGCAATCTCAATCACCTCGACCTCGGGTGTTGAGTAAACTTTCTTCTCTTCGTTTTTCATAGTTTTGTTTGTGTTTAAGTTATTAGATAATTTATTTAGACATAAAAAACGCTCACAGCAGGGCACAACAAAGCCCACGCCGAGAGCGTGTTAAGTTATTTTCGTATAATATACTGATTATCTGACGATTAAGCCATATAGGGGGGGGTAATATTACGCCTGCATCTCTGCTTTCTACCCAAATGCACACTGCACCCGACAATGCCGACTGCGGCAATGCCTGCGATAGGATATTTTCCTTATGGCGCAACATCTTTTTGAATTTCAAGTGTTTTTTCACCTTCACCTAACACACAAAATTAGCATTTTCCCGAAAAAGAAACAAGTATCTTGCAAAAAAAATCCCCGTTCTTGAACGAACGAGGATTAATTTATAGATTAAAAATACTGACAGTGGATGCTACTCCATCTCGGCAAAGTACTTGTAGAACTTGGGGATTGTGCAAACACCCTTCTCGAACTGCTCGAGACCGAAGCTCTCGTTGGGTGAGTGAATAGCATCCTCAGCCAAGCCAAATCCGATAAGGATAGACTTAATGCCCAAGATGCGCTCGAAGCCGCTGATAATGGGAATTGAGCCGCCCGAATAGAAGGGTAGGGGCTTCTTGCCAAATGTATCGACAATAGCCTGCTCAGCCGCCTTGTATGCTGTCATATCAGTAGGCGACACATAGGGCGCACCACCGTGCAGATACTTCACATTGACCTTAACAGACTTGGGCGCAATGGCGCGGAAGTGCTTCTCGAACAACTCGCCAATCTTCTCAAAATCCTGATTGGGAACAAGGCGCATAGAAATCTTAGCCGATGCCTTCGAGGGAATAACAGTCTTTGTACCCTCCTCGATGTAGCCACCCCAGATACCATTCACATCGAGCGAAGGACGCACGCCCGTGCGCTCGATAGTGGTGTAGCCAGCCTCGCCCTCCACATCGTCGATATCGAGAGCCTTCTTGTAGTTATCCAAGTTGAACGGAGCTTTATTGAATGCCTCACGCTCGGCGGGAGTCAACTCACGCACATCGTCATAGAAGCCGGGGATTGTCACACGACCATTCTCATCTACGAGCGATGCCACCAAGCGAGTCAACACATTGGCAGGGTTAGCCACAGCACCACCAAAGAGACCTGAGTGCAAATCCTTGTTAGGACCGACAACCTCCACCTCCATATATGTAAGGCCACGCAGACCACAAGTGATAGATGGTGTATCCATCGAAATCATCGAAGTATCCGACACAAGGATAATATCGGCTTTAAGCATCTCCTTGTAATCCTCGCAGAACTTATAGAGGCTAGGCGAGCCAATCTCCTCCTCACCTTCAAGCATAAATTTCACATTGCAGGGCAATGAGTCTGTCGCACACATAGCCTCGAAAGCCTTGGCGTGCATAAACAACTGACCCTTATCATCGTCTGCGCCACGACCCCAGATGCGACCATCCTTGATAACGGGCTCAAAGGGCTCTGTGCGCCACTCCTCGCGAGGGTCAACGGGCATAACATCGTAGTGACCATACACCAATACGGTCTTTGCTGCGGGGTCTACAATCTTTTCGGCATATACCACGGGATTACCCTCCGTAGGCATAACCTCTGCACGGTCGGCACCAGCCTGCACCAACGATGCAGCCAACCACTCGGCGCACTTAATCATATCCTCCTTATGCTCCGACTGCGCACTAATTGATGGGATACGCAACAGGTCGAACAACTCGTTTAGGAAACGCTCCTTATTAGCGTCAATATAACTTTGTACTTTTTCCATTTATGATATAATATTTTAGGTATTACAAACCACAAATCTCGGCAATCTCTGCCATAATGCGCTGTGCCAAAGCATCGGCCTCATCGGCTGATTTTGCCTCAGTGTAAACACGGATAATAGGCTCGGTGTTAGACTTACGAAGATGCACCCAATTCTCGGGGAAGTCAATCTTCACGCCATCTATATCGTTCACATTCTCATTAGCATAACGCTCCTTCATCTCACGCAATACTTTATCTACATCAATCTCAGGTGTGAGCTGAATTTTATTCTTCGATGCAAAGTATGCAGGATATGTTGCGCGAAGCTCAGTCATCGTGCAATTCTTCTTGACCAAGTGTGTCAAGAAGAGTGCTACGCCAACCAATGCATCGCGACCGTAGTGCAGAGCAGGGTAGATGACACCACCATTACCCTCGCCACCAATTACGGCACCTACCTCCTTCATCTTTGCCACAACATTTACCTCGCCAACGGCCGCTGCACTATACTCGCCACCGTGAGCCTTTGTAACATCGCTCAACGCGCGCGAAGAGCTAAGGTTTGAAACGGTATTTCCAACGCTCTGCGACAAGATGTAATCGGCAACAGCCACCAAGGTGTACTCCTCGCCAAACATCGTACCATCCTCGTTAACCAATGCCAAGCGGTCAACATCGGGGTCTACGACAACACCCAAATCAGCACCCGTTTCAACCACTACGCGAGAAATCTCTGTAAGGTGCTCAGCCAAGGGCTCGGGGTTGTGTGCAAAGCATCCATCGGGCGTGCAGTTAACCTCTGTAACTTCGCAGCCCATAGCACGCAAAAGTGCAGGAATAACCACACCTCCAACAGAGTTTACGGCATCAACTACAACCTTGAATTTTCGTGCTTTAACAACCTCTACATCAACCATTGGAAGAGACAGCACCTGCTCGATATGAGTGGAGTTAAAATCCTCTCTTAAAATCACCTTGCCGATGCAATCAACCTCGGGGAACAGGAACTCCTCATCTTCGGCCAAAGCCAGCACACGCTTACCCTCTGCGTCGTTCAAAAACTCGCCCTTCTCGTTGAGAAGTTTCAGCGCATTCCACTGCTTGGGATTGTGCGAAGCGGTGATGATGATACCGCCATCGGCCTTATGTGTAATCACGGCCATCTCGGTACCCGGAGTTGTGCAAAGTCCGACATTTATCACATCTACACCACAGCCCATAAGCGTTCCTTCGATGATGTCATTCACCATCTCACCCGAAATACGAGCATCGCGTCCTACAACGATAGTTAGACGCTTGCCATCGTTCTTCTCGCTCATAAAACGAGCGTAGGCTGTTGTAAATTTAACAATGTCGATAGGGGTAAGGTTGTCACCCTGCGCTCCGCCTATTGTTCCGCGGATGCCCGAAATGGATTTAATCAGTGTCATTATATGTTGTTTTAACGGTTATACTTCTATTAAAAAAGCGATTTTATTTTGTAATTCGATGTAAATATATTACTTTTATGCCATATAAAAAAGTTAAACTAAGAAAATTTACGGAATGCAACAGCGAATCATACCCTCTTCGGAGTTGATTATCAATGGCGATGGTACAATATTCCACCTCCATTTGAAGCCCGAGCAGTTGGCCGACACCGTTATTTTGGTTGGCGACCCTGCGCGTGTGGCGATGATTGCGTCCTATTTTGACGAGGTGGAGTGCAATGTATCCAATCGCGAGTTCAACACCGTAACGGGACGATACAAAGGCAAGCGTATGACGGTTATGTCAACGGGTATCGGCATCGGAAATATCGACATCTGCGTAACGGAGCTTGATGCATTGGCCAACATTGATTTCGCTACTCGCACAATCAAAGATAATTTTCGTCGTTTAACTCTTGTACGCTTGGGTACTTCGGGTGCATTACAGGAGGATATTGAGGTTGGCGATATTGTATTCGCTCGCACATCGGTAGGTTTTGACTCCCTACTCGGATATTACGCTGGCAGGAACGAGGTTTGTGACTTGGATATGCAGCGCGCATTTATGGCTCACACGGCTTGGAGCGAGCAGCTGGCTCCGCCATATTTTATCAATGCCGATGGTGAGCTGTGGGAGCTATTCAAAGACTCCGTAACGGAGGGTATCACCATCGCCGCTCCGGGTTTTTACGCACCACAAGGCCGTTATGTGCGTTTGCAGCCTGCGGATACGGAGCTTAACGCCAAGATTGAGTCGTTCAGATACGGTTCACGCCGCATAACAAACTTCGAGATGGAGGGGTCGGCGCTGGCTGGTTTAGCAGCCCTTATGGGACACCGCGCAACGACAATCTGCACTATCATCGCCCAAAGAATAGCAAAGCAGGCGCAGACAGACTATAAGCCCTTTGTCGAGAAGATGATTCTTATGGCATTGGACAAGTTGGCCTCGCTCGAATAGATTTTGATTTGAAAAACTTTTTTGAAAATATAATAACGAAAACATAACAGAAAAATGAAATTTACAGTATCAAGTTCAGCACTTTTGTCGCTCTTGGCGACAACCGGAAAGGTAATCAGCAATAAGAGTTCTCTCCCCATCTTGGAGTACTTCCTTATGGAGTTAAAGGATGGTCAGTTGACCGTTACAACATCTGATTTGGAGACTACGCTCATCGGCTCAATTATGGTTGAGAATGTAGAGCGCGAAGGTGTTATTGCTGCACCGGGCAAGTTGATGCTCGACTCGTTGAAGGAGTTCCCCGAGATGCCGTTGGTAATTGAGGTAAACGACACCACTTGGGAGATTCAGATTACTTGGGCGAGTGGTCACCTCTCAATCCCCGGAGCAAGCGCTGTAAGCTATCCCGCAGTGCAGACTTTGGGTAATGAGCAGAAGAATATCACACTGGATGTAGACCTTCTCGTTAGCGGTATCAACAAGACTATCTTCGCTACGGCTGATGACGAGTTGCGTCCCGTGATGAATGGTGTATACTTCGATTTCTCGACCGAGGCTCTCACTTTTGTTGCTACCGACGCTCATAAGTTGGTTAAGTACAACGCCGAGAATAGCAGCGATATTACATCATCGTTCATTCTCCCCAAGAAGCCCGCAAACCTCTTGAAGGCTTTGCTTGCAAAAGAGGAGGAGGCCGTGAATGTTGCTTTTGATGCAAAGAATGTTACATTCGAGTTGAAGAACTTCAAGCTCGTATGTCGCCTTATCGAGGGTAATTACCCCAACTACAACGCCGTTATCCCCACATCAAACCCCAACAAGGTGCTTATCGACCGCGTGGAATTCGTGAATGGTATCAAGCGTGTAGCTGTTTGTTCAAACCCCTCGACAAACCTCATTCGTATGGATATCGCCAGCAATAAGGTAAACCTTACAGCTCAGGATATCGACTTCTCGGTATCAGCCAACGAGACTATCTCTTGCAGCTACGACGGCCAGCCCGTAACAATCGGCTTTAAGTCTACATTCCTTGTTGAGATTCTCTCAAATATCGACACTCCTACGGTAGTAGTGGAGTTGGCAGACTCAACTCGTGCTGGTGTATTCAAGCCCGTTTATGACAATCAGCCTTCGAGCGAGACCTTGATGTTGCTGATGCCTATGATGATTAACGCATAAATAACAGCGAATGAATTTAAATCTTAAACGCCCGATTGTTTTCTTTGATTTGGAGACAACGGGCGTTGATACAGCCAAAGACCGCATTGTCGAGATTTCGATGGTGAAGGTTATGCCCGACGGAGAAGAAATCACCCGTACGCGCCGTATCAACCCGCAAATGCATATCCCTGAGCAGGCGACCGCAATACACGGCATCAAAGACGAGGATGTAGCCAATGAGCCCACATTCGCGCAGATTGCCAAGTCGCTGGCGCAGTTTATTGAGGGTTGCGACTTCGGAGGTTTTAACTCAAACCGCTTCGATTTGCCGATGCTCGTAGAGGAGTTCTTGCGTGTAGGTGTTGATGTAGATTTTAAGAAGCGCAAGTTCGTAGATGTGCAGAACATTTTTCACAAGATGGAGCAACGCACACTCGTGGCAGCGTATAAGTTCTACTGTGACAAGGACCTTACCGATGCTCACTCGGCAGAGGCCGACACGAGGGCTACATACGAGGTGTTGAAGGCGCAGTTGGACCGCTATCCCGAGCTAAAAAACGATGTAGAGACGCTGGCCGAGTTCTCTACCCGCAACGAGGCGGCAGACTTCGCTGGCCGTATCCTCTACAACGACAAGGGCGAGGAGGTATTTGGCTTTGGTAAGTATAAGGGCCGCGTTGTGAGCGAGGTGTTCCAGCAGGAGCCAAGCTACTATGCGTGGATGATGAATGGCGATTTTCCCCTCTATACTAAGAAGATTATCACGGAGATTCGTTGCCGTGAGAAGAAATTTTAACCCACGCACAACCGTTGCGCGTTAACGATAGGATATGAAGATTTTTAAGAGACTTATTGCCGCAGGATTGATTTTTACGACTCTCTCGGGAGCCGCAGCAGAGTATATGCCCGTTGAGAAATCGCCGGTCATAGTATTCATCAACGGCAAAAAATATTATGTCCACACCGTAAAGTCGGGCGACACACTCTACTCGATAGCCAAGGCTTACAATGTAGATGAGGTGGCAATACGCAACAACAACCCCGGCATAACTGATGGCCTGAGAATCGACCAGACGGTAAAGATTCCCGTGCCCGAGTCTGTCCTGGCTGAAAATGCTCGAATGGACAAGAAGCGCAAGAAGGAGTTTATCACCCACAAGGTTAAGGCTGGACAGACGCTCTATGCCATTGCGCGCGATTACAACATCTCGGTGGCAACGCTGCGCGAGGATAACCCTTCGGTAAATCCGCAGTCGCTCACCATTGGCGAGACGCTATGGATACGCCGTTCGGCAGTAGGCTCATCAACTGAGAAGCAGGCGCAGGAGGAGATGGTGGAGTACACTACAAATCTCAACAAGGCAACCGATGACGATGGCTACGACCATTATGTCGTTAAGCCGGGTGAGACGGTATACTCTTTGACTCGCCGTTTTGGCATCTCGGAGTCGGAATTTGCACAGATAAACGACATATCGCAAGGTTTGAAGGCTGGTGCTATAATCCGCATACCGAAAAGCAAGGAGGCCGAGCAGGAGGCAGTTGTGGAGAATGTAACTACAAATCCTGCCGCCACGACTGAGATTATATTCCAGAAGTTAGACCCATCACAGCCGCTTAATATTGCGTTGATGTTGCCTATGAATCTTAACTCAAAGCCCAACGCAAGTTATGTTGAGTTTTATCAGGGTTTCCTGTTGGGATTAGAGAATGTTAAGCAGACGAGCAACGGCGAAACTAAGCTTACTGTATACAACACAGCCCACGACCAGCTCAAAGTGCAGCACATTGTCAATAGCACTATGTTTGAGGGTACAAACCTCATCGTAGGTCCTGTCTACGAAGATGAGCTAAATCCCGTATTGCAGTATGCTCACAAGCACTCTGTGCCCGTTGTGACACCATTGGCAAACATTACAGCCGTGCAGAGCCCTGCATTGTATCAGCTTTCGCCAGCACCTGAGAAAAAGTACGAAAAGGTTGCAAACCTTTTGGATGGTGGTCGCGATATATATCTTATCTACGCATCGTCAAACGACAAGGAGTTCGAGCAGGAGATTATCCGCGAGCTTCACGGTCGTCCCTATTCGGCATATAACTACTCGTTTGCTGACCAGAAGTCAACATTCACACCTCGCAATGCCGAGGCGCGCGCTATCGAGAGTATGGACGATATTTTGAAGAGCGAGAAACCCTGTCTGTTTGTTGTTCTGGCAAATGCCGAAACAGATGTAGACCGCATTTTGGGTACTATCTCATCTTCGAAGGTAGCCCTTACAGACCGTAGCGAGCCGAGTGCTCAGTATGTTGTTATGGGCACATCGCGATGGGGTAGATTTGGCAATATTGACCACACATCATATTTCAACAATAATGTTGTGATGATTTCTACCTACCACGCCAAGCGCGACTCAAAGGCTGTGCGTGATTTCGACAGCCGTTACATTGAGGCTTACGGCGCATTGCCTTCGCTCTATGCCTACCGCGGATACGACACAGCTGTGATTTTCTGCGCAGGTATGCGTGGTGATATCGATTATAAGATGCTTGACAAGCGTTACACCCCGTTACAGACCACATATAAGTTTGTAGAGGGTAATGCTGGCGAGAGATATATAAATCAAGAGTGGGTGAGAGTGAATTACAATAGCAACTACACCATAACTATCGAATAATATGGCTCCCATCGTAAGCAACATCCCCGAAAAGACCATCGAACGCCTAAGCGAGTATCGTCGTTCGTTGCTCTCGTGTCATAAGCAGGGTATTACGCATATCTTCTCGCATGTGTTGGCGGGTATGCACGGCATCACGGCTGTACAGGTGCGTCGTGACCTTATGCTTATAGGTTTTTCGAGCGACACAAAAAAGGGATATGATGTAAAGGTGCTAATAGAGTTCATCAACAATATTCTCGACAGTGAGGATATTATGAACATCGCCATCATTGGTATGGGCCACCTCGGGCAAGCCATCACAAACTACTTCAATGGCAAGCGCCGAAAACTAAGAATCGTGACTGCGTTCGATGTAGACCCCGCAAAGGTTGGTTCGGTTATTGACAACATACCGTGCTATCATATGGACCAATTCGAGGAGATTGTGGCACAAATGGATGTTAGTATTGCTATTATATCATCGCCCACGCGCGTGGCACCATCGTTGGTGTTGCCTATTATTAATGCGGGAATCAAGGGCGTGCTGAATTTTACATCGGCTCCGCTCAACTTTCCCAATGGTATCGTTGCCGAGAACTACGACATCACTACCATTCTCGAAAAGGTGGCATACTTTGTCAAGGAGAGTGACGAGAAACAATAATCTACTATGAGAGTATTCCGAGGTTTAGATAATCTTCCTACATTTAACAATGCCGTGGCAACAATGGGCTCGTTCGATGGAGTACATTGGGGCCATAGCGAGTTGTTGCGACGCGTGATAGCCCGTGCCGAGGAGATTGGTGGCGAGAGCATTGTTATCACATTCGACCCCCATCCGCGCTATGTGTTGGGCACGGGGGAGCGAATGATGTTGCTGAGCACCATTGACGAAAAGCTGTGGTTGTTGGAGCGAGCGGGTATAGACAATGTTATCATCATACCCTTTACCAAGGAGTTCAGTCGAACTTCACCGCAGGAGTTCATCGAGAAAGACATCGCCCGTATAGGCATCAATACACTTGTCGTGGGCTATAACCACCGCTTCGGTCACAAGAAAGAGGGTGATTACGACTTCCTCGAACAGCGCAGTAGTTTCAAGGTCCTGATGGTCGAGCAGCAGCAGGTATCCGATAGCAAGGTCAGTTCAACCATCATTCGCCAAGCCTTGTCGCGTGGTCGTGTGGACAAAGCTGCAAAACTGCTTACACACCCATATATTATTATGTGCGAATTGTCGGCAGATGGCGAGGCAAAGAATATAGACCCGCATAAACTCCTGCCAACTGAGGGCACTTACGATGCTACGATAGATGGTAAGGGGGTAGAGTTGCAGATTGGCGAAGAGCGCACGATAAAGGTAACACCCGCCATCAACCAAGGTAAAGTAATAATTGAGATAGAATAAATACCACGCAGAAAGCTATGCAGTTATCATACGAAACTAAGATAAGAGTTCGATATAAAGATACCGACCAGATGGGCATAATGCATCACTCAAATTACATCGTGATGTATGAGATGGCACGCACCGAATGGCTACGCGATATGGGTCTTACATACGCCGAGATTGAGCGACGCGGAGTAATGTCACCCATCATCGAGGTGCAGTCGCGTTATCTCTATCCTGCCTTCTATGACGAACTGCTAACCGTAAAGGTCTTTATCAACGAGATGCCCACGGCGCGATTTATCGTTCACTCCGAGGTGTATAACGAGGCTGGCAAATTGATTAACACGGGAAGCGTAACTCTTGGCTTTATGCACGCCGACACACGCCGTCCGTGCCGCGTACCAGAGTGGTTTATGGAGGCATTGAATAATTACAAAACTAAAACTGAGAACGAAAATGAACAAGAGTAAGATATATAATATATGTAGCGTTGCCATCTTCCTGATTTTGGCTGTGGCGTTTTTCTATATTCGTAGTTGGTTTGTTGCCATTCCCACGCTCTTTGCAGCCATCGTTACGGCTGTGAATGGTAAGGATGGTGGCAAGTTGATACCTCTCGCGTTGTTGGCATCGGCAGCGGGTGACTATGCAGGCTCTACGGGCAACTTCATTATGCAGATAGCATTCTTTGCCGTGGCACATATATTCTATATCTGTGACTTTGCACCTCGCCGAGCGAAGGAGCGTAGCAATTTGCGTATTGCAATACCATTAGGCGTGGTGACTATCAGCTATTTAGGATTTGTATTATCTCACATCGAATCGCACATAGAGTTCGTAGCTGTGGCTATGTATGGACTTATAATCTTTACAATGGGAGCATCGGCAATATTCCAGCAGCGCCCAAGAAAATGGTGGTATGTCGCAGCAGCATTGCTCTTTATCCTCTCTGACTCGCTTATAGTATTCAATAAATATATCGGCACTATCCCGCATCGTACTTTCTGGGTTATGACCACATATTACGCTGCTCAGGGTATATTTATGACACTTCATTTGAAGCGCAAGTCACTCAAAGACTGACAAAGCAGCTCCCCAGCACTGCCATCCGAGGCTGTAAATATGCCAAAATGACACTTGCGAAGAAGTGGCACATAGTTTGAGTATTATTCTCTAAACAGATAATAATACAAAAACTATATAAAAATGAGAAACGGAAAAATCGGAGTAACGACGGAGAACATTTTTCCCGTCATCAAAAAATTCCTCTATTCAGACCACGAGATTTTCTTGCGCGAGTTGGTATCTAATGCCGTAGATGCTACGCAGAAGTTGAAGACTCTCTCTGCTAAAAACGAGTTTCAGGGCGAGTTGGGCGACATCACCATTCACATCAGCGCCGACAGCGACAAGAAGACCCTCACAATCACCGACCGCGGTATCGGTATGACTGCCGACGAGATTGACCGCTACATCAACCAGATTGCATTCTCGGGTGCCGAGGAGTTCTTGGCTAAGTACAAGGACCAAGCAATCATCGGACACTTCGGTCTCGGCTTCTACTCATCGTTTATGGTAGCCGACAAGGTAGAAATCTTCACTCAGTCATACAAGGAGGATGCAAAGTCTGTACACTGGTCGTGCGACGGCTCTCCCGAGTATGAGATGGAGGAGCTAAACGAGAAGCGCGAGCGCGGTACATCTATCGTTTTGCACATATCTGACGACTGCAAGGAGTATTGCGAGAGTAATAAGGTCGAGGAGCTTCTCAAAAAGTATTGCCACTTCCTGCCCGTGCCCATTGCATTTGGCAAGGTTAAGGAGTGGAAAGATGGTAAGTATGTAGACACCGATAAGGATAACATCATCAACAATGTAGAGCCCCTGTGGACTCGCAAGCCTGCCGACATCACCGAGCAGCAGTACAAGGATTTTTACAGCGAGTTGTATCCTATGAGCGACGAGCCGTTGTTCAATATCCATATGAACATCGACTATCCGTTCAACCTTACAGGTATTCTCTACTTCCCGAAGATTAACAACAACTTCGAGATTCAGAAGAACAAGATTCAGCTCTACTGCAATCAGGTCTTCGTAACCGACCAAGTGGAGGGCATCGTTCCCGAGTACCTCACGCTGTTGCACGGTGTGATAGACTCACCCGATATTCCTTTGAATGTATCGCGTAGCTACTTGCAGAGCGACTCAAATGTAAAGAAGATTTCGGGTTACATCACCCGCAAGGTTGCCGACCGCTTGAAGGAGCTCTTCAATACAATGCGCCCCGAGTATGAGAAGAAGTGGGACGACTTGAAGGTGTTTATCCAGTACGGTATGCTCACCGACGAGAAGTTTGCCGAGAAGGCTCAGGAGTTTATGCTCTTGAAGTCTACCGAGGGCAAATACTTCACAGCCAAGGAGTATGTCGACTTGGTTAAGGAGAACCAGACCGACAAAAACGACAATATCATCTTGCTCTATGTAGACGATGCTGTCGACAAGCACTCATTCGTGGAGGGTGCAAAGGCTAAGGGCTATGATGTTTTGGAGATGAATGGCCCGCTCGACAACCACTACATCAACTACTACGAATTGAAGAATCAGAATGTACGCTTCGTGCGCGTAGATAGCGATGTTGTGGAGAAGCTCATCCAGAAGAAGGAGCAGATGTCTATGTCGCTCACCGAGGCACAGCAGGATTTGATGCGTCCCGTATTTGAGAGCCAGATGCCTCAGGACGAGAAGATTACCTACACTATCTCATTCGAGCCTATGGCTGCTGACGATGCGCCCGTGGTTATCACGCAGAACGAGTTTATGCGCCGTATGAAGGAGATGGCTAAGGTTAGCGGTGGCGGTATGAGCCAGTTCTATGGCCAGATGCCCGACAACTTCACCATCGCAGTGAACGGCAATCACCCCATCGTGATTGACATCTTGGGTAAGGTAGAGAGCGAGTATGGCGACAAACTCAAATCAATCACAAAGAAGATTGACGCGGCCGTTGCCGAGGAGCAGCGCTTTGACGAGACCGTGAAGGGCAAGAAGCACGAGGATTTCACTCCCGAGGAGAAGGAGATGTCGGAGGAGCTCTCAAAGAAGGTCGTGACATTGCGTGACGAGCGCAACGAGCGCCTGCGCGAGATTGGCAAGCAGAATAAGTTGGTACGCCAGATTATCGACCTTGCACTTCTCTCGAACGGTATGTTGAAGGGTAAAAACCTCACCGACTTTATCCAGCGCAGTATCACGCTGATTGAGAAGTAGGCAAGAGAATTCAAAATTCAAAATTCAAAATTCAAAATTGAATTTAATAATAGCAGGGGAGTTAGCCATCGGCTAACTCCTTTTTTTTGTGAAAAATTTGCCTATTAGTAAAATATTATCTAATTTTACGAAACAGAGTTATCTATGGAGCGCAATCCTAACATACAGCATTGTATAGTCAGACACACTCTTTTGTCTGATATGATTGCGTGTACCCCCCCCCGTAAATATTAGTATATCAGCAAGTTACATATTATTAATACCTCGCAAACTATGGTTTGCGAGTGTTTTGTCGTGCTTATACATTATTAACCTTTAATATATATAGCGTTATGAACAACAAACTAAACTATGTAGCACCCGAAGTCGAGGTACTGGAGGTAGCAGTTGAGCAAGGATTTGCCCAGTCGGGCGGTGAATATCCGGGATGGGGTGATGAGAATGAACTTTAATCAAACTAATGTCTAACAGTAAAAATTATGAAAGCAATGAAACAAATTTTTATGGCTGCTATGGCATTGGTTGTAGTAGCATCGGTGGGTTGCCAAAAAGATGACAACGCAACTTTGAATAGTGAGGTAAAGGTAAACTTTACGGTGGCCGATAAGCCAAGTTTTGATAACTCAACCCGTGCAGTAAAGAGTGGCTGGGAGAATAATGACGAGATTTTGATTATCTTTGAGGGAAGCGAAGGATGGCTTGATTTCGGTTCTAATACCAATACTTTGAAACTTAAAAAGACCGCAGATGGATGGGATGCTGATGTGACTAATCTTCCCGCAGTGGCTGATTTGGCAAATGGTAAGAAATTCTATGCAATTCATAATACAGGAACTATTTCTCTTGGAGAGATGACCGATGCGGGATCTTATTATACCGCATATATTGACTCTTATAGTTCCGCTTATACAAGTCGGAAGGGTATGGAGTATATGTATTACACTGGCATATACACTTTGAGCGGAAGTGAGATAAATTTGGGAAGTATTGCTATGGCACGCCCATCAAATATGTTCCAGATTTCAGTCGATAACCTTTGTAATGAACCCAATGTTTATAATTGGGAGATGGTATTGTATGATGAGGCGGGTAAATACATTAGTAACACAAATTGTGAAAGAATTTACCTCCACTGCTATGCACCTAATGGCGCAATGAGTATTGTAAAAGCTAGTGATTGGTGTAATGCATACGGAGTAGATATTGATGGAGATAGAGCGTTCTACTTCAATAGTAAAAATGTTGATAAAACTGTTAAATATATCAATATAAACTTTGGTAGTGATACTTATTTTTATGAGATTACACCCAAAAACATTTCAGATTTCTTTGGCAAGGCTTGGCTTCTTCCCGCAATTAATATGAATGATGATGGCACTCTCAAACCAGAGTCAAAATGGAAAACATCAATAACATCAATTTAATGTGACGCATTGCTATTGTATGAAATGGACGCGTGTCTAATAAGGTGATTTCTGCGTTAAGTTCCTTTTCGTTGCTTCGCAGGCCTTGAAATCCCTCTTGTTATACAATTTCATACAAAATGAGCGTGCCCAAATTTATTTGTTGGACACGCTCTTCTCTTTTGAATGTGTTTAGGATTTACTCTGTAAACTCTATCACAACACCCGATGTAACCATCTCGCGTTTTGTGTAAACGACAAACGCCTTAACTCGCTCAACTGTTGTTACATTGATAATAGCCTGATTGTCTTTGAGGTGAGCATTTTCTACCATCTCAGCATACGAGTTGTTAGCCAACGCACTCTTTGACAAACCGCCAATACCAAAAATGTAGCTATTAACAGCCTTACCAGATACAGGGCCCACTACACGATAGTTTGCAGCAGAGAGCTCCACGGTTGTTTGGGTAAGGTTTGCATTTGATGTTAGATGGTTCATTGCACCACAGCCAACAAACATCGCAACCACACCAAAGAGCATAGTAATTTTAAAAAGTTTCTTCATATTCGTTGAGAGTAAAGTTTGTTAAACAAATCTTACAACATTGCGTCAATCTTAGACTTCAATGTATCCTTGCTTGTTGCGCCGACAACCTTGTCAACAACCTCGCCACCCTTAACGAATACAACAGTGGGGATGTTGCGCACGCGATACTGCGCTACGATGTCGTCACAAGAGTCAACATCGCACTTGCCGATAACAACTGTATCGCCGTACTCCTCAGCGAGCTCGTCGATGATAGGACCAACCATACGGCAGGGGCCACACCACTCTGCCCAGAAATCAATAACAACGGGTTTGCCCGAAGCCATCAATGACTCATAATTCTCATTTGTAATTGCTAATGCCATAATTTTAAAAATTTAAATTGTTTATGATAATGTGTATTTTAATCTATTCTTATCCAAATAGTCTATAAAATCCTGTTCCAAAATAATCTTATATCGCTTCGAGTACATATTAAGCGACGCACCACCTGCTCTGTCCGAGATGGTCAAGCGCAGAATGATATTAGCCTTCTTGTTACTCTTCGCTCGCACCTGCTCCACAAAATCCGTAACAAAAGTGGGCGTGAGTTCCTCGATGGGCAGGTGTATATGCAACTCCTTAATCATATTATCCTGCACCTCTGAGAGCTGCACCATCGACACAATCTTAAACTCCAACTCGGGATTATCTCCGTAGGGGCGTGGCTGCACCTTGCCCTTGACGAAGAGGAAATAATCCGTAAAGAGGTATTGGCGGAAAGTCTCATAATCCTTGCCAAAGAGTGTGAAGTCGTGCGTACCGTTATAATCCTCCATCGTGAACTTACCCCAGTGGCGACCCGTCTTGGTTGTCATCTCCTGCACCGAGGTGACAACGCCTGCGACGCCTACCTCCTGACCGCTCAGAGCCTCCAAGTCCGAGAGGTCGGATAGGGTAGTCTTGCACATATGGTTGATGATAATCTTATAATCATCCAACGGGTGTGCCGAGAGGTAGAGGCCAATCACCTCACGCTCCTTGTTAAGAAGCGTAAGTTGATTCCAATCCTCCGCTACGGGAATGGTCGGGGGCTGAATATCCACCACAGCACCGCCACCAAACAGACTCTGCTGAGAGTTCAGTTTCTCCTGCTGCACACGCTGGCCATAACGCATCAGCTGTTCGAGGAACATAGCTTGATTAGTGCTGCGCGAGTCGATGGCGAAGAACTTACTGCGGTGGAAGTCGATGATAGAGTCAAAGCCTCCCGAGTAAGCGATATTCTCCAAGCACTTACGGTTGACCACCGTGAAGTTCACGCGCTCGACAAAGTCATAGATATTTTTATATGGCCCATTCTGCGTGCGCTCCTCGATGATTGACTTCACGGCCGCCTCACCAACGCCCTTAATAGCCGCCAAACCGAAACGAATGTCGCCCGACTTATTAGACGAGAAGTTCTGCAACGACTCGTTGATATCGGGACCTAACACACGGATACCCACCTGCTTACACTCGGTCATATACTGAGTGATGGTCTTGATGTCGGCCAGGTTTCGGCTCAGCACCGCCGCCATATACTCCGAGGGGTAGTTGGCCTTCATATATGCAGTCTGATAGGCCACCCACGAGTAGCAGGTAGCGTGCGACTTATTGAAGGCATACGAAGCGAACTTCTCCCAGTCAGCCCAAATCTTCTCCAACACCTGCGGGTCGTGACCATTGGCCTGACCACCCGAGATGAACTTGGGTTTTAACTCGTCCAGCTTCGACTTAATCTTCTTACCCATCGCCTTACGCAGCGTATCCGACTCACCTCGCGTAAAGCCTCCAAGCAGACGCGAGAGAAGCATCACCTGCTCCTGATATACGGTGATACCGTAGGTGTCTTTCAGATACTTCTCCATAATGGGAATATCGTAGACAATAGGCTTGCGGCCGTGCTTACGGTCGATAAAGTCGGGAATATAATCCATCGGGCCGGGGCGGTAGAGGGCATTCATCGCAATGAGGTCCTCGAAGGTCGAGGGCTTCAACTCGCGCAAATACTTCTGCATACCGGGCGACTCAAACTGGAATGTTCCGACGGTTCCTCCCTCGCAGTAGAGTTTGTATGTCGTGGGGTCATCAATATCAATCGTGTCGATGTCTATATCAATACCCCTTGTATGCTTTACATTGGCTACGGCATCTTTGATAATCGAGAGGGTCTTCAAACCCAAGAAGTCCATCTTGATAAGTCCCGTATCCTCAATCACCGAACCCTCGTACTGTGTAACGAGCATCTTCTCGCCCGTCTCCTTGTCGTCGGCTGTGCTGACAGGCACCCAATCGGTGATATCATCTCGACAAATGATAGTACCGCAGGCGTGAACTCCCGTACCGCGCACATTACCCTCCAACATACGAGCATACTTTATAGTCTCGCTCATAATGGGGTCGTCCGACTCCTCGGCAGCCTTCAACTCGGGCACATAGTCGATTGCGTTGGCAAGATTTATCTTCTTGTCGGGAATACGGTCGGGCACCAACTTACACAATCTGTCCGACTCTTTGAGCGGAAGTTTCTGCACGCGCGCAACATCTTTTAGAGCCATCTTAGTGGCCATAGTACCGTAGGTGATGATATGCGCCACCTTCTCCTTGCCGTACTTCTGCGTTACCCAGTTAAGCACGCGACCACGACCATCATCATCGAAGTCGATATCAATATCGGGAAGCGAGATACGGTCGGGGTTGAGGAATCGCTCAAACAGCAAATCATACTTGATAGGGTCAATCTGCGTAATACCCAGGCAGTAAGCTACCGCAGAACCCGCAGCCGAACCACGACCCGGACCTACCGATACATCCAACTGCTCACGAGCAGCGCAGATAAAGTCCTGCACGATAAGGAAGTAACCCGGGAAACCCATCGTCTTCATAATGTGCAACTCGAACTTCAAACGCTCAGCAACCTCGTCCGACAGAGGGTCGCCATAGCGCTTCTTGGCACGCTCCAAAGTAAGATGCGCCAAGTAGTCTGCTTCAAGTTTTATTCGATATAACTTGTCGTAACCGCCTAATTTTTCAATCTTCTTGTGAGCGTCACCCTCGGACATTATGACATTACCATTCTCATCCTGCGTAAACTCGTTGAAGAGATCCTGCTCGCTATATTTTGCACGGTAGCCCTCCTCCGTGCCAAACTCCTCGGGAATCTCGAAGGTTGGCATAATAGGGGAGTGGTCGATAGAGTAACTCTCAACCTTGTTGCAAATCTCCACCGTGTTAGAGAGCGCCTCGGGCACATCTTCAAAGATGGCGTTCATCTCGGCACGAGTCTTCATCCACTCCTGCTTAGAGTAGAGCATACGCTTGGGGTCGTCCAAATCCTTGCTCGTCGAGAGACAGATGAGTCGGTCGTGCGCCTCGGCGTGAATCTCGTCTACAAAATGGACATCGTTGGTACAAATCAACTTGACACCCAGCTTCTGCGACAGCTCGATAAGATGCTTATTCACCTCCAACTGCATTGTGTAGGCCTCGTGGTTAGCACGCTCAACGGTCGCCTTATGGAGTTGAAGTTCAAGATAATAGTCGTCACCAAAGAGGTTCTTATGCCACAAAATAGCCTTTTCGGCAGCCTCCAAATCACCCGCCGTAATCATCTTAGGTATCTCACCTCCCAAACAAGCCGAGCAACAGATAAGTCCCTCGTGGTACTTTTCCAACTCAGCGTGGTCTGTACGCGGACGCATATAGAAGCCATCGGTCCACGCCTTCGACACAATCTTTATAAGGTTCTTGTAACCCTTCTCGTTCTTAGCCAGCAAGATAAGGTGATAACCACTCTGGTCCTGCTTACCCTCCTTGAAGCGTAGGCCACGGCGTGCGACATATACCTCACAACCGATGATACCCTTAAAGTCCTCTTTGGGAAGCGAATCCAATTCAGCCTTCAACTTGGCAAGTTCGGTCTTCTGCTCCTCCGAAGCATCGCCAGCATCCACGACAGCCTGCAACTCGGCAATGGCTGCCGAGGTCTGCTTAACTTTGTCGCGGCGCGCTCCGTTCTTCTTCTTGACATAGTTCCAGAACTCCTTTACGCCGAACATATTTCCGTGGTCGGTGAGGGCGATACCACGCATACCGTCCCCAATAGCCTTGTCTACAAGCTTCTGGATACTTGCCTGACCATCAAGAATGGAGTATTGCGAATGCACATGAAGATGAACGAAGTCCTGCATATCTTTATCTTTTTATTTGTCTAATGCTGACATTACTATATTTGACACTACGGCACGCGTGCGTCCCACGGCACCATCATCTATGGGATGAACACGGTTTGTGAGCAAAATAATAGCCACGCCGCGCTCCATATCTATTGCCATCGAGGTACCAGTGTAGCCCGTATGGTTTGGCATAGCATCGGGAGTAAACATATCTCCATTGCTGGCAGAATAACCCGAAGATATATCCCAACCCAAGGCTCGTCCGTGCTGAGCAAACTCCTTAGGCACTCGAAAGAATGTATCCACAGCCGCCTGTGAAAATACTCTGACACGCTCGTTAGCACCTACGCGACCCTGCAAGCCATCTTTGTTGATGCGTATAACACCGCCATTCATTAACATCGAAGCTACGACCGCCAAATCCTCTGCCGTAGAGAATAGTCCCGCATTGCCCGACACTCCTCGATTGACAATTCGTGCCGTAGGGTCGTGCACCTCGCCATAGAGCAGCGTTCCATCCTCCTGTACCGTGGTGGGAACAATCTTCGCATCGTCGGCATAGGGTTTGGGCGAATCTATATGATTGTACCAAGTGTTCTTTAACTGCATAGGCTCAAAGACCTCACGGCGTGCAAACTCATCGAGTCTTTCGCCTGTAACTTTTTCGATAATGGCCTGCAACGCTATAAAATTCAAACAGCTATATCGCATCTCCTCACCCGGGCGTGAGAGTCGTACAGCGTCGTTGGCGAGGTATGTAACCAAAGAATCTCGCAAGCTGAGATTTCTCTCATCGCCATACTCCTCATATCGGCGCAAAAACGACGGCACATAAATTCCAGCGAGTAGGCCCGATGTGTGGGTAAGCAGATGCTTGATGGTAATATCCTCGCGCTCCACCTCCTCGCCCTTTTTCTCAGGCTTGCTCTCCCACGGCTTGAAGTCGGGGATATAACGCGAAACATTATCCGTGAGTCTTACCTGACCATTCTCCACCACACGCATAAACGAGAGGGTAGTACCCACGCACTTGCTCAACGATGCCAAATCAAACACAGCATCGGTGGTCATTGCGATGGTATCTGCAATCCACTCTCCGCTGGCCATATCTCGACCCGAGCAAACTTGACGATTACCATATGCTTTAAGATAGAGGATACTGCCCATAGACTCACTATCCAGCGCACGGCGCACAACACACAGCACTGCTCCCGGGAAATCGTCGGCGGCAATAGCGCCGTTAATAACGCTATCGGCACGCTCCATACGCTCGGGCAGGAGTCTATAACTATCACCCAAATAGCCGTGGCGTGACAACACAACGACACTCACGACCATATAGGCGAGTAACACTACTATCGAAAATATTATTATAAATCGTTTCACCCTGATTCTCTTCAACTTAACTATCGGCCACAAAACAGCAAATTATAACATACAAATATAGCGATAAAAGTTGAATATTTTGGTTTACTCATTGCAAGTTATCAACAAAATAACTAACTTTGTTAGAGACTCATTTCAGCAATGCGTCTCCGACCTAAAAAGCAGAGCTATGAGAGAAGAGAATTTAATCGTTTTGAGAGTTTACGATTCGGTCAATGAGGCCGAGTGGGACCGTTCGTTATTGCAGGGAGAGGGTATATGGTCGATGATTAGCAACGAGATTATGTCTTCACTCTACCCAACGGGAGTGATACCCGCACAACTTATCGTGCGTTCGGAAGACAAGGCTCGTGCAAAAGAGATTTTGGAGGCCTACTCACAAGAGTAGTCTACTCATTCCAGATTTTCCACGCAGATTCAGCCTGCGCATAGAGCATATCAAGACCCGAGAGGGTATGTGCCCCCTGCTCAGCACCTCGCTCAACGAAGAGTGTGCGCTCGGGGTTATACACCAAGTCGAATAGGTAATGATTTGGTGTCAACTCCCCATAATTAATATCGGGAGCCTGCTCGTGGTGTGGATACATACCAACAGGCGTCGTGTTGATTATCAGCCTATTCTCGCCAATCACCTCAGGTGTTATGTCATCATAAGTAAGATTTCCTTTCGTCAAATCGCGCGACACAATCATAAAGCGGATTCCGCGCTCGGCAAGTACATACTGCACCGCCTGTGAAGCACCGCCCGTACCCAGCACAAGAGCTGATTCAACCTCATCCGCTCCGAGAAGTTTATCTAACGATAGGCGTATACCATCAACATCGGTATTATACCCCGTGCGAGTACCATCGGGCAATAATTTCACACAATTCACCGCACCGATATTTTGAGCCTCGTCACTTAGCGATGTTAGATAGGGAATAATCTGCTGCTTATATGGGATAGTTACATTAAAGCCGACGAGTCCTTCGGTCTGCTCAATCAACTGCTCGACGCAGCCCACCTCGGGCATCTCAAAGAGGTCATAACGACACTGCGCAGACAAACCCTCGCGCTCGAACTTCTCAGCAAAATATTTTGCCGAAAAGGAGTGGCCCAATGTACGACCTATAAGCCCGAATCTACGCATAGTTACAGCAGCTTACCAATCAAGAAGAATGAACCCACGAGCAATACCGTAAATGCTATTGCCAACAGATTGAAATACTTATCAATAAAGCTCTTGATAGGCGCGCCAAACTTCCAAATCAATCCAGCAATCAAGAAGAAGCGCAGACCGCGCGACACGATAGATGCGATGATAAACATAAGGAAGTTAATATGGAACAAACCGCCTGTGATTGTAAACAACTTATACGGCAGCGGCGTGAAGCCCGCAGTAAAGACAATCCAGAAGTTATACTTATCGTACAATGCTCCCACACTATTGAAGCTCTCCACCGTAAAGACGTGTTCGAAGAACCAGTTGGCCAACGCAGTATACTCTCCCGAGGGACTTTGCCACAGGAAGAAGCCAATGAAGTAGCCAATAACGGCACCAATAATAGAACCCGAAAGGCAGATTAATGCATAGCGGAACGACCTTGCAACAAGACCCAAACACAAAGCTATAAGAAGTACATCGGGTGGAATAGGAAAGAAACTCGACTCAGCAAGAGCCAAAAAGAATAGAGCCCAGCCGCCCCAACGAGAATCGCCCCAAGAGAGCACCCAATCGTATAATCGTTTTACAATATTCATAATCAAAAGAGATTTTATTTTGCCACAAAGATACGATAATTTTCTATTACATTAATAGTAGCGTGACAAAATTCCTCCTCCTATGACTCTATTTTGACGATAAAATACCACAGGCTGACCAATAGCCGGGGCCCACGCAGGATTGCTAAGATGTATACGATATCCACCGTCAGTTTGCTCAATACAGCGAATAAAACCATCGGGATTACGACCTATGCCTCGAATTATAGTCACCACATCATCGGAGGTCATAAACTCCTCCTTATCAACTATATTACAATCCCTTATTTCAAGCGTTTCGTGATATAAATCATCATCTCGACCAACCACTAAGCGGTTCTGCACAGCATCTATCGCGACAATACATCCGCCAGCAAAATTCATATACAAGCCACGCTTTTGGCCAATTGTATAGAAGGCTATGCCATCGTGCCGTCCAACAACATTTCCCTCCAAATCGACAATATCGCCCGTACGAAGAGCCGTAGGGTAGTTACTCTCCATAAACTCACGATAACCCCTGCCCGCCAAGAAACAGAGCCCCATACTCTCCTTCTTATTGGCGAAGCACTGCTTGACCTCCTCCTTTATCTTATTACCCATAGGCGTCAAAGCTCGCGCAAGTATATTTTGCGACAAACCCCACAGATAATACGATTGGTCCTTCTTCAAATCTTTGGCTCGGGAAACATAGTAATGGCCATTATGCTGCTCGATGTTGAAATAGTGTCCCGTAGCGATATGCTCTACACCTATTCTGTCGGCCTCTATTAGTAGATGTTTCCACTTTATAGCTGGATTACAAACAGTACAAGGGGCAGGTGTCTGCCCCGATAAATAGCTATTTGCAAAGTATTCGATGATAGAGTTTTGAAACTCCTGTCGCACATCTTTTACAACGAGTTCTACCCCCAACTCCTGTGCGCGAGTTCGGGCAGAGTTTAGCATTCGTTCATCGCCCAAGGTGTCAAGCGTTAGAGCCGTGACATCGTATCCATCTTCTTGCAATAACCTCACGGCTGTTGCGCTGTCAATGCCACCGCTAAAACCTAATACAACACCTTTGTTCTTCATCTATTCCTATTGCTTTTTTACCGAAGAAACTACCTGACGCATATAATCAAGAGCATCGGAGAGTCCATCTGCAAACTTCTCAATATCCTCCTGATACACAAATACCTTACTACGCTCGTTAACAGGCCCATTAGGAGTTAGTTTCTTGCGTAACTCTGATACTACCAAGAAATAATCCTTAGAACGGGTAGTTCTTACATCAATAAAATAAGTACGGTGTCCGGCTTTAATTATTTTTTCAAACACCGACTCACCAAAGCCTTCGCCATTTGTGGCGTAGCCTTCATTTTCTGGATAAAACATCATAATAATTAGGTTGTTTAGGGTTATTTTAGCAGACAAGGCTACAATCCTCAGCCTCATCCATCTTTATCCATAAAAATAGGCACACCTCTCTCTCAATACTACTCCATAGGTTTTAGCATACTCTCTCCCTCCTGTGTCCAATTATTCATAATCTCCAACGCCCTGACATACGAGTTATTCACTCGTGGGTTAAGGAGCTGGTATGATTCACTATCTCCATAAAGGCGTTGCGCCACCAATGCGGCAAGTTGATTTCGCATAAGCATCTGCGAGTTCTCAAATCCTGCCTTATCGTAGTCTACGCCTTTTTCTGTTGCCATCTCCACCAGACGCTCCATATC
>JAZOPO010000018.1:0-69306 GCA_045655585.1 Alistipes sp. | reverse complement strand
AAGACTTTAACAAAGACTTTAAGAAAAACTAAAAAACAGTAAAACAATGGCAAGATATATTGGACCAAAATCAAAGATCGCTCGTAAGTTCGGCGAGGCCATTTATGGTGCGGATAAGGTGCTTGAGAAGCGTAACTATCCTCCCGGACAGCACGGTCTTGCTCGCAAGCGTAAGAAGAACTCTGAGTATGGCGAGCAGCTTTCAGAGAAGCAGAAGGCAAAGTACACTTATGGTATTTTGGAGAAGCAGTTTGCTCGCACTTACGAGGCAGCAGCCCGTATGGGTGGTATCACAGGTGAGAATTTGTTGAAATTACTCGAGTGCCGTTTGGATAATGTAGTTTATCGTCTTGGCATCGCTCCTACTCGTGCAGCAGCACGCCAGTTGGTGTCACACCGCCACATCTGTGTAAACGGTCAGGTAGTAAACATTCCTTCATACCAGCTCAAGGTTGGCGACATCGTGTCAGTACGCGAGAAGTCAAAGAGCTTGGAGGTAATCACTACTGCTGTATCAGGCTCAACTCGTAGCCGCTATGCTTGGTTGGAGTGGGACGGCGCCGCAATGAGCGGTAAGTTCTTGCAGAAGCCCGAGCGCGAGGAGATTCCTGAGAACATCAAGGAGCAGCTCATCGTCGAGCTTTACTCTAAGTAGTAATTAACACAAATTCAATATTCTATTTATGGCAATTTTAGCATTCCAGAAACCTGAAAAGGTTATTATGCTCGAAGCTACGGCCTCGTTCGGAAAGTTCGAGTTCCGTCCGTTGGAGCCCGGCTTCGGTATGACTGTCGGCAACGCTTTGCGACGCGTTTTGCTCTCATCATTGGAGGGTTATGCAATTACGACCGTAAAGGTAGCCGGAGTGAACAATGAGTTTGCCGCTATCCCGGGTGTGATGGAGGGTATGATGGATATCATCCTCAAGCTCAAGCAGGTTCGTTTCCTTCGTACGGTAGAGAATCAGGACTCTGAGAAGATTACCGTTAATGTAGCAGGCGTAACCGAGCTTACAGCAGGATATATCTCAAACTATCTTTCGTCGTTCAAGGTTCTTAACCCCGAGCTCGTAATCTGCCACTTGGCCCCCGGCACAAAGATGCAGATTACTATCACTATCGGTAAGGGCCGCGGATATGTGCCTTCGGAGGAGAACGCATCAGCTGCACAGGAGATTGATGTACTTCCGATCGACTCTATCTTTACACCCATTAAGAACGTCAAATACTCGATTGAGGATTACCGCGTCGAGCAGAAGACCGACTACGAAAAGTTGAATTTGGAGATTACTACCGACGGTTCGATTCATCCCAAGGAGGCCTTGAAAGAGGCAGCCAAGATATTGATTCAGCACTTTATGCTCTTCTCGGACGAGAAAATCACTATCAATATGGACGACACCAGCGAGAACGATACTTTGGATGATGAGGCATTGCGTATGCGTCAGCTTTTGAAGACTAAGCTCTCAGATCAGGATTTGAGTGTTCGTGCACTCAACTGCTTGAAGGCTGCTGATGTTGACACCGTAGGCGATTTGGTTAAGCTCAACCGCAACGACTTGTTGAAGTTCCGTAACTTCGGTAAGAAGTCGCTCACCGAGTTGGATGAGTTGCTGGCATCGTTGAATCTTAAATTCGGAATGGACGTATCACTCTACAAACTTGATAAAGAATAATTATGAGACACAATAAGAATTTTAATCACCTTGGCCGTCAGGCAGGCCACCGTAAGGCTATGCTCTCTAATATGGCATCGTCTTTGATTATGCACAAGCGTATCGAGACTACGGTTGCTAAGGCGAAGGCTGTACAGCAGTTCGTTGAGCCCCTGGTTACCAAGTCAAAGGAGGACACTACCCACTCACGCCGTGTAGTTTTCTCATACCTCAAACAGAAGGAGGCCGTAACTGAGTTGTTCCGCACCATCGCTCCTAAGATTGCAGAGCGTCCCGGTGGCTACACTCGCATCTTGAAGACAGGTTTCCGTCTTGGTGATGCAGCGGATATGTGTATCATCGAGTTCGTTGACTTCAACGAGGCATACACTTTCGGTAAGACAGTTTCTACCGAGGAGGCTAAGCCTAAGACTCGTCGTTCACGCAAGTCTACAAAGAAGACTGACGCTGTTGAGGATGCAACAGTAGTAAAGGCTAAGGCACCTAAGGCTCCCAAGGCTACAGCTGCTAAGGCTGCACCCGTTGCAAAGAAGACCAATGTAGGTAAGAAGATGTAATTTGCAGCGTCCGTGCGGGGCGAGTATTACTCGTATCTACACAAGGCGCAGTGAAATATATCAACGCAAGGCCCGTTCCTTTTTGGAGCGGGCTTTTTTTGTGTTTTAAAGGATGTATAAGTGTTATAGGAATTATAGGAATTATAGGAATTATATAACACCTATAATACTTATACCACCTATAACACCTATATCAAAACTCCCAACAAAAAAGGCTGCCACCGGAGTGACAGCCCATCGAAAAATCTATCTTTACGAAAACGATTAATCCTCGTCAGTGTCTGTGTAAGCCTTCAAGAGCTTATCCTGTACATCGGCAGGAACCTGCTCGTATGAAGAGAACTGCATTGTGTATGTTGCAGCACCCGATGTGAGTGATGACAACGATGTTGAGTAGCGATACAACTCAGACAGAGGCACGCGAGCGTTCAAGCGGTCGAAGCCCTTATCAGACTCCATACCCATAATCATCGCGCGGCGGTTCTGCAAGTCGCTCATCACCGAACCCATATACTCGCTCGGAGTCAATACCTCCACAGCGTAGATAGGCTCCATAATCTTCGGACCAGCGTTGCGGAATGCATCCTTAAATGCGTTACGCGCTGCGAGCTTGAACGAGATTTCGTTTGAATCTACGGGGTGCATCTTACCATCGTAGATAACAACGCGAATATCGCGAGCGTATGAACCTGTCAACGGACCCTCGTCCATCTTCTCCATAATACCCTTCAAGATTGCAGGCATAAAGCGTGCGTCGATAGCACCACCAACGATTGAGTTGTAGAACTGCAACTTGCCGCCCCAATCGAGGTCGTACTCCTCCTTACCCTTGATGTTTACGGTAATCTCCTTGCCGCCAACCTTGTACTTAGTAGGCTCGGGCATACCCTCGTAGTAAGGCTCGATAACCATATGTACCTCACCAAACTGACCTGCACCACCAGACTGCTTCTTGTGGCGGTAGTCGGCCTGTGCAACCTTAGTGATAGTCTCACGATAAGGAATCTTCGGTGCGAAGTACTCAATTTCGAGCTTGTTGTCGTTTGCCAAACGAGTCTTCACGATGTTGAGGTGGTGCTCACCCTGACCCTGAATGATGGTCTGCTTGAGCTCCTTAGAGTACTCTACCAAGATTGTGGGGTCCTCGTACTTGATGTCGTTCAACAACTTGCCGAGCTTCTCCTCGTCACCCTGCTCCTTAGCCTTAACAGCTGCGCGGTAGCGAGGCTCGGGGAATACGATAGGCTCAACCTTAACATGTGCGCCTGCCGCTGCCAAAGTATCGTTTGTGCGTGTAGCCTTCAACTTAACGGTGCAACCGATGTCACCTGCTGAGAGCTCAGTAACCTTAATACGGTTCTTACCAGCCACGGCGAAGAGCTGTGAGAGCTTCTCCTTGTTACCTGTGCGGCTGTTTACAAGCTCCATACCCTCCGAAATCTTACCACGAACTACGCGGAAGTAAGTAATCTCACCGATATGTTGCTCAATCTGGCTCTTGAATACGAATACAACTGCGGGCTGTGATGCGTCAGCTACCAACTCCTCACCCTCAGTAGACAAGAACTTAGGTGCTGTTGTGGGTGTAGTCGGGCCCGGAGCAACATTGATGATGAACTCCATCAAACGCTTAGTACCGATGTCGCGCTTACCACTTGCGCAGAAGATAGGCATAACCTCGCGGTTAGCAACGCCGAGCTTCAAACCAGAACGGATACCGTCCTGTGTCAACGCGCCCTTCTCGAAGTAGAGCTCCATCAAAGCGTCATCGTAAACGGCAGCAGCCTCCGAGAGCTCCTGGTTCAATGCCTGAGCATACTCCAACTGATCCTCGGGAATATCCAACTCCTCGCGAGTACCATTCTCGTCGGTGAAGCGGTACATCTTCATCATCAATACATCGATGAATGCGTTGAAGCCAGCACCAACCTCTACGGGATACTGTACAACGATGGGCTTCACGGGCGATGCAGCGCGGATACCCTCCACTGTTGCGTCGAAGTTAGCCTTGTCGCCATCGAGCTGGTTGATAACACCAATCAAAGGCTTGTTCAAGATGCGAGCGTAGCGAGACTGAATCTCGTTACCAACCTCCCAGCCATTCTGAGCATTCATAACCATAATACCTACATCACCTACCTTGAAAGCAGAGAAGAGGCTACCACAGAAGTCATCAGAGCCCGGGCAGTCGATGATGTTGAGCTTACGGCCCATAAACTCTGTGAAAAGGGTTGTCGAATAAATCGAGCGCTTGTACTCGTGCTCAATATCCGTATTATCCGAAATTGTGTTGTTTGTTTCGATACTACCCCTGCGGTCGATGACCTTACCCTCATAAGCCATAGCTTCGGCAAGGGTAGTTTTTCCAGTGCCGGGGGCGCCAATAAGAACGATGTTCTTAATCTCCATTGCTGAATAGTTTTTCATATTCGTGAAGTTTTATAGGTTTTTATTTTAGTTAGTTTGCTTTTTGCTGAACGAGCCTCGGTTGGTTTAGCTTAGCGCGTTCGAAATATAAAGTTACGAATATTTTTTTAATTTACAACACCCTTTGCTAAAAAATATCAATAATTTGAGTATTAAGTAAAATTTCAGCAAATCTCGCGCTCTGTTTTTTGCTATTTTCGGGTATTGTTGCTCTCTTAATTAAATATAAGGTAAACGGGCGCACGGTATGCGGCATCAGCGCATAAAACAAAGGCTGTCGGAAAACTCCAACAGCCTTAGCCTTGCTTGTATGTGCCGTAGCGCGTGAAATTAAATCACGCCCTGCTCCAGCATTGCCTGTGCAACCTTCATAAAGCCTGCGATGTTAGCACCCTTCACATAGTTGATGTAGCCGTTGGGCTGCTCGCCGTAGGTTACGCACGCCTGATGAATCTGCGACATAATGTAGTGCAGCTTCTGGTCTACCTCCTCGGCTGACCAAGAGAGGTGCTGTGCGTTCTGTGTCATCTCCAAACCCGATGTAGCCACGCCACCAGCGTTTACAGCCTTACCCGGGGCGAAGAGGATACCTGCCTGCTGGAAAGCGGCGATAGCCTCGGGTGTACAACCCATATTCGATACCTCGGCAGCACACCAAGTGCCGTTTGCCAAGAGCTCCTTAGCGTCGTCGCCTGTAAGCTCATTCTGGAATGCGCAGGGGAGTGCGATGTCGCACTTGATGCTCCACGCCTTCTTGCCGGGGATGAACTCTGCATCGGGGAAGCGCTCAGCAAAGGGAGCTACGATGTCGCGGTTTGATGCGCGAAGCTCCAACATATAATCAATCTTCTCGGGAGTCATACCGTTGGGGTTGTAGATAACACCATCGGGACCCGAAATGGCGATAACCTTTGCGCCAAGCTCTGTTGCCTTCTGTGCTGCACCCCACGCTACATTACCGAAGCCTGAGATAGCCACAGTCTTGCCCACGATATCCTTGCCAGCCTGCTGCAACATATGCTCCACGAAGTACAATGCGCCGTAACCCGTAGCCTCGGGACGAACCAATGAGCCACCCCAAGTAAGGCCCTTGCCTGTCAAGACGCCTGTGTTGTACTCGCGTGCCAACTTCTTGTACATACCATACATATATCCAATCTCGCGGCCACCTACGCCCACATCACCTGCGGGAACATCTGTGTCGGGGCCGATGTTCTGCCACAACTCCAACATAAATGCCTGACAGAAGCGCATAATCTCAGCGTCAGACTTACCCTTGGGGCTGAAATCAGAGCCACCCTTCGCACCGCCCATAGGAAGCGTGGTGAGGGCATTCTTGAATGTCTGCTCGAAGCCGAGGAACTTCAACATCGAGGGATTCACCGCAGCGTGGAAACGGATACCGCCCTTGTAAGGACCAAGCGCGCTGTTGAACTGCACGCGGTAGCCGAGGTTGGTCTGAATCTCGCCCTTGTCGTCAACCCAAGTCACGCGGAAGGTGATGATGCGGTCGGGCTCAACCATACGCTCAACAATCTTTGCACGCTCAAATTCGGGGTGGTCGTTGTAAACCTCCTCGATAGACTCCAATACCTCGCGTACTGCCTGCAAGTACTCGCTCTCACCCGGGTGTTTGCGTTCGAGGTCTGCCATTACATTGTTAACATTCATAGTTATAGATTTTAGGTTTTTAGGTTTTTGGTTTGTCGTTTTACTCTATTACAAATATAGCGATATTTTGTTATGGTTATTAACCCTGAGCGAAAATATTTTTACGATTTGTCATAACCGCGCCCTCGTTTGCGAGTCGATGCAGGGCGATAATGCAAAAAAATGAGGTTTTTTGTGATAATATATGAAATAATAGATTAATTTTGTAATGTCCCGCGTTATTTGGTGACTAACTTTGATATAACACGCTATGGAAGAGAACAAAGAGAAGAAGATAAAGTATAAAAACCCCTTTGTAGACGAGAGTGCCTTCGAGGGCGATGAGGGCCCCAAGCCCTCGGAAGACGAGGTGCTGATGGAGGAGGCCAAGCAACATACACCCGTTGTGGAGGTCAAGACCCATATGGTGCCGGGTATGATTATCGGCCTTGGTGTGGGTGCTGTGGTGGGTATGCTGCTGGGCAAGACGCAGTTCGGTATGGGTATAGGTATGCTCATCGGCCTTATAGCGGGCCTTTGCATCCACAAGAAACCGCAGGAGTAGAAATTAATAATTAATTATTATAATAGAAAGAGAGATGAGAAAGTTTTTGTTTTTGGTCGTAGCCATCATTATGGGTATGACTGCGGCACAGGCTCAGTTCGACCCCTCGCAGCAGTTGCCTGCTGACAAGGAGATTCGCAAGGGCGTGCTGCCTAACGGATTGACCTACTACATCCGTCATAACGAGAAGCCGAAGGGTATGGCCGAGTTCTACATCGTTCACGATGTGGGTGCTATTCAGGAGGCTGACAACCAGCAGGGTTTGGCTCACTTCCTCGAGCATATGGCATTCAACGGCACAAAGAACTACCCCGACAACAACCTTATCCAGTATTTGGAGTCTATCGGTGTTAAGTTCGGTGCTAACCTCAATGCCTTCACTTCGTGGGATTTGACTCAGTACTTTATGACCGATGTACCTGTGGCACGCGAGAGCGTTATCGACTCAGCGTTGCTGGTGTTGCACGACTGGTCACACTTCATCACACTCGACCCCAAGGAGATTGACGCCGAGCGTGGTGTTATTCAGGAGGAGTTGCGTACACGCGACAACGCTTCGTGGCGTGCACAGATTAAGATGATTAAGGCTCTGGGTAAGGGTACACTCTACGAGCACCGCAACCTTATCGGTTATCTGGACGGCCTGTCAGGCTTTACTTATGACGATATTCGCGAGTTCTACCACAAGTGGTATCGCCCCGACTACCAGACTGTTGTTGTGGTTGGTGATATCGATGTAGATGTTGTCGAGCAGAAGATAAAGACCATTATGGCCGACATTCCCGCTGCCGCAGCAGACGCTGCAAAGAAGGATGTTATCGTTGTTCCCGACAATGCCGAGCCTATCGTGAGCGTGAATGCCGACCCCGAGATGCAGCAGTCTAACCTGATGATTTTCTACAAGTCGCAGGCTATGCCCAAGCAGATGAACAACACGATGATGTATGAGCTTACCAACATTATGAAGTCGTACATCTCGCGTATGATAAACGAGCGTCTTTCGGATATCGCGCGCAAGCCCGATGCTCCCTTCATTCAGGCAAATTTCAGCCCCGCAAGCGGTTTTGGTATCTGCTCTACATTGGAGGTGTCGTCAGGTCGTGTTATGACTCAGGATGGTAAGTTGATGGAGGGTTACAAGGCGCTTCTCACAGAGATGGAGCGTATGCGTCGCCACGGCTTCACCGAGGGTGAGTTCGAGCGCGCCAAGAATAATATCCTCTCAGGCTTGGAGTCGCAGTACAAGAGTAGTGCCGATCGCAAGCACAGCGACTTTGCCGATATGTGCATCAACAACTTCCGCGAGGGTACTCCTCTCTACGATGCTGAGACCGAGTATCAGTTGGACAAGCAGCTTACGGAGATGATTACTTGCGAGATGATTAACGCTGCCGTTAAGCAGTTGTACAAGCCTATGGAGAATGTGGTTATCGTTGCTAACTCACCCCAGAAGGATGGTGTTGCTATCCCCACGGAGGCTGAGTTGGTTGAGGCTTTGAAGGCTGCCGTGGCTGCCGATGTTGAGCCTTTCAAGGATAATGTTGTCAAGGAGCCCCTTATCGCCGACGATGTTGTGTTGAAGGGTTCACCCGTGAAGAAGACTGTTGAGAACACATCTCTTGGCTTTACCGAGTGGACTTTGAAGAACGGTATCAAGGTTGTCATCAAGCAGACTCCCTATCAGGCCGACAACATTGGCGTTGAGGCTGTATCGGAGGGTGGTGCTGCCGTATTTGGTGACGATATGTACTACTCGGCTCAGATGTTGGGTAGCGTGATGTCTATGTCGGGTATCTCTAAGTTCTCGGCTTCGGACTTGCGCAAGCAGCTTTCGGGCAAGACCGCACAGGCTGGCCTTGGCGTAAGCAACTACGAGCATATGGTAACAGCACGCGCTGCGTTGAAGGATGTGGAGACTATGTTCCAGCTCCTCTACTTGCAGTTCACTGCTCCTCGCTTCTCTGAGGATGACTTCCAGACACTGATGAACCGCTACAACGCAATGCTCGCTAACCAGATGACAAACCCCGACTTCATCTTCTCGCAGAATTTGATGAAGACCATCTACGGCAACAGCCACCGTCGCCAGCAGCTCACTCCCGAGTTGTTGTCAACCATCAAGTTCGAGCATATGGCACAGGTTCACAAGCAGCTCTACTCTAACGCTGCCGACTTCCGTTTCACATTCATCGGTAATATGAGCCCCGAGGAGTTGAAGCCCTTGGTTGAGAAGTATCTTGGCTCGTTGCCCACAGCAAAGAAGGCTGGCAATGTCAAGACCGACGACAAGGTTGCACCTGTCAAGGGTGGCGTTGTGAACGACTTCAAGACCAAGATGGAGCAGCCCAAGGTATCTGTATTTGTTGGTTACAGCGGCGACTTGAAGTTCGATATGAAGAACCAGGTGGTTGCAGCCTACCTCTCACAGGCGTTGCGTAACCGCTACTTGAAGTCTATCCGCGAGGAGAAGGGTGGTACTTATGGCGTAAGCGCACGCGTGTCGCTCACACCCCGCCTCAATGAGTATATGGTAGAGGTTTCGTTCGACACCAACGAGCAGATGGCCGACGAGCTTACCGACATCGTATTTGCCGAGATTGAGAAGATTGCCAAGGAGGGTCCTTTGGCCGAGGATTTGGAGAAGACTCGCGAGTACGAGAATAAGAACTACACCAAGTCTATCGAGCAGAACAACTGGTGGTCAAGTGCTATCTATGAGTTCTATAAGTACAACATCAACAATGTTGAGGAGTATCTCCCCGCAGTAAATGGTGTTACCTCTGCCGATGTTCAGGCTTTGGCTAAGAAGATTCTCGACGACGGCAACCTTATCAAGGTGGTAATGCGTCCCGAGAAGTAGGGTAGGCAGTAAGCGTAAAAAAAATAGGTTGTCCAGATGGGCAACCTATTTTTTGTTAAATGTATTCATTGTCATATCTGCTCCCACGCAGGCGAACGAGAGAATGGCATCGCCAAATATCTTCAATCGCTCGGGCAGAGCCTTGCGCTCCTCGTCGGTCCACTCGCCAAGCACATAATCCACTTGGTGTCCGCGGGCGAAGTCGCCACCCACGCCAAAGCGCATACGGGCGTAGTCCTCTCTGCCGAGTAGCTCCGAGATATTCTTCAAGCCGTTGTGACCTCCCGCGCTTCCCTTCTTGCGCATACGCAGCTGACCAAAGGGTAGCGATATGTCGTCCGATATGATGAGTATGTTCTCGATGGGTATCTTCTCCTGCTCCATCCAGTAACGCACCGCCTTACCCGAGAGGTTCATATATGTCGAGGGCTTCAACAGCAAAATCTGACGGCCCTTGTGGCGCAGCGTGGTTGTTGAGCCATAACGACCCGCCATAAAAGAGATATTGGATGCCTCGGCTAAGGCATCCCACACTCTAAATCCGATGTTGTGACGGGTATCGGCGTACTCGGCACCTATGTTACCCAATCCTACAACGAGATATTTCATTCTTCGCTCGGGTTATTACTGCTGCTGAGCTGCACGAGTTGCACGAGTTACACGAACGGCGCAAACTGCGGTAGTTGCAGGAGTAACGAACTGAAGGTTCTCGAACTGCAAGTCACCAACGAAGATAGTCTGACCTACCTTCAAAGGAGTTACGTCAACAACAATCTCATCGGGCAAGTTCTGCTCCAAAGCCTTAACAACGAGCTTACGAGCTGACTGTGCCAACTTACCACCAACCTTAACACCGGCAGCGTTACCTGTCAAGCGTACGGGGATAGCGATAGCTACGGGCTTGTTCTCCTGAACGCGGTAGAAGTCGATGTGGAGAATCTGCTCGCGAACGGGGTGGAACTGTACCTCGCGCATTACTGCCTTCTCAACCTTGCCATCAATCTCAATCTCAACGATGTATGAGTTGGGAGTGTAGATAAGGGGCTTTACAGCCTTAGTGTCAACGGTGAAAGCAACCTCCTCACCACCACCATACAAAATACAGGGAATCTGACCCTCGCGACGGCAAGCCTTAGCTGCCTTCTTACCGAAATCGGCACGCTTAGCTGCCTTAATTTCAAGTGTCTGCATAATTTTTTTGTGTTTTAATGTTATTACCTACGGCATTACTCAACCTCAGCCTTTGCCTTGTTAGATTTTGGTTACATCTCAGCCCCATTACGGTTGCTTCCTTGCCTCCAAATCTCACTCGGCCCTTGGCTTGCGGCCCCATTATGCCTGAATCGGGTGCAAAGGTAATATTTAGAGAGGTAAAAACCAAATAATATGACATTAAAAAACGGACTGCCCGCAGGGGCAATCCGCATATTATGTGAGATTTAGCATCTCGATGGTCGCTCTTCGCGCCTATTAGAAGAGGATAAAGTTCAAACCAAAGTGTATGCTGTGCATATACTGCTGGAAGTTTACTCTCTTCAAATCCAACTCGTAGTTACCCGTAGTCTCGAAGTTGGGGCGACGCATCGTGCAGCGGTAGCCGAGCATTAGGTCAACCTTTGTGGTCTTGCCCATCAGCACACGCATACCTACACCACCATCGGCAACAGAGCCGAAGAGCTTGTACTCCTTGCTGAAATAGAGGTGTGTTCCCAAGCCTAAGTAGTTAAACCAGCGTGTGCGGTGCTGGCGTGTTACGGGGCCGTAGTACACCTTCAAAGTACCCTTCACAGGTACCATATTCATCTTGTCGATATAGAGGTAACCACTCTCCACACCAGCTACGGTGTGCTGACCCAACTTGTAGCCGTAGCCCAAGTTCACAGCACCACCCGAGAAGCTCGGTCTGCCGTTGTAGTTTACCACCTCGTTGTAATCCTTGTAGTCGATACGGTTCTGCAAGCCCAGAGTCATATCGTAGCCACCACCAAACCAGATGGTCCACTTACGCTTGTCAGTTTCAAGGTTGTAGTCGCGTACCTCCTTCTTTTTCTTGTATTTGGGTATGTAGTAATCCTGTGCCTCGGCCACCGCGCCGCACATAAACACCAATACCATCAGCATTAAAATCTTTTTCATCTGCATCTATTTTTCTTCTACACCAGCCTCGAAGCACATCGCACACAGCAGGCGCACGAACCACTAACGAGTGAGAGTGTAGTTTTATTTTATTCCTCTGACATTTTTCTCCCAAGCCCACGCCGAACGCAGTGTGTCGTCCAACGAACGCTCAGCCTTCCAGCCCAGCTCCTCGTTTGCAAGGGTTGTGTCGGCCCATATAGCCACCACATCGCCTGGGCGGCGGGGTGCAATCTTATAGTTGAGCTTCAACTCGTTTACACGCTCGAAGCTATTTACCAACTCCAATACCGATACACCGTTGCCTGTGCCGACATTGAAAATCTCATACTTCTGCTTATTCTTATCCTCGACCATACGGGTGATAGCCACAACATGCGCCTTGGCCAAATCCACCACATCGATATAGTCGCGCAAGCACGAGCCATCGGGTGTGTCGTAGTCGTCACCAAACACGCTCAGGCACTCGCGTATGCCAGCGGCAGTCTGCGTGATGAAGGGAACGAGGTTCTGAGGCACGCCACGCGGCAACTCGCCAATGAGAGCCGAGGGGTGAGCACCGATGGGGTTGAAGTAGCGCAAGGCAATACCCTTCAAGCCGTCGTATGCCGTAACCGAGTCGCGGAGAATATCCTCGCACATCTGCTTGGTGTTGCCATAGGCCGATGTTGCGGGCTTGCGGGGTGTGAGCTCCGTTACGGGCAACTCGTCAGCCTCGCCATATACCGTAGCCGATGATGAAAAGACGATGTTGGGACGGTTGTACTCGCGCATAAGCTCCAATACATTCATAAACGAATCGAGGTTGTTGCGGTAGTACTTCATAGGGTCTGTAACCGACTCACCCACAGCCTTGAAGGCTGCAAAGTGGATTACAGAGTTGAAGTTGTACTGCTCGAAAACCTTGCGGAAGGCCTCCTTGTCGCAGCAATCTACATTGACGAAGGGAACATCTACGCCTGTGATTTTGCGCACGCCCTCAACGCCACTCATATCTGAATTTGAGAGGTTATCCGCAACAACTACATCGTAGCCAGCGTTAATCAACTCAACGGCGGTATGCGAACCGATATAACCAGCTCCACCCGAAACCAATACCATCTCTTTCATAGTAAGTATGTTTTAATCGTGCAAATATACATATATAAATGCAAAATGCAAAAAATCTCTTTCATCTTTCATCTTTGCTCTCTCCTCTCCAAAAAAAATATGTTGCCCAAAGCGAGCAACATATTTTTCTATAACGGTTTCCGAGGCTTAGAACGCCCACTCAACTACGGGGTGAGCATCCTCGCCACACCACATATTCTCAACCTTCAACGCAAGCTTTGCACCCTTAGCTACGCTTGTGCGAACCGATGTGAAGGGCTTGATGTAGAAGGGATTGGCGTTGCCGATGCGAACCAGGTACTCGATAGATGAGTTGTTTGTAAGCTGAATGGTCTTTGTGCCGTTGGCAGCAGTCTGGATAACCTTTGTAGAGATAGAAGCCTTGAACAGGTCTTTCAGAAGGCTCTCCTCACCAGCCAATGTGCCGTGAGAGTATGCCAATGTGCGCTTAGCCTCCAAAGCCTCGCGCAAAGCCTCCAAGGTGTTCTCCTGAGCGAAGATGAAGGTCATATTGCGGTGGCCGTTGCCTGCGAGAACATAATCCTCAGCTGTTGAGCCGTGAATATCGGTGTTTGACGACATAAAGAACTTGTTCTTCAAGGCGCGTGTGATGGCGCGGGGGTAGAACTCGTCGCTGTTCATAATCTCGATACCGTCGATAAGATTCTCGGCATATACTTTCTCCTCGAACTCCATCATATCGAGCGTTGTACGACGCCAGCCGGGGTGGTTCTGCATAATGATAGCACCCTGAGCCTTAGCCTTGCGGATAGATGACAAGGGGTCCTTGTCGTAGATTGCGTTGTTGTCCTTGGTAAAGAGGGCGTTGTAGTGGCCGATGGTCTTGGGGTCGCGTGTAATCTCAGCACCAGGGATAACGGTTACGCCATAAGCCTTGGCTGCGTTCTGATACAACTTCACGGGGAAGTTAAGGTCTGTGAGGATACCCTTATCGTCGGCCGCCTTGTTGATGAGGCTTGCGTTTACAGACTTGTTTACACCCTTGGGTACATAACCTGTGAGGAAGTTGAGCATCTTGCCCTCGTAGGGGCGATACTCCACATGCTCAGTAACGGCAATAACATCCAGACCGTCGTACCAAGCCTCCTTGATGCGGAACTCGGGCGTTACGCTACCGTCCGAGAAGATAGTGTGGTTGTGAAGGTCGGCCTTGTAGATGTTGAAGCCACGCACCTGCGGCAATACCATCTCTGCGCGCTGACGCTCCTCGCGCTCGTTGAAACGCAACATATCCTTATTTTCAGAATCGGTGTAATAGAGCTGTGCCGAAGCCGAAATAGTGGCGGTCAAAGCCACTGCCAGAGTTAAAAGTTTTTTCATAGGTTTATCGTTTTTTGGTTTTACATATTCCTTTTACAAAGATAGCATTTTTTTGGATAAATAACTCTCTGCGGTTAAAAATCCACCTCCACTACGGGGTGCTCCTCGGCGCCACACCACATATTCTCAACCGAGAACAGTAGCTTCTCACCCGCTGGAACCTGCACGGTGGCTGTTGTGAAGGGTTTTAGCTCAAAGGGGTTGTCGCCCTCGATGCGGAGGATATAACTGATAGAGGTAATATTTGTTACCGCCAAGGTGCGTGTACCCTTGGCGTCGGTGCGCTCCACGCGGGTCTGCACAGAGGCCTTGAACAAATCACTCAGCAGACTCTCCTCGCCCGACAGAGTGCCGAAGCCGTAGGCGATAGCATTGCCGTCAAGCAGCGCCTGACGCAACGATTCGAGCGACTTGTCCTTGGCGAAAATAAGCGTCATATTGCGAATAGGAGTGTGCATCAGGTAGTCGCGTGCTGTGGAGATATGTGCGTCGGTAGCTCCCACCATAAAGAAACCGTACTTCTTTGCGCGGTCGATAGCCTGCGGGTAGAGGTCGGCACTGTTGAAGGTCTCTATGCCGTCAATCAAACCCTCGTCGTAGGCCTTCTGCTCGAAGGGACCTATCTCCATACTCGGACGACGCCAGCCGGGGTGGTTGTGTACAATCAAAGCACCCTGCGCCTTAGCACGGCGGAACGCCTCGTAGCAGTCGGGGTGGTAGATGGTGTTGTTGTCCTTGGTGAAGATGGCGTTGTAGTGACCAATGGTCTCGGGTGTGCGCGAAATCTCCATACCCGGCACGACAACTATGCCGTAACGCTCGGCGGTCTTCTCGGCAAGGCGTGTGGGGAGGTTCAAATCGACCTGTATGCCACCCTTCTCAGGACCTTTGTCCAGCAGGTTGGTATTCACTGCCTCCGTACCCTCGGGTAGGTAGCCACTCAGGAAGTCAATCATTGTCTGCTCGTAGCCACGATACTCGGTGTGCTCGGTGATGGCGATAGCGTCCAAGCCATCGAGCCACGCCTCCTGCACGCGGTATTCGGGTGTTACATGGGCATCCGAGAATATTGTATGTGTATGGAGGTCAGCCTTGTAGATGTTTAGGCCACGCACCTGCGGGAGGATAATCTCCTTGCGTATCTCCTTGTTGTGAGTCAAGGTCTGGCGCGCCATATCGGGGTTGTAGTTGGGCGCGAGCTTCATATACTGTGCCGAGGCGGTGAGTGTTGCCGTCAGCGCAATGGCGAGGGTTAGGAGTTTTCTCATATAAATTTTAGTTTATAATTATTTGCGTAACGCTCTATTCTCCGACATTTGGAGCCGCTCGGCGGCGACCAAAGCCCCTGCCTGAGGCGGGGGTGTGGGGGTGGGTCAGACTTGCAAATGCGGCTGGTGGCCGCAGGGTATGCCGAGAGGAGCAGAACGAGCTTCCTTATTAGCGATAATCCTTTATAGTTCTATGGTAATATCATCTATTGCAAAATATTTTGGCGTAGTCATACCCCACTCGGTTGTAGGGCCTCCTGTGATGTCGAACTTGATGCTCACCACCTCGCCCAGCTGTGATAGGTCCCACGCTCTCCACTGCGTGATATACTCTCCCTTACGGGCGAGAGTCATCTCCACGGTTGCAGTCTTGCTGTTCGCGGCGTCGTAGCCCGTAGCCGAGATTTTAATCTCCTCGCCCTCGCTGAGTGCAGGCGAGAAGGGGTTACCATTCTTTACGATGTTGAGGAAGTAGGTCGTTGAGTTCACATAGCATCCCAAAACCTTGCGTGCCTTGCCATCGGCAAAGTGCATCTCGGGAAGATGGTCGCTAATTGACGAGTCGTTGTAGTTTCCCACCACGATGGCAAAGCCGTCCGAGCCGTTGCGTCCGCCTCCCTTTGTTGCAGACGATGAATTTGCGTTGTAGGCGTAGAGGTCTTTCGAGTAGTCGCCATAGGTTGTAATGTCGGCAGAGTTGTACGACGAGAGCAACACGCCGCCAAGGATATATGCCGAGCCGTAGGAGTTATCCACCACGGCTACCGATGAGAGTGATGTCGCGCTATCGTGCCACTCGTAGCCATTGGCTGCAAGGTCCGACGAGTAGCTAACGCCCGCCGTTGTCGCCGATATGGCGCTCCACTCTGCACCCTCGAAGTCGATGGTTGCGGTCTTGGGGTTGTCGTTATTCTCTGTGCAGGCAACAGCCGAGAGCAGTGCTGCAAAAATCAAAAGTCGTTTCATAGTGTTTATTATTTTCTATGTCAAATATACTCCATTTCCACCCGATGGCAAAAAAAATAGAGGTAAATGAATTTTTTTTCGCTCATTTTTGTAATTTTACAACATATTAGGCGACTAATGCACTAAGCAATAAACTACTTATAGATATGGAACTTCTGAAAATAGAGAATGTAACCAAACGCTACTCGGCTCATACGGCGCTCAACGATGTGTCGCTCGAAGTGCCTCAGGGTGCGATATATGGTCTGCTGGGGCCTAATGGTGCGGGTAAGACTACACTTATCCGTGTCATCAACCGCATTACGCTGCCCGATGCGGGGCGTGTTATCTTCGATGGCCATGAAATCACCGATCAGGACATCTACAACATAGGCTACCTGCCCGAGGAGCGTGGCCTCTACAAGAAGATGAAGGTGGGTGAGCAGGCTATCTTCTTCGCTCGCTTGAAGGGTCTGTCGCGCCGTGAGGCTGTGGTGCGATTGAAAGATTGGTTCGTGCGCCTCGGCATAGAGAGCTGGTGGAATCGCAAGGTGGAGGATTTGTCAAAGGGTATGGCGCAGAAGGTGCAGTTCATCACTACCGTCCTGCACGAGCCTAAGCTCTTGATTTTCGATGAGCCCTTCTCGGGTTTTGACCCCATAAATGCCAATCTGTTGAAGCAGGAGATTTTGCGCCTGCGCGACAAGGGTGCAACGGTTATTTTCTCTACCCACAATATGTCGAGCGTGGGGGTGATTTGCGACCACATAACGCTCATAAACAAGTCACGCAACATACTCTCAGGCTCGGTGGACGAGTTGCGCCATCGCTTTGGCGAGAATGTCTTTGAGGTGACCTACCGTGGTGGTGCAGAGCAGTTTGAGAGCGTGGTGGCTCCTATGGCCGACCTGCTTGGTACGGCGCCCGTTACCGACACGCCCTACACCTCGTCGCGCATAAGATTAAAGGATGGCGTTACCGTTCGTGAGAGCATAGCCACGGTGAACGATGCTGTTGAGTTGCGCTCGTTCAGGGAGGTTATGCCCAGCATGAACGATATATTTATCCGCGCCGTGGAGGGCACGCTGTAAATTCAAAATTCATAATTAAAAATTAATAGATATAAAACTTCGTCATTGCGAAGATGTTTATTTTAATTCCTTGCTGATACTACATCAGCTTATATAAACATCTGTGGCAATCTACCTTTTACGATAAAACTTACCTGATACATATAAAGAAAAGTCAGTATCAGCACTGCCGTTTCAACAAAGGTAGATTCCAACCATTTTCACTTATACCTGACTTTGTATCAGATAGGACACAAGATGTGAAAATGTGGAATGACTTAATTTATTAAAAGAAAACATTTTACTATGAACAAGATAGGAATAATTATCGCACGAGAGTTCAACGAGCGAGTGCGTAAGAAGTCATTTATCATCACCACCATACTTATGCCACTGCTTATGCTTGGCCTGATGGCGGCACCCACGCTGATGATGCTCTTTGCCAAGGGTGAGCAGAAGAGACTGCTGGTGATAGACGACAGCGGGGTAGTGGCCTCGCAGTTGGAGAGCAACGAAGATGTAGAGTTCAAGGCCGTTGACCTCTCGTTAGAGTCGGCGCGTGAAGATGCCGATGTCTTTGGCGTGCTGTGGATTGGCGAGAGCGTTGTCGAGCACCCCTCCGAGGTGAAACTCTACACCAACTCCTCGTCGTCGATGTCGCTCGAAGAGTCTATCACGGCACAGATAGAGAAGGTCATTGAGCGTGAGCGACTCAAACGCTACGACATTGAGGGTCTGGAAGATATAATGAAGAACTTGGAGGCGTCGGTTACGATGACCACCTACCGCAACGACCATAGCGCCGAGGGCGAGGATGAGCAGGCTACATCGTCCGTGGTGTCGTATCTGCTCGGTCTGGTGCTGGGTATGATGCTCTATATGTTCCTTATCATCTACGGCTCGATGGTTATGACCTCGGTAATCGAGGAGAAGGGCTCGCGCGTTTTGGATGTGCTGGTGTCGAGCGTTAATCCCTTCCAGCTTATGATGGGTAAGATTCTCGGTGTGGCGGCTGTTGCCGTTACGCAGATAGCCATCTGGGGTGTGCTGGTGTGTGGCATAGGCTCGGCCGTGTTGCCCGCGCTGATGCCCGAGGATATTATGCAGAGCGTTGAGGCTGTGCAGGCGGGCCAGATGACTCTTGCCGAGGCCGATATGGATATTGAGACTATCTCGGCGTTGAGCCTTGCGACAGATGTTACGGGCCTTATGATGATGTTCGTGTGGTTGCTGCTGTTCCTCTTGGGTGGCTTCCTCTTCTACTCGGCTATGTTTGCTGCCGTGGGCTCGGCGGTGGACTCTATTCAGGACGCCAATCAGCTGCAAACGCCTATCACAGTGCCTATTATCCTTGCGCTGATATTGGCTATGTCGGTCTTTAACGACCCCAATTCGACTTTGGCATTCTGGGGCTCTATTATCCCCTTCACCTCTCCCGTGGTGATGATGGCTCGCATACCATTCGATATACCTACTTGGCAGATTATGCTCTCGCTGGTGTTGCTCTACGCCTCGGTGGCAGGTATGGCGTGGGTGGCAGGCAAGATTTACCGCGTAGGTATCTTTATGCACGGCAAGAAGCCGACCTTCAAGGAGCTGCTGTCGTGGATAAGACAGTAGAGCAAAGATGAAAGAGTAAAGAGCAAAGATAAAAGAGGGTTAGGAATTATAGGTGTTATAGGAATTATAAATAGTTGTCTATATCACCTTAATTCTTATAATACCTATCTGCTTATAACCCCTATAACACTTATTTTCTCTTAAAAAGAGAGTTTTTCTGCGAAAAAGCGTATCTTTGTGAGTTGGAAACTACTACGCAAAATCAAAAACCAAATATTATGACACAAGAACAAGCCAAAAAATTCAAGTATTGGCAGTATCGCACCATTGGTGCTACGATGATTGGCTACGCACTCTTCTACTTCGTGCGTAAGAACTTCTCATTTGCCATTCCGGGACTTGCTGCCGAGTATGGTATATCGAACACCAGCTTCGGTATCATTATGACCGTTGTGGGTCTTATCTATGGTCTGTCGCGTTTTATGAATGGATTGCTGGCCGACCGTATGAATGCCCGCTACCATATGTCTATCGGTCTGCTGCTCTGCGTGTTGGCAAGCTTCGCATTCGGCTTTGGCCCCTCTATCTTGGGCGTTAAGCTGGGTGTTGCACCCCACTCGCTGGTAGTGGTATTCGGCGTATTGCTCGTGCTCAACAACATCTTCCAGGGTAGTGGCTTTCCCCCGTGCGCACGCCTTTTGTCGCACTGGATTCCGCCCCACGAGTTGGCTACAAAGATGTCGGTATGGAACACTTCACACTCTATCGGTGCCAGCCTTTTGGCTATCCTCTGCGGATATGTTATGGGCTCGATGGGTAGCGATATGACACACAATGCCGAGGCTGTGGAGGCTATCCGCACAAACCTTACGACGCTCAACCCTGCACTTTTGGAGAACCCCGAGCTGCTTAACGAGAAGGTTATGGACGCTGCATCTCACATCGGTGCTTGGCAGTGGTGCTTCTGGGTGCCCGCCCTCTTTGCGTTGGCAGGTGCTGTTGGCCTGTTCGTATTCTTGCGCGATACTCCCAAGTCTGTTGGCCTGCCCGAGTTGGCTGGTACACACACCAAGGTTGAGAACAACACAAACTCTGCCGAGTATAAGGCATTCTTGCGCGAGAAGGTATTCCGCAACCCGCTCATCTGGATTTTGGCCTTTGCCAACTTCTTCGTATATGTAGTACGCTTCGCTGTGCTCGATTGGGGTCCCAAGTTCTTGCAGGAGGCTCGCGGCTTGGAGCCCGCAGATGCTGGTTGGATTATCGCCGTGTCGGAGATTATGGGTATCGTAGGTATGCTCGTGGCTGGCTGGGCAACAGATAAGTTCTTCAAGGGTCGCGCACACCGCACCTGCGTATTCTGTATGTTGGGTGCCGCATCGTTTATGGGTATCTTCTACTTCCTGCCCGGTACAAGCCCCGTTGTGGTGTTGGCTGGCGTGTTGGGTATGGTAGGATTCTTCATCTACGGCCCTCAGGCGTTGATTGGTATCGCTGCCGCTAATCAGGCTACCAAGAGCGCAGCCGCTACGGCTAATGGTGTTACAGGTATCTTCGGCTATCTGAGTACATTCGTATCAGGTTTGGGTATCGGTGCTATGGTCGACTGGGTAAACAAGGTGAACCCGGGTCAGGGCTGGAACTATGTCTTCCTGATGATGATTGCGATGGCTATCGTAGGTATGGTTATCTTCACTCTTATGTGGCGTGCCAAGGCTACGGGTTACGACGAGGAGGCATAGGGACTACCTCATTTAGAATAATGGGCGTTCTGCAACAGCAGAGCGCCCTTGTTTTTTGATAAAAAACAAGAGGGGAACGCGTCCGTTCCCCTCTTATTTTTCCGACAGAATCGGAAAATTAAGCATACTTGAATGTTGACTCATCCGATACGGTCAACTTCTTGCGTCCCTTTGCGCGACGCGCTGCCAATACCTTGCGGCCGTTAGCAGTTGCCATTCTCTGACGGAATCCGTGCTTGTTGATTCTCTTGCGACGAGAAGGCTGATAAGTTCTTTTCATTGCCATAACGATATCGTTTTTTGTGTTTGTTTCACATATTCGCGCCAACTACGCTATTATCATAGTCTTTGCGAGGGGCAAAGGTAAGATGTTTTTTTCGATTTATCAAAATATTTACGAATAAAAATAATCTTTCCGCCCCTTTTTGCCCTTTTCGAGGGCTTTGCAAGCCATTTTGCACCCTTTGTGGAGTCGTTTTGTGCCCTTTTTGGAGCCATTTTGTGCTACATATCCTTGAATAGGTCTACCTCGCCACGCTCCACCTTGCCGTACATAGCGGCCAGCTCGGCCACCACGGGCGACACCAGTTCGATGGTGTCTTTCACCGCATCGGCACGCTTCTTATCACCCTTTATGCGGTAGAGCATAGCGGCATAGAGCGCACGGAATGCCACCTCGGTATCCGAGACATCCTCCTTCTTTATCATCGCGCGCAACTGAGGCAACTGCGGAGCAAGCGCAGCAAAGGTCTTGCGGTAGTGTTCACCCACGGGGTTCTGCATAAGTTGTAGGTGCAGGTTGTGCATATCGCCAATCAGATGTAGCGTATGCTCCAAGTGGCCACTCTCCTCCTTGCCCTCCTTGCGCAGAAGGTTTACGATGTCCATATACCACAACAGGAAGATATGTTTCTGCTCCTCCTCCACCTGACGCGGAGCGACGAGCTGAGAGTATATCGCCTCGGGGCTGAACTGCAATGCGCGGAGCAGGTCCTCCAACTGCCATAGGTAGAGTATGTACTCGGCTATGTTCTCTTTTCGTTTTGCTTGTGCTATATCCATACTTTATATATTTTTCTTTTACAAACCCCACTCTTTCGCCACGGCTCGGCTCTCGGGGGCGTTGGGTACATTCTTGAAGAAGTCCACGCCCGTCAGCCTCTCCAACTCGTCTATCGACATAATATTCTCGGCCGAGGGTTTTAGTCCCGTATGCGAGCGGTGGGCAACAACAAATGCCGCACACTTCAACTCCGAGGCCTTGCACTCTGTGGCGCTCTTGCCCGTCGTGCCCGACTTTGTGCGTAGCAGAGCCTTGTAATATGCCGTTGGCACACCCACCTGCTCCGAGTCGTTCTTGTTGGTCGTAGTGCGTGGCTTGATAACTTCGCCATCGGCTGCCGTATACTCGTCGTAGATTGCTCCCGTCACCACATATAGCGTGTCGGCACACACCTGACCATCGACAAACTTTTCGAGGTTGTTCCACGCTCCGCCCTGCTGGTTGAAGCCGCGCTGAATCTGCGGTGCAATGTTGGTTACATAGAATGTCTGCGTGTTCATCTCGCGCGAGGCGTTACGCTCGGCTGAGCCTAACATATGACCTCGTGTGTACTCTCCGTAGGAGCGATTAAGGCGTGTCTGTATATTCACAGGCAGCGTAGGGTCGTAGCCATAGTTGTCTATGCGTTTCACGCTGCCATTGTATGATTGGTGCATAGGCGCCGCAATCCACATCGGCGAGCGATGACGACTGCTGTAACACACCGTGTAGTTGCGTGTATCCTCGTCACACATATGGTGTGAGATGTATAGCTCTCGGCTCTCCGCCTGCACGGGCAGCTCCGCCCAACCCGAACGGGGCTCGCTGCTCTGCTTTGCCGCCTGCTTCTTTGCGGGCTCTGTCGTAGTATTCTTCGCCGTCTGCTCCTTTGCTGCCACCTCCTTTGCCGAGTGCTCCTCCGCCTGCGCCGATGTCTGCTCTGTTGTCGCAGGCTCGGTGTCGTTGGATAGGCCGTGAATGTAGTTTGCCGCCACCAGCAGTACGATTACTATTATATATATAGTGGTGCGGCGCGAGCCTAACTTCTTTGTTCTTCTTCTCATCTTACTCTCTGTTGCGCGAGTCAATCCATATCGTCACAGGCCCATCGTTCACCAGTGCCACCTTCATATCGGCACCAAACTCACCCGTAGCAACTCTCTTGCCCAGAGCCTGCTCCACCGACTGCACAAACTTCTCGTACATCGGACGCGAGATAGCCTCTCCCGCAGCACGGAAATAGGATGGGCGGTTACCCTTCTTTGTCGAGGCGTGTAGCGTGAACTGACTCACCACCATCACCTCGCCTCCGACCTGCTGTACATCGAGATTCATCACCCCCGCCTCATCGTCAAAGATGCGCAGGCGAAGTAGTTTTCCCGTCAGCCAATCTATATCCTCCTGTGTGTCGGCCTCCTCGATGCCCACCAGCACCATCAAACCCTTTCCTATTTGCGAATGGACACGGCCGTCGATTGTAACCGAGGCCTCCGTTACGCGCTGAATCAACAATCTCATAACTACATAGACTCAAAAAACTCCCACAAATTATCCTTTGGCGCAGGTGCCGTGATGCTAATCATCTCCTTGCGTACGGGGTGCAGGAACTCCACCTTGCGTGAGTGCAGCGAGATACCGCCATCGGGATTTGAACGCTTTGCGCCATACTTCAAGTCGCCCTTGATGGGGCAGCCAATCTTCGAGAGCTGTGCGCGTATCTGGTGATGACGGCCTGTGAGGAGCTCCACCTCCACCAGTGTGTAGCGTGCCGAGCAGCCGAGGACGCTGTAATTGAGCATAGCCTTCTTGCCATCGGCCTTGGGTTTGTCGTATGCGCGTGAGCGATTTGTGCGACCATCGCGTACGATGTAGTGGGTGAGTGAGCCCTCCTCCTGTGCAGGACGAGCCTCGACAATAGCCCAGTAGGTCTTGTGAATCTCGCCAACTCGAATCATCTCGTTGAGGCGTGTGAGTGCCTTCGAAGTCTTGGCAAAGAGCACAGCGCCACTCACGGGGCGGTCGATGCGGTGCACCACGCCGAGGAATACATCTCCGGGCTTATGGTCGCGCACCTTAATCATTGTCTTAATATCATTCTCCAACGCCTCCTCCGTCTCGCGGTCGGGCTGTACCAACTCGCCACAGCGTTTGTTGACAACAATAATATGGTTGTCTTCGTAAAGTATATCTTTTGGGTGTATCATAATTTAATGTTATTACAAAAGTTGGATGTATTCTCGCTTCTGATGGCATACCTTGCGGCCCGTGGCCGCATTTGCAAGTTCTACCCACCCCTAAATCCCCTCCTTGGGAGGGGACTTTGGTCGCTGCAAGCAGCTCCTTAGGTTGCAACCCTCACGGTTTGTTAAAATCTTTGTTCTTATAATTTAAACATAAACGGCAATAAATCCTTGGCACTCTCGACTACCGTTGCCGTGCCGCCGCCCGCCATAATGATGCGTATGGGGCTCTGCTGGCGATTCTCCGCATCTAAGATAACCTGTCGGCACGCACCGCAGGGGTAGCACTCCCTCTCCGAGGGCGCAGATGCAATGGCCATAGCCTCTATCGGGTTGTCGGTATAATTGCTGGCGTAGTGGTAGAGCAAAGAACGCTCGGCACACAGCCCCGAAGGATAGACCTCGCTCTCGCAGTTGGCGGCCGTGATTATCTGCCCACCACGCAGGCGTGCCGCCGCCCCCACCTTGAATCCCGAGTAGGGCGCATAGGCCTGAGCCGTAGCCTCAAATGCCGCCTGCACAAGCTCGCTATCGGCCTTAGGCAGGCTGTCGAGCGTGTAGTGCTCGTAGCTGATATTTATCGTCTTTGCCATAACGAAATATTCTTACTGCAAATATACTACAACGCGCGCGCAGAACAAAATTTTTTCAGCCATAGACTCTTTTTTAGGCAATGATATTGAAGAAAAGAGAAAAAAAAGTATCTTGCACCGTGCAAGGTTTTCGATTCTTTGCGTTTAATGTGTGGAAACAAAGAAAAAAACAATACAACTATGAAGAAATTTATCACTCTCGCGCTCGCTGCGCTCCTCGTTGCAGCCTCTTTCTCGGCCTGCAACAACGACGATTCGTACACCATCGGCGATATCTATCCCACGGCGTTGGTTACCGTTAAACCCACCGATGGTAACAACTCGTGCTACCTCCAACTCGACAACACCACCACGCTTCGCCCCGTGAACCTCAAAGGTTCACCCTACGGCACCAAGCCCGTGCGTGCGCTCGTTAACTATGTCGAGACAGAGGACGACCCCGCGCCCTACACCTACGCGGTGCGTGTGTTGTGGATGGACGATATTCTCACAAAGGAGCCCGTGCAGTGGGGTACAATGTCGCAGGAGGAGCTTGGTGACGACCCGTTGGAGATTGTGAAGGATTGGGTTACACTCGTTGAGGACGGCTACCTTACACTTCGCTTCCGCACTATGTCAAGCGGCTTGGGCGTTACACACTTCCTGAACCTTGTCAAGGGCGTTAATCCCGACAACCCCTACGAGGTGCATCTGCGTCACAACGCTTACGAGGATACTGCGGGCGATTTGGCCGACGGCATCGTGGCTTTCGATTTGAGCAGCCTGCCCCAGACTAACGACCCCAATGCAAAGTTAAAGTTGGTATGGACCTCATTCTCTGGCGAGAAGAGTGTAGAATTTTATCTCAATGGTGACCCTTCTAATAATAGTACACCTTATTCGCAGGTGGCTACTCCGTCGATTGATGTAGAGTAATAGTGTGGTCTAACTCCGCAACCCCAAGCTGTGAGCCAACCCAAAAACATAGATGAGGCCCGATTGGTAGAACTCGTCAAGCGCCGCGATGGTGCCGCGATGAGGGAGCTCTACGACCGTCATATTCGTTACCTGACGGCCGTGGCGGGGCGCTATGTCGATGACTCACTGCTTGGTGATGTGTTGCAGGAGAGCTTCGTGAAGGTATTCACCTCCATAGCCGATTTCGAGTTTCGGGGCGCAGGCTCTCTTCGGGCGTGGCTGACACGCATCGTGGTCAATACGGCTCTGAGCCATCTGCGTCGGCAGAGCGACTTCGTGGCTGTCGATGCGCTTATAGATGAGGCCGACGAGGAGCCCGACACCGAGCAGGTGCCCATCGATGTTATCCACACGATGATACGCGAGCTACCACCCGGTTATCGTGCCGTCTTCAACCTCTATGTCTTCGAGCAGCGCTCGCACCGTGAGATAGCCACACTGCTGGGCATAGGCGAGAGCACCTCAGCCTCGCAACTACACCGTGCCAAGAGTATTCTGGCAAGAAAGATTAACGAATATAAATCAAAAGAAAATAAAACCTATGAATAGTCGATGGAGTGAAGATTTGCGCAGTCGTATGGCCGAGTATGAGGCCCCTGCGCCCGAGGCTCTCTTCGAGCAGGTGATGGAGGCGCTGCCCGCAGCGGAGCCTGCCCCCGTCGTGCCTCTTGTCGGCTGGCGTAGGTGGACGGCTGTGGCTGCCGTGGTGGCAGTTATGGCGGGAGGTTATCTGTTGCTGGATAGAAGCGTGCAACCCGATGCGGATATGTTGACCCAGAGCATCGCTCAGAGCGAGCAGGCTATGGTCGAGGAGTTTATTGCACAGAGCCAATCGGAAGTGAAGCCCGCAGAGCAGGTTGCTGAAAATATCGTTAAAAAGAGTCTTGTAATCAGGGGTATACCCGCGCAAGCGCCAATTCTTGTATCGGAAAATCAAGCCGTAGAGGAGGTTGCTCAAAACGAAAATACAATACCCGAAAAGGCTAACGAGGCCGAAATCAACGAGGCTAATAATACGGAAAACAACGCAGAAAATAAGGCAGAGAACCAGCCTGCAAAGTCGAAATCTGCGGCCCAAAGCCGTGAAACATCGGCGCGCACCAGTATGAGTAATCTCTACGCCGTGTCGCAACCCTCAAAGCGCAACTCGGCTCGCCTTACGGCCAATATCTTTGCATCGGGCTCGGCGGCCGATTACTCGAAGCACGGTGAACAACAGGTGTTTCAAATTAACTCGGTGCTATTTGGCGAGGGCGATATGACGGCAGCGTCGAACGGAGTGTTGCTTATGAGTAGCAAGGAGCGATATAAGAGCGACACCCACCATAGCCAGCCCGTGCGCGTTGGCTTCTCACTGCGTTATCAGTTTAGCGATAGCTGGGCGGTGGAGAGCGGACTCACATACTCGATGTTGCACTCGCGCACCAAGGCGGGTCACACCAACAACTACTCGACCGACAAGCAGATGCTCAGCTACCTCGGTCTGCCTGTGAGCGGAGTATACAACATCTGGCCGACCAAACATTTCGTGCTCTATCTGTCGGCAGGGGCGATGATAGAGAAGTGCATCGCGGGAAGCGTGAAGACCATATACACCATTAACGGCCAAAACGAAAAAATGCAACGCACCAACCTGATGGTCGATGAGTTGCAATTCTCGGTAATGGGCTCGGTGGGTGCGCAGGTAAACCTCTCGCCCATTGTAGGTTTGTATGTCGAGCCGGGTGTGGGTTATTGGTTCAACAACGGCAGCGCCATTGAGACCATTTACAGCCAGCAACCCCTGAACTTTAATCTAAATATCGGTCTGCGCTTTACCCTGCGATAGCTATTCCGCCTGCGGAGCGTCCAGATAATCTACGAAAAGTGTGCCGTCGAGGTGGTCCAACTCGTGCTGGAATATCACAGCCGTGAAGCCCTCGATTATCTCTTCACGCTCAGCGAACTGCTCGTCACGGTAGCGCAGGCGAATGGTCTGCCAACGCTCCACATCGCCACGAATATCGGGTACCGACAAGCACCCCTCGCCACCAGCCTTCTTCTCGCCTATGCGCTCCACAATCTCGGGGTTGAGGAAGAACTCAAAGGGCTCACCCTCCTTGTCAAATCGCTGCACGGCAACCATACGGCGTAGTACACCCACCTGCGGTGCGGCTATGCCGATACCCTCGTTTTCGGGGTCTTGCACCGTGGCCAGCATACGACGGCGCAGCAGGGCGTAATCCTCGCTCTGCACAATCTGCTCGCTCAGGGGCAGACTCTTTTGGCGCAGAATAGTCGAGTCGGGACTCTCGGCAAGGCTCAGCACATACATTATATCCCTCTCGCCTGCGCGAATTGTCGCCTGCTCGGCAGGGGTGAAACATTGGTTACAGCTTGTCATTGCGATGGCAAAAAGTATGGTGTATAAAAGTCGTTTCATCTTATAATTTATCTATAATTTTCTCAGGCAACTCGGGCATAGCTCCGCTCTGCGTGCAGACATAGGCCGACACCTCCACCGCCAGGGCGTGTGCCTTCTTCACCTCCTTGCCCATCAGCAGTGCGGCAATAAACGCACCCGTGAACGAGTCGCCTGCACCCACCGTGTCGGCAACCTCCACCTTGGGCGTTGCGAGGAACGACTCGGTGCCGTCTAAGCAGTAGATGTAACTGCCTTTTGTTCCGCAGGTGAGAATCAGCATATCTATCTCGTAGCGCGACATAAGATTCAGCGCCGCCATACGCTGCGTGGGTAGCTCCGTGCCGAGCAGACGGCATACCTCGTCAATCTCCTCATCGTTGATTTTCAGAATATCGCACGCGCGCATCGAAGCCTCGATAATCTCCTTAGAGTAGAATGTGCCACGCAGATTTATATCACAAATCTTGATTCCCTCCTCGGGCATCGCCGCGAGGAACGACTCTATGGTCTTGCGCGACACGCTGTTGCGCTGTGCCAGTGTGCCGTAGCATACAGCTATGGTGTTGCGTGCCAGGGCCTCCAACTCGGGTGTGAAGGGTATGTTGTCCCACGCCACACCCTCGCAGATGTCGTAATGGGGAATGCCCTTATTGTCGAGCGTAACCTCTACCGTTCCCGTGGGTTGAGGTACGGTGGCAAGCAGGGTCTGCAAGCCCTTCTGCGCGAATGTCTGGCGAATCTCCTCGCCCAGCGCATCATCGCCCACAGCACTCACGGCCACAGCGTCGAGTCCGAACTGTGCTGCGTGGAATGTGAAGTTGGCGGGTGCGCCACCTATCTTGCGGCCCTCGGGAAGCATATCCCACAGCGCCTCGCCTATGCCTACGATGTAGTTTTCTTGTGAATTGCTCATATTAGGTACAATTTAGTTATACAAATATAAAAAAGTGTTTCGTTAATCGCAAACGAAATTTTGTACTCCGCCCGCGTTGTCGTATATTTGCACAAATATTAACCTTGTATGCAACGAAAACTTCTATATGTAGTTATATCCGTCGTCCTGCTTTCGGTGGGTTGGCTCGGCACGGTCGGATTCTCTCTTTTGGTGGGCCTGGTGCCCCTGCTACTTATCAGTGACTCATACTCCGACTCCAAGCGCGACTGGTGGCGTATGGCGGGGTGGGCATCACTCACCTTCGCCCTGTGGAACATTGTCACCGTGTGGTGGGTGTGGATTGCAACGCCCATCGGCCCTATCGCCGCAACCATCGTCTCTACATTCTGGAATATGGTGGCCTTTATGCTCTATCACTACATCTCCAAGCGTGCGCCCAAGTCGGTGGCCTACACCGTGCTAGTGGCTGCGTGGGTGGCTACGGAGTTTCTCTACATCCGCACCGAGGTGCTCTCATTCCCGTGGCTTGTTGCGGGTAATGGCTTCTCGGCAACGCCGTGGGCAGTGCAGTGGTACGAATATACAGGCGTGCTGGGGGGCTCGCTGTGGGTTTTGCTGAGCAACATTGCCATCTTTGAGATGGTTAAGAATAAGACCCTCTGGTCAAAGGTGCGTGCCGCTGCGGTTATCGTTGTGCCTATCGTGGTGTCGGTGGTGATGTATTGGAGTTATGAGCCGCAGTCGCAGAGTGCGAAAATATCTGTCGTACAGCCTAATATCGACTGCTACGAGGAGAAGTTCGCAGGTACGGAGGCGGCGCAGATGCAGACCTTGGCTGGCCTTTTGGCACAGACCCCTGCCGATACGAAGATTGTCGTTCTTCCCGAGACGGCCCTGCCCGACTTGGTTGATGACAATGAGCCGCAGAGTGCCGCAACGGTGAGAATGTTGCAGCAGACGCTTGCAAGTCACGGCTCCGATGCTATGATTGCCGTGGGAGCATCTACCATTAAATATTACGCTCCGGGTGAGACCCCCACAGAGACAGCACGCATTAGTATGGGTACATTCTACGATATTTACAACTCAGCCATAGCCATCGGCGGCGACGGCCGAGAGGATATACACCACAAGATGCGCCTTGTTATTGGCGTGGAGGCTATGCCGTGGTGGTTTACAAGCCTTAGCCGACTCATTAACCTCGGAGGCGTGTCGGGCCAGCTGGGCCGTAGCGACCACGCTGCAATATTCGAGAAGGAGGGTGTCAAGGCTGGTCCTGCCATCTGTTACGAGGGTCTTTATGGCGATTGGTTTGCCCGCTTTGTGCGCGAGGGCGCAGATGTTATGCTCGTTATGTCGAACGATGGCTGGTGGGGTAACACTCCCGGCCATAAGCGCCTCTTCGACTTCTGCCGTCTGCGTGCCATCGAGACACGCCGTGCCATAGCCCGCAGTGCTAACACAGGTGTGTCAGGATTTATCACCTCGCGCGGAGATGTATCTCAGCGTCTGGACTGGGATAAGCGTGGTGTACTGACGCAGGAGGTGGAGCTCTCGCAACGCACGACAGCCTATGTCAAGTATGGCGATTGGGTGGGCCGTATGGGTCTGCTGCTCACTCTGCTTGGCGTATTGTATTTTTCGGCTTATCGCGTTCGACGCAAAAATCATTTAGTTTAGTATGAATTATTCACAGACCATAGAGTATCTATTCACTACCACTCCCTCGTTTCAGCAGGTGGGTGCCGATGCCTACAAACCCGGCTTGGAGCGTGTTCGTGACTTCTGTCACTACTTGGGCAACCCGCAGTGTAACTACCTTACGATACATATCGCTGGCACAAACGGCAAGGGCTCGGTGTCGAATATGTTGGCCTCGGTGTTGCAGCACGCAGGCTATCGCGTGGGGTTGTTCACCTCACCACATCTGCGCGACTTCCGTGAGCGTATGCGTGTCGATGGAGAGATGATTTCCGAGCGCGAGGTGGTAGAGTTCGTGGCAAAGCATAAGGATAAGATGCGCGAGCTGGACCTCTCGTTCTTCGAGATGACTACGGCTATGGCCTTCGACTTCTTTTCTTCGAGCGATGTTGAGGTGGCAGTCATTGAGACGGGCCTAGGAGGTCGCTTGGACGCAACGAATATCATCACGCCTGTGCTTAGCGTTGTGACTAACATCGGCTTGGACCACACCGACCTGCTTGGCGACACCATCGCGAAGGTGGCAGGTGAGAAGGCGGGTATCATCAAGGCAGGCGTACCCGTAGTGCTGGGTGAGGCCAGCGAGGAGTATAACAGCGTCTTTGAGCAGCGAGCAGCCGAGCTTGGCTCGCGTCTGATATACGCCCAGCAGGAGGTCTCTGTCGTGGAGCATAAGCGTGAGCGCGACCACCAGCGTATGACTGTTGACCGCGTGCGCGATATGCGCCGCTTTGAACTGAATATGGACCTTGCGGGCGAGTATCAGTATCACAATGTCATCACAGCCGCGGCGGCAGCCGACTATCTCGACAGAGAGACAAAAATCACAATCTCGCGCAAAGCCTTTGTCGAGGGTATGGCAAATGTTGTCGCTACCACCTCGCTTGCAGGGCGCTGGCAGCAGCTCTCGGATAAGCCGTACACGGTGTGTGATACGGGGCATAATGCGCACGGTATTAAGTATATAGCAGGGGAGTTAAATCGCCTGTCGGCCGAGTACGACAAGCAGATTTGCGTCATAGGTTTTGCCAAGGAGAAGAGCATCGATGACATCCTTGCGCTCTTGCCGCGCAATGCATATTACATCTTCACGCAGGCTTCGTCACCGCGCTCACTTCCCGCAGATGCGCTTGCCGTCAAGGCCTCCGCATTTGGCTTGGAGGGAGAGGTGCGCCCAACCGTTGCCTCGGCTCTGGCCCGTGCCCGCGAGCTAGCCACCGAGAGAGATATGATTTTTATTGGGGGAAGTAACTTTGTAGTAGCAGAGATATAGGAATTATAGGAGATTACCTATAACACTTATAACACCTATAATACCTATAAAAAACAACCCTTTTCATAACACAATAGCCACTCCGCAGAGTGGCTATTGTGTTATGAATCAATCATCTATCTTTTACGCATTTCCCATCGGACCCATATTCATAATGGGGTCTTCGCTCGACAGTGACTTGTGAATATCAATCTTTGCTATGTTGCTCTCGTAGCGGGTGATGTTGTCCTGCAACGAGTAGAGCAGACGCTTGGCGTGCTCGGGGGTGAGAATCACACGCGTGCTGACATTCGCCTTCTGCATACCGGGCAGTATCGACGCAAAGTCGATGATGAACTCCGACGACGAGTGTGCTATAATTGCCAAATTTGAGTAGTTGCCCTGAGCAACCTCCTCCGAGAGATGAATCTCCATCCCTTGTCCCTGTTTCTTAAATTCTGTCATAACTACGACCTTTTCTACGCAAAATTACTCTTTTTTCGGCCCTCGTAAACTGCCTGAGAGATAAAGTTTTCGATAAATTATTAACAATTTTCGTTCGCATTCCGCTAACCTTCGTTGCTTTGCTCTTCCGCTGCGCAATTTCTGCATACTTTGTGGCCCGAAATCGACACTCGTGCGAGCTATTGAGTGACTCTTTGGGCAATAATCGCACCAAGTAGGGGTTGAAGTTTTAATATTTCATATTAAATGCGTAACTTTGTACCCTAATAAACATTTTTTTGCAGAATGATAGTAAGTGCAATAGATATATTCCTGCGAGGCTTGGGTGTCGGCTTGGCATCCTCAATCACCGTTGGTCCCGTGGCTGTGCTCTGTATTCAGCGCACGCTGAGCAAGGACCTGCGCTCGGGATTGGCCTCGGGATTGGGCGTGGCTACGGCCGATATGATGATGGCTATCATCGCCTTCTTCTTCTACTCGATGTTGCAGGCGCAAATCGAGGAGTATAGCGCGATATTGCAGGTCATAGGCGGCATATTTGTGGTCATCGTGGGTGTCTACATATTCTTCCAAAACCCCGTGCCGCAAATCCGCAAGAATCGTGCTGGCAAGACCAATCTGTGGCAGGACTACTCGTCAATGTTTGTATTTACGCTTGCCAACTTTGTTGTGGTTATCCCCTACCTGTTGGCATTCTTCGCAATGTTTAATGTGGGCTTGCAGTCGGAGGGTGATATGGCTTCGCTGGTGCGTAGCAGTATGACCATTTTGGGCTTCTTGGCAGGTGCTGTTTCGTGGTGGGTGGGTCTCACCTTTACAATCGACTACTTCCGCCGCCGCTTCCGCCCGCGCCATATGCTTACTATAAACCACATCGCAGGTGTCATCATCGGCGTGCTGGGTGTATATACGATTATTTCAACCTTTTTTGATATTCTTCCTTCGTAATGGAACAGCAGAGAAAAAAAATAGTTATCGCCCTCGACGGCTTCTCGTCGTGTGGCAAGAGTACCTTCGCCAAGGCTATCGCCGCGCGATTGGGATATATCTTCATCGATACGGGCGCGATGTACCGTGCCGTTACGCTCTACGCCTTGGAGCACGGAGCTTTCAATGATGGCGCAGTCGATGAGGCCAAGGTTGTGGCACTGTTGCCCGAGATTAACATCTCGTTCCGCTTCAATGCCGAGCGTGGTGCCAGCGATATTTATGTCAATGGCGAGCTTGCCGAGGACAGAATCCGCACAATCGAAGTGAGCAACTGCGTGAGCAAGGTTAGCTCTATCCGCGAGGTGCGCGAGAAGCTGGTTGCTATGCAGCAGCAGATGGGTCGCGAGCGCGGTGTTGTGATGGATGGCCGCGATATTGGTACGGTGGTCTTCCCCGATGCCGAGTTGAAGATTTTTATGACGGCCGATGCTGGGGTGCGTGCCGAGCGTCGCTATGCCGAGCTTACCGCCAAGGGCGACAAGGTCACTATGGAGGAGATTTTGGAAAATGTCATCTCGCGCGACAAGGCCGATATGGAGCGTGCTATCTCTCCGTTGCGTCAGGCCGAGGATGCTGTGGTGCTGGACAACAGTTATATGAGTGTCGAGGAGCAGATGGCGTGGTTTATGGAGCGCTACCAGAAGATTGTAAACGCATAGAGTATGCTGGTCGAGATAGATAAAAATTCGGGATTCTGCTTCGGTGTGGTGCGTGCCATCTCGAAGGCCGAGGCTGCCGTGGCGGAGTTGCAGGGCGAGGTCTACTCGCTGGGCGATATTGTCCACAACCGTATGGAGGTGCAGCGCCTCGAAGCCTTGGGTTTGAAGACCGTCACACACGAGGATATGGAGAGTCTCGGTGGTCGTAACCTCTTCATCCGTGCACACGGTGAGCCGCCGACAACATACCGCCGTGCCGAGGAGCTGGGCATACGCATCATAGATGCTACCTGCCCCGTTGTGGCGCAGTTGCAGCGCAAGGTTGTGGCGGCACACGAGCAGATGGCGCGTGTGGGTGGTCAGGTGGTAATCCTCGGTAAGCGAGGTCACGCCGAGGTTGTGGGCCTCACGGGTCAGGTCGAGCAGCCTACCATCGTCGTGGAGCGCGAGGAGGATTTGCAGCAGGTAGATTTCTCGCGTCCCATATTCTTCCTCTCGCAGACCACGCAGAGCGTGGCTCTGTTTTGGCAGCTTGCCGATGAGATGAAGGAGCGTCTGGGCGATGAGGGTATGCTCACGGTGGACGACACTATCTGTCGCCGCGTCTCTAACCGCGAGAAGGCGCTGGGCGAGTTTGCTACGCGCTTCGATGTGGTTATCTTCGTCTGCGGTAAGAAGTCGAGCAACGGACGAGTGCTGTTTAATGTATGCCGTGCGGCCAACGAGCGTTGCTACAATATCGAGGAGGAGAGCGAGTTGCAGGCCGAGTGGTTCGATGATTGCCAGAGCGTTGGAATCTGCGGTGCAACATCTACGCCTGCGTGGCTGATGGCGCGCGTGGCAAAGGCTATTGAGGAGAAATATTAATAAGTGAAAATATAAAAAGTTGATTATGAAGTATTTGATTCGTTCTGCGAAATATTTTGCAGCCTTCTGCGTTTTGTATGTAGGTATCGTCTACCTGAGCATTATGACCACCAAGGGTATGGATATCAGCGCGTGGGATTATATCGTGGCAACATTCTCTACTACCAAGGGCCAGATGCTGGGCGCAGCTGTTGTTGTGTTGTCGGCCATCTATCCCCGTATGGGCTTTATGACACGCCGTGTGGAGTGCGATATGCAGGAGGAGCACGACTACATTGTGCAGATGTTTGCCGTTGCGGGTTTCAGCCTCAAAGAGGAGAGCGAGGGTCGTATGGTATTTCGTGCCGATAATATTCTGAGCCGTCTGGTTATGTTGTTCGAGGACGAGATTACAGTCGAGCAGTATGGTCAGTGGATTGACATTACAGGCATCCGTCGCGGTGTGGCGAAGGTTGTTTACCGTATGGGTAGATAGTGAGTTTTATGATGAAAAGAGTAAAGAGATATAGCCTTGTGGCGCTTGTTGTGGCGGCTGTCGCAACAGGTGTGTGGGCTACGCGCGATGATTTCGGCCTGGGCCGCAACATCGAGATTATGGTCAACCTTATGCGCGAGCTCTCGTTGCAGTATGTAGACGAGGTGGAGGCCGACAAACTTATGAAGGATGGTGCTGTGGGTATGGTGCGCAACCTCGACCCCTACACCGAGTTTATGTCCGAGAAGGAGATGAGCGACTTCGAGGTTAAGGCTACGGGTAAGTATGGCGGTATCGGTGCTACGATTCGTATGAAGCGCGACAGCAGCGGTGTTGTCATCGCACAACCCTACAAGGGCACGCCCTCGGATTTGGCAGGCTTGAAGATTGGCGATAAGTTCATTCGCATCGATGGCGAGGATGCCACAGGCTTCACCACCGAGCAGGTGTCGTCACGATTGAAGGGTACGCCCGGCACGAAGGTTAAGCTCGCCATCAAGCGTGTTATGACAGGCGAGGTGGAGGAGATGGAGCTCACGCGAGCACGCATCACCATCTCGGGAGTGCCTTATGCGGGCTTTGTGGCCGATGGTATTGGCTATATCCGCCACGACGATTTTACCGATGGCTGCTACGACGATATGCGTGCCGAGGTGGAGCGTCTGCGTGCGTCGGGCGAGTTGAAGGGTCTTATTCTCGACTACCGCGACAATGGTGGTGGTAGCGTTGCCGAGGCGGTGAAGATTCTCTCGATGTTTGTACCTAAGGGTTCGGAGGTGCTTACGATGAAGGGCCGCAATGGAAGCTATCTTAAAAAATACTCCACAGAGTCTAACCCCGTCTTGGGCGATGTGCCTATCGTGGCGCTGATAAATGGCAATACGGCTTCGGCTTCGGAGATTGTCTGCGGTGCGATGCAGGATATGGACCGCGCGGTGCTTATGGGCCAGCGTTCGTATGGCAAGGGCTTGGTGCAGACTATGGTGCCACTCGGATATAACGCCTACGCTAAGGTTACCACGGCTAAATACTATATCCCCTCGGGCCGTTGCGTGCAGCGCATAAACTACTCGCACTCGGGCGGCAAGGAGGAGAATGTGCCCGACTCACTGATTAATGAGTTCCGCACGGTGGCAGGCCGCAAGGTCTACGACGGCAAAGGCCTGATGCCCGATATCAAGACAAAGACCGAGTATATCTCGTCGTTTGCCGTTATGCTCTACAACCTGGGTTATATCGAGGATTTCCTTGATGAGTATGTGCGTCGCAACCCCTCGCAGGTGGTTGAGAATGGTAAGTTTACGATTTCGGATGCCGACTACGAGGACTTTGTGAAGTTTATGGCCGACAAAGATGTACCCTACGAGTCGCAGACGCGTATGGCGTTGGAGCTCTTGCAGCGCAAGGCCAAGGAGGAGCGCTACGACAGCGACTTTGCCGAGGACTTGAAGCAGATTGAGTCGAAGCTCAAAGACCAGAAGATGGATAACCTGCGCAACTACCGCGACGAGATTAAGGATATAATAAATGGTGATGTTGTGTTGCGTCACAACTACTACGAGGGCGTTGTGGAGCACAACTTGGTGGGTGACAGCACGGTGATAAAGGCCGTTGAGTTGCTTAGCGATAGCGAGCGCTACCGCAAGATACTCGCCGAGCAGGATACAGAGAAGAACTAACCAAATAAAGGGCGAGGGAGATGAAGTTTCCGAAGATAAAGAAGATATCGTTCCGCAGTCGTATGGCTGTGATTGTCATAGGTGTGATTATGGCGGCCGTGTCGCTTATCTACACCTACGAGCTTGCCGATGTACTGCGCCAGAAGGAGCAGCACGATGTAGAGCTGTGGGCAGCGGCTATGGAGCGTGTGAGCCGCGAGGCGTTCGGTAACTATCTGGTTGACCCGCTCATCTCGCATATCGTCAGCACGCACAACAACATCCCCTTCATCATCACTGACGAGAACCTCTCGCTGGTGATGAGTAACCGCATAGATGACGATATTCTTCAAGACCCCGAGAAGTTCCGCCGCAAGCTCAACGAGCTCACCGAGGAGAACACCCCGCGTACGGTGCGACTGATGTGGACCACGGGCCGCCGACACATAATCTTCTATGGTCGTTCGCAGCTGCTTACGGCTCTATACTACTTCCCCTATGTGCAGTGGCTTATAATATTTATATTTATACTCTTCACCTACATCGCCCTGCAATCTACGCGACAGGACGAGCAGAACCGCGTGTGGATTGGCCTAGCGAAGGAGACAGCCCACCAGCTTGGTACGCCTATATCGTCACTCTTGGGCTGGATTGAGTATCTGCGTTCGATGGAGGTAGACCCCACGGCCGTGGATGAGATGGATAAGGATTTGGTCCACCTGATGAAGATTGTCGACCGCTTCTCGAAGATTGGCTCCGAGACCGACCTCTCGGTGCATAGCGTAAACGAGGTTGTGGGCGAGACCGTAATGTACTTCCATAAGCGTGTGCCTCGCAATGTCTCGCTGGCGTATAACGGCTTGGCCATCGCCCCTGTGAAGGCTAACATCAATGTCGAGTTGTTCGAGTGGGTGGTGGAGAATCTAATGAAGAATGCGCTGGACGCTATGCAGGGTCACGGCGAGATTGAGGTTACACTCTCGTCGAACGAGAAGAATGTATATATAGATGTGCGCGACACGGGTAAGGGTATCCCCAAGAGTAACTGGAAACGCATCTTCACCCCGGGCTTTACGACCAAGACTCGTGGCTGGGGTCTGGGATTGTCGTTGGCACGCCGCATCGTGGAGGATTATCACCACGGTAAGATTGCCGTTACAAAGTCGGAGGTGGGTCGTGGCACAACCTTCCGCATAACACTTAAAAGAGTTTTTGAATAGTGGCTATACCATCAGATACACTACGCCTTACGGGTCTTGATACCCTCTCCGAGCGTGCGCTTCGTCGCCTGACGGACCGCTGGACGGGAGAATTGTATCCGCTCGACTCGCTCGATGTGCAGCCCGCAGGTGAGGTGGCCTCGCCGCAGACCTTCACGCAGATTGTGGAGGGGTGGCAGCGTGCGCGCGAGATGTACCACGATGCCGATGTGGAGTCGGTGTTGGGTGGCGGCTCTACGCTCTCGCACGGCGTGAGTGATATGAGCAACTCGGTGGCTATGCTCTCGGCTGAGGTGTATGACGCTGAGGTTATGCTCTCTGATGCGAAGCCTCTGCTATCGGCGGGGTGGATTGACGAGCTGTACAATGTGCTGGTGGTGCTGATGTTTGTCTATTACCTCTTCTGCATCTGCCGTTACTTCGACGATATTAGAGTGCTACTTGGCTCTATCTTCAATAGCAAGGTGAGCAGTGCCGGCCGTGTGGGTGAGCGTCTGCGCAGTGATATATTTTACGGTGCGCTGGGTAAGCTCTTTATGCTTGGCGCCTGCTTTGTGGGACTCATTGCTGCAATCTCCATCTCGCGTACGGATATCGCTTTGCCCGAGCAGGTTATGACCTACCTGCCCGTGGCCGTTGTGGGAGTCTTTCTGGCTATAATCATACTGCAATATCTGCTTCTTGGCCTGGTGGGTGTTGTCACACAATCGTATGGCGATGTGGCTAAGTTTATCCGCATACGACTCACATACTTTGTTCTCACCACCGTCCTGGCCTCGCCCGTAATCCTTATGGCGCTCGTTGGCACGGGCGCAAGTGCCGATGCGTGGTTGAAGGTGAGTGTCGTGGTGTTGGCAGTTGTGGCCATTTTGTTCATAAAAGAGAGTATAGGCTTCTTTATTTCTAAAAAAGTTTCAATTTTACATTGGATTTTGTACCTTTGCACCGTCGAAATTCTGCCACTCAGCCTATTATGGCAGGCAGTGATTCGCCTGAGGTAGTAATAAATAAACAGAGAATGGTAAAAAAAGTTTTGGTATCGCAGCCGCGCCCCGCGGTGATTGAAAAATCCCCTTTCTACGAATTGTCAACCAAGCATAAGGTTGAGGTCGATTATAAGCCCTTGATTCGCGTGGTTGGCGTAACACTAAAAGAGTTCCGCGCACAGCGCATCGAGATATTGGACCACACGGCGGTTATCTTTACATCGCGTACCACTGTTGATAGCTTCTTTAAGATTTGCGAGGATGCTCGCATCACCGTACCCGAGACAATGAAGTATATCTGTAATACTGAGGCTGTTGCACTCTACTTGCAGAAATATATCGTCTACCGTAAGCGTAAGATTTCGTTTGCCGATGGCACATTCACTTCGCTCTTGGAGCTTATCATCAAACATAAGAGCGAGCGTATGCTCCTGGCCCTGAGCGAGCCTCACAAGCCCGAGCTTCCCGAGACTCTTACCAAACTCAAAATCAACTACTCGCCCGTAATCCTTGCGCGTAGCGTCGCTGCCGATATGAGCGATGTTAAGCCTGCTGACTACGATGTTATGGCTCTCTACTCACCTTCGGATGTGAAGAGCATTGCCGAGAACTTCAAGGTTGAGGAGTTGCCCGTTATCGCCACCTTTGGCGAGGCTACCTTGCGTGCCGCACACGATGCTGGTATGAAGGTCAAGGCCTCTGCACCCTCACCCGAGGCCCCCTCGATGGCTAAGGCGTTGGATATCTACATCGCTAAGGTGAAGAAGGGCGAGACTATCGCCGAGGTTGAGATTCACAACGACGAGGCAAAGGAGGAGTTTATCCGTACCCCGCAGAGTAAGTTGGCTAAGAAGAGCCGTACTCGCACCGTTGCCGAGAAGAAATAACAAAAACATCAGATTTATGCCCGATTATACCCTCCCGCGTTCGGAGCGTCTGCGCTCGTTGAAAGCTATACGCCGAATGTTCGGCGAGGGGCATAGCGGTTTTGTCTATCCCTTCCGCTATGTGTGGATTGCCGCAGAGCCTGCCGTTGAGGGCGCTGTCGAGAATAACATCATCGAGGCAAAGCCGTGTGGCGAGCGTGGCGTGGAGGTTCTGTTCTCCGTGCCCAAGAAGTTCCATAAGCGCGCCAACAAGCGTAACCTGCTCAAACGCCGTACACGCGAGGCCTATCGCCTGAATTGTGGAGCACTGTGTGAGCAGTTGCAGCAGAGTGGCAAGACGATAAATATGGCTTTTATCTACTCGACCAAAGAGATTCACACCTATAAAACTGTGGAGTATGCCGTGCAACGAATCCTGGCACAAGTTTGCGAGCGTCTGTAAGAGAGTCGCAGCGTGGCCGTTGTTGCTCTTGGTTAAGTTTTACCAATACTGCATATCTCCCTTCACACCCCCATCGTGCCGTTATACCCCCACCTGCTCGCAGTATGCTGTCGAGGCACTGAAAAAGTATGGCCCGATAAAGGGTGGCTGGCTTACACTCAAACGCTTGTTGCGTTGTCATCCGTGGGGAGGAAGTGGATACGACCCCGTGCCGTAGTAAATCCACATATAGTGCCTATTTTGGCGTCTGGCTTGCCCTCGAAATGCTCATTTGCGCCCAGCAAACTGCGCTTTCTCAATCTTCGACCAGCCTCAAAATAGTCTGCTATCTGTGAATTTACACTTTATATGAAAGCGATATCAAAAAATAGGCTGTCCCGTGGGACAGCCTTTATTATCTTCGGGGTTGTATTACAATTCACGAATCCAGATGTTACGGAAGCTGATAGGCTCTGAGGGGTCACCGTGGCTCTGGAGGATGATGGGACCTGCGCCGTGCTTCTTAACCTGCGGGTGGCCGATGTACTCAGTTGTACCGCGGATTACAACATTGTTCTGCAAAACGATGCCGTTGTGGATAACTGTAACTGTGGGAGGCACGCGGTATGAACCGTCAGCGTTGAATACGGGAGCGTTGTAGATAATATCGTAAACATTCCACTCACCGGGCTTACGCATAGCGTTTGCAAGGGGAGTTGACTGCTTGTAGATACTACCTGTCTGACCGTTTGTATAAGTCTTGTTCTCGTAGCAATCCAAAATCTGTACCTCGTACTTACCCTGCAAGAATACACCGCTGTTACCACGGCTCTGACCCTCGCCTGTGATGTTCTCGGGTACGCACCACTCGATGTGGAGCTGGAATGACTCAAAGTGCTGACGAGTCTGGATATCGCCCTTCTTCTTATTTACTGTAAATACGCCATCGTGTACATCCCACTCTGCGGGGCCGCCACCACGACCTGACCAAGCGCTGAGGTCCTTACCATCGAAAAGTACGATAGCGTCAGAGGGAGCTGAGTTTGTAGTGATGTCACCCGGAGTTACAACCTTAGGTACGGGAGTGTAGAACTCGGTCATACCGGGACGCATACGATTGGGGTCTGGCTGAGGACGCTGACCCTGAGCTGATACGCCTACTGCGATAGTCAAGGCGATAGCCGAAAGAATAAGTTTTTTCATAATTGAATTAGTATTAAGGTTAAAAAATCTATAATTGCACAATAACCACAATACAAATATACAAAATTAGCCGAAAAACTATGCTATTCTGCGCATTTTTTTCACTTGCTTAGATTGCTCTTCTGGGCTGGGAATGAATAAAATTGTTATATTTGTGTCATAATAATCACATATATCTATTATTATGAGCACGGTATTGATTTATATCATTCTTATAGCCATCTTCTGCGCAACCCCCGCAGGTGTTATTTGGCTCTGTCGTCGAGTGCCTATTTTGGGTAAGATTGGACCCATTATGATTCTCTACGCTATCGGTATGCTGCTGGGTAATCTTCCCTTTATGCCCGATGAGATTAAGGGCGTGCAGGATATTCTGCCCAATATTATGATTCCGCTGGCCATCCCGATGATGCTCTTTGGCTACACCTTCTCGCAGGGCGAGCTGGGCTTGCAGTTGAAGATTGTCGTGAGTGGATTCCTCTCGGTGTGCGTGGCCGTTATGACAGGTTATCTGCTCTTTGGTACGCACTTGAATGAGGGTGCCGAGGTGGGCGGTATAGTTACAGGTATGTACACGGGCGGTACGCTCAATGCGGCGGCTTTGCAGGCTATCTTCAAGATTAACAGCGAGATATATATTATGATAAACTCTTACGATATTATCATCTCGTTTATCTACTTCGTATTTCTGTTCAGCATCGGCATTCGCCTCTTCCGCCGTCTCTATGGCGAGGGCGAGCACACCATATCGCAGAGCGATAAGGCCGAGATTGAGCGTCAGATAGAGCTCTCGAAGCAGAATCCATACCTCAAACTCCTTACGAAGGAGGGCTTTAAGCAGATGGGCAAGAGCCTCGGCGTTACACTCGCCATCGTAGGCGTGTCGGCAGGCTTGGCACTGCTCGTTCCCGAGGGATGGTTTATGGTGGTCTTTATCCTTATGCTCACTACGCTGGGCGTTGCTTCATCGTTCATTCGCTCGGTGCGTGCGCTGGATATGAGTTATGATATGGGTATGTACCTGATATATATATTCAGTATCACCATCGCATCTATGGCCGACCTCTCAAACCTCGACCTTGCCGGTGGAATGAATCAGCTCGCCTTTATGAGCGTGGCGGTATTCCTCTCGCTTGGCTTGCATGCCATCGTCTGCCGCCTGATGCGTGTCGATGCCGACTCGATGGTTATCTCGTCGGTGGCATTTATCAACTCGCCCCCCTTCGTGCCGATGGTTGCAGCAGCTATGCGCAACAAGAAGGCTCTCATCACAGGTCTTGGCGCAGGTATCGTGGGATATGCCGCAGGAAATCATCTGGGAGTTCTAATGTCAGAGATACTTGGTAAATTATAAAAGCTGTCTAACAAGGCTCTTTTGGCGTCTGGCTTGTCCTCGAAATCCTCATTTGCGCCCAGCAAACTGCGGTTTCTCAGCCTGCGACCAGCCTCAAAATAGCTCTTGTTATACAACTTTTAGGAATGCTAATTAAGGTCAAAATAATAGGGAACTAACACTTCGTTAGCTCCCTATTATTTTGTCTATATATATCTTCTCTTAGAAGAGATAACCCGTATTGATGTAGAACGCTCCGTTGCCGTCCTGATTCTTGATGAAGGGGTCCTTGCTGAACTTGCTCACGGGCATACCATACTCGAATGCCACGATGAAGTTCTGATTCATAATAAATCGCAAGCCACCACCGACAGTGATGTGCGGACGGTCCGATGTGCGGTTGCCCGAGAGAGCCATATACTCGTCATACTCCTTGCGGTACTTCTCCTCGCCCTTGAATGACATATCGTAGTTGCGAGTAACCATAGTACCGTCGCTAAATGCGCTCAGTCCAAACGAGATATTCTGTTTCCAGAGCAGGAAGTTCACAAAGCGCCAACGCATCTCGGCGTTATACGATGCCATATCAAGACCCTGCACACGGTTACGCATCAAACCGCGGATTGTGCGATAGCCACCCATACCGTCGCGGTCGTACGATGCACCCATAACGGTGATGAAGGGAAGTACATAGTGTGGAGCCGAGTTGCCAATCGTACCCTCATAGTTCAAACGATATGCGAATGTAAGAATATCGTTCTTTACAAGGGGCAGATAGTGGCGGAATGTTGCCGAGTAGCGGTAGTAGGGGTTAGTCGTACCCAACCACTTGGGCGCAAGTGTTGCGTGAGCCTCAGCCCAGATACCGCGTGAGGGAGCACCCTCCTTGTCGCGTGTGTCGAACATCAAACCCAAACGCAAGGTGCTATTGAGTCCGCCCCAAGCCTCATCCTCGGAGATGATACCCCACTGGCGATACAAATCGAAGATGGGAGTCTCCTCGGCGGGGAACATCTTGTAATCCTCCTTATTCTTGTTAATCTTTTCGAGGTTGAGCGCCTGCTGGTTCTTGTAACCCTGCTTGATGTAGCTGAGGTGATAGCCAGCCTCCCAGAAGAGCTTGTTATTCCAAATGTTACCTGTGAAGTCGGTCTTGAAGAGCATTGCAAGGCGGTTCAAGCGATACTTGGGTGTGTAGATATAACTCTCCTGATTCTCCTTATCCTTACCCAGAGCCACCTTCTCGTGGTCGAAGTGCGACATATAACCGTTGAAGCCATAGAAGTCCATAGCCTTGTCGTTCGTCAGCGTGAAGGTCGATGACAGACGCACTCCCGGGATTGAGAAGCGGTTGTCGTACGACACTACAAAGAGCTGTGAGCCCTTGGTAAAGAACGAAGCCTCGAAGTACCACTGCTGGCGGGGGTTGGGGTATGTTGAGCCATCACCAAAGTCGTAGATGTTGAGCAACGCACCCAGCTGGAAACCCTTGTCGGCATCGAATGCCACAGCGGGCAGGGGACCGAAGTTGTAACCGGTCTTGATAAGCTCCTTTTTCTCCTCCGAGGGAAGGCTCTCGTCTGTTGTCTGCGCGAAGAGCGCTGTACAGAATAGTGTAGCAACGAGGGTTGCTATTATATGATTAATCTTCATACTAATCCAAATTATTTGTTAAAAAGAATATCTCTAATCTGCGCATACTTGCCTCGCAGCTCGCCGTTCATCAGCAGGCGTGCATCTGAGATAGCCAATCTAATCAATCGCCAAGTCTCGTGTGCCACGATAGGTGCGGGCAACAGCGCCAGCGTGATGGGCAATGCCCACTGCCACGGCAGGATGATGTAGGCTATGATAGAGTAGACAATCATCAGCAGAGGCCACATAACCAGGTTTACCAAGAAACGCACCGAGTTGCGGAACGCATAATCTTTGAGCTTAGTAAATAGGAAGTTGCACAATGCTTTAATCGGCAGTGTGAGAATTGACACCGGCAGGCAGTAGGGGAGTGCCACCAGCAGGAACAAGAACTTCAACACGCGCGAGAGCACGGGGAACTTAATCGACACCGATGCAAGGCTGATACGCTTCGAGCGGCGGATGGCCGATGCCTCGTTACCCAGGCGCATCAACGCCTCGGCATTGGCGGGGTTCTGCTCCTTCAACTTCTCTATGCGAGAGAGAGTGAGTTTGTTAGCCTCGAAGTGAGCATCGAGACGATTCTTGCGACCACTATTTGTCTTGCGGCTGATGTATTTAACCTGCTGCTTAACCACAGCGGCGCAAATCTCGTATGTAGCATCGTAGTTCTCGTCGTTGGGAATGTAGAAGATAGAGGACTTCATACGCTCGGCAAGCTCCTCTCGCATTACATTCATCTGCTCCTGCGGAGTCATCTCGGGGTGAGTGTCGAGGAACTCCTTTACATTGATAGGGTCACCAATCTGCACACGCACCGTAGAGCGGAAACGGAAGAAACTGCCGTAACGGATACCCACGGGAACGATGTAGAGCGGCATATCGGTCATAAGTTCCTGCGCCTGGAAAGCGATGCGGAAGATACCCTTCGAGAGGGGCAATGACGAATATTTTGCCTGATGCTGTCCCTCGGGGAAGATGCAGAACGGCACCTTGTCACGCAATACATCTACCGACTTCTTGATTGTCTCGTAGTTCTTCTTCACCTCGTCCACGCCGTCACGCATACGCATAATGGGCATAATCTTAAAGAAGGCGAAGAGCTTGGCCAGTATAGGCTTACGGAAGACATCGGCGCGCGCAACAAATACCTTTGCCTTGCGGTCCATGGCCAATATGACCAGGGCGTCCATAAGGGCGTTGGTATGGTTGGGGGCGTAGATAACGGCTCCGTCCTGAGGGATTCGCTCCCTGCCGACATAGCGGAGGGTACGGTAAGAGAGTTTGAGTACGAGGTCTACATAGTGACGCAGGAATGCGTACAGACCATCGTAATCTTGAATCTTTTTGCTTTTACGGCTCATAAATTAATCTGTGATAGGCGTGCGACGGAACAGGTACGCAACGGTCAAACCTGAAACGATGTGCCATATACCCCACCACGCTGTGATGAAGAGCATACCACCATAGTGACCGTGCCATATCTCAGGCGGGAAGATTGAGGTGTTGAACAACAAAATCAAGCCCAAGCCCGAATTCTGAATACCTGTCTCGACTGTCAGCGAGCGACGGTCGCGTTGTGGCACCTTGGCAAGTGTACCTCCCAAGAAACCCGCTCCCAATGCGCTTGCATTGTGAATCAGCACGATAAAGAATACATAGAAGATATTATCCAAGAAGATTTGGAAATTCTGCGAGAACGACACTATCACCATACCGATGAAGAGCAGGATAGAGATAACCTGCGCGGGCTTGGTAATCTTCTTTGTGGCGTTGGGGAAGTAGTGTGCGAATACCAATCCCAAGACGATGGGCACACCCAGCAACAACAAAATCTGCTCCAACATAGGGAAGAAGGGGATAACCAAGCGGGGGATATCGGCCTTGATGCTGATAATCTGGCTGTACAACGAACCCCAGAAGAAGAAGTTAAGCGGGGTGATAAAGGGTGCACCAGCCGTAGTGATGGCGGTCATAGATACCGACAACTCGATATTACCCTTCGAGAGTGCCGATATAAAGTTTGAGATGTTACCACCCGGGCACGATGCAACGAGAATCATACCCAGCGCAATCATCGGTGTAATCCACGGGCTGAGAGCCAGCGCGATGGCGAATGTAACGGCGGGCAAACCAACCCACTGCAACAAAACACCTGTAATTACCGATTTGGGTTTTGTGAAAACATCTTTGAATGTCTTGAACTTGATGCCAAGCGCTACGCCAAACATCACAAATGCGAGAATGATATTCACGATAAACATTCCGCCTTCACCAAAATTGATGGTAATGCCATTTAGGGCTTCTAATTGTTCCTTCATTTCAACGCAAATTTAGCATCCGTCGTGCGGCTGCTCATTAATTGGAGGTCTATTTTGTCGGGCGGAGCAATAGAACATATACGCGACATTAATGACTATCGGTTGTGCCCAAATATTCCACAATACTGTCGAATTATGCCACAAAAGTATCATTTTTTTCTTAAAAACAGCCATTTCGATGATAGAAATAGCTGTTTCGATTATAGAATAAGTATTTATACTTACTAATAAATGGAGTTATTATCCATTTTTCAAAAAACAAGGGTGCTAACCCTATGTTAGACACCCTTTCTATGCTGTTCGTAATCTTTTGATAGTGGCCTTACTCCTGCTCTGGGCCTACCACAAAATCGAGTAGCGCTTTGGCACACTCGGCGGGTTGCTCGATAAAACCCATATGGCCCGACTCCTCCAACCACGCAACCTCGGCCTGAGGGTGGCGGGCGATGAACTCCTCGGCAGCCTCCACGGGGATGTAACCATCGTGCTTGCCCAAGATAAAGAGCTGGCGCACGCCACTGTTGCGTAGCATCTCGTTCTGGTCCGCGCGCTCTATCATTCCGCCGAGCAGGGCGATGATGCCCTCGTCCTCGGTGATGTGTACGCACTCCACCAAGTCGTCGATGTAGTCCTTCAATCGCTTGCGGTTGTGTGGTGCAAAGCCCGCTTCGGGGGCTACGCGAGCCAGCGCATCCTTCTTGCCTGCGCGCACAAGGGCAATCTCGCGGCGACGATTTTCTTTTTTTACCTCGGTGTCGGGGTTGGGTGTCGAGCTGAGCAATACCAAGCCCTCCAACTGCTCGGGGTGGCGGGCGCAAAATGCCAGCGCGACATATCCACCCATCGAGTGGCCTACCATCGTAACCTTCTCAATATCTAACGATTTGAGCATCTCGTGTAGCACATCGGCCACCATCTCCATAGTGTGTACCTCGCCCTTGACCTCCGATATGCCGTGGCCCGGAATATCCACCGTGATGACTCTCACTTTGGGCGAGAGAAGGTGTGCAAACTCGTCCCATACATACATAGATTCGAGGTATCCGTGCAGCAGTACAACGCACTTTTCACCTACGCCTGAGTCGGCTATATGCAGAGCCGTAGAACCGGCCATCAAAAATTTCTCTTTCATAAGCATCGTTTGTTTTCAAGCGTAAAATTACGAAAAAAAATGCAAAGAACAATGCTTGCAACCCGTTTTTCGTGCCGCGGGGTGGCGGAAAGTTGTGATTTTTATTTGTTTCCTGCGGGAAATATTACTATTTTTGAACATTAATTTGCTCTGCTATGCGCTGTTGTCGTGGCTCGAATATTGCCTTCGTATGGCGCGTGAGAGTTGTGGCCGCGGCTTCAAAATGGCACAGGGCAAAAATTTAGGAGTGGAGATGAGTAGAGGTCGTTTAGTTTTGGTGCTGTTGTTGAGTATATTATGCTCGGCTTGTAGCGTCACGCGCAAACTCAGCCACGGCGAGTATCTGCTCCAAAGAGTCAATATAGAGACCGACCACACTGTACCCAAGGACGAGCGCATAAACGCCCTTACATTGGAGGAGTATGTGCGACAGACGCCCAACAAACGCTTCCTCGGTACAAACTTCTATGTGTGGGCCTACAATTTGGCAAATCCCAATAAGGATAATTGGTGGAATAACCTCAAACGCAAGGTGGGCGAGGCTCCCGTGTTGCTGGACCCGTCGCTTACAGCACGCAGTGCGCAGAACCTGAAAACATATATGGACTCGCGCGGCTACTACTCCTCGACTGTGGAGTATGAGGTGGACACCACGCGCCGCCGCAATCGTGCCTATGTAACCTACCGCACTCAGCAGGGCGAGCCATATCGTATTAAGAGTATCTCTTATAGCTTCCGCGATAGGCAGATTGCTCCCATCATCGAATCCGACACGGCGCAGTCGCTACTCAAAGTGGGTAACATCTTCGACATTACGGCATTGGACAAGGAGCGCGAGCGCATAGCTTCGTACCTTAACAACAAGGGATACTACAACTTCTCGGTAAACAACATCCAGTATCGTGTCGATACGCTGGGTGGCGACCGCAAGGTGGGTATCCGTATGATTGTGCGCCAGAATATCACGGGTTATAACGAGCGTGGCGAGGCTATACGCGAGAATAATCGTATCTACCGTGTCAGCGAGATCAATGTTATCCCCGATTACGACCCTGCCGTTGACCGCGATGTGCGTCAGCGCACAATGCTCGATACGACTTACTACAAAGGTCTGAATATCATCTCCAATGGTAAACTCAATGTGCGCCCCGCCGTGTTGCACACCGCTATTCAGATGTCGCCCAACACCACATATAGCGCATCGGAGGTCGACCGTACCTACAACGAGATTATGTCGCTCGGCTACTTCAAGAGTGCCCGCATCGCCTTCGAGGAGATACCGCAAGGGCAAGATGATACGCTTGTGGTGAACTACGCAGGAAGCGGTCGCACAGCATATTCGCCCAAGAAGTTTGATGATATTCAGGAGGGCTACCTGCGTTGCCACATCCTTGCCTCGCCAACACTTAAACAGGGCTTCAATGTCGAGTTGGAGGGTAGTACCACATCGAGCTTCTACGGCCTGAGTGCTACGGTGGGTTATCAAAATCGTAACCTCTTCCGTGGCGTGGAGACGCTAAACGCCTCGGTAACATTTGGTTATGAGTATATGAAGGCGCCCAACACTACCAAGCGCCGTGCTAACGAGTTGGGTTTTGCTGTGGGTCTCTCGTTTCCGCGATTTATGGTGCCGTTCCGCCTATCGTCGCGTAATATCAATATGCCCCGTACCAAGGTGGAGGTATCGTACAACTATCAGGACCGCCCGTACTACCGTCGCGACCTCTCGCGTGCCACTTGGACCTACTCGTGGCGTAGTTTGAATAGTTTGCACAGTTATCAGCTGCGTCCCGTTGACCTTAACTGGATTAATGTAAGTTATATTAACGAGGATTTCTTCAACTCGTTGCAGAACGAGTATCTTCGACAGAGTTACCTTACGCAGGCTATCGTGGGCCTTTCGGCATCGTACACATACAACAGCCAGAAGAAGAATGTAGGTGGTAATGCTACGCTTATGCATATCAACTTCGAGTCGTCAGGTAATCTGCTCAACCTCTTCGAGCGTGCCTTTTCGACCAAGACTCCTGAGGGGTATTACAATATCCTCGGCGTGCGCTACTCTCAGTATGTGCGTGGTGATGTCAGCGTGAGTCGTAAGATTCTACTCGGCGAGAAGACTGCTATCGCAGGTCGTCTCTTTGCGGGCGTGGGCTTGCCTTACGGTAACTCTACGGCATTGCCTTTCGACCGTATGTTCTATGTTGGTGGTAGTAATAGTATGCGAGGCTGGGCTCCCCGTACCCTCGGTCCGGGCAATACCCCTGCGCAGAATACACCCTATCCCGTGCAGATGGGCGATATGCGTTTGGAGGCCAACTTAGAGTTCCGTTTCCCTATATGGGATATGTTCCACGGTGCTACATTCCTCGATGCGGGTAATGTGTGGTATATCGACCAAGATAAGGCGGAGGTGCCCGAGGAGGGTGTATTCCACTTTGATAGATTTTATAAGCAGCTTGGTTTGAATACCGGTGTCGGTTTGCGCATTGATATCAAGTTTGTTGTCCTGCGTCTGGACTGGGGTATTCGTCTGCATAGCCCCAATGAGCCCGTTGGTGAGCGATGGATTCACAACTTCAAGTGGAAGAATACTGCGCTCAACTTCGGTGTGGGTTATCCCTTCTAATTAGCATTTCTACTCAGGATATATCCCTTACCGCAGGAGAATTGTTTCTTGCCTTACGCTCCCTTTGTCAAATTTTTCTTACCGCTATAAAAAAAAGTGGTGAGATGTCCAAGACAAATCACCACCGTGTTAGGTTAGTTAGGTTAATGAGAAGTGGGTCACCCCACATTGCTGATGCAAAGATAATATAATTTTTCCCATCAACAAAGATATATTGCCCTTTTTTAGGAAAAAGGTGTTTCTCGGAGTTGTTTATTTTTAAAATATTTAATTAATACATTCAGCCTACAACGCAATGCTCTCAACGGCTATATTTGTGTTGGGGTACTGCATACCAATAGTGTCAGCTCCACTCTGCATTCCTGCCACCAACTTTCCGCAATGTGTATTGCGATATATGGCTGGCGTCGTGCCATACTGCTTTTTGAAAAGTTTTATAAAATGTGAGGTGTTAGGGAAGGTGCACTCGATGCCAATCTCCGAAATAGATTTCGAGGTCGAGATGAGGAGTAGGCGCGACTGCATAAGTCGCTGCTGTATAAACCAACGATGCGTCGGCATAAAGAAATGACGCGTGAGCTCCTTTTTGAATGAGGTGAGCGAGCGGTTACTCTTCTCGGCAAGCTTTTCTATCGATACATCGCTGAATATGTGCGAATATATTATCTGCTCGAAGTTGTCGCGCGCCGAGTCTACATTATTCAGCACCTTGCTTTTAAGGCAGCCGTCAGCGAGCGAGATGATGAGATATATCAGCTCAGTCATCTTGATATTCTCGGCCGTCTCGTCGTGCATAAAGTTATCATCGTGTAAATAGCTGTCGGCGTGGGTGAAGAAGCTACGCATCGCCCCTGCAGCAGGTACGGATATATGATTTAGTCGCCTGCAATGCTCGCATTGATGGGTGTTGGTGATGTTTATCGAGTAGTTCATATTCAGATAGAGCAGAATGCGTTGCAGATGCTCGGGAGTGTAGTATACCACTATCTCCTCATACGCGCGACCATCTTCCATCACCTCCTCCACATAGTGATTACCCACGCCCATATAAAATACCTCGCCCTTTGAGATTGTGTGGCGCGCATCTCCGTAGTAGATGTACTTCGTTCCTCGCGTTATGTAGCCGATGGCACATCGGTTTAGTTTTAGTAGATGTATGCCAGCATAATTTGTTTCGACATACTTCACGATAGTGGGCAGACTATCATTTAGGCTTGTTTTCATATCGTATATTAATTAAAATAATTCCTCTTAAATGGATATTCAAAATTAATTAATATATTGTAGTAATTCAATTATATCGTGTAATATTATTCATTATTTCCCTCTAACTTCTATTTTAACATCTATTTATCGTATCACAATCCCACAAAAGGGCGGCCTGCACGGCGAGCACTACAACTTCTCTTCGCATACGCACAAAAAAAAGGTCTCCACGATGTGGAAACCTTTTTCTATTTAGAGTAGGTTAGACTATTAGTAAGCCTCACCCTCAACCGCTGCGTAAGAAATCTTCAACGCGTTAGCACGACGAAGCTCCTGCTTAACATCGGTGATGATACCCATCTTAGTGTACTGGTCAGCCTTGATGCTGACAGTCATCTGTGCACGGTCAGACTCGTTGAGCTGGTCGCGCTCAGCACCGATGAAATCACCAATATCCTTAGCGGTCTTAAATGTGTCATTCAACTGAATTCGGGGAGCGGTACCATACTTAGCCTGCATATGTGATACAGGAACACCGATGTTTACATAGCTCACCAAACTCTTCTTCTCCAACTTCTGAACCTCAGTTGCAGAGGGCAACTTGTAACGCACCAACAACTCTTGCTCTCTCATAGTGGTAGACACCATAAAGAAGAACAGAATCATAAAGATAACGTCGGGAAGAGAAGCGGTTGAGATTGCGGGGACCTCTTTCTTGTCACCCGATTTTTTCATTACTGCCATAACTTTTCCTTGTCTTTTATGCGTTACTTCTTAATACCCTTACGAGGCTCAGCCTCTGAAATCTTCTGAGGTACAGCCTTAGTGATTACACTACGCTGCTCCTCTGCAAGTTCAGAGAATACGCTACCGAACTTCTGCATTGCAACTTGGTCACGAACCTCGTTGAAAGCGCGTGAGAGCTCGTTCTGAACCATAATATAAACCTCGTAGTTTGTATCACGAGTTGTCTGCAATGATACTACGCCCTCGCTGACGGGATAAGTCCACTTGGTACCGTCCGGCATATCGATTTCGGTATCCTTCTTCTCGGGAAGGTTCTCGTCGTCCATAGGGTTAAGGATGAACTCCTTAGCCTTATCCTTCAAGCCGCGAATATCCATTGGCTCATCACCAGCCATAATCTGGCCTGCTGCGTTAACGAACACCAACAATACATTGCGCTCCTTAACCTTAGCATCCTCTACCTTAACATCCTCAGGGGGCAACGGCGGAAGTACGCGTGAGAGACCCTTGTCTGAGTTCATTGTAGTAGCAACGAGGAAGAAGATGAGCAACAAGAATGCGATATCGGCCTGAGAGTCGGCGCGAACTTCTGGAGTTTTTCTTGCATTTCCCATTGTCTACCTCCTTTATTTTAAAGCGTCAGAAATAGCTGAATAGATAGCAGAAAGTACTGCACCAGCACCTGCTACATATGCTACCAAGATAGATGCATCAGCGATAACAGTGTCTGTACGCTCGAAATAGGTCTGGTTACCGATGTCGAGAATCTGGAAGTCGTGACCGTTAGCGATGAAGTAAGCACCTGCGATGATAGCGATAATACCTACACCTGCAAAAATAGTACCCTTGATACCAGTAGGCTTCTGGATCAAATCCCATACAGCTGCCAATACTGCAACTACGATAGCAACGCCTGCGATGAGGTAACCCCACATAAGCATACTACCTACGGCAGTTGCGTTCTCAACAGTAGCATCCTCGGGTGTAGTGAATACCGCCCAAGCTACCAATGCAACGCATACAGCAATAAGGATGGGTGACAGATATTTAATCAATTTTCCCATTTTAATTTTCTTCTTTTAAGGTCTTAATTACTTCTTGTATGCGCTCAAAATGTCAACCAAAGAGATTGAAGCATCCTCCATTGTGTTAACCAATGTATCAATCTTAGATACTACATAGTTGTAGAACAACTGGAGAATAACCGCAGCGATAAGACCCATCAAAGTAGTCAACAACGCAACCTTGATACCACCTGCTACGATAGTAGGAGAGATATCACCAGCAGCCTGAATCTGGTCGAACGCACCGATCATACCTACTACTGTACCCATGAAACCCAACATAGGAGACAAAGCGATGAACAAACCGATCCAAGAAAGACCTGACTCCAACTGACCTGTCTGAACAGAACCGTAAGATACAACAGCCTTCTCAACAGCGTCCATACCCTGATCCATACGGTCAAGACCCTGATAGTAGATAGAAGCAACGGGACCGCGAGTGTTGCGGCAAAGGTCCTTAGCAGCCTCAACGCCATTATTGTTCAAAGTCTCCTCGAACTTAGCGATGAACTTCTTAGTGTTGATGTTAGAGAATGCCAAGTAAAGCATACGCTCGATAGCGATAGACAAACCGATTACCAAGCAAACCAATACGGGCATCATCCAGCCCCAACCACCCTCGAGGAACTTCTGCATCAAAATCTGGTGCATAGTCTCACCTGCGAGCTCAGTCTCTGCACCCTGTGCAAAGGCGCTTACAGTGCCAAGTACGGCAACTGCCAAAAACATAAGATTTTTTTTCATAGCTTTTTGAAATAAATTTAATTAGTGTTTGTTACTTTATTTTTTTTAGTTTTATGTTGTTATTTTTTCTCACAAAAAGTGCTTTTCGGCACATTCTCATCTCCCAAAGGGGCATTTTGTGCCATTTAGCAGTTTCGGCTCAACTCTCGCCAAATGCGCGCGCAACGATGGCTAACATCGTGACTCACAATTCATTGCGCCACAAATCAGCACGCCCTGCGAGCGGTTGATGCAGTTTTGGTAGAGTTTACGGACCGAAATATAAGAATTATTTTTTTTTCGTGCAAGTCCTTAAAGCGTAAATTCTCCGCGCAGAGGGCGCTGAATCATCTCCACGCTCTGCTCCCAAGGTAGATTTTGGCCCAAAACATACATCAATTTTGTGATGGCAGCCTCGGTGGTCATATCGTATGCCGACACCACACCAGCCGAGTGCAGACGCTGGCCCGTCTCGTAGAGATGCATCTCCACAGAGCCGTTATCGCACTGTGTTACATTGAGCACAAGCACGCCTCGTTTGATGGTCTCGCGCATAAGTTCGAGGAACCAACCCGATGTGGGAGCGTTGCCCGCACCATAGGTCTCCAACACCACGCCACGCAACCCCTCGACCGAGAGAATGGCGCGCAGGGTGTGTTCGCTGATGCCGGGGAAGAGCTTGATGATGGCGACACCCTCGCTGAGCATCGTAGCAATGCGCAGAGGCTCGTCGGAGGGCTCCACGCGGGCTATGGCGGCGGTGTTGTAGGCTATCTTTACACCCACCTCGGCAAGGGGCGGATAGTTGGGCGAAGAGAAGGCATCCAACTCCTCGGCGCTACTCTTGCGGGTACGATTTCCGCGGCAGAGACGGCTGTGGAAGAGCAGGGCAACCTCGGGAACAAGCGGGCGACCGTTTAGCTTTGCACCCGCCACCTCGATGGCTGTGATGAGATTCTCGCGGCCGTCGGTGCGGAGCACACCGATGGGTATCTGGCTACCTGTGAAGATTACGGGCTTGGCGAGATTTTCGAGCATAAAACTCAGTGCCGAAGCGGTGTAGGACATTGTGTCGGTGCCGTGCAGAATCACGAAGCCATCGTATTTTAGGTAGTTGTCGCGTATGACCTCGGCTATGGCGCACCAGTCCGAAGGCTTTACATTCGACGAGTCGATGAGCTTGGGCATCGTGTGAACATCAATATCGACATTTAGGCGGCGCAGCGAGGGGAACTCGTCGTAGATACCGCTAAAATCGAATGGCACCAGCGCGCCCGTCTTCTCGTCGGGACGCATACCGATTGTACCTCCCGTGTATATGAGCAGAATCGACGAGCGACCCGAATCGATATTTCGTATTATCTGTTCCATATTTACCTTATATTAATAGACCTTATTCATTTCCTAAAAACATTCTGCGGGCATTGGCGGTGCTTATGCGCGCCACCGCGTCGGGCAAGATACCCTTAATCTCGGCAATCTTCTCGCACACATAGCGAACATAGGCCGACTCGTTGCGCTTCCCGCGATAGGGTACGGGGGTGAGGTAGGGGCAGTCTGTTTCGAGGATTATATCCTCCAACTCCATCTCGGCAACGGCCTGAGCGACAACGCTCTTCTTGAAAGTCACCACACCACCTATTCCAAATAGCCAATTTCCGCACGCCTTCATTCGGCGATAGACATCAGCCCCCTCCGAGTAGGCGTGCAGTACGCCTCGCAGACGCTCTCCGCGCTCGGTGGCGCGTGATGTTTCGCTCTCTAATATTTCGCACATATCCTCCCACGCCGAACGGGTGTGAATCGCCACGGGCATATCCAAGCGGGCGGCCAGACGACACTGCGAGATGAACGCCTTGCGCTGCTCGGCAACGAAATCCTGACTCCAATAGTAATCCAAGCCAATCTCTCCCACGGCGCAAAACTTAATGCCCTCGGGCGGTTGCGCGAGATACTGCTCCACGAGTGCCAGCTCCTCACGCCAGCGGGGATTGTCATTCACGGAGGTGGGGTGCAGACCCATCATCGCGCGGCAGAGGTCGGGGTAGGCTGTGGCCAGTGCGAATAGTCGCTCGTGGCTCTCGCTGTCGATGGCGGGTAGCAGCAGTCGCTCCACGCCCCACGCGCGGGCACGCTCGATGGCCTCGGCGCGGTCGTTGTCGAACTCCTCGGCATATAGATGGGAATGTGTATCAATTAGTTGCATAGTGTGCTTTTGGTTGTTGGCCACTCTCTGTGGCTATATTATTTTCTCGTATCGTTTGCCGGGCAGCTGGCGAATAGCGCCCGATAACTCCAAATTCATCAGCGTGAGCGACAACTCGCCCAGTGATAATCCGCTTCGCTGTTGCAGAACATCTATCGAAATAGGCTCGGTGTCAAAGTGCGCGAAGAGTCTGCTCTCATCGTCGGTGAGGGGCAGGGGTTCGCGTTGTGGCTCATTTATGGTGTCGAGCTCGAGGTCCCACATCAACTCGCGGGCAATGTCGCATCCCGATAATATTGCCTGCGCCTTTCTATTGCGAATCAGCAGGTTGCAGCCGCGCGAATTGCTATCCGTTGCGCGGCCCGGCAAAGCCATCACCGTGCGATTGTACCCATCGGCAAACGCTGCCGTGGAGAGCGAGCCGCCAGCCTCGGGCGACTCAACAACCACCGTTCCTGCGGCTAAGCCGGCAATTATGCGGTTGCGCGGAATGAAGAATTGCCCATTCTGCTTGGTCTGTGAATTTAGTTCGCTGACAACTGCTCCACCTCGCGAAATCATCTCGGCAGCTATGCGCTCGTGTGCCGAGGGTTGCATCTTGGGCAATGCATTTGCCAACACTGCAACGGTTCTCGCCCCGTGTGTTAGCGCAGCACGATGGCACGCCCCGTCTACGCCATAGGCCAAGCCGCTTACGATGGTTACATCGGGTACGGCCTCAGCGAGTTCGCGCACCAGAGTGTCGCACATAAGTTGTCCGTATGAGCTCATCTTACGCGTGCCAACAAACGACACCATTCGGCTGTTGAGCACCTCCGTATTACCACAAACATATAGCACCGCAGGGAAGTCGTCCGTCTCGCGCAGCAGGCGAGGGTAGTGTGGCGACGATGCCGCTACGGGTGTTATGCCATTTCGACGACAATACTCCATCTCTCGCTCCGCTTGGCGCAGACCTTCGCCCGCCAAGATGCTTTTCACGGCAGAGTCGCGAAGCTCAGCACCCTCCGTTAGCTCGTCACGCGATGCGGCATATACAGCCTCTGCCGACCCGAAGTATCTAATCAGGTGGGCCGCGCCGCGAACACCGAGTTGCGGGACAAAAGTCAGGGCTATATCTTTCAGTGGCATAGTGATGCGGTCTGTTGTTGTGTCGTTTTGGGGCGGCAGGTCCTAAAAAGTGGGTGCAAAATACAATAAAATGCACTTTGGCAGTTGTAAAGTTAATAATTTTTGCGAAAAAGTACGAAACTTGCACAGAAGTTTTGGTAGAATTAGAATTTTTTGTATATTTGCACTCGCAATTAAGCATGATGGTCCGATGGATGAGTGGCTTAGTCACCGGTCTGCAAAACCGTCTACAGCGGTTCGAATCCGCTTCGGACCTCACCAAAACAGCGTTAGAAGCATCTCTAACGCTGTTTTTCTTTTGATTTGTCATACATTTGTAATACTACCGCACAAATTGAGCGTATTGAGTTTATTGAGGAGTGTAGAAAGAATACTCACTTTTTGACATTAAACTATTAATTTCATCGTGATTCAATCCCATAAACGAAAGCATACAACAAATTAATAAATCTTTCAATTTACAAATTTGACAGAAAAGCTCATATCCTTCAAGAGTCCTTGGTTTCTTAGATTTATTCATAAAATGAGAGTAGTAATTGCGAGAATCAACTACCGCATCAACATCAATTTTATCGCAATTTAAATTTCGGATATCATTATACTCTTCAATTAGTGTCTTTAAATTTTGCTTCACGCTCTTATCTCCATATTTAAATCTAATCATATACCCTTCTATGGCTTGAAATACAATTAAGAAATCAATACTAGTAAATAACTTTTTCGATTGAATACTCTGAATAAGATGCGATCTTATGGGTGCTATATCATCAGTTTCCAAGTACCAATGTCTTATAATCTCAGGGAATTTATCCTTGATAGAGTCATATTTAAATAGGAACTGCTCCCTATGCCGAATACCATCATTGATATCAGGTCTATTATAATACAATAAAACAGAGTCATACAACTTCTGACCATTCTTAAGTTCTTCGTATGTATCCTTATTTTGTAGTGTAAATTTACTTACATCTACATTTGATAATGTAGCAAACGATAAGAATTGTTCAAATATATATACATAGTGAATAAAAGACCATATTGTTTCCTTTAAGTCATTCTCAATAACTAGAGTTGTAAATTGCTTTGTTTCTGGAGCACAATATTCCCAAGATATATTAATTTGAGGATATAAGGATACTTTAAGCCCTAATCCGTCTATATTAACACTTTCTATTGCTTGATCTAATTTTGAACATTTAATAGATAATCCCATAGAATCTATTTTATGTCCTCCATCTTGAAACTGAATAGATTGTTGTATTACTGCTGGGAAGCACCATTTTGTTAATAATGGGTATCTCAACACGGCAAACGTCAAAAAGTTTATCCTCGGCAGATGATATATGCTGCCCTACAAGAATATATTGTATCGAAAACTTTTTTATCGGGAAATCACTCTTTAGGTTAAAATGCCTATTTACCAAATTACAATTAAATAATGTGATTTTCTTGGCCTCTTCATTGATGCCCCATATCACATTATATGTTTCAGGTCCTGATATCGCATAAATAGGATTATCATACAATTCAAGATCTCCGATTAACTCTAATGTTGATGATTCTCTATCTTTAAATGATAATATACCTGCTATTTTTCTATCAGGCTTATTTGGCAAATACCAGTAACCTTTATACTCGAAACTTTCCATAGTATACAATTAATAATTCTAATTCAAAGATAGTTACATTTTTTGCAAAAAGAAATAAAAACTTTTGTATATCTGTAATGTGTCACAACATAATCATCTCAAAACACATCATAGAATTTTGTCCTCTATTAAAAAATGATTATCTTTACACCTATACATTAATTTAGATAAGTAAATTATGGAAATAGTAAAATTAACACCTAAGGAAAGAGCTTCTTTCATTTTTCAATTGAGAATATTGCAGAAATTATCCGATTCGTCAGAATTCTCTGACTATGAAGCAAAAATAGTAGCTCTTGAACGCGGATACGAATTGCATTATAGCGATGTGTTTGATATGTTATATGACGAAGGGTTAAGCGCTGACGAATGTCGTTCAGTATTAGACATCCTCGAAATGTATAGAGGTATTATTTTTTCATACAAACAATTAAAAGAAACATCGCTTACAGATGAGCAGGTTAAATTCCCTGGGTTTGATGGTAATTTTGAAGCAAAGCAGATGCTCTATGTTCAGTATTTTATAGAGGATTTAGATAGATATCACGAGATAAAAGAGCTGTCACATAGTTATTATAATAGCCATAGCCGTCAACTTAATCACTACCAAGCAAGGCTTCAAAAGTGGGAGAAACTTGACCATATGGAGAGATACAAGATGTCAGAAGAGCAGATTAGAGATTTATTAAACACTTACTAGACCTATAATTGCATCTGTAGCCTCCATTGTTGGAGCTGGCATTGCTATCTGGCAAGCAATGTCAGCAAAAAGTGCTGCAGAGATAGCTGTAGATGCTAAAAAAGAGGTGCTTAATAAGAAAACAGCTATTGAATTTCATTCCCTATTAAGCAAAGCTAAAGAGATTGAAAAGATACTTATTGCTAAAAGTAGGTCTAACTCAACACAACAACGAGGACGCAATGACAATAAAGATCATACTGAAATAGAAAGTTTCATATCGATGATCAATGAAAAGAAATCTATTGCTTTATCTAATAATGCAAATGTTTTCTTGACAGAAAAATACAATCAATTAGTCGAATTCAATCATCGGGAAGAAAAACCTATCATAGAGATGCTCGCTTGTGTGAGAGAAATCATTGCTAAATTAAGCGAAGATATAAATAGAAGCACATATAAATAATCAAGCCTGCAGAATCATTTAATTCGGCAGACTTGATTATTATTTGACAAACAATTGTTTGGCTATATACCACATCATAACAGGAGGGATTGCGTTGCCAATTTGTTTATACGACTTTGCCTCTGATGAATGCAACTTAAATGTATCAGGAAAAGATTGTATGCGTGCAGCTTCACGAGGTGTGAAGCGTCGATACAACTCCTCATTAGCATCAACCAATAAAATCGGATCGCGAGAGTTCATACTAACCTTTGCCAAATGGGATGTTAAAGTTAAGCAAGGTGCATTTAGATCTTGCCAAAGTCCTCTCTTCATATTGTTTTTAGCATTCTTTACACCCTGCACAGCCTTTTGAGAAAAATAATATTTTTGCTCCTCAATATCAAGTTTGTCAATAACTTTACAAAGTGGAACTGCATTATCTTCTGTGCATATAGGATTAGGAAACAGGTAACTTAAATCAATATCTTTTCTGATTCCGATAATGATAACTCGTTCTCGTCTTTGAGGTATACCATACTCGACAGCCTTTATTAGCTTATATTGAATATTATACCCGCACTCTGTGAACTCCTTTACTATTTTTTGAATAATAGCACCTTTCTGAAGGGTAAGCAAGCCTTTTACATTCTCGCAGATAAAATACTTCGGTTGTTTTTCTTGCAGGAAACGAACAATCTCTTTATACAAATTTGCACGAGCATCGTTAGTGTCTTTAGTTGGATTCACAGTGCTAAACGATTGGCAAGGAAAGCCCCCAATCATCATATCAACATCGGGAACATCAGCAAAATCTACTTTTGTTATGTCTTCACATACGGCAGGATGCCAGAAATTAGCATTATATGTTTCAACAGCATATTTGTCATTGTCGATTGCGTACACAATTTCAAATGGTAGTCTTTTATAGTGTTTGCCAAGGTACTTAAAACCACCTAACAAACCTAAATCAGAACCACCACAACCACAAAAGAGCGAGGCTACCTTTATTTTATTCTCCGGCATAACGATGTTCTATTACTTTGTCATTAAAATTCATTTGATAAGTTGTAGGATATACCTCGATTAAATCTTGGGTGGCTAATTCATACGGATTTTTGATTCTTACAACAAAAGTTCTTTGTTTTGTAAAGTATACCCTATATATGTTATAGTACTCCTTATACTGCTCGGCAGCTACCCACTCTTTTGATGTTAAATTGAGCGAATCGGTCCAGTTGTCATCAAATGACGGCTCTGTAACTCGTGTAGTAGATTTAACCTCAATATATCGTGCAAATTCAGGCTTGTCGGGATTCTCATCAGCTTCGATTGAGCTAATGTCATACCCAAACCCCTTTGTTTTACCTAACAATAGGACCTTGTTAACTAACCTTGCTTTGTAGTTCCCAACTCGTTCTTTTTCGAGATTGTACACTAATGTTTCACCCTTATCTCCCACCTCTATTGTAGTAGCACCGACCGCTCCTCGTTGGGCTGTTTGTTCTGCTCTATCAGCAATCACAATCTCTGTTGCACTCTGGAATTTAGTGGGCAATATCGCTAAATCCGAATTCAATCTGCCATAATACTCTTCCCAATCGGCATAAAACCGTTTTCTTCCATCAAGAGAAGATAAATCATAAGCATACACATCAAATGCAGATTCATGCAGAGATCTAACAAATACCTCTACAGACAATGCTTCTTCTTTGTTAAGCCAAATATAAGTCCTATCTGTGTATACTATATTTGCCAACTCTAACAAGTTAAACTGTTCTTTAATGTGTTGCCAATCGTGAGAGCCTGACAACTGTGGTTTATGCACTCCGTTTACTCTATCCTCGATTATTTTATGATACACAGTTTCAACACCGACTCTACCTTGTAGCACTTCTAAATTATTAAGTACATAATACCCAATCTCTTGTTTTGTTAGAAGATGTTTGTGTGGCTGCTGTTGAGCATAGTAGAGCAACGAAACGACAAAGCAAAAGGGTCTTATATTTATCCTATTGGCTACATCTTGTAATACAAAATTGGATTTCTTCGTTCCATTGGGGAATTGAAAATTCAAACATATATTACGAAAGAATGCAGGGAAATCGTTCGTGTCAAGTAGATATGAACACAACTCAGTTTCATATACATAGCCATCCATATCAATGCGATATAATGCGAGCAAAGTTCCTGCAATTTCCGTAAGGTGATTCCTTACAGTCTTTTGATTGCTATTAGGTAGTATCTCATAGCAGTCAGTACCGAATAAAGCTTTTGATAGGAACTTATTGCCTCGCTTATTAAATTCATTTTCTGTGCAAGGACATAATCTATGTACCATATTGGCGTACAGAGGTAATAAGTCTTCCATTTGTGTTTGACTTTTACCTCTAATTATAGTACATCGGTATTGGTTGTCTGGGTTGTAGCTCATATATGTATCTTTAATTGTTTTGCAATCTCCATAGCCATCAATGGAGGAACAGCATTACCAATCTGTTTTAATTGACTGGTTTTGCCATGCGTAAATACAAATGAATCCGGAAATGATTGCAGTCGAGCGCTCTCACGAGCAGTAGGAACTCGATTGTACGAATAATGGAAATGATGGTTATGTCCAGTATCAATAGTAATGCTTGGTTTCTTACTATTCAGACGAGTCCACGCAATATTTACCTTGCGTGTTTGTTGAAGTTCTTTGGGTAAATCTTTATAGTTACCTCCATCTGGCACCATCGCAATAATTCGTGAGGTCTGTTCAGTGTGGATGGTTGCTTGATGGTTATGCAAGGTCTCTACTCCTTTGCGCATCATCTGTTGGTAGACACTTTGTGCTGACAATGGATATGCTTCACCATCAGCTATACTATTATCAGGCAAGTCAGATAACGCCTCTTTCGTAGTTATAGGAGTAGTAGTTGTAGGTGTTGGAAATGAATACTCGCCATTTCTCAAGCCAACAAAAACAGCTCTTCTACGATTTTGAGGAACGCCATAGTCTGAGGCTAATAAGACCTTATAGTTAACATTATAACCTAAATCACTAAAATCCTTGATGATTGATTCTTTAACAACACCATCGCCAATAGAGAGAATGTTTGGCACATTCTCCATCACAAAAGCATCTGGCATAAAGCATCTAACAAAGCCGACAAACGCTTTATAAAGTTTGTTTCTCTCATCATCAATGATGCGCTTACCTGCAATTGAGAAGCCTTGACACGGAGGGCCACCAATAATGACGCTCACTCGGTCGATGTTATATTCTCGCTTAATATCTTCGGGATTGATTTTAGACAGATCGCCACAGAGTGTTCGAGCATCTGGGTTGTTGTGCTTGTAGGTATCAAGAGCATCTTGCCAATTATCAATCGCCAATAGCAACTTATAACCAGCCATCTCGAATCCGAGCGATAGCCCTCCGCAACCGGAGAAAAGATCTATGAATGTATATTTGGAGTCTTGCATATCGTCGAAGTTTGGGATAGATTAACTTCGACTATGCGTTCGAATAAGGGCGCAAAAAAAGCGCGGACTTATTCGAATTTATCTTACTGCGGCCCTAGGAAAGCCTTTAGCGAATAAATGGAATAAAAGCCCACGCCATAAAGCGTGAGCACCAACTTTTATTCCCTTCGCTAAATTTGAAATTTCCTAGGTTTCAGTAAGCGAGAACCAAAGTTAATACTAACTTATTTTATATATGTATGTTATACTATTCTTTTATCTATGTCTTGTATATTTTAGTTTTTGTTCGTTTTGTTGCTCAAAGATAGTAATTCTGAATTATATCCTCGCAAGATACACTATTATTTTATAGTATGAGAATAAATCGTTATACCAATGAGAGTCTTCGATATTTTCGTCTTATTTTATTATACACAGTTGGTATATCTCACGTAACAATCTTACTATAAATTCATTTTGTGGTAATTGTTGTATATTTTTATAACTATTAATGAGCTCTGCCAATTCAGTAGCAACCATAGTAATGTCTATATCTTTTGCAATATACGATTTTTTTATAAAGTCGCATATTGATGTCAATTGATCCTGAATCAACTTAAGATATATTGGAGTGGTGAATAACGAATTTTCATAGACCAACTTTGTAAGCTCAATGATTTTCTGCAGCGATATTACAATACCACTACTTATGTGTCCCAAAATTATCTTTTTAGTCGTAGCCAACTCTAACATTCTGGTTATTTGCAATTCGGTAATATTGCTGACATTACTAGCATGACTCTTCATAGACTCCTGTTCTATTGAGCCATTTATGTCTATCAACTTTAATGCATCCTTCATTGCACCCAAAAGAGCATCTGCAGAGTCTTGATACAATGTTAATATTCTATTTGCTACCATCTAGACCGCTATTTTTTTGGTAATTCCTAATAATTGTATTTACAACATCCAGCTGCTGCTGTAAGATACTATACTGCTGAGATAACTTTTCTTGATTTATTTTTATCTCAGACATTTCAAGTTTTCCACTATTCACTAATTCGGAACATCTATGTTGGGCATCCTCAAAGATATTATCCAACTTATCTCGAGTACCCTCAACTTGTTTATTCATAATATCTTCTTTCGACTTGATAACATTGTCTATATCTCCGACTCGCTGTTTAAATATATTTTGATATTTTGCAAAATGCTCCTTTGATTTATGTTTAAATGCATTTAGAGTTTTATCAATTTCATCACCTAATGATTTTATTTTACCATCTGCTTTCTCTTTTATAAGATCTAAATCTTTTAAGCCATCTTTACCTTGTTTAACAATATCATCTACTTTGTATAGAGAATAGAAGCTAAATATCAGAAAAATAACCGTAAGTATTCCGTACCATATTTGAATCGACTCATATTCATGTTGTATTTTTGCGTATTGCAATTCTAGCAAATCCCTTGTGCCATTTTGTATATTATCATTTTTTGCTTGTTTTAAAGCATCTAGTTCAATACTATTCTTGATTGCCGATGATATATCTCCAGCGACAACTTTTAAACTATGCTGTAATTCGATTTTTTGTGAGTACGGAATGTCTAATCCATTAATCAAACTATCAACATTCTCAAACGACGTACCATGATACATTGATTGTGCATTTGTGGCAATTTGATATATATCAAGTATACTTTTTCTATGTTCTCGAAAACTCACATATCCTATGATTTGAAATATGACAAATATCGCGGTACAAACACATACGATAGCAGCGAAACATTTAAAACTCATACTGCTATCGGTTCTATTATTTAATGTAGAACCTTGTAATTGCTCATCAATTGTTACAGATTCCTGCTTTTGTATACTTTTCTTAATTTTACACATACTATGTTTCTGTTCTATATATAACCTTTTAGATGATTTAACAACCACACTATTATCACCTCAAAGGTAATAAAAATTTCACTAGGATGACATTAATTGATTAATAAATGTTTTACAAAAACTCATGGATATTATAGAAATTAGAAGAGATTTATTTTTCTACTATAATGTGCTTCGCTTTTACATTGAGTTGTTCTACCTATTGATAGGTTGTTCAATGTTAGCAGCCAGAGAGACTAGTTACTCTGCTTCTCTCCAGTATCATATCACATTCAACACACTTTATTATAGTTTCAGTGTTGATTTCTTCGGTTTCACATTTCTTTGTTTTCGTTTGTGCTCCTCAGTAGCGGCAGCCATAGCCTCGGCGACCTGATTAAGTAGAGCCGTTACTCGTGCAAGATGCTCCTCGGGTGACTCGCCTGCTCGGCGTTGCAGTTGCGCTGCCGACAACTTTATGGGCGAATCCATAGGCGGAAACAGGATAGCCCCATATGCTCCCATATTAGCACCCTCCGATACATTTGGGTTATTATCTCCATATAACCCCGAAAATGCAGAGCGATAGTTATCAGCCGCCATCTTCATTCTCTTGCTGGGTGTTGGTTGTTGCGATATTCGCTGCTGAGTTTGGACAAAATGGCGGTTGAGCTTAGAGTAGCTAAATGCCTTATCAACCTTAGAGCCACTGAAAGTATAGCCGTTCTTCGAGAACTTTACGCCCTCGATAGTCGAGGTAGAGCCTTTGTGCTTAAACTCGGTATTAATGCCCTGTTTGCGTAACACAGATGTTAAATCATTCCAATTGCGACATCTTGGCAAAGCGTTACGAATAGCATCATAAATCTCATACTTCGTTTTATCAGGTTCTCGCAATCGGTGGCGTTTTACATTCTCCTTATTCGGAGCTATATAAAGACCATATTTATCTGATAGCTCCCTGCACACTTTTGCATTCCGCACTCGCTCATTCTTGTCGGAGATACGCTTACCATTTCCATCAATCCGATTAAGGACAAGATGCAGATGCGGATGCTCTCTGTCGTGATGGCGAACTATCAACACCTGCGTATTCCCATAGCCCATACGGCGCAGATATTCATCAGCAATCTGCAACATCATCTCGTTTGTCAAGCGCTCCTTATCCTGCACTGAGAAATCCAGCGAGATATGGGCTACGGGCTTGGCAATCGGGTAAAGCGAGGCCTGCGTGCGAAAACTCTCGACAATATGGTCAATACTATCGTTTCTCAGCCCTCGGCTACCGAGAGGCTCGGCATCGGGTTTCTGCAACACATAATTTACCACGCCACGAAAATTTGCTCCTTGTACAATCTTACCTATCATCTTTTATGCGGTTTATTAGGTCATCAATCTCGCTTGCTAAATAGCGGTACTCTGTTCTTGCACTCACATAACCTGCAGAATTAGCCTTGCGAGATATCTGATTAAGATTATTTGCCATACCTGTCAGTTGCAGGATATGGTGCAGATGCTGTGGGCGCAATCGCTCACGCACCACTGAGGAGGCTGATGCTCGGCGCAGATACTCGCTCAAAGTAACACCCGCTCGGCGAGCCTTATCCTTTAACGAAAAGTACTCTTCGGTAGCAAAGCGCACTGTAATTTTATACTTGCGTTTTTCGGTTGCAGCCATAGATGGGCGACCTTCATTATTGCGATTCTTGATTGTTCTCATAGTGGTTAGGTTTTAGGTTTATATTTAGGTTAGACCATCGGGATTTCATAGTTTCTGTCCGACAGAAACACAAACTTGCTCCCCTACAATTTCATTCCTCGTTTTGGCTTCGCAATAACTCGTTTTCGAGGTCGTTGTGAGCGTAGATAATCATTCAAATCCTTATACCTACGATAGAAATCCGACTGATTTACGACCTCACTGCGAGGGCATAATCTTTCTATCTCAGCAAGGGCCTTTCGCACTGCATCATCGTTGTCCAGGAAGGTGTAAATGCTACGATGACGAGCAAGAAACGGTACAGCTTTTTGAACATTTGCAACAGAGTTTAGCACTGCAATATCGCAAGTCGGCGAGTCGTTTCGCTTGATGGTTAGGTAGGATAGGAAGTCCATAAATCCCTCAAAAGCGAGTGCTTTATCGCTACCGTTATCAATCGTTGTGATATGCTTCGGTGTGCTGCACCCTTTGAATCTCTCAGAGCGTAATTCCCAGCCGCCATAGTCATTACGAAAGCCGATAGCGAAGTAGTTGCGCTCACCAACCGAGTAATGTACCTCTCGACAAAATTTCTTAGCAATAGAGGCGTCAATGGCGCGGCTGTCGAGATAGTTTATGAGCGCTGGGTGGCGCAGAGGGTAGTCCTTCGACACTTTTAATCCGCTCGCCGAAGTGTGTAAAGTTTGCGAAGTAACAAGGGTTGAAGTTGAAATATTGTCGTTCCGCAATCTCTCCACCGCCTGCTGAAAGTTACACCTCTCGATCTCCATCACAAGGTCGATAATAGAGCCTCCACGACCTGCACCAAAGTCATACCATAGGTTCTGCGTATAGTCCACCTTGAAGCTCGCATCTTGTTCTTCACGAAACGGTGAAAGAAAGAATCCATAACGAGAGTTCTCCTGCTTGGGCACGATACCACGCTGTGTCAAATAATCGCGTATCGGGATAAGTTTAATGTCTTGAATTGTTCTCATAGCGGTATAGTATTACTATGAAAGAAGAATATATTTCTCTTTCACTGATTATCTTTTTATGGGGATTATTTGATTGAGAGCCGACTCTACATCACTCTCTCGAAAGAGGACACGCCCACCGATTTTGTGAGCGCATATTTTGCCACGATTAACCCAATCGGTGAGCGTCACGAGCGATATGCGTAGTCGCCGTGCCGTCTCCTGACGAGTGAGGTATCTTGCATCTGATTTTGGGCGCAGAGGTCGCAGCTGCTGCAACTCGTTGCGCAAGGACTCTCGTATCATTTCCGAGAGCTGGTCAGCGGTCAAGCCGTTGAGATAAATTTCCTTTGCCATAGCGTTTTACATTTTGGTTACGCTGCAAAGGAACACTATTATTTTCGGCTACTAAAACCGATTATTTCGTTACTTGACTATGACAGATAATGCCATTTTGAAGACACATTATGTCATAGATTTTTATGCGTGCGCTTGGCTGTCGTTCAATGTCGCTATCTGGCATCAAGTAGCATAGTTGGCACAGGTTTGTAAAGGTATAAAAATATTTTACAAAGAAAAGAGGGCAAC